>NZ_VJMG01000056.1 GCF_007004135.1 Affinirhizobium straminoryzae
CGCCATCGCCCAGCGCCGGCAGCCGGCGCACCATGCCGCCGACCCGGTAGTCATAGGCCAGCGGCCAGCCATCGGCGCCCGCCACCACGCTCACCCGGTCGGGCCTCAGCAGATGCAGTTCCCGCACCGGACCGGCCACCGACAGTCCCTCGACATAGGCATTGCCGGAGAGCAGCAGATGGCCGAACAGCGCCTCCAGGAAATCGGGCCCCGCCATGCGCGGGTTGGGCCGCGCCATCAGCGTGAGCGCCGGATGCGCCGACAGCTCCCGCTCCCCGCCATAGGCCAGCCAAGGCACCGATGCGGCGGCTTCGGCAATCATGCGGATCGACCGGTAGACCACGGGATTGCGCATCATGCCGGCCCGCGCCAGCGCCGCATAGGAGCGGCCGGACCAGTGTGCGGCCCCCTCGCCGGAGAGGATGGCGAGACCGGCCGTCTGCGCCTTGCGCTCCGAACCGCGACCGGGCTCCCGCAGGGAGCCGGCAGGCAGGGCCGTGGCAAGGCGTTCCGCCGCAGCACGCCGCGGCAGGCGAAAAGGCATCTTCATGGGCAGCGATCCTTTGCAGGGCGCGCAGGGCAAAAACCTCCGCCCGAGGGGCGGATGGCATGGCGCGCAGAGGTTCAGAGTTCAGGAATCCCGAAGGTGACGGTCGACGTCCAGCCTCCCGGAAAGGAAAGAGGAGCACACGCATGCATCCGGAATGCCCGCACGGTCATGTGGCCGTTCGCAACAGGCCGTCGCGGAGGCGCGCATCCGGGCAGGCGACAGGACGCCCGCCCGAAGGGTTTCAGCGCCGATTGCCGCTCAGGCAGCCTTGGTATAGCTGATCGCCGCGTAGAACGTCCGCGCATAGGCCGCGATGTCATCGGCCCGGTCCAGGCGGTTGATGATCTGGCGCGCCCCGCGCCAGTCCTCCACTGATCCGTTGAAGAAATCGGCCAGTTTCTTGCCGGTGAAGCGACCATGAATCATACCATCGAACAGGATGTGCACGGCCACATCGTCTTCGAGCGCCTTGTCCGGATCGTTCTCGATGCCATAGGTGCGGTAATTGTTGCGGCCGGTGATCTGCACCAGACCGCGCCCGCGATAGCGCCAGCCATCACCGCTGGCCTCGTCGCCATTTCCCATGCGATTGGCATAGGCCCGATTGGCGATCTTTTGCGGGTTGCGCTGGCAGGCCTGCGCATCGGCCGGCGAAAAATACTTCGGAAACACCTTCAGCAGCCCTTCTGCGCGATAATTGAGGTTTTCCTGCACCGGCTGCATGGCCGCACCCGTCTCATGATAGGCGGTGGCGAGTGCATAGGCCAGCCAGCGGTCGTCTTCGTCGGCGTGGCTTTTCAGCCAATAGGTGATGATCGCCTCCAGCCCGTCGCCCTGGGCAGGCGTCATGCCCTTGGCGAACAGCTTTTGCGTCACCTGATCGAAGAAAAACACCGTATTGATCATGAATTCCCTCTCTTTCTGCTTGGCCTCATGCCCCGACAGACGGCCGTCCCCTGCCGCAGCCTTATGATGCCACAGCCAAGGCGCAATGCACGCGCTTTATTCTTGCCTTTTACTTGAAAGTCCTGTTTCCGCACAAAATCCGGCCGGGATGCTGCATCGCACCATGCCGCCAAGCCCTTCAATCGATTTTAAATTTAGCTAATCGGTTTAGACGCCGGGCGCCCTCTTTACTTTCCGCTAACGCTGTGGAACCAAACGATCACGGGGATGTTATTGCACCCGCAACGCTTGGACCACCTCTGGCCCTCTCTGGAAGGAGATCATGATCATGCAGCAGCCCGTGACCGCCGCCGCCAATGCCACGACCCCGAAGCAGCAGATCCCCCAGCATTTGGTCGAGCGCCTGGAATCCGAGTGGAAGCAGATGCGCGATGCAGCACCCACCCCGGCCAAGGCCCGCTGATCCCCTTTTCGTTCCCGGCCGGAGGCAGGCCCTGCCTCTGCGCCTTATGCCTGGCCTCGTGAACAGCCATCGTCCCTGTCGCGGCAAGGCAGCCGGATAATCGCCGGGCGCCGCCGCGGCTAACGCTTGTCAACGCTCCCTGGCATCTGCACGAAACGCGCCGGCCCACGAGGCGGGACGTGTTGTTTCTGACACAAGCGCCCCATTAAAGCCCACGAACACGCGGCTCCGCCTGCCCCTCCAGCAGCAGCGCCGTCAGCGCCCAGACCAGCGCATCGAGCCGGTCCGGAGAGCGCCCACCGGACAGCCCATCGGGGCCGAAATCGCACATCTGGTCTTCCAGTTCCACGAAGCGGCCGGCATGGGCCACCCGTCCCTGCTCGTAAAGCGCCGCCACCGGCTCGGCCCGCAGATATTTTCCACGCGTGGCCCGCACCTGCGTCAGCGGCAGGGTCTCGTCGACGCTGCGCAGCATCGCCGCCACCATCTCGCCGCCCTGGTTCACCTCGGCCACCACCCGGTCGGCGGCGAAGCGACGGAAGGCTTTCACCACCGCCTGCGCCCAGCCGGCGGGGCTCAAGCCCTCGACCGAGCAATCGGCCAGCACCACCGCCCGCCCGCCCGTTTCAAGCCCGGCCACCACGATGCCGCAGCAGGATGTTGCGCCCTGCCCGGAGGGCGGATCGACCGCCACCACGATGCGCCGAAGGGCCCCGGCAAAGCGGATGACCAGCGCCTCCAGATCGGCACGCTTCCACAGCCCGTCGCTGCGGTCCTCGATCAGTTCGCCCTCCAGTTCCTGCCGGCCGAGCCGCGTTCCGCGATACCGCTCCTCCAGCGCGGTGAGAAAGCCCGGCGCCAGATGCTCGGCATTGTCGCGGGTGGCAATCTTCACCAGCCGTGTGGCGGGATCGGCGATCAGCCGCTTCAGCACCGGCACCGGCCGCGGTGTCGTCGTCACCAGTTGGCGCGGTGCGGTCCCCAGCCGAAGGCCGAACTGCAGCATGTCAAAGGTGTCTTCCGCATGCTTCCACTTCGCCAGCTCGTCGCACCAGGCGAAGTGAAACTGCGGCCCGCGCAGGCTTTCCGGATCCTCCGAGGAAAAGATCTGGGCCACCGCCCCGGTCGGCCAGACCAGCCGGCGGCGGGAAATCTCGAAATCCGGCGCAAGCCGCCCGGCAATCCGGCAAATGCCGGAGACGCCATCGATCATCACCTCGCGGGCATCGCCCAGCGTTTCCGCAACCAGCGCAATGCGCAGGTCGGAGCGGGGAGATGCCGTTGCAAGCCCATGAACCCATTCGGCGCCGGCGCGTGTCTTGCCGGAGCCGCGCCCGCCCATCACCAGCCAGGTGCGCCAGTCGCCGGCTGGCGGCTTCTGCTCGGCGCGCCCTGCAAGCGTCCAGCTGCGGCAGAGACGCCCGGCCTGACGCACCACCCGCTCCGGCAGTTCGAGGGCGCTCCGCTGCCGGTCTGGCGCCAGCGTATCAGGGACAGGCGCAACCAATGCCGAAGTCTGCGCCGCACCGTGCCGTGCACCACCCGCGCCAGATGCCGTGCCTTCGGCCTTCCGGTCCTCGCCAACATGCCTCATGCCGCCGGAAAACTCCTCAAGCACCGTTTTTGCTGACATCAGTGCCGTCTGGGTGGCCTGCGACGGGCGGTCCGGCCCCAGCCGCACCGTGGCCGCCGTCGACAGGGCGGAAAGCGCCGTCATCGTCCTGTTTGCCGTCCATCTGCCAGCGCCGGAACAGTTCCGTTGCCCGTGCCTCGATAAGCTGCCGGACATCGCGCAGCGCCTCCTCAAATCCGGTTTCCTCGGCCCGCCTTTCGGCCTCTTCCGCGCGGTCGCGGGAGATCTGCCGCTGCAGGCTGTCCACCTTTTCCAGTGTCCTGACGATCAGCGACATGGCATCGGTCGCCGCCTTCAGGTCGGCGCGCGCCAGCTTCTGGGCTGCCTCGTCGCCCTCGGCCGCCTGCCGTTCGGCCTCGGCGCGCAGGGCACGGAAGGCGAGGAACTGCGCCCGCATCTCGCGCGTCATCTCGTTCAGCAGCAGCCGCAGATCTTCGGTGCCCGCCTCCGCATCCGCCGATTTCAATTCCAGCAGCACCGCATCGGCCTCGTCCGCCAGCCCCTGATCCGGTGCCAAAGCGAACAGACCGAACAGCGACACATCGATCTTTTCCAAGCCATCCATGCGTCTCTCCCTGTCCCGCCGGGCCTTTCCTTCATCCAAAGGCTCCGCCACGCCGGGATGTGTCCCGCGCGCAAAAAGTCCCGCCTTGCATGTCCGGATAAAAAAACGGCCCCAGGTTCGTGACAGAACCGTGAGGCCGCAGACTGGAAGTTATCGCACCGGCGTCGCCGCCAGTCGCAATTCTTCGACTATGCAGAGATCATGTCACAGCGCCGTCACGCCGTCAAGGATTATTTTCCTATATCGCTGCATTTTCCGAACGCGCGGCGGCGGCGGCGGAAATTCCCACCGCTGCCGAAACCGGATGCTCCGCCCCGCCACCGTGCCCGTGCAACCGGGTGGCGTCCGCAGGCGCGTGCAGTCGATCCGGCGCCGCAACCCGGATCTCCAGCTGCGGCAGGCCGAGCGGGATCACGCCCGCATCCCGCGCCAGAAGGCCAAAACCTTCGGTGTCGATCAGGTGGCGGTAGGGCCGCTCGGGAAACAGCAGGCCGGCCCGGTGGCAATCGGCATCGACCATCAGCATCGCCCCGCCCACGCCGTGCAGCGGCACCGTGTCCAGGTAGCGCAGATCGTCCAGATGACGGCGGAAAGTCCCGCGGCGCGGCGGCTGCAGCAGCCCTTGGCGCACATGGCCGTAGAAATCCGCGCGCGTCGGCTCGGCGATCGTCAGAAAGGAGCCCGCGTCGGCGCTTGGCCCGCCGTGGTCGTGCACGGCATGCGGCACCGCGATCCGCCCCCCGGCTGCCCTCAGCCGCGCCACGATGTCCGGCGGATAGTCCGTGACGCCGGTGCCGATCCACAGCACCCGGTCATGGCGATCCGTCAGCGTCTGCGCCAGCAGCGCGTTACGGGTAGCCGCCAGCCTTGCCAGCGCGCCGCGTCTGCCCCGCACCGGCCCATAAGACCTGCGACCGGTCCTGACGATGCCCGCCGACGCGAACCGGCTGCCATGTCGCGCGATGAAGGTCTCGAGCACATCGGAGATCTCGTCACGGCCGCCGACCTGCCCGAACCAAAGATGCAGCCGTTCACGCGGATGGCCGAGCGCCAGCAGGCCTTCGCAAAAGCGCAATAGCTGTGGCTCGGCCTTGCCCATGGGAACGAGCACGAGCAGATGATCGTCATCGGAGGCTTTTTGCGGTGCGCGCTGCAGCCGCGCCCTGTCGAGCCCCGCAAGCATGCGCTCCGGGTCAAGGCGCGGGCCGCCGAACAGGCGGTCGCCCAGCTGCCGCAGACGCGCCACCTTGCGCGGCCACCAGTGCTGGCGGCTGCGCGGATACCAGCTGCCCTTCCACAGATGGGTGGAAAGCGTCAGGTGCCCATAGGGTCCGTGGCGCGCACCGCCGGAGGGCTTGCCATGCACATCGATATCGGCAAACAGGCCGCAGGCATTCAGCGCCAGACCATCGGGATCGGCATAGTCGCGCACGGCTGCCGTCAGAACCAGCGGCCCGGTCGTTTCCAGAACATCGCCGTGCCGGCGCTCCGCCATCCGGCGGCAGAGATCGGTCACCATGTCCCAGAACGGATGCCCCGGCGGGCTTGCCATCGTGCCGTTGAACCACAGGCGGTCGAGCCCGCGCACCAGCGCCGGCTGCCAGTGGCGCGCCGGCTCCTCGCACAGGATTACCCGCGGATCCCCCGCAAGCGGCTCCAGCGAGGCAAGACAGCGCGTATCGACATCGGCATAGAGGCCGCCGAACCGTTGAAGGATGCAATAGCGGGCAAGATCCGCCCGTTGAACCGGCCGGGCATAGGACAGGTAGAGATCGAGAAGATCCGGCCTTTCCTGTTTAAAGAACGCCAGAAGATCGTCGTCGGTCCAGAACCGGTATTCCCAGCCTGGATTATGCGCGATCCAGCTTTGCGGATCGCCCATATCCTCCGGCACCTTGCGCGTCTTCCAGGTCTGGTGAATGATCCGGGGGATACCGCAGGCAGACGTCACAATTCTTCATCCGGATCGGGCAGATAGGTCGATGCGCCGTTCATCGACGCCTTGTCCCGCCATAAGGCGAATTCCGATATTTTGTCAATATTTTCACCGTTTCTCACGTGCCGCGCTCCGCCGTTCCCCGGCGCCTGCGGTCTTTGTTGAAACAAAACCGGTCGCCTGCGATTGAGATGGAAACAGGAGAAGGAGACGATCAATGCATCAGTTCGAAGGCGGGTGCCTGTGCGGCCGGGTGCGGTTCGTGGCCAGCGGCGCGCCCTATCGCGTCGGCCTCTGTCACTGCCTCGATTGCCGCAAGCATCACGGCGCGTTGTTTCATGCCTCGGCGATCTTCCCGCAGAAGGCCGTCGCAGTCGAAGGGGAGACCGGCAGCTATGCCGGCCGCTTCTTCTGCCCGCATTGCGGATCGCCGGTCTTTGCCCGAACCGGCGATGAGGTGGAGATCAACCTCGGCTCGCTCGACCAGCCGAACCAGGTTGCGCCCACCTACGAACTCTGGACCATCCGCCGCGAGGCCTTCCTGCCCGCGTTTCCCGGCCTGAAATCCTATCCCGGCAATCGCGAATCCAGCAGCCGGTCGGAGCCATAGAACCGACCGCCGGCCGGCAAGGCGCGGTTTCGTCTCTCACGTCCCGCAAAAGGTCCGCAGCACCCGTTCCTCGTCCTTCGGCGCCTGCGTGTAGTCGGCAAACTCCGGGCGGTCGTTGTAGGGATCGGAGACGGCCTCCAGCAGGCGCTGGAAGGGGGCAAGATCACCCTCGGTCGCGGCCACAATCGCCTCCTCGATGCGGTGGTTGCGGGGAATGAGCGCCGGGTTGGCGGCACGCATCAGGGCGGCCGGGCTTGCCGCCCCCTCGCCTGCCGGCTGGCGGCCCAGCCGTTCGCGCCACAGCGGCAGCCAGGCCTCCGCCTTCTGCCAGGGCGCAAAACCTTCCACGAAGGATGCCTCGGCGGCAAGGCGCGTCTCGCCGCCGGCAGCCTCCGCTTCCGCCAGTTTGGCAAGCCGGCGGAAGGTCAGGGTAAAATCGGCGCGCCCCTCCTGCATGGCGGCCAGCAGCGTCTGCGCCAGCTCACCATCGCCGGGCTCCTCGGTGAAAAGCCCCAGTTTTTGGCGGAAGACGGCAATCCACGCCGCCTGGAACTGTTCGCCAAAGGCCTTCAGCACGGCGTTCGCCGCCTCCACCGCCCGCTCCTCGTCGGCGTCCAGCAGCGGCAGCAGGCATTCCGCCAGCCGCGCCATGTTCCACTGGCCGATGCCCGGCTGGTTGCGATAGGCATAGCGTCCCTGCTGGTCGATCGAGGAAAACACCTTCATGTGGTCGTATTCATCGAGAAAGGCGCAAGGGCCGAAATCGATCGTTTCGCCGGAGATCGTCATGTTGTCGGTGTTCATCACACCGTGGATGAAGCCGACCCCCATCCACCTTGCAATCAGTTCCGCCTGCCGCGCCGCCACCCGCTGCAACAGGGCAAGGGCCGGTTTCTCCGCCCCCTCCAGATCGGGATAGTGCCGGGCGATCACGTAATCCACCAGCTGTTGCACCGCCTCGTGATCGCCGCGGGCCGCAAAATACTGAAACGTGCCGACCCGCACATGGCTTGCCGCGACGCGGGTGAAGACGGCGCCGGGCAGCACGGTCTCGCGATAGACGGGATCGCCCGTCAGCACGGCGGCCAGCGCCCGCGTCGCGGGAATGCCAAGCGCCGCAAAGGCTTCGGACACGATATATTCCCTGAGCACCGGCCCGAGTGCCGCACGCCCGTCACCGCGACGGGAAAACGGCGTCGGGCCCGCCCCCTTCAGCTGGATGTCACGCCGCACGCCGTCGGCATCCACCACCTCGCCGAGCAGGATCGCCCGCCCATCCCCCAGCTGCGGCACGAAATTGCCGAACTGGTGGCCGGCATAGGCCATGGCCAGCGGCTGCGCCCCCGGCGGCAGCACGTTTCCGGAAAAAATTGCCGCAAGACGCCCGGCATCCGTTTCGTCAAGGTCGAGCCTAAGTTTTTTCGCAAGCGCCCCGTTGAAGGCGATCAGCACCGGGCCGGACACGGCTTCCGGATAGACGGACGCGAAAAAGCGGTCCGGCAGGCGTGCATAGGAATTATCGAAGGGAAACAAAATCTTACTCCTTGCTGGATCGGCGTGCCGCCGGCATGCCCGCGATCCCGTGACCGCCAGCATAAGGGTCTCCTCCCCCAAACCGCAAGCGGTGAAAGAGGCTCCCGCCCCTGCCCATTCCGCAGGCATTTCCACCGCGGCAAGCCGCATTTTCAATCATTGCTGATACTGTGTTGTATATTAGCTACAGCCATATGAACCGCACGCCCTAGATGCGATCCTGTTGCTCATGAAAGGGAAACGAGACAATGAAGAAAATCCTGCTCCTGGCCACGGGCCTTGCCATCTCCACCTCCTCCGCAGCGCTTGCTGCCGATGCGATCTATGAAGCACCGCAGGCGCCGGTCGCCCAGGAACCGGTTGTTCCCGCCTTCACCTGGTCCGGCCCCTATGTCGGTCTGCTCGGCGGCTACGGCTGGGCCAATGGCGATTTCAGCGGCGCGGCGATCGGTTCCGACGATTTCGACGGCGGCCGCATCGGCGGATTCGCCGGCTATAACTGGCAGATGTCGAACGGCTTCGTGCTCGGCGTCGAAGGCGACGTGAACTACGACTGGAACGACAACGATTATACGGGCGGCTTCAACGCCGGCACCGACTGGTCGGGCTCCGTGCGTGGCCGCGTCGGCTATGCCATGGACCGCGCGCTGATCTTCGCCGCCGGCGGCTGGACGGCCACCAACGGCTTCGTCAAGGGCCCGGGCATCGATTCCGACAAGACCTTCAGCGGCTGGACCATCGGCGGCGGCATCGACTACGCCTTCACCGAGAAGATGTTCGGCCGTCTGGAATATCGCTACAACGATTACGGCGACAAGAACATCAGCGGCATCAATGCCGATTTCGATCAGCATGTCGTCAATGTCGGCATCGGCGTGAAGTTCTGATCCCCTTTGCACGGTTTGACTGTGCAAGAGGCCTCTCCCCGCCCGGCGGGGAGAGGTTTTTCAGTTGCGGCGTCTCTCAGGCAAGTCCCAGCCGTTCGGGGCTGTAGCCCGCGTCACGGATGGCGGCTTCCGCCTTGCCGGCATCGCCGCCCTCGATGGTCACCCGGTGGCCGGCGAGATCGACCGCGACGGGAACGCCCGGCAGCGCCCTGTCCAGCGCCTGTTTCACCGTCTTCTCGCAATGGCCGCAGGTCATGTCGGGCACGTGGAACGTGGTCATCTTTTCATCTCCTCCAGTCATACCAGATTGTCGACAATGCCGCTCATGGCGCCCGCCGGCGGGAACGCGAAGCGGCGGGTATCGGCGGCGGAACATGGCCGGCCAGATCCTCGAGGATCGGGCAGTCGGGGCGCCCGTCGCCGCCGCAGCAATGGGCGAGATGCGACAGCGTCTTCACCATGCCCTCCATCTCGGCAATGCGGCGCTTCAGGTCGGCAATGTGCTGCACCGCCACCGCCTTCACCGAAGCACTCTCGCGCGAGCGGTCCTGCCACAGCGCAAGCAGCCGCTCGGTCTCTTCCAGCGAGAAGCCGAGCGAGCGGGCCCGCTTGATGAAGCGCAGCACATGCACCTCGTCCTCGCCATAGACGCGGTAATTGTTGTCGCTGCGGGCGGACGGTCTGATCAGCCCGATCTGCTCGTAATAGCGGATCATCTTGGCCGAAACCCCGGAGGCCTCTGCCGCCTGTCCGATGTTCATCGCATGCCTCCCGAAAGATCGAGCGTCTTCAGCCGCAACGCGTTGGTCAGCACGAAGACGCTGGAGAGCGCCATGGCGCCGGCGCCGATCATCGGCGACAGCTGGATGCCGAAGGCCGGATAGAGCGCACCGGCCGCCAGCGGGATCAGCGCCACATTGTAGCCGAAGGCCCAGAACAGGTTCTGGCGGATATTCGCAAGCGTCGCGCGGCTGACCGCAATCGCATCGACAACCGCTGTCAGATCGCCGGCGGACAGCACCACATCGGCGCTTTCGATGGCCACATCCGTGCCGGTGCCGATGGCAAGGCCCACATCGGCCGCCGCCAGCGCCGGCGCATCGTTGATGCCGTCGCCAACGAAGGCCACCCGTTCGCCGCGCGCCTGAAACGCCTTCAATGCGTCCACCTTTCCGGCCGGCAGCACCTCGGCCACCACCTCCCCGATGCCGACCTCGGCGGCAACCGCACTTGCCGTCAGGGCATTGTCGCCGCTTACCATGGCGACCTTGAGGCCAAGCGCCTTCAGCCGCGCAATCGCCGTCCGGCTCGATGGCTTCAGCGGATCGGAGACGGCGAGGATCGCCGCCAGCCGCCCGTCGATCGCCGCATAGAGCGGCGTCCTGCCGGCCCGGCCCAGCCCATCGGCCCTCTCGGCAAACGCCGCAACCGACAGGCCGAGCCTTTGCATGAAGCGGTCGGCGCCGATGGCGACACGGCGGCCCTCGACGACCGCCTCGATGCCATATCCCGCCTCGGCCCGAATGCCGGAGGCCGCCGGCACGGCAAGGCCGCGCGCCTGAACGGCCGCGAGAATGGCCTCGGCCACCGGATGTTCCGAGCGCGCCTCCACTGCCGCCACGGCAGAGAGCACGGCATCCTCGTCAAAGCCCTCGGCCACCGCCACATCCGTCAGTTCGGGGCGGCCGCGCGTCACGGTGCCGGTCTTGTCCAGCACCACCATGGTCACGCCCTGCAGGGCCTGCAGCGCATCGCCCTTGCGAAACAGCACGCCGCGTTCTGCCGCGCGGCCGGTGCCGACCATGATCGAGGTCGGCGTCGCAAGCCCCATGGCGCAGGGGCAGGCGATGATGAGGACCGCAACCGCCGCCACCAGCGCATGCGGCAGCGCAGGTTCAGGGCCGAGGAACAACCAGATCCCGAAGGTCAGCAGCGAGATAGCCATGACCGCCGGCACGAACCATGCCGTCACCCGGTCCACCACCGCCTGGATCGGCAGCTTGGTGCCCTGCGCCTGTTCCACCAGCCGGATGATCTGGGCAAGCAGCGTATCGCCCCCCACCCTGTCGGCCCGGAAGCGGAAACTGCCGGTGCCGTTGATCGTGCCGCCCACCACGGCGGAGCCGGCCTTCTTTTCCACCGGCAGCGGCTCGCCGGTCATCATCGATTCATCCACGTGCGAGGCGCCGTCGAGCACGGTGCCATCCACCGCGATCCGCTCGCCGGGGCGCACGATCAGCACGTCGCCGGGCTCCACCGCCTCGGCGGGAAGATCGACGGTCTCGCCATGACGCTCCACCCGCGCCGTCCTGGCCTGCAGGCCGAGCAGGCGGCGGATGGCAGCCCCCGTGCGGCCTCTCGCCCGCGCCTCCATCAGGCGGCCGGCCAGGATCAGCGTCACGATCACGGTTGCCGCCTCAAAATAGACATAGCGCGCCTCGGCCGGCAGCAGGTGCGGCGCGAAGGTGGCGACGAGCGAATAGGCATAGGCCGAGAGCACGCCGAGCGCCACCAGCGCATTCATTTCCGGATGACCGCGAAAAAGCGCCGGCAGCCCGGTTTTCAGGAAGCGGAAGCCGGGGCCAAAAATCACCGCCGTGGCGAGCGCCGCATAGCCATAATAGAGAAGCCGGGTGTCGACCGTCCCCATCAGCCAGTGATGGAAGGGCGCATAGAGATGCCCGCCCATCTCCAGCACGAAGAGCGGCAGGGTGAGGAGAACGGCAACCGCCAGATCCCGCTTCAGCCGCGCGGCATCCTCTTCGTGATGATCATGCGGCCCGGCGCTGCCGGACTCCTCCTGTGCATGCCCCTGCGCCAGCGCGGAATGGCCACCCGCCGCAACCGGGGCCGCCGGCTGCGGCGCAAGACCCTGCCCCTTCACCACTGCCCGCAGGCTGCGGGAAAGATCCCGCCCGAAGGCCTCCACCGTCACTTGGGCCGCCCCCGGCGCAAACGACGCGGAGACGACGCCGGGCAGCGCCGCAAGCGCTGCCGCAAGCCGCGCGGCCTCGACCTCCGTCGGCACCCGTTGCAGCGCAAGCGTCACCTGCTCCGGCTTCGGCTCGTAGCCCGCCTTGCGGATCGCCTCCGCCAGCAGGCCGGCCGAAAAGCCCTCGCCCGGCTCGACCGTCAGGCTTTCGGTCGCAAAGTTGACGGCGCTGGAGGCCACCCCCGGCACCTTCGCCGCCGCCTGCTCCACCCGACGCACGCAGGAGGCACAGCTCATGCCCTCCACCGGAATGATCAGCGGCTCGGCGCCGGCGAGGGTCCGGGCGGTGGTCACGGTCTGGTTCATGCCTTCCATCCTTCCGGGACGCGCATGGGGCATCCCTGTCTTTCTCCCATGTAGGGCTTCCCATCATGGGAAGGTCAAGGGCGGGCAAAAACATCGACCGGTGACAAAGCGGCGCAGGGACCAGGGTCCCGCCTGACCCGGATGAAGTCTTGCCCGCGATCAGCTCTCGCGGGGATCAGGCCTTGGAGACCGCCGGCCCGCAAAGCGCAGGCCGGCGCGGGCCGGCCCATGGGGATCAGCCCCACCGAGGTCAGGCCAGCAGGGCGCAGACGAACGGGATCAGCCCATGCGATCCGTCAGGCCTTGCCCATTTCATAGAGAAACAGTTGCGTTCGGCGCCGGTCGGGCAGTTCCCACACCGCATCCGGCGCTACGTCCGGCACGGCAAAGCTGTTGGAGACGAGCAGGCTTCCGGGCTTCATCTCGGCTTTCGCCTTGGCAAACAGTCTTGGCATGGGTTCGGGTGAGAGGAAGGCATAGACGAGATCGGCCTCCGACAGATCCGTCGTCCACAGATCCTGCCGCAGAATGGTTCCGCGCCCGGTCAGGCGGGAAAGCGCCTTCGAAACGAGAAAGGCCATCGGCGCCGTTTCCACCCCAGTGGCCCGGCACTCTTCCCCGGCCAGCGCCCGCACCACACCACCAAAACCGGAGCCGAGATCGATGGCATGGCGCACGCCCCGCTCCCGCGCCAGATCCGCCAGCGCCGCCGCCGTGACCCCGTTCGTCAGGTAAAGCGGCACCCGCTCGCGCGCCGTGTTGGAATAGAAGAGATAGAGCAGCACGAAGGCCAGCCCGAAGGGCCAGGCGGGCAGACTGCCGAATGTCAGCCCCAGCCCGAGCGCTGCCGGAAACAGAAGCGCGATCCACACCCACCAGACCGGCAGCCGCAACAGAACCGTCAGCCCCGCCGCCAAAAGCGCCTGCACCCCCACCGCCGCCCAAGACCACCAGCCCCCCGCCGGCAGCAGAGGCCGCAGAAGGAGAAGCAGCGCCAGCACCAGCCCAACCGCCAGCCCCTGCGCCAGCACCGCACCAAGAATGGGAAACCGCCGGATCATGTTCATGCGGGCGAGGATAGAGGAGATTCGGGGGGAGCGGGAGTGGGGGATTACCGGGGGATGGCAGTGGGGTTGGATGGGAATGGCGACCGTCGGATCTAATACGATGGTAGCGGAAACGCCATCGATCTATCGTGCTGGGAGAAAACGGCCCAAAGCCTCCTTGGCGATTAACCTACCAAGCCATCAACAAGACAACCTCGACGAGTTCCGGGCGACCGCCACACTTCTCAACTCGGAGACAGATGGCCGTCTTTACCGCGCTGCTATGTACTTCTCAATGGATATCTGAGATGTTGCGGAAGCAATCACCATACGGTCATCATGAGATCTCCCCGCTTTGACATACGCGCCAGGAAACTGCGTGCGATCTTTTCGGCACAGAACATCGAAAGGATTTGGAGGGAGAAAGTCAGATTCTCCATGCGAGATCAATTCATTTGCGATGGCATTGAGAACTTCGATTTTCACGTATCGCGCAAAATAGAGAGCCAAAAACTTTCACACCTGATATTGTCAGGCGATTACGCTCCACAGAAGGCACAACGAATACTAGTAGAAAAAAGCAAAGGTCTTTGTAGGCAGCTCGTCATTCCAAGTGTACGGGATGCCATCGTTCTACAGTGCTTATCTGATGCCCTTTATTCTGAGATCAAAGGCAAGGCACCTACGAGCAAGGCGTTCTTTGAGCCGAAGGATCACAAGTTCTCTTCTCCCCCGAGTGGTTATGGCACGTTCGCAGCTTGGCTGAATTTCCAGAAAGAGCTTTTTGAATTCTCCAAGACCCGCAAGTTCATCGTAGTGACGGACATCGCAAATTATTACGACAGCATTTCCTACGTTCATCTTCGAAACGCGATCGCTTCAATCAGTGGCGTCGACGAATGTGTGCTCGATATGCTGATCTACGTTCTCGGCGATCTGCTTTGGCAACCTGACTACACTCCTCGCATCGAGGTCGGTTTACCGCAAATCAATCTTGATGCACCCCGCTTACTCGCGCATTGCTTCCTCTATGAGCTAGATTCCTACCTCGCCAGCGACCCCGGGCGAGACTTCGTGCGTTACATGGACGATATCGACATTGGCGTCGATACGATCGTCGACGCCAAGCGGGCCTTGAAGACAGTTGATCTTGTCCTCCAGACGAAACAGGTTCGTTTGAACAGCGGGAAAACAGTAATCCTTACCCAATCCGAGGCTATACGGCATTTTTGTATTCTCGAAAACGCTCGCCTAGATACGGTACAGGCAAGTGTCGACCATCGCCTAAAACACGGGCTTCCGTTGGACAGGCAGCGCGCCCTTGTTGAAGCCAGAGTACGGCTAGGAATCCGTAAAAAATCATTCGACGCCGGAAACGGCGAAAAGGTCCTGAAACGGTGGCTGGGTCTTGCGACAAAAACCGGCGCTATCGTGAAACCGGAAGTCCTAGAAGACCTGATTAAGCGACGTCCGGCCGTCCGGGAAAATGTTTATGCGTTAATAAGAAGCCGCCCTCTGACGCCGTCGGTGGCAAGTGTTTTAGCGAGGGCAGGTCAGTCAGGTCTTCTTGTGGACGACGCCGCAATGGTCGATATGGCGAATTATCTTGTTGAGACCCTCGTCAAAACAAGGCGCTGTCACCCTATGCTTGAAACCGTCATCGAAAGTAACAGTCCGCAGAGCTATTTTGGAGTCTATTCAAGGCTTTGGCTCCAATCGAAATATGGAACGCCAGCCCAGCTTCTTGCGACTCTTCAAGATACCCGCAAAGTCTGGGCCCCACATGACCGGCTGGGACGCCTCGCGGCATCGTTCTTTCCTTTGTTTCTGGGTTCACCCGAAGAGGCCCCCCTAAGAAACCTTCTTGCGGACACTCTGAACGCCGGAGTGCGCGAGGCCTATAAGTTCCATATGAATCTTGCCAAGGACCTCCCTACCTTCAAAGCAATGTTCGACGCCCTAAAGGCGCCTAATCCGTCCCGCGGAACTGGTATAACGCACGCGAAATTCCTTTGTCTCATATCGGCATTGAGAAACCCCGCCGCACCGCCCGCTTGGATTGCGACCTTGAGAACGAATCATTCCCTTGCCTTCGAAGACAGCTACTACAAGGCCATAGCCAAGCGTCTCGGGATCTAACTCACTTGCCCCAAGGAAGCATCTGTCCACTTCGATGTACTTTCGGCTGAGGAACTGAAAAACCGCTTCGCGCCGAAGCTGAGCCGATACACCGTGTCGGAGACGACCAGGATCCAGAGCCCCTGATCAAAGCAGGAACCGAGTCCGCTTTCGGCCACAGACAAAGGCTGACCCTACGACTGTTAAGGAGGCCCAAACCCGACACGCAAACCAGCCAGATAACAGCCGTAAATCGGTTGTCCTGCCATTCCGCCCCCTCACCCCGCCTCCGCTTTGCTCGGCAGACCTCTCCCCGAGGGGAGAGGGGAAAAGCGAGCCCGTGCCGCAAATGGTTAGAGTTTCGATAGAGGGCGCAGACGGCGCGATTGATCCCTTCTCCCCAGCGGGGAGAAGGTGCCCGAAGGGCGAATGAGGGGGGCGCGCCGCAACTGTCCTGCCCCCCACAAAAACCTACCGCGTCACATAGTTCCGCCAGTCGTGTTCCTCGCGAAAACCCAGCACGTCGCGGATCTTGGCATTGCTGATCGGCGCCTCAAAACCGTCGAGCGAACCGGTGATCGGGGTGCCGGGGGCCCATCGGGCAAGGAAATCGCGGGTGGGTTCGTCGGCGGTGATCGTGTCGTTGACGGCGTTGAACACCTGGAAGCCGAGGCCGTCCTTGCCCAGGCAGAGATCGACGATCTGGCCGAGATCGCGGGCGTCGATATAGCTCCAGGCATTGCGCTTGCGCATCGGCGGGTTGGCGAGATACTGCGGAAAGTTCGCGTAATCCTCGGGCGAGACGACATTGCCGATGCGCAGCGCATAAATGTCTGCCTTGAAGCGCATGGCAAAGGCGCGCGCCGTCTTCTCGTTCACCACCTTGGAAAGGCCGTAGCTGTCCATGGGGTCCACGTCATAGTCTTCCGTCAGCGGGAACTGGTGGTAATCCTTGTCGCCTTCCGCAAAGCATACGCCATAGGTGGTTTCGCTGGAGGCGATGACGACCTTCCGGATGCCGAGCTTCATCGCCGCCTCGATGACATTGTAGGTGGAGAGCGTGTTGGCGGCAAAGGTGGTGTTGTCGGGCTGGATGAGAATGCGCGGCACGGCGGCAAAATGCACCACGGCATCCACCTTGGCCGGGCCATCCCCCGTTTCCAGCCCGTCAAAGCCAAAATGCTGGGAGAGCGCGTTGAACACTTCGCCGGAATGGGTGAGGTCGGTGATCAGCGTCTCCACACCCTCGCCCGGAAAGGGTTTGAGGTCGAGGTTCAGCACCCGGTGCCCCTTTTCCTGCAGATAGGGCACCACATGCCGCCCCGCCTTGCCGCTGCCGCCGGTGAAAATGATCCGCTTGCCCATGGTAAAACGCCTCCCGTTTGATGCTGTCGGGCAGAGATAGGGGATGGGCCGGCGGATGGGAAGAGGATCGTCCCTCAGCGTGATATGAGGCGGCCGGGGCGGAAGCCGGCGTCAGCGGGCAAAGCGGCGGGCGCCGGCCACGCAGGCCACAACGCAGAGCGTCACCGCCAGCATGGCGGGGCTGACCGCTTCCCCCAGCACGAGCGCCGCCAGAAGCAGGCCGAAGAAGGGCTGCAGCAGCTGCAGCTGGCCGATCGCCGCCGTGCCGCCGAGCGCCAGTCCCCGATACCAGAAGATGAAGCCCACCATCATGCTGAACACCGAAACATAGGCGAGCCCCGCCCAGGCCGGGGCCGAGATGGTGGCAAACGAGGCCGGCAGCGTCAGCGCCGCCATCACCGTCATCACCGGCAGCGCGATCAGCAGCGCCCAGCAGATCACCTGCCAGCCGCCGAGTTTTCGTGAGAGCTTTGCACCTTCCGCGTAGCCCAGCCCGCAGAGCAGGATTGCCGCGCACATCAGAAGATCGCCCGCAAGCGCGCCCTCCCCGCCCTTCGCCAGCGCAAAACCCACCACGCAGGCGCTGCCGAGGCCGGAAAACAGCCAGAACAGCGGGCGCGGCCGCTCCGCCCCGCGCAGCACCGCAAAGCCGGCGGTGGCGAGCGGCAGAAGCCCGATGAACAGGATGGAATGGGCCGACGTGATGGTCTGCAGCGCGAGCGCCGTCAGAAGCGGAAAGCCGACGACGACGCCGAGCGCCACGACGGCAAGCGGCACGAGATCGGCCCGCGCCGGCTTCTTTTCCCGCATGACCAGCAGCAGCGCCGCGCCGATCAGCGCGGCAATCACCGCACGCGCCGAGGTGAGGAACAGCGGCGCAAGATCGCTGACCGCCACGCGCGTGGCCGGCAGCGAACCGCTGAAAATGATGACGCCCAGCAGACCGCTGCCGACGCCGCGGAAGGATGTGTGCATGAAAACCCTCGCAGATGAGGCCTTCATTTTCACAGGACAGGGGCTTGCCGCCGAGATACAGTACCGTACAATTTCGCCAAACTGTATGGATAATTCCTGCCATACAGTGCACTCCATCACGATGCGCCATCCGGCCATCCCCGCCGGCCGGCGCATCCGTCGCCGGCCAACACCATGAGGACACCGATGCCGACCGCGTCTGCCCGCAGCGCCCCGATGGTTCCGGATGCGGCCGCCGCCTCTCCCTCCTCCTTTCCCCTCGCCTCCCCCCTCGCGTCTCCCCTGGGGCGCACCCGTCTCGTGATGGAAACGATCCGCCTGCGCATCGCCGCCCGCGCGCTCGGCCCCGGCGACCGGCTGCCCTCGATCCGGGGGCTGGCGGCAAGCCTCGGCGTTTCGCCCTCCACCGTGGTGGAGGCCTATGACCGGCTGGCGGCGGAGGGGCAGATCCGCGCCCGGCGCGGCGCGGGCTTCTTTGTGGCCTCGGGGGCCGCCCCCCCGCTCTCGCTGACGGAGATGCAAAGCCCTGCCGCCCGCGCGGTCGATCCCTTCTGGGTCACGCGGCAATCGCTCGATGCGGCTGGCGACCGGCCGAAACCCGGCTGCGGCTGGCTGCCGGCCGACTGGATGCCGGAGGCAGCGCTGCGCAAGGCGCTGCGCCAGGTGGCGCGCGGCGAAACGCGGCTGCTGATGGAGTATAGCCCGACGCTCGGCGCGCCGTCGCTGCGCAGGGTGATTGCCGCCCGGCTTTCCGAGGAAGGGCTTGCCGCGCCGCCGGAGCAGATCCTGCTCACCACCTCGGCCACGCAGGCGCTGGATCTCGTCTGCCGCCTGCTGCTGAGGCCGGGCGATCCGGTGCTGGTGGACGATCCCTGCTTCTTCAATTTCCAGGCCCTGCTGAAGGCGCATCAGGCGCGCATCCTCAGCGTGCCCTTCCTGCCGGGCGGGCCGGATCCGGCAGCCTTCGAAGCGGTCGTGGCGCGGGAACGGCCGCGCCTCTACCTCACCAATGCCGCCCTCCACAATCCGACCGGCGCCTCGCTCCTGCCGCAGGTGGCCCACCGGATCGTGGCGAGCGCCGCCCGATACGACATGCCGATCGTGGAGGACGATATCTTTGCCGATTACGAACCGGACCCCTCGCCGAGGCTGGCCGCCCTCGACGGGCTCTCCAACGTCATCCGCATCGGCAGCTTTTCAAAGACGATCTCGGCTTCGCTGCGCACCGGCTATATCGCCGCCCGGGCCGACTGGATCGCGCCGCTGACCGACCTGCAGGTGGCCGGCCATTTCAGCGGCCCGAGCCCCTTCGTGGCAGCAGTTCTGGCGGAACTTCTGACCGGCGGCTCCTACCGCAAACACCTGGACGACCTGCGCCGCCGGCTGGCGGGTGCAAGGCGGACGGCGGTGCAGATGCTTGCCCCGCTCGGCATCTCCCCCGTGCTTCTGCCCCGCGGCGGCTTCACCCTCTGGTGCCGCCTGCCGGACGGCGTCGATGCCGTCGCCATGGCGGAAGCCGCCCTGTCCCAGGGCACGGTGCTTGCCCCCGGCAACGTGTTCAGCCCGACGCTCTCTGCGCCGAACCTGATGCGCTTCAACGTGACCCAGATGACCGATCCCCGCCTGCCGGAGGTGCTGAAGGCGGCGATGCGGGGCGCGTGAGGGCATCAGAAGGCCCCTCTGGCGGCAGCCATCACCGCCACAAGACAAGGCTATTCCATCTGAAACAAGGCTCCTGCCCACCAAGAGAAGGACTGTAACCCAGCCGACCCGCCGAAGCCGATCAAGGCCCGGGCGGGTGCCTCAAACCGTCTCCCTTGTGGCCGGGTGAGGAGCGTTTTCCGAAGCGAGGCAATCGATCCAGTCAACCGATTGCCGCGACAAACGCGGCAGCAAGAGGGGGCCTTCGCGCATATTACCTCGAATGTCACGCATTCGATCACCGCGCCTTCGCGGTCTCCCCCACCGTCAGCGGCCAGTCCACGAGGTAATCCTCGAAATCGTCGACATCCACCTCCTCCTCGGAAATGGTGCGGCCTTGCGCGGAAATACCGGCCTGGTGCACGGTGTCGGGGTCGCCGGAGATCAGCGGGTGCCACCAGTAGAGGTCCTCGCCGTCGCGCACCAGGCGATAGCCGCAGGTGGGCGGCAGCCAGGGGATTTCGTGCAGGCTTTCCACCGTCAGCTGGATGCAGTCCGGCACCGTTTCCTGGCGGTTCTCGTAGTCCTTGCAGCGACAGCTTTGCCCGTCCAGCAGCCGGCAGGCCACCGAGGTGAAGGCCACCTCGCCGGTGTCCCAGTCCTCCAGCTTGTTGAGACAACAGAGGCCGCAGCCGTCGCAGAGGCTTTCCCATTCGGCCTGGGTCATTTCGTCCAGGCGTTTCGTTTTCCAGAACTGGTTTTCCATCTTGTCTTTTTAGCACCGGCTGATCAAAGTCTGAAGGAGGGGGCGGCAAAGCGCTGTCGCCTGCCCCGGCGTCAACCATTTGTCAGCCATTTTCGCCGTAAGCGGTTGGTGAAGGCTTTTCCTGCTTCGTGCGGGATGCGTCAAGCCGTCCGGGTCCCAGCAAGGAATTTCCAAGGTGCAGGACGATCCCCATCCTTCCCGAAGCAAGCGTCGCCGCAGGCGGCATCTGCTGCTGCGCATCGACAGCTGGATCGATTCCACCATCTGGACGGCAGGCTTCCGGGCCGCCGAGATCTGGGAGGAAATCACCATCTTTTCGCGCCGGTTTCGCGTGCGCGGCTGGAAGCGGGTGGTGGTGGAACTGGCCGACGAGGCAATGACCTTCGGCACGGCGGGCTGCGTGCTGCTGCTCGCGCTGGCGCTGCCGGCCTTCGAGGAAACCAAGAAGGACTGGCGCAACCATGGCGATTTCGCCGTGACCTTCCTTGATCGCTACGGCAACGTGATCGGCCATCGCGGCATCATCCACGAGGATTCGGTGCCGATCGACAAGCTGCCGGATCATCTGGTCAAGGCGGTGCTGGCGACCGAGGACCGCCGCTTCTTCAGCCATTTCGGCATCGATTTTCTAGGCCTCGCCCGCGCGCTCAACGAGAACGCCAAGGCAGGCGGCGTGGTGCAGGGCGGCTCGACGCTGACCCAGCAGCTCGCCAAGAACCTGTTTCTCACCAACGAGCGCTCGCTGGAGCGCAAGATCAAGGAAGCCTTCCTGGCGCTCTGGCTGGAGGCGAACCTGTCGAAGAAGGAGATCCTGCGGCTTTATCTCGACCGCGCCTATATGGGCGGCGGCACGTTCGGGGCAGCCGCTGCGGCACAGTTCTATTTCGGCAAGAACATCACCGATGTGAACCTTGCGGAGGCCGCGATGCTGGCCGGCCTGTTCAAGGCGCCGGCCAAATATGCGCCGCATGTCAACCTGCCGGCGGCGCGCGCGCGTGCCAACGAGGTGCTGACCAATCTGGTGCAGGGCGGACTGATGACCGAGGGCCAGGTGGTGGCGGCACGGCGCAATCCGGCCAGCGTCATCGACCGGGCCGAACAGCCGGCGCCGGATTACTTTCTCGACTGGGCCTTTGACGAGGTGCAGCGGCTGGCGGCAGATGGCCGGCTGAAGAAGCATTCCGTCATCGTGCGCACCACCATCGACATGGGGTTGCAGCAGGCGGCCGACGATGCGGTGGAAAGCTCGCTGCGCGAATATGGCGACAGCTACAAGGTCAAGCAGGGCGCGCTGGTGATGATCGAGACCGGCGGGGCCGTGCGCGCCATGGTGGGCGGGCGCGATTACGGCGAAAGCCAGTTCAACCGCGCCACCAAGGCGCTGCGCCAGCCGGGTTCCTCCTTCAAGCTCTATACCTATACGGCGGCGATGGAGCATGGTTTTACGCCGGACACGATGATTTCCGATGCGCCGATCACCTGGCGCGGCTGGTCGCCACAGAATTATGCCCGCTCCTACAAGGGCCGCGTCAGCCTGCTGACGGCCATGGCGCAATCGCTCAACACCGTGCCGGTGCGGCTTGCCAAGGAGGAACTCGGCATCGACGTGATCGTCGAGACGGCGAAGAAGATGGGCGTCGAGACCCCGCTGCGCACCGACAAGACCATTCCGCTCGGCACCTCGGAAGTCACCGTCATGGATCAGGCCACCGCCTATGCGGTGATGCCCTCCGGCGGGCTGCAGACGCGGCGCCACGGCATTGCCCAGGTGATGGATTACGAGGGCGACGTGCTCTACGATTTCGACCGCGACGAGCAGCCTGCCCGGCGCGTCGTCAGCGAACAGGCCATGGCCTCGATGAACCGTATCCTCACCCAGATCCCGGTGATCGGCACCGCGCGGCGGGCGGCCCTCGATGGTGGCATCGTCACCGCCGGCAAGACGGGCACCTCGCAGGCCTATCGCGATGCCTGGTTCATCGGCTTCACCGGCAATTACACGGCCGCCGTCTGGTTCGGCAATGACGACTTCACCTCGACCAACAACATGACGGGCGGCTCGCTGCCGGCGATGACCTTCAAGAAGCTGATGGATTACGCCCATCAGGGCATCGAGCTGAAGCCGATCCCCGGCATCGACAACCCGCTGCCGAACGGCAACCACGCGACCGGCACCCCCGTTGCCGCCAAGGGCGCGGAACCCGGCCCGCCGGCCCTCAGCCGCCCGCGATCGCTATCGGCCGACAGCACGCGCCTTCTGCGCCGCATCGCGCGCGATCTCGCAACCGCCCCGCCGCTGCCTGCCCAGAAGATGGCGGAAGCGACGCCCGCGGCGATCGGCGCGAGCGTGGAGCGATAACCGACCTTCGCCATTTTCCCGCGCGGCAAACAGTGCTACCGCTCATCACCCTGAACCACAGAGGTTGAACCGCTTTTGTTTCGCCTGCCCCTTCTCGTTGCGCTCGCCCTGATCGTCGCCTTTGGCGTCGGCATCGGTTCGACGCGGGTGGCGCTTGATGCCACGACCGGCTTCGGCGCGATCCGGCTCGGTGCCTGGGAGGCCTTTCCCGAGGCGCAGACGGTCAATGCCGATCCCTATGCCAAGGCGCACCGCGCCAATGGCGGGCGCCTGCTCTATGGCAGCGCGGAGGGCCTGAGCTTCACGGCGGCGACGGACGAGAAAGGCGAGCGGCTGAACGGCAACTGCACCTATCTGGTTTCCGGCCAGACGCCGCAGGCAAGGCTGTGGACGCTGTTTGCCACGGGCAGCGAGGACCGGCTGCCGAATGCGTCCGACGGATTGCCGGTGGCGCTGAATTCCCGCAGCGTGCTGCGCGAGCAGAACGGCAGCTTCGTCATCACGGTAGCCGCAACCGCCGAACCCGGCAACTGGCTGGCCGTGGAGGCGCAAAAGCCCTTCCGGCTGGTGCTGACGCTGCTCGACACGCCGACGGCCGGCAGTTCCGGTCTGATCGACCTCGCCATGCCGCGCATCGACCGCATCGGGTGTGGCCATGCTTAAAGTTCTGCTCGCCATCCTGACCGGTCTCGTGGGTGCCGGTCTGCTGCATCTGGTGATCATTCTCGCCCTGCCCTATTACAGCGAACGGGATGCCTATAGCCGGGTGCTGCGCGAGGGGCCGTCCTTCGAATTCCATGTGCTGGGGCCGGGGCGCGATCCGGCCGGTCTCGGCCGCACCGATCCGTTCCTCGATATTGCCGTCTGCGCCTTCGATCTGGATGAGGGGCCGGTCCAGCTGACGGCGAGCGGCGAGGTGCCGTTCTGGTCGCTCGCCACCTTCGACGCCGCATCGAACGAAACCTTCAGCATCAATGATCGTACTGCCGTCGATGGCGCGCTGGACGTGATCCTTGCGACACCCGTGCAGGCCACCCGGCTGCGCAAGGCACAGGCGCCGACCCTGGCCCAGTCGATCATCGTCGAGACACAGCAGACGCAGGGCTATGCGGTTCTGCGGGCCATGGCGCCGCAGGCAAGTTTTCGCCCGCAGACAAGCGAGTTCCTGAACGGCGCCGGATGCCTGCCGCTTTCGGCGGCTCCCCAGACGGCACGCTGAGAGGACGCGACCTGTCGGTGCGCCTTTATCCCCTCTGTGTCTCGCGATGCCTTACTGGCTGTCTGCGCGCAAGGTCAGTTCGTCCATCAGCCGGTGGCTCATCTCCTCGCGCCGCTCGTAGCGCACGCCGGTAAACAGCAGCACGGCCGCATCACGCGCCTCCGGCATACGGGATGGGGGCTGCGGCCTGCGGCCTTTATGCTCTGCCCGCCATGCATTCATCACCACGATCTCTGCCATGCTCGTCTCCATCAAGAGTTCGAGACGGATGAAGGACGGACCGATTTCACCCTGCCCCAAGCCGGGGCCGGCGCACCTCGTGCCCGAGGCATCTGCGCCTTTCTCGTCAGCCCCGGAGCCTTCCGGTATCCGGGGATCTGCGCCAAGGGAAACGCATGGAACCCTTCACGGTTTCACGGCGCTGCATGTTTATCGAACCGGGGTCAAACCGGTTCATCCCGAAACAGGATCTTGCAGAATCGTTTATGCGTCCCTCCTGAAATACAGCCATAACGCCGTTAACAATTTGCTAAGCGGGGCCGCCCCTCTCGGGCGGGAATGGGAGAAAGCGACGGCTGTGGCCGGGTGTTGCGGCAATGCCCCTTCATCCTGTCGAGCTTGCCTGTGGAAAACCAAGGGATTGTCGGGATTTCCGGGACAATCCGGCATCGCAGCCTGCCGCCAGACGACGGGCACCCGGCCAGGAGTCCCTGCGTTTTACGGCCTGGCTGCATGGCCTGCCATGGCACGGACGGCGGCGGACCTGTGCCGGCGGGAGAAACCTCTTCACCAGCCATTAACCTCATTTCCGTAACATGGCTTAACCATGCCATGACGGTGGTGGCGTGCCTTGCACCCGGTGCTGCCCTGCCGTCATCGATTTGCCCGTCCAGAGGACAGGACGACGGCCGCTCCGGGGGCCGCGCGCACGCTCTGAGCCTTGTATCGTTTGTAATGCGTCGGTGGATAGGACCGTGGACCGGTATCGTGAACTTGAGAGGCCGCAGGCCATGCGCAGAAAGGATGTGGTGCTGATGGCCACGGTCACGAGTTTCGAGGAACTCGAGCGCCCGACGAAATCGGAACTCCGTCAGTTTGCGGAACTGTTCACGCCTCTTTTCCAGGCCTCCGGCGACGAGGCACGCCGCCAGGCCGTTGCCGCTCTCTCCCGCTCCCTGCACATTCCGCCCGCCGTTGCCTTCTTCATCGCCAGCCAGCCTGTATCCGTCGCCGCTCCCTTTCTGATCGGGTCCGCCTGCCTGACCGACGAGATGCTGATCACCATTGCCCGCACGCAAGGGGCCGATCATGCCCGCGCCATTGTCCGGCGCGAGAACCTGTCGCCGAAGGTCATCGACGCCCTGGTCGGTCTTCGCCACGCCCGCAGGACAGCGCCCGGCGAACCGGCGCAGGATGCCTCCGCCAACCGCGTGGCCGGCGCCGAACCGACCCTTTCCGTCCCCGCAAAGCTGGCCGACGGGCCGGAAGAGGCACGCCTTGCCCGCGAGGAGGCCTTGCGCCAGCAGATCAAGGGGCTTGCCGCGCATCTCAACCGCGCACCGGGCGACCGGCTGGGCCTGCGCAGCCTGACCGAGGTGCAGGAGGCGCTTCTCGTGCGCTTTGCCCGCGAACGCGATGCCGACAGCTTTGCCACCACGCTGGCCGATACGCTGTCGGCCAGCCGCTGGCTCGCCGAACGCATCCTGCTTGATGTCTCCGGCCATCAGCTCGCCACCACGCTGAAGGGCCTTGCCATGGGGGAAACCGAAGCGCTGTTCGTGCTGGAGCGCTTCTACACGCATCTGAAGGACGTGATCGGCGATACGACCCGCGGCCAGATCCTCTGGGAGTCGCTCGAGGAAGACGAGTGCGGCCGCCACCTCGAAGCCTGGCGCCGCGCCGACCGCTACACCTATGCAGAACCCGTGACACCGACCGTGGCGGAGACCAGCGCGCCGCAGACCGAAAAGCGCGTCGCAGGTCTGGCGCCGCGCTTCCGGGTTGCCCGGTAAGGCACGCCCTGCCCATGCCGCGATAAACCTGTTTCTCTCCCTGCGCCGAGGTTTTCCTTGCGCGCGCCACCCCTTATATGAGGGGCATCGAACCGCGGCTGCGCGCGGGCGCCCGCAGGCGAGCCGCCGGGCCTTGCGCCTGCCGGGGAGCCCAACGGAGCCGCCATGACCAGCATTGACCAGATCATCGACGATTTTGCCTTTCTCGACGACTGGGAGGATCGCTATCGCTATGTGATCGAACTCGGCAAGGCGCTGCCGGATCTGCCGGAGGACAAGCGAACGGCCGAGAACAAGGTCAACGGCTGCGCAAGCCAGGTCTGGCTGGTGACCCATCGTGGCGAAGGAGCCGATCCCGTGCTGACCTTCGAAGGCGATTCAGACGCGCATATCGTGCGCGGCCTGGTGGCGATCGTGCTGGCCGCCTATTCCGGCAAGACGGCCTCGCAGATCGCGACATCCGACGTGTTCGAGGTGTTCAATCGCCTCGGTCTGGTGGAGAACCTCTCCTCGCAGCGCGCCAACGGCCTGCGTTCCATGGTGAAGCGTATCCGGGACGAGGCGCAGGCGCTGACAGCGGCCTGACCCCATCCCCGGCCTTCGCCCGAAATGTCCGACCTTACAGCTGCGGGCGAAAATCCTCCGCGCCCCAGGCATGGCGGCGCGGACGTCCGGGCGGTGGCGCATAATGCCGCGCCAGCGCCAGAAGGGCCGTGCGCAGCATCAGCTTGGCGGAACGCACCGGCCAGCCCCGCTCCCTCTCCACCAGTTCCAGCCCCTTGCAGAAGCAGCAGACATCGAGCGCCACGCCGGACAGATCCGGGCCCATGGCCTCCACGGCGCGGTTGACGCGAAGCCTTGCGGCCAGCGCGGTATCGGACAGATCCTGAAGACCGCCCCGCTCGCCCGCCATGCGCTGGGCAAGCCGCGGCTCCCAGCTGGCGGTGACGCGCGGTGTCAGCTGCCCGCGCTCGAAGTCGGCGGCCAGCCGCTCGCCCGCCGCGATCGCCTCCTCACCGAAGAAGGGCTTTCCGTCGCGATCCTTCAGCCGCACCAGCGCAGCAAGCGGCGATTCCAGCAGGTTGCGCCGCACGGCCTGCCGCACCCGGGCGACCTCCACGGTCTCCTCGACCTCGAGACGGTGCTGGCCGGCAAAGGGCTCGTCGCCGACCTCCGCCAGCTGCCTGCGCAGAAAGGCGATCGCCTCCGGCCGGGCCGATAACCGCTCGCCCTGACGCTCCAGCAGCCCGGCGGACAGCGCTGCCTGCACAACCTCCGACGCATGGCGCCCCTGCCCCGAGGCGCCCGTGAGCACCAGCTCGTCTGCCTCGGCGCCCTCCGGCAGGTGGCAGGGGCCGCGCACCACCTGCTTCAAAAGACGCACCAGGGCCTTGCTGCCCACAGGCGATACGGGAGAAGGACTGCCGCCGATCCCGTCCTTGCCAAAACCCTCAGTCATGACGCAGACCCTCGCGACGGCCGAAAACGGCAACCACCATGCGCTCGATCGTCGAGACGAAAGAATCGAAGGCGGCATCCTCACGACGATCCTCCACCACGCTGCAGGCATGGCCCACGGTGGACCGGTCCCGCCCGAAGGCATCGCCGATATCACCCTGCGGAATGCTGAGCGTGACGTGGCAGACATACATGGCGATCTGCCGGACATGGCAGAGCGCGCGGCGGCGGTCACGGCGAAAACTCGTGCGGTCGCCGATCGCCATCACCAGTTCGCTGACCAGTTGCCGCACAATGCGGCAGACCTGCGTCAACGGCAGCGTGGCCGGCGGAACGAAGGGCGGCACCAGCACCGGACCGGCGGCATTGCGCGCCTCGGAGGAACATGGCAGTGGTGGAATTCTGTCGATCTCTCGCATGAACAACTCCCGAAATAGGAATTAATTCATATACCCTTGTCACAACCGGGGGACAAACAAAAGCGGGTCCTGCGACCGTTTCGTTGATTTTACAGGGATATTTTCCGACAGACGCTAAAATTTCGGGATGATTATCCTCACCCCTCTCCCAAAATCGAGGGGATCTGCGGGACGGCGGCGGAGGCTGCGCGGCCATGCCGGCAACAATCGGGCGCCTCTCACGGCAGGCGCGCCAGCGCAAGCCACAAGCGCCCACGCTCCCGGCGCACGAGGATCGCCCCGGTCGCATCATCGCGCTCGCGGCGACATCCGTGCCTGCCACACAAAAAAACGCCGCCCGAGCGAACACCGCTCCGGCAGCGCTTGTGGGTCACGCCATCACCGCGCCCCTTGCAGAGAGGGAGCGGCGGAGGCATGGATCTTACTTGGCGCGCTTGCGGCGCTGGCCAAGGCCCATTTCCTTGGCAAGGCGCGAACGGGCCTCGGCATAGGACGGAGCCACCATCGGATAGTCGGCCGGCAGGCCCCACTTCTCGCGATATTCTTCCGGCGTCATGTTGTAATGGGTCATCAGGTGACGCTTGAGCGACTTGAACTTGAGGCCGTCTTCCAGGCAGATCAGGTAGTCGTCTTCGATCGACTTGCGGATCGGCACGGGCGGCTTCGGCTTTTCGACCGCGGCAGGAACGGGCGCCGGCGACGACGTGTTGCTGAGCGCGCTGTGCACGTCGGAAATCAGGTTGGACAGATCGCCCACCGGGACGACATGGTTGCTGACATAGGCGGCCACGATATCGGCGGTGAGTTCCACCAGCAGATCGGAGCCCTTGCCCGCAGTGACTTCGGTCATTTCAAATCTCCTGTTCGTTTCGCTGGCGTCTGTATCACCTTGATACAGCGCCGTGTGCAGAGCAGTGCGTAAAACCCGAGATCATGCCCGTTTTTCTTTCGAAAGCGGATCCACCCCTAGATCCATGCGGGCGTGAACGAATTTTTGCGCGCCGTGCAAAATACCGATCGCTGTTCCTGTCCCCTTTTGCCCCGACTGCCCGTTCCCGGACATCAAATCAATGGCAAGAGTTTGGCCGAACGCGGTCGATATTCGTGCTCTACTGAAATGCGATTAGCATTGTTCGCGGCAAAGTCCAAATACAATCTTCGTAACTTTGTTCTATTCGGGACTTTGTCCTACGAGTTTAAGCGCTTACTGATTGATTATCGCACAGATGGCGACAAGCCAAAGTAAATATGAGAGGCACCCTGATTATCAAGGGCTGTCCTGACGAAGATGGTCGGCAACGGAGGACGGGTGGAGCCGATAGCCTGCCTTATGGGCCGCACGCGCCAGCAGATGGGCCGAGACGGGCGTGGTCAGGATGAAGAAGAAAAATCCCGCCAAGGCTCTGGCGAATATGGATAAATCGGCAGAATGAAGCCCTGCCGCGAGCAAGAGCAGGCCAGAGCCGACGGTGCCGGCCTTGGAGGCGGCGTGCATGCGGGAAAACATGTCGGGAAAGCGGATCAGGCCGATCGAGCCCATCAGCGCGAAAGCACTGCCGGCCACCAGAAGCAGAACCGTCACCAGCGTGAGTATAAGGCTCATGCTTTTCTCTCCTGTTTCATTTTGGAGCGATTCTCCGGACGTTCGCCGGCGTCCTCACCGCGCATGGCAGCCCCCTCGCCTTCCGCGCCGGCAGCACCGCGCGCCAGGATGAAGCGGGCCAGCGCCACGGTGGCGAGGAAGCCGACAAGGCCGAGCGCGATCGCAACATCGATGTAGAGCGTGAAGCCGGTCTTGATGGCAATGACGGCGATGAAGCCGATGGCGATCCCGACCAGCATGTCGAGAGCCACCACCCGGTCCCCCAGCGTCGGCCCACGGATCACGCGCGCCACGGTGACGAGAAAGGACAGGACCAGCAGGGCCAGAGACAGCCAGATGCCGGCGGAAAGAAGCAGCGCCTCGGTGATCATCGAAAGGCCTCCATGATCTTGCGCTCGAAGCCTTCACGGATGTCCCGCCTGGCGCCTTCGATGTCGGAACAGTCGATGGCGTGCACATAGAGCGTGCGGCGGTCCTCCGACACGTCGACGGAGAGCGTACCCGGCGTCAGCGTGATGAGATTGGCAAGCAGCGTGATCTCGAAATCGCGGCCCACCGTGAGCGGAAAGGAAAAGATGCCGGGCCTGACCACGAGGCGCGGCCTTGTGACCAGCACCGCGACCTTCCAGGCCGACAGCGCCAGCTCGCGCAGGAAGAGCGCCAGCAGCGAGAGAATGCGGCCGATGCGGCGCAGATAGCTGACCCCGTGCGCCTGCTCCCGCACCAGTCCGATCGAAAGCGCCGACACCGCAAAACCGAACAGCAGGTTCAGCACGCTTGCGCTGCCGCTGACAGCGACCCAGATGACCGCAAACAGCACGTTCAAGGTAAAGGCGGTCATCGCGCACCTCCGCCGGGAAAGACAGAACCGAGATAGGCGGCCGGATCAATCAGGCCCGCAGCCGCCTCCTGAGAGAGGCTGAGCGGCCATTCCGGAAACAGGCCGAACAGGACAATCAGCAGCCCGAGCGCCAGGATCGGTCCGAACGCGGCTGCCGGCAGCGTTCCTTCTCCGGCCTGCGGTCCGGGCGCGGGGCGCCAGTAGACCAGAAGGAAAACGCGGGCGAGCGCGATCGTCACGAGAAAGCCGGAGAGAAGAATGCTGCCCGCCAGCCACCAGGCGCCGATATCAAGCGAGGCCTTCACCAGCACGATCTTCGGCCAGAGGCCGGAAAAGGGCGGCAATCCCGCCACCGCCAAGAACAGCGCCAGCGAGACGAAGGCAAAACCCGGTGCCCGCTGGTAGAGACCGCCCTGCGCGGACAGCGTCCATTCGCCGGTCAGAGCGGCTGCCCGGCCGATGACGAGATAGAGCGCCGTCATCGCCAGCATCGAATGCAGCGCGTAGAAGATCGCACCCGAAAGCCCGGCCACGCTGCCGACCGCGATGCCCGCCATCATGTTGCCGATGCCGGCAATCACCGCATAGCCCGCAAGCCGTCTCAGATCGTTCTGCGCCAGCATGCCGAGCGCGGCGGCGAGCATGGTGAGCGCGGCCACGACCGCCACCACCAGGCTGAGCTCCTCCAGCTGCAGCGGAAACAGCATGACCATGACGCGCAACAGGGCATAGATGCCGACCTTGGTCAGCAGGCCGCCGAACAGGGCAGAGACCGTGACGCGCGGCGTGTGATAGGAGGCCGGCAGCCAGAAGTTCACGGGGAAAGCGGCAGCCTTCATGGCGAAGGCCAGGATGAACAGGCAGGATAGCGTCATCAGCGGCGCGCCCGAGATGCTGCGCGCCTTGAGCACCAGATCCGCCATGTTGAGCGTGCCGAACACCGCATAGAGATAGCCGACGGCGATCAGGAACAGCGTGGTGCCGATGAGGTTCAGCACCGCATATTTCATAGCGCCATCGATCTGCTCCCGCTCCGACCCGAGGATCAGGAGACCGAAGGAGGAGATCAGCAGCACCTCGAACCAGACATAGAGGTTGAAGATGTCGCCGGTGAGGAAGGCGCCGGAGACGCCCGCCATCAGCAGCAGCAGGAAGGGAAAGAAGCCGTAGCGCAGGCGCGCGTCATCGATCTCGGTGCAAGCTGCAACGGCCGCCGCCAGCGCCACCACGGCCGAGACGAGCGCCATCACCGCACCGAAGACATCGACGGAAAAGGCAATGCCGAAGGGCGGCAGCCAGCGGCCCATCACCATGGTGACGGGACCGACAGCCAGCACCCGCCACAGCAGCAGCGCATCGATCAGCACCAGCCCGGCAAGGCCGGCGATCGCGATCGGCGCATGCAGGCGGATGCGATGGCGCAGCATCATCAACACCGCACCAAGCCCGATCATCAGCGCCGGTGGCAGGATGACCAGCCAGTCGGCGGCAGGCGTCGGCGCAAGCTGCAGGGCCGCGGACAGATCGATGGGGGCGGAGGTCGTGGCAGCCATGATCGGGCCTCCTCAATAGCCGAGCGGCGGCATGGGATCATCCTTCGGCTCGGCCAGCCGCATCTCGTCCGTATCGTCCGTGCCGAGGTCCTGATAGGCGCGGTAGGTCAGCACCAGCAGGAAGGCGAAGAAGGAAAACGAGATGACGATGGCCGTCAGGATCAGGGCCTGCGGCAGCGGATTGGCCGCCCCCTCCGGCAACGCGTCGAGCCCCGCCCCGATGATCGGCGGCACTTCCCGCGTCAGCCGTCCGCCGGTGAAGATCAGAAGGTTCACGGCATTGCCGAGAATGGCGATACCAAGCAGCATCCGCACGGAGTGCCTGGACAGCATCAGATAGACGGCGGTCGCGAAGAAGGCGCCGACCAGCACCGCAAGCAGCGCTTCCATCAGTCGCTCTCCTTTTCTTCCAGCGCCAGCGCAATGGAGGTGATGGCGCCGACCACCACCAGATAGACGCCGATATCGAAGCTCATGACGGTGGAGAGCGGCACCTCCACCCCAAAAAGGCGCGGCGCGATCCACAGGCCCGTCATGAAGGGAACGCCCGCGAAGACCGAGAGAAGGCCGGACAGCGTGGAGAGCATGAGGCCGAAGCCGGCGATCGACAGCGGATGGAAGCGGATCGCCCGGCGCACCGCCGCCACGCCATAGGCAATGCCGTAGATGGCAAGCGCCGAGACGGCGATCAGCCCGCCAATGAAGCCGCCGCCCGGCTCGTTATGGCCGCGCAGCAGAATGAAGATGGAAAACAGCAGCATCAGCGCGGTGAGGAAGGGCGCGACGGTGCGGAAGATCAGCGTGTTCATGGGCGCTCTCCCGCCTGCGGCTCGGCCGCATACGGATCGTTATCGGCCGGGCGCTGCGGCCCGCCGGCCCGGATGCGGATCAGCGCCAGGATGGCGAGCCCCGTGACCATCACCACCGCGATTTCGCCCAGCGTATCCGTGCCGCGGAAATCGACGATGATGACGTTCACGACATTGGCGCCGTGGGCAATCACCTTGGAATAGGCGTTGAAGAACTCCGTCAGGCGCGCATCGAAAACGCCTTCCGTGGTTTTCAGCAGCAGCAGCGTGAAGCCGAGGCCGCAGGCCACCGCAATCGTTCCATCCATCAGCATCTGGCCGAGCGGGCGGCGGTCGGAGGGCGTCAGGCTGAGCCTGGTGATGGCCAGCGCCAGAATGACCACCGAAAGCGTTTCCACCATGAACTGGGTGAACGACAGATCCGGCGCGCCGAACAGCAGGAAGATCACCGCCACCGCAAACCCCTGGATGCCGAGCGAGACAATGGCCGTCAGCCGGTTTTGTGCCCGCAGCACCGCGACGAGCCCCAGAAGCGCAATGGCGAAGAAGGCCCATTCGTGGATCGGCACGCCGGAGGGCATCCGCGGCATGGCCGGCCATTCGCCATAGACGAAGGGAGGCGCCAGCAGCGTCGCCGCCAGGATCAGGAAGGTGGCCGTCATGTAGAGGTCGAGCCGGCCCGGCTGGATCAGGCGGGTGATGCGCACCGAGAGGCGCACAAGGCCGGCAAGCGCCGCATCGAAGCCGCGATCCGGGCCCGGACCGATCGCCTCCACCACCTGCTGCATCAGGCCGCGCAGCCGGTCGATCTGCCCGTAAACAAGAAGGCCGAGCGCCACCGTCAAAAGCGAAAGCAGCAGCGGCACCCCGAGATGCGGAACGGTGGAAATGGTGACGGTGACCGGTTCCCCCTGCACCGCGCTTGCCATGGGCGAGGAGATGAAACGGTGGGCAACGGGTGAGAACAGGCCGGCCAAAAGGCCGAGTGCGGCAAGCGCCACCGGCCCCAGCCAGAGCAGCAGCGGCCTTTCATGCGCAGGCTTCGGCGTTTCGACCGGTCTGCCGACAAAGGGTTTCAGCCCCACGGCAAAGGCGAGCGCGAACATCAGCGCATTGCCGAGAATGGCCACCCCGCAAAACAGCAGGGCACGCGGATTGCCGCCGGCCAGCGCATAATAGATCTCCTCCTTGGCGAGGAAGCCGAAGAACAGCGGCAGGCCGCCCATGGAGAGCGCCGCAAGCAGCGCTGCGGCAAAGGTGACCGGCATCGCCTTGGCAAGGCCGCCGAGCCGCGTCACATCGCGGGTGCCGGCCTCGTGGTCGATGATGCCGGCCACCATGAACAGCGCGCCCTTGAACAGCGAATGCGCCACCAGATAGAGCACGGCGGCCGTGACGGCATGCGGCGTATCGAACCCCGTCAGCATCACCAGAAGGCCGAGCGAGGCCATGGTGGTATAGGCAAGCATCAGCTTGAGATCGCTCTGGCGCAGGCCGAGAAAGGTGCCGGCGATCAACGTGATGCCGCCGGCGAATGGCAGCAGGATTTCCCAGGCGGCCGTTCCCCCCAGCACCGGGTTGAGCCGCATCAGCAGATAGACGCCGGCCTTCACCATGGTGGCCGAATGCAGGTAGGCGGAGACCGGGGTCGGCGCCTCCATGGCATTGGGCAGCCAGGCATGGAAGGGAAACTGGGCAGACTTGGTGAAGCAGCCGCCCAGGATGAGCAACAGCGTCGCCAGGTAGAAAGGACTTTCGCGCACGCCCTCGCCGAAATGCACCAGCAACGACAGCTGCGTGACGCCGCTGACATTCCACAGGAAGATCAGGCCCGCCAGCAACAGCAGACCGCCGCCACCGGTGATGACGAGCGCCTGCAGGGCAGCCCGCCTCGCGGCTGCGCGCTGGTGATCGAAACCGATCAGCAGGAAGGAGGTGATCGAGGTCAGCTCCCAGTAGACGAACAGCATCAGGAAGCTGTCGGACACCACAAGGCCCAGCATGGCGCCCATGAACAGCAGGATGAAGGAAAAGAAGCGGCCCTGCTGCGGATGACCTTTCATGTAGCCGCCGGCATAGAGCACGATCAGCGTGCCGATGCCGGTGATCAGCAGCGCGAAAGTGAGCGACAGGCCATCGAGGAACCAGGAGAAGGACAGGTTGAAACTGGGCGCCCAGGCATAACCGCCCGTCACCACTTCCCCCGCCGACACCTCCGGCAGGAAACCGGTGAAGAAAAGAAAGGAGAGCGCGGGCGCAAGACACAGCAACCAGGCGGCCCGGTGGCCGAGATGACGTGTCAGAACGGGTGCCGCCAAAGCCGCAACGAAAGGCAGAAACAGGCAGACCAGGGTCAGTTGAGCGATCATTTCCTCCCGCCGATGCGTCGGATTCTTGGACAAGGTCTCCGGCGCCGGCCGAGAGGTGCCAGCTTACTTAAGGCATGCTCACCGCTGCCTCAATGTTTTTAGACAGAATTCGACGCAGCTCCGTTCTTTATGAGCGCGTCGTGAACACCTATCTGAGGTGACAGAAACCGGAAACCTGCGAGGAACGCCATGCAAGACAGCAAGCTGAAGATCGAGAAGACGGAGGCCGAATGGCGCGAGCAGCTGACGGCGGAGCAATATCGCATCCTGCGCCAGAGCGGCACCGAGCGGGCATTCACCGGCCCCTACTGGAACAGCAAGGAGAAGGGTCTCTATCGCTGCGCCGGCTGTGACGAGCCGCTGTTTGTCTCCGACACCAAGTTCGATTCCGGTTGCGGCTGGCCGAGCTATTTCGCGCCCGTCAAGCCGGATGCGGTTGTGGAACTGCGCGACACCTCGCACGGCATGGTGCGCACCGAAATCCGCTGCGCGACGTGCAACGGTCATCTCGGCCATGTCTTCCCCGACGGCCCGCCGCCGACCGGCCTGCGCTACTGCATCAACGGCCATGCCATGGTGTTCGAGGCCCTTTGAGCGAGCGGGATCGCTGAGCGACGGGCACGGGGGCGCGCGGTTGAGGCCGGCCGGCGGATACCGGACACGCTTGCGGCGAAGGGCCGGCACGGCAACGGAGCGACCGGAATCCCGGCCTGACGGCGGCATCCCGGCCGCCCGCACACACAGACTGTTGGGGACACCATAGTTCGACCTTCGCCGAAACATCCGGACACGAATGGGCGATAGGGTGCCGGCGACAGCCACAGGAATCGACACCCCGATGCCCGAAAAGACAAGTCTCGCCCGCGAACTCCTTCTTCTTCTGCTCCTCGCCACCTGCTGGGGATCGGCCTATACCTTCATCAAGGTGGGGATCGAGACGATCCCGCCGGTGACGCTGATTGCGGCGCGGACCCTGATTGCCGGGGCCCTGCTTGTCGCGATCCTGCGGCTGCGCGGGCTTTGCCTGCCGAAGGATCGCGCCGTCTGGGGGCGTTTCCTTGTGCAGGCCTGCCTCAACAGCGCAGTACCCTTCACGCTGATCGCCTGGGCGGAGCAGAGCGTGGATGCGGGGCTTGCCGTCATTCTCAATTCGCTGACGCCGGTGGTGACCTTTCTGATCACCGCCTTCGTGACCCGCCACGAGGCGGTTTCCAGCCGCAAGCTGGCGGGTGTCGTTGCCGGCCTGACCGGAGCGAGCCTGATCATCGGGGTCGGTGCGCTGAACGGCCTGGGGCGTGATGTGCTGGCGCAGCTTGCCGTGGTCACCGCCACCGTCTGCTACGCCTGCGCCGCGATCTACGGCAAGAATTTCAAGGGTCTCGACCCGATGATGCCGGCGGCCGGCTCGCTGATCTGCGGGGCAGCGCTGCTGCTGCCCGCCAGCCTCGTCATCGACCATCCCTGGACGCTCAGTCCCTCGCCCTCTTCGCTTGTGGCGCTGCTCGCGCTCTCGGCCTTCTCCACCTCCCTCGCCTTCGTCATCTATTTCCGGCTGGTGCACACGCTGGGTTCGGTCGCCACCACCTCGCAGGCCTATCTGCGCGTGCCGATCGGCGTCGCAATCGGCGCCATCTTTCTCGGCGAGCGGCTGTCGCTCAGCAGCTGGATCGGTCTTGCCTTCGTGATGGTCGGCGTGATCGCCATGACGCTGCCCGGCCGCCGGGCAGAAGCCTAGGTGCGCTTGTCAGGACGCGGGGCCAGGGTGGTGCGCCGCATGCCGGATGGTGGGCCACCACGCCATGGCGCGGCGCGTCCTGGCGGCGCGCCAGCCATTGGCAACCGGGTCGGAAAGCTCACGGTCGGCCATCCAGCAGGCGCTGCCCGAGCAGAGCCACAAAGCTGTCGCTGAACCCTTGCGACACGAAGGTTTGTGTATCGAAATCACTGCACCGCCCAACATAGGGCCGGGTACTGAGATAGGCCTCGCAGACCGCCTGCTTCGTCTCCGGACGCAGCCAGTGCATGTCGTCCAGAAGCTGCCGGTGGCTGTCGCGGCCTCCCGCGACCAGACGGCGCACCATCGCTTCCGACAGCGCGAATGGCGGCTTTGGTCCCTTATAGTTCAGCAGAGCGTTCAGCCTGAACTCGACCTCGGGCTCGTGCGTGCGGCGTCCGAACATCTCCCGGTTCCCGAGCAGCAGCCGCAGAACCTCAGCGCTGGACGCGACATTCAGGTCCTCGGGGTAAACGAAATCGCCCGATGTGATGTCCAGGAAGTCGAGAAGACAGGGAATGGGGCCCTGCGAGATATCGGCGACATAGGCCTGCTTCAGCCTGCGCAGCTGTTTCCACTGATCCAGTCCGGCCTTGTAATCGACAAAGCCGATCGAGTCACACCAGTCGCCGACCGTCTCATATTCCCAGCAGCCCCATTGCCACCAGCCGGCATTGGCCCAGTCTACGGGCGGACGGGTGAGCATGAAGACGCGAACCGGCACGCCGAGGTCATCAAAGATCGTCGCAGAGGACGGATCGATCCCGAGGTTCCAAAACCCTTCATTGCTGATGATAACGCTCTCATCGCCATCGAAAATGTCGGCAATCTGCCTCAACCCCTGGCCAAGCTGCTCGACCCAGTCGAAGGCGACATAGCTGGCGGCATAGCCGAACACGGAATGCCTGCCCGCCTCCGCCAGTTCCTCCCCATGCAGCACCGCCCCGTTGTTATCGAGACAGGCATAGACATAGGTGCGGCCCCCCGCAGCCATCACCGGATTGAGCGACAGGAACCCCTGCACCGTACTGCTGGCGCATTTGCTGGCGCCGATATGAACAATCAGCTCTCTCATGTGTCCTCGGGCGGGAAATGGCAGAGCGGCCTCGCAACGCCATTCCGACGGGATCGACATTCACCGCAGACACGATGAGCCGACCGCCGGTTGTGAAAAATTCAAGAGCGCTGCCGTCCGCCTGTCAAGACCGGTTGTGCTGCATCAGTCGCGCGACAGTCCGTTGCAAGCAACGCCCATTGGGTCAGGGCGGAGGGCTGCCGCAAACCGGCTTGCCCGCCGCAGTTTTTGAGCGGCGGAAAGCCGTCGCCGACAACCGACCATGACGCGTTTTTATGATTATGATTCGTAAAAATTATAGGCAAGAGAGGATGAAGAGAAATCACACCCGACCGTTTCACACATCTCGGGGTGCCGATCCGGGGACATTGACTGGCACGGCAAGGGCCGGTCAGGGCGCACTTTGCGTCGCGGGGACACGTCCCCTCACAGGGGTCGCGACACCTGCAGTTCCATGCAGGCAAGATCCAGCCAGCGGCCGAATTTCATGCCAACCTCGCGGTGGATGCCGACAAGGCGAAAGCCAAGCCCCTCGTGCAGGCGTATGGAGGCGGCATTGCCGGCCTCGATGCAGGCCACCATGACATGGACATTGCCCGCCACGGCTCGTTCGACGAGCGCGCGCATCAGCGCAGCGCCGATGCCGGCGCCCCTGTGGTCACGATGCACATAGACAGAATGCTCCACCGTATGGCGGAACCCTTCGAACGCGCGCCAGTCGCCATAAGAGGCATAGCCGGCGACGCGACCGTCAACCTCTGCCACCAGCACCGGAAAGCCGCGCGCCTGGCGCGCACCAAACCACTGACGACGATTGTCCAGATCGACCTGCGTTTCGTTCCAGATCGCCGTCGTGTTGGCGACGGAATCGTTGTAAATCTCCATGACAGCCGCCAGATCGGCCTCGCCCGCATCCCGAATGATCACACCGGCCCTCATACTTTCCATTATAGTGTACTTATCGTTTCACATAACAGACGACCCATGCGCCGGTCCAGATGGACGCTTCACAGCCCGGATGTTTTCGGGCAGCGCCTGATGCCCAGGCGCCGCGTCAAGGCAATGCGCCGCGATACGCCGGCAGCGGAGGATGCGGGAACGGGTCAGGCGCCGGGCGACGTCAGGCTGAAACAGGTCAGCACCGCCGAATAATGCACGGCGGCGGCGGCCACCACGAAGGCATGCCAGATGGCGTTCTGGAAGCGCAGCCGCTCCCACACGTGAAAGATCACGCCGAGCGAATAGATCACCCCGCCGATGACGATCAGCCAGAGCGTGATCGGCGGCAGGAGTTCGGAAAGGTGCGGCACCACGACGACGCCGCTCCAGCCCATGCCGAGATAGAGCAGGATGGCCAACCGGTCGTAGCGGCCGGGAAAGACGCATTTCACGGTGATGCCGATCAACGCCATGCTCCAGACAAAGATCAGCATCGACAGCACAAGCGGATCGGAGGCGCCACGCTGCAGGAAGGGCGTATAGGTGGCGGCGATCAGCACGAAGATCGCCGAATGATCAAAGCGGCGCAGCAGCCATTTGGTGCGCGAATGCGGCCAGATATTGTAGGTGAAAGAGACCGAGAGGCACAGGACAAGGCCGAGACCATAGGTCCAGGCGGCGGCAAGCTGACCATAGCTGGACCAGACAGTGGCATAGAAGATCAGCGCGGTCACGCCGATCAGCGCAAACACGATACCGATGCCGTGCACCACGCCATCGGCGACGATCTCGTGAAAGTCATAGGTTCGGCCGAAGCGGAACAGGTCGCTCATGCAATGCATCCTCCGTCTCGTGCAAAATGCAGGTCCGGGGTGAAAACGCAACGGGCCGAAGCCCGCTCCATCATCACATTGCATTGTGTTCCGTTAAGACTTTTTGACAGTGATGCGGCGGCCGCCGCATCACGCCTCGCTCATGCAGTCGCTGCACAGGGCAGCGTGTGGCACGGCCGCCAGACGCGCGTCGGAAATCGGTTCGCCGCAGCGGGCGCAGCGGCCGAAGGTGCCGGCCTCGATTCGCCCCAGCGCTGCCTCGATCGCCGCCAGTTCCTTCTGGCCGGCCTCGCCCAGCCCCTCCAGCACCTCGTCATTATTGCGCTCGATGGCGCGGTCGTCGTCATCGGGATTGCCGGGCTGGTCGAGGTCGTGCTCGATCTTCGTGAGCCTTCGGTCCAGTTCGGCGCGGCGCGTTTCCAGAACGCGCCGGTAGTGATCGGTCTCCATGTCCTGTCTCCCGCTCAGCGATCCACCAGCACCGAGCACTTGGCGTGGCGCACCACGCGGTCGGCGGTGGCGCCGATGAAGTAGTTCGAGAAGTCGGGGACATGCGAGGCCAGCACGATGAGATCCGCCCGGTTGGCCTCCGCCGCAGCCAGAATTTCATGCGCCGGACCGCCCTGGCGGATCTCGATGGCCGCGTCGATGCCGAACCGGTCGCGCAGCGCCGCAAGCTTCTGGCTGGCATCCGTGCGCGCCTGCGCCACCAGATCCGTCGGGACATCGATCGCCAGATAGCCCGGCAGCTCCTCCACCACGTTGACGATGGTGATCTTGCCGCCGGCATCCAGCAGGGTGGCAGCCTTTTCAAGGATGCGCTCGCCTCTTTCGAGCTGGGCCATGTCCACGGCAACGACGATGGATCTGTACATGTTGGTCTCCCGGATCGTTTGAATGCAGGCAGTTTCCACCCGCAAGGGGTGGTGTGCCTTGAGCAAGGTCAAATCGGCCGGACACCATCGTCTTCTTTTATCGAACGAAGTTTCGTCGGATCGACATCTATATTGAACGCGCGCGCACGCCTATATCCGGTTCAGACCTCCTGCCCCGGAAAGCCAACCGTCATGACCGATACGAGCGCCCCTGCCCCCTCCTTCGCGCTGACGCGCCCCGCCCACGTGGATACCGCGCATCTGGTCGTCGAGGATCTCGACCGCGTCTCAGGCTTCTACCGCGACATCATCGGGCTGACGCCGATCGAGGGATCGGCGAGCGGCCAGGTGCTCGGCGTCTCCGGCGTGCCGCTGCTGACGCTGTCGACGGACAGGACGGTGGCACGCGCCCCGCGCACGGCGGCAGGCCTGTTCCACACCGCCTTCCTGGTGCCGAACCGCCGCGCGCTTGGCGCCTGGCTGGCCCATGCCGCCCATGCCGGCGTGCGTCTCGACGGCGCCTCCGACCATCTGGTCAGCGAGGCGATCTATCTCTCCGACCCCGAGGGCAACGGCATCGAGATCTACCGCGACCGCACGCCGATGGAATGGACCTATCTTGCCGATGGCACGGTGCAGATGGCGACCGACCGGCTGGACCTGCAGGCGCTCTATGACAGCGCGCCGAAGGGTGCCTGGGGCGGCATGGAGGATGGAACGGCAATCGGCCATATCCACCTGCAGGTCGGCAACATTCCGGAAGCAGACAGCTTCTATCGCGATGTTCTGGGCCTCAAGATCATGGCGCGCTATCCGGGCGCGAGCTTCTTTGCGACCGGTGGCTATCACCACCATGTGGCGGCCAACATCTGGAACAGCCGCGGCGCCGGCACGCGCAGCACCGGCATGACGGGCCTTGCCAACTACACGCTGAAGTTCAACGACCCGGCCGAACTCAAGCGCGCGCTTGCCAGCCTGGAGCGGCTGGAGATTGCCGCCACCCGCGGCGCCGGCGGCTGGTCGCTGAAGGATCCCTGGGGCATCGGCCTTACGCTCTCGGCCTGACGCTCTCCGCCTGAGGCCACGGCCTTTCTGGTCCGTCCGGCGGGCAGTCCGGAACCGGCGCAACTCTCGCGCGTTATGGCGGCGCAAGAGGGACCCCGGACATGGCTACGACTTCGACCCGCCACGGCAGGCACAATGGCAGCATGAGGCGGCGCGTGATGGAACAGGAGGCGGCGCGGCAGGACGAGATCGCCGTGTACCGCGCCGACGCCACCGAATTCATGCCGCTCGGACGCGAGGCGCTGGAGGTGGCGAAAGCCTGGGCGGTAATCGGCATTTTCCTGATCATCGGCTTTGCCGTGGTGCATCACCTCTCGCTGATCCTCAAGCCGGTCACCCTTGCGATCGTCATCGGCATGATCCTCGGCATGGCGGCCGAGCGCATGGGAGAGGTCGGCATTCCCCGCTTCGGCACCGCCCTCATTCTCTCCACGCTGGTGATGGCAACGATCTTCCTGATGATCAACGCGCTGGCCGAACCCTTGGCAACGCTGCTGCAGGACGGGCCGCGCGTGCTGGAAGGCGCGATTGCCCGCATCACGCCGTTCCTGGAACGGCATCACTGGCTCAACATCACCCCGGCCACCTTCGAGACCGGCCCGATGTCGATGGAAAAGCTGATCGAAAACAGCGGCAACATCCTCAGCATCGTCTCCGGCAGCCTGACGCCGGCGATCGTGCAGGGGCTGATCTTCTTTGCGGCACTGCTGCTCTTCCTCTACGGGCGCATCCGGCTGCGCCGCACCATCATCATGGCCTTTCCGACGCGACGCCAGCGACTGCTCGCGATCCGCATCTCCAATGCGATCGAGGAGGTGCTGGGCTATTACTTTGCAACCGCCAGCGTGATGTACATGGGCCTTGGCGTGGTGATGACGCTGATTGCCTATGCCGGCGGGCTGTCGATGCCGATCCTGTGGGGCATCTTTGCCTTTCTCTCGAGCTTCATTCCCTTCCTCGGCATCACCGTGATGACGCTGTCGGTCGCCATTGCCGGCATCATGACCCATGATGCGCTGCTGGTAGCGCTGCTGCCGGCCACCGTGTTCTTCCTGGTGCATCTGGTGATGGAGAACCTCGCCTTTCCGGCCGTGATGGGCCGGCAGTGGGAGATCAACCCCTTCGTGGTCTTCCTCGCCATCCTGTTCTGGACCTGGATGTGGGGGGCTGTCGGCGCCATGCTGGCGCTGCCGCTGTCGCTGATCGTCATGACGATCGCCCAGGAACTGTTCCCGGACCGCAAGACGATGCCGCAACTGCCCGATTGAGGCAGCTGCGGCACCGCAGACCTCAGTCGTAGAGGTAATACTGTTCCCACTGTTCACGCGGAACCTTGGAGCCGACCTTGTAGTCGAAGGATTTGACCTCCAGCCCGTCATTGGCCGTCTGGCACTTGTAGCGCAGGCGATACCAGTCGCCCCGGCTGCGGAAGACGGCACCCGGCGCGCGGATCAGGTCGCCCTTCTCCACGGTGTCGCCAAAGGTATAGGCAATCACCTTGTCGGGCCGGAACCCCTCCGATTCACGCGCGATGCGGTTCATCGCCTCGATATCGCAACGCTGTTCGCGTCTTTCCTCGGGGGTCAGGGCATCAAGCTGTCGCACTATGCGATTGTCGATCGCCTGGGCGGGCAAGGCCGGCACGACGGCCAGCAGCACCGCGGCAAGGGAAGTGGATCGTATCATGCGTCTCATTTCCGTTTCATGGGGGGACGCAGCGAAACCTAGGGAAGGTGTGCCGGAATGACCACCTACCGGAAGACGAATCGCGCAAAATGTGATCAACAATCCCGAACGGCGACAAACCAGCCGGCACGGGAGGGCGCATGGCGGAGGCAGACCCGGACGGGCAAAGCATGCGGCCTCTTTCGGACGCCCGCAAGGAGCAGATCAAGCTGCGCGCCACCTTCTTGAACGGGATTGGCATCGGCGTGATGCTGATCGGGGTGATCACGCCGCCCATTCGCACCCTCTACGGCGACATCGACGCGCAAATCCATCCGATCTGGCTGGTGCTTGTGCCGCTTGCTTGCTTTGCCCTGGGGATCACCTTACATTGGGTAGGCAGCACGATCCTGAAGGGATTAAGCCAATGATAGAGCACATCCTCATGCTTTCGATGCCGGTGATCGGGATCGCCATGGCGATCGGCTTTGTCTATTGGCAGAGCTGGCGTGATGGCGTTCTGCCGGGCCAGCGCTCGAAGAAGAAGTAGGCCTTCTTGCTCTTGGCCTGAGCGGCGCCTATCTCTGGCAGACCTTCCAGTCGACGCCGGAGTTTTTGCGTGCACCGTTCCAAGGCCCTTTTCCAGAACCTCCCCACCCCGCCCAAGGCCGAGAAACGGCCGGTCACCGATACCCGCCACGGCATTACCCGCACGGACGACTATGCCTGGCTGCGCGCCGACAACTGGCAGGCCATGTTCAAGGATCCCTCGCTTCTCGATGCCGAAATCCGCGCCCATCTGGAGGCAGAAAACGCCTATATGGAAGCGGCCCTTGGCGACACCACGGATCTGCAGAAGACGCTGTTTGCCGAAATGAAGGGCCGCATCAAGGAGGACGATTCGTCCGTGCCGATGAAGGATGGTCCCTTCGCCTATGGCACGCTCTATGTGACCGGCGGCGAACAGGCGCATTATTTTCGCACGTCCCGCGACGGCGGCGAACAGCAGGTGCTTCTCAACGGTGACCGCGAGGCCGAAGGCAAGGATTACTTCCGTCTTTCCGGCATCGACCACTGCAGCGATCATTCGCTCGGCATCTGGGGCTATGACGACAAGGGATCCGAATACTTCACCCTGCGCGTGCGCAATCTCGCCACTGGCGAGGACCTGCCCGATGTCATCGAGAATACCGCTGGTGGCGGCGTCTGGGCCCCCGACGGCAAGAGCTTCTTCTATACCTTGCAGGACGAGAACCACCGCCCGTCGAAAGTCTTCCACCATATCCTCGGAGAGCCGCAATCGGCCGATCGGCTGGTCTATGAGGAAACAGATCCGGGTTTCTTCATGGGCGTCGGCGGTTCGCTGCTGGATGATGTGATCTATATCGACATCCACGACCACGAGACATCCGAATACCGCCTCCTCTCGACGACGGACCTGACGGCCGCACCCGCTCTGGTGGCGGCGCGCGAAGAGGGCGTGGAATATTCCATGACCGAAGGCGGTGACATCTTCTACATCCTCACCAATGACGGCGGCGCCAAGGATTTCAAGATCATGGCGGCGCCCTTTGATGCGCCGGGCAAGGAGAACTGGGTGGAGGTGGTGCCGCATGAGCCGGGCCGTCTGATCCTCTCCCACATGGCCTATGCCCGCCATCTCGTCTGGCTGGAGCGTCGCGAGGGGCTGCCGCGGATCGTCATCATGGACCGCGCAAGCGGTGAGGAACATGCAATCGCCTTTGACGAGGAGGCCTATTCGCTCGGCCTGCAGGGCGCGGCCGAATACGAGACGGATGTGATCCGCTTCTCCTATTCCTCGATGACGACGCCCTCGCAGCTGTTCGACTACAACATGACAACGCGCGAACGGGTGCTGTTGAAGACGCAGGAGGTTCCCTCCGGCCATAACCCGGACGATTATGTGACGCGACGCGTGATGGCCCCCGCCCCCGATGGCGAACGGGTGCCGGTTTCGCTGCTCTATCGCAAGGACACCCCGCTCGACGGCTCGGCGCCCTGCCTGCTCTACGGCTACGGCGCTTATGGCATCACCATTCCCGCCTCCTTCTCGACCAACACGCTGTCGCTTGCCGATCGCGGCTTCGTCTATGCCATCGCCCATATCCGCGGCGGCAAGGACAAGGGCTTTGCCTGGTACGAGAACGGCAAGATGGAGCACAAGGAAAACACCTTCCGCGATTTCATCGCCGCCGCCGACCATCTGGTGGCAGAAGGTTTTACGTCCTATGACAAGATCATCGCCGAGGGCGGCTCGGCCGGCGGTATGCTGATGGGCGCCGTCGCCAATATGGCGCCGGAAAAATTCGCCGGCATCATCGCCGCAGTTCCGTTCGTCGATGTGCTGACCACCATGCTGGACGACACGCTGCCGCTGACGCCGCCGGAATGGCCGGAATGGGGTAATCCGATCGAATCGGACGAGGAATATCGCTGGATTGCCGCCTATTCTCCCTACGACAACGTGGCAGAGAGGCCCTACCCGCCACTGCTGGCCATTTCCGGCCTCACCGACCCGCGCGTCACCTATTGGGAGCCGACCAAGTGGATCGCCCGGCTGCGCGAACGGGCCCCGGCGGCAGGCCCCTTCCTGCTGAAGACCAACATGGCTGCCGGCCACGGCGGAAAGTCCGGACGTTTCCAGCGGCTGGAGGAAATTGCCTTCGAATATGCCTTTGCGATCAAGGTCGCAGGCCGGACGTGAACGTTCCGGGCGCGGGCGGCCCTCTCCGCCCGCGCCCGCGATTGTCTTGTTTTCCCGCCTGCGGCAGACAGGGCTTGGGGGGCGTCTGCGGCTGTCCTGCCTGGGGCAACCCATCTCGCGCAACCGGCACAGGACCAGCCCTGCGTGCAAATAAACACGGCGGTCTCTACCGGAGACGGTCCTGTATTCGCACCTGCGCAACAACAGAAAGAAACCGTCTTCAAGATATATCTGCGGGCGCAGCTTTGGCGTGACGCTGGTGTATGCCCGAAATTGCTACATACTGTCCTCGCAAGGCGGGATTTTTCCGATCAAAGACTGTTGTCTTTCGGTTCGTGATCAACAATCCGCGCCATGCTTGTTGTGAATTCGTACCGATTCGCTACAATTACCCAAACGGGGCGGGGTAAGGCATTTGGAGACGTCAGTCTGGCTGCTGGGAGCGACGATCGTTCTGGCAGTGATCATCATCATCGGCACCCTGCGCGCGCCCAATGCGCCGGGTCGATATGCGTTTGCGCTGTCCGTGCTGATGTCGCTGTGGTGGACGAGCTGCGTGCTCTATCGCCACAGCGTGACCGATTTCGAACAGCAGCTGGTGGCCACCAAACTCGCCTGGTTCGGCATCATGGGCACGCCGCTGTACTGGTCGCTGAGCTTCGTGACCTATGCGCGCGGTCGCCAGCCGGAAACGTTGGGACAGATAGTGGTGATCGGCCTTGTCTCCGCGTTCTTCGGCATCATCGCGCTGACCGATTCCTGGCACCATGCGATGTATCTGGAGCTGCTGGATGCCGAAGCCATGCTGTTTCGCCATGGCTGGGCCTATTGGGCAGCGCTCGGCATTGCCTATTCCACCATGACGGTGGCCTGCATCACCGGCACGGTACTGACCATCCGCCACCGCAGCATCCACCGCTGGCAGATCCTCTCGCTGCTGATTGCGGCCCTGGTGCCATGGGTCGCCAATGTCGCGTACACGCAATATGGTTTCATGCTGTTCAACGACGATCCGACGCCCTTCGTGTTCGTCGGGGCCGGCGCCTTCATGCTGGGTGCGCAATTCCTGGGACGGCTGTTCGTGGTGCCGCCGATCGGCCGTGAGGCCATTTTCGCAATCCTGCCCGATCCCGTCATCATTCTCGATGAAAGCGGACGCATTCTGGAACTGAACCCGGCGGCCGCCACCCTGCCCGGCCTGCCGGCCCATCCGATCGGGGCGCTGTTGCGCGAACCCGCCGAGCTTTCGGCCCTGCTGGCCCGCACCGCGCATGGCGACGGCGAACGGCATGAACTCACGCTGACCGGCAATGGCAATGCCTACGAAGTTTCCACCCATTCGCTGAAACCCTGGGGCCGCGCCGGCGGACGCATGATCGTGATGCGAGACATCTCGCTGCGCAAGGCCGACCAGAACCGGCTCGCCAGCCTCTCGCGCGATTTGGAAGCACGGCTGCGGGACAATCTGCGCCTCCAGGAGATGCTGCGCGAGGAAGCGCTGCGCGACCACCTGACCGGGCTCTACAACCGCCGCCACGCCCAGAACATTCTGCCCGACCTTCTGGCCAAGCAGACGAGCGGCGGCGTGTCGGCCCTGGCCATCCTCGACATCGACCACTTCAAGAGCTTCAACGATCGTTTCGGCCATCAGGTCGGCGATGAGGTCCTGAAGGCCTTCGCCGCCACGCTGCTGGCAGCGCTCGGGCCAGGGGACAGCCTGTTCCGCTGGGGCGGCGAGGAATTCCTGATCCATCTCGACAGCACCAGCCGGACTGAGATTCTGGCGTGCTGCGAACGCTGGCGCGCGGTTCTGCAGGACATCCAGATCCCGGGCCTTACGCATCCAGGCCTCACCTTCTCGGCCGGCATCTTCCTCTGCCCGGCCTCCGGCGCAAGCCTGGAAGCCGCCGTGAAAGCCGCCGACCAGGCGCTGTATGGCGCAAAGGCCGCGGGCCGCGACTGCTGCCGCATTGCCGGTGAGTCGCGTCCGGCACCCTGCCCGTCGGCCAGCGGCACGGCCCGCAAGGGAATCGCCTCGCTCGCCTGAAAATGACCATGGCGTTTCCGGAGCCATTCGCGGCAAAACGGTCATCCTTGCGCGCAAACCGGGCATAATGCCTGCAAATCAGTCAGCCACCCCGCACAAGCCCGCGACTGTCAATGCCTCCTTTTTCGCATTTGCGAAAAGCCGCAAGCTTCGCGCAAGCTTGATAGATTAACACTTTCTTAACGATAACCAGCACGGACAGACAGCCATGCAGATCCAGAGCGGGCTGAGCGGCTACGGCTATTCGGGGCGTTCCTACAACATCGAACGCCGCACCGAGCCGGCGGCCGAACAGCGTGAGATAGATCAGCCGCAGCGCTCAGCGTCTGCGCTGACGGGCAGCAGCACCCTGCTGTCCTCTTCCCTTGCCAACGCCCTGTGGGCGGTGGAAAATGCCCGCAGCGCCAGCGGCCCGGGCAAGGACGGCACGGCCGTCAACCGGTCGCAACAGCCGGGTACTGTCGAACACATCGAGGACGTATATTCCGAATTCTGACGGCGCCGGGGCGGCACACTCCTCCCCGGCGACCTTGTTCCAGGCCCACGTCGGAGGTCAACGTGAGGGTCAGCCTGTGCCCTCAGTTGGTTGGCGAATAGCAGTCGATCGCCAGGCTTCCCTGTTGTCCAGTGACCTGGCAACTCCTGTAGACGCAGCGATAGCCATTGTTGAAACTGGTATTGTCCGTCGCCGGGATAACGACATTCATGTATGTCGCACTGGTCACCGCGCCATTCAGCGTCACGGCAGCCGCATTGGGCTGCAGAACGGTGTTCGTCCCATCCTGGAAGTTGACCGTTACGTTTTGCGCGCACGCGTTGCGGGTCGGATTATTGTTGAATGTCTGCACATATTGAGCATGCGCAGGCACAACGATCGTTGTGAGAGCCAGGCAAAATGCGCCAAGGAGTGAGAAAATATACCGGTTCATCAGATGTCTCCAATTCTGGAATGAACCGCCCAGAAAGCAATCATTGCGTGCTTTTGTATTTTTTGCAATCAATAATTTTGCTTTCAGTTCCTTGCGCGCCGCCTCACGCCGCCCGGCTCACCTCCACCGTGACATGCGAAAGCGTGTCGAGATCCTTCAGCCGGTCCTTGTAGGCCGCCGGCTCCAGTGGTTCGGATGCCGACAGCGCCACGATGGCGGCGTGGTGGCCGGGACCGACCTGCCAGACATGCAGGTCCGTGACCTGCCCTTCCGACGTAGAAAGACGCTTGCGGATCTCCTCTGCCAGTCGCCCCTCCTCCGGCACCACATCAAGCAGCACGCGCGCGGTGTCCCGGATCAGCGCCCAGGACCAGCGGGCAATCACCAGCCCGCCGACGATGCCCATCACAGGATCAAGCCAGATCCAGCCATAGGCGCGGCCGAGCAGCAGGGCCAGGATCGCCAGAACCGAGGTCAGGGCATCGGCCAGCACATGCACATAGGCGGCGCGCAGATTGTTGTCGCCCGCATGGCCATGGTGGCTGCCACGGTGCGCCGTGTGAGCCGCATGCCCATGATGCTCATGGTGATGATCATGATCGTGGTGGCCGGCCTCGGGATGCCCGTGATGCGGATGATCATGCGCGACATGGCGGCCGGTGCGATGAGAATGTCCGTGCTCATGGTGGTGATCATGGCCGTGATGGTGCGGCTCGTCGCGCAGCAGCCAGGCGCTGACGAGATTGACGCCGAGGCCGAGAAGGGCGACGAAGATCGCATCCCCGAAGGCAATCGGCACCGGTTCAGCCAGCCGCATCAGGCTTTCGACAGCAATCAGCAGCGCGATCAGCGCCAGAACAATGGCGCTGGCAAAGCCGGCGAGATCACCGAGCTTGCCCGTGCCGAAGGTGAAGCGGCCGTTTCTGGCCTCGCGCCGTGCATACCAGTAGGCAACCGCCGCAATCAGCATGGCGCCGGCATGGGTGGACATATGCCACCCATCGGCAAGCAGCGCCATGGAGCCGAACAGGCTGCCGGCCACGATCTCTCCGATCATCATCGCCGCCGTCAGCGCGATGACGAAGCCCACCTTGCGCGCATTGCGATCATGATGCCGGCCGAGAAAGACATGCTCGTGCCCCATCGGGGAGGCAGCGGCGTCAGGGTTGCCATGGACATGCGTGGTCATCGGGTTTCTCCCAATTGAATCAGGATGGTGTGCAGATCGCGATCGATGCGAGGGCACCTTTCGCGCATCTGGCGGGGTCAGCGGATATAGGTGCGCAGCACCGCTGCCAGTTCCTCGGCGGCCGCCGCGCGCTCCGCTTCGCTCTCGGCATGCACCACATGTTCATGCAGATGCGCCTCCATCACCTCGCCGGTAAGGCCGGACAGCGCACCGCGAATGGATGCGAGCAGTTGCAGCACCTCGCCACAGGGCTTTTCGGCCACCAGCGCCCGCTCCACCGCGTCCATCTGTCCCTTCAGGCGGCGCACGCGGGCCAGCAGCTTTTCGCCATCGCGGATGGTGTGAGACATGGCGCACTCTCCAATACTATACCCCCCTACCCTATTCTGAATCGGGATCGAAGGCAAGATGCCTGGCGGCGGCGCCATAAAGCCGGGGCGATGTGCGAAAAAGTTCCGGAGAAACAAGGCCGGCCACACGACGCCTGTTGACGGGTATCGGAGAGAACAGCAGCCGGCGAAGAGGCATGACGGGCTCCGCCGGGCCACGGCCTGTCCCCTTCCCCACGGGTCGCCCGCCCGCCTTTTCCGTGCCATGCCCGTCGCCTCACCGTGTCACGCGGCCTTGCAATCCGGCAGCGGATCACCCAGTTTGAAATCTCCAGAGACTAAAGGTCTGGCGCGGCGCGCCAGGCGTTTCGGCAGCGGTGATGCGAGGAAGGCGGCAGGAATGTTTTCGATCGGCGAAGTGTCCCGTCGCACCGGCGTGAAGGTGCCGACCATCCGTTACTACGAACAGATGGGCCTGATGACGCCGTCCGAACGCTCGGAGGGCAACCAGCGCCGCTATGGGCGCGGCGACGTGGAGCGGCTGACCTTCATCCGCCATGCCCGCGATCTCGGTTTCGAGATCGACCGCATCCGTGAACTTCTGGCCCTCAGCCAGCATCCGGACGCGCCCTGCGAAGGAGCCGACCGGATTGCCGGCGCGCATCTGACCGAGGTGCGCCAGAAGATCGAACAGCTGAAGCGGCTGGAGGCGGAACTGGAACGCATCGTCTCCCATTGCGGCGGCCACACTGTGGAGGATTGCTATGTGATCCGGGCGCTCTCCGACCACGGATTGTGTGAACACGAGCATTGAAGCGGCTATTCGTCCGCCACATCGCCCCGATAAAGCGCCTCGTAGTCGCGGCAGCCTGGCCTCGAGGAGGCCGCCTTGTTGGCGCAAGCCAATGATACCAGCCTCAGTCCCGCAGGTCATACACCCCTTGACACCTGGAGAAATCGGGCGCATGCATGAGGAATGATGATCGAATGCGCACCCATTGCTGCTACGTATTTTTGGGCCTACCGGTAACGGGCGGCTCGACAGATCACAATGTCAACAAGCCGCCGTCAGGCGGCTTTGTTGTTAGAAGACGGCACCTGACGGCACGAGAAAACCAGAGGATGCCGCAAATGCCCGAAGATACCGAAATCTCCCTTCTCCGCCCGGCCGTGGTGAATATCCGCGTGGCCAAACCGCGCGACCTGCCGGAACTCAACGAGATGATCGCCCTGCTTGCCGCCCATCACGGCGATGCGTCCGCCATGACGCCGGAAAAGCTGGAGCGCGATCTGTTCGGCCCCATGCCATGGATCCAGGCGCTGGTGGCCGACGGCGGTGAGGGCCTGATGGGTTACGCCATTCTGGTGCCGCTCTACAGGGCGCAGGAGGGCAAGCGCGGCATGGACCTGCACCATCTCTTCGTGCGCGACGGCCATCGCGGCCACGGCATCGGCCAGCATCTGGTGGCGCGCGCCCGCGACTGTGCCCGCGCCCAGGGCTGTGACTTCCTCTCGGTCTCCGCCGCCACAGGCAATTTCGCCGCCCACCGTTTCTACGAGCAGATGGACTTCACCGCCCGCCCCGTCACCGGCATGCGCTTCCTGCAGCCGCTGGCCTGACCGGCAGGGATGCGGGACAAGTCCCGCCTCCGCCAGCAGAGACCGGGGCGACCGTGCCCCGGACGCAAAAAGCCATGACGCATGGGAGAACCAGGTATGACCCGCATCGCCATTGCCCTGACGCCCGATTACGCCGATTGGGAGATCGCGCTTCTGACCGCCGTCGCCCGCAGCTTTCTCGACGTCGAAATCGTATTCGCCTCGCCGGACGGCGCTTTGGTCACCTCCATGGGCGGGTTGCGGGTGATGCCGGATTGCGCCTATGCCGGGCTCGATCCCGAACGCTTCGAGGCGCTGGTAATCCCGGGCGGCATGAGTTGGGAGAAAGGCACCGCACCCGATCTCGCCCCGCTCGTCCACGCGTTTCGCAACCGACGGAAGCTGGTCGCCGGCATCTGCGCTGCCGCGAGCGCGCTCGCCGGCACCGGGATCCTGAACGACGTTGCCCATACAGGCAATGCGCTTTTAGCCCACCAGGCGGTGCCGGGCTATGCCGGAAGCGCGCTTTACCGCGACCAGCCACGGGCAGTGTCCGAGGATGGCGTCGTGACGGCCCCCGGCACCGCGCCCTTCACGTTTACGGTGGAGATCCTGAAGGCGCTGGACCTGTGGACGCCGGAGGCGGAAGCGGAGATGGCAGGCTTTGGGCGTGAATTCTGACAGGGCCGGCCGCTCTGGCCTGCCATGCATCACGAGACATCTGCCACGGGCAGAGACCACGACGAAGGCCGCGCTCAACGCGCCGGCACGGCCTTCAGATAGGCGGCAATCGCCTGCAGATCGCTCTTCGGCAGGTGGGCGATATTCTTCTGCACCTCGACCATGGAACCGCCGACACTGTCGAAATCAGGCGTGAAGCCTGTTTCGAGATAGGCAACGATCTCATCCTGGCTCCATTTGCCGATCGTTTGCGACCCGGGGGTGATGTCGGGAATGCGGCCTTCGCCTTCCGGGTTCGGACCGCCGGCCAGCCACTGGCCGGCCTGGAAACCGCCGAGAACATTGCGCGGTGTGTGGCATTCGCCGCAATGGCCGGGGCCTTCCACCAGATACTGCCCGCGCTTCACGTCCGCGCTGGCATTGCCCAGTTCGATGCGCGGCGCATCCGAGAAATAGATGAGCTTCCAGCCGCCCACGGCGATGCGCAGGTTGAAGGGGAAGTTCAGTTCATGGGCCGGCGCCACATTGGCGCTTGCCGGCAGGCTTTTCAGATAGCCGAAGAGGTCGTTGACGTCCTCGCGCGTCATGCGGGCATAGGAGCCGTAGGGAAAGGACGGATAGAGATGTTCGCCCGAAGGCCCGACGCCCCGCGTCATCGCATCACCAAATTGCGCGAGCGTCCAGCCGCCGATGCCGGCCTTCGGATCGGAGGAGATGTTCGGCACGTGGAAGGTGCCGAATGCCGTGGGCAGCGCGCGACCGCCGGACAGCACCTTCAGGTCCTCGCCTTCGGCGCCCTTGGCCGCATGGCAGCTGGCGCAGCCGCCCGCCCAGAACAGCTGTTCGCCATGCGCAAGATCCGGCCCGGCAAGGCCCGTCCAATAGGAGGCCGGATGCGGATCGGGCCTTGTCAGCGCATAGGCGACACCGGCACCAACCACGGCGGCCGCCAAGCCGGCAAGCGCCAATTTGCTCCAGATCGAGGCCATGCCCTTCCCCCTTCGGTCAGGTCAGAAAATAGAAAAAGCCGCCGCCGGGGCAGGCCCGGCAGCGGTGCATCCGCTCGCAGGCGTCTCAGCGCTTCAGGCGATAGGCCTGGTGGCAGACGCCGCATTCCGCGCCCAGCGTCTGCACGGCCTGGCCGACACCGGCCTGATCCGTCGGCATGGACGCGAGAATGGTCTGCGCATCCGAGGAGAGCTTTTCGGCCTTGGCCTTGAAATCTGCCGTGTTCTGCCAGATGGCCGGGGCAGCTTCCGTATCGTTGCCGGTTTCGGAACCGGCCGGGAAGTGGTTGGGGAAATCCTTGGCGGATTCGGCAATCGTGGAGAGCGAGGTCTTCACGGTGGCGGCGTCATAGGGCTTCTGGCCCTTGGCAATCGCACCGAGAGCACCCATGGAGCCGCCGATCTTCTTCATCAGCCCCTGACGGACCACCTGCGGCGCGTCCGCGGCATAGACGGCGCCAACACCAAGACAGAGCGCCAGAATGCCTGTCGTCACCAGTTTGAATTTCATGGATGGTCTCCCCTTCTGTCGGTGCCGGACCCACCCCGGCATTCCTGCGACGCATCATGATGGCATGGCATGCATTTGATTTACATGACGTTTAAGCAGAGACACACAGATGTGATTGGCAAACGGAAGCAACGTGCCCTGGGTCATGCCAGGCATGGCCGCGACAGGGGTGGCACCGGCGAAGACCGCTCAACGCGTCAGGACGCGGCTTTCCTCGCGGCCGAAGCCGGTCACCTCGAGGCGATCCTCATAAAGCGCGATCGTCGAAAAGGCGTTCTGCTGCGCCGTATCCACCATGCCCTTCAGATTGAGGAACCAGCAGTGTCCGGCCCGTGAAACGCCGCCGGCATGATAATGGCCACAGAGATAGGCAATCACGTGCGGCTGGGACGAAAAGAGATCGGCCAGCGCCTCGGCATCCCAAAGCGCATGGTCGCTGTGGGGATAAAGCGGGAAATGGCCCATGGCGATCACCCGCTGGCCAAGCGCGCGCGCCGCCTCCAGCTGGCCGGCGATCCAGGCGAACTGGCGCTCTGAAATGCCGGCATTCCAGTCCATGGCATTGACGGCGCCCCTCGCCTTCAATGCCTCCAGCCGGGCCGTGGCCGCCTGATGGGCCGGCGAGCCGGGGACGGTGGCAAACAGGCTTTCCTCGCAGCCGTCAATCACCACCAAGCGGATGCCGTTGCGCACGAAGCTGTAATAGGGCGCCGGCATGCCGAGCCGCATGTGAACCCGGCCGAGGTGTTCGGCATCCACCAGGAAATCATGATTGCCGGGCAAAAACAGGCATTCGTGGCGCGAGCGCCGGTAGATGGCAAGCGGCGCCTCGAAATGCTCTGCTTCGCGATCGATGAGATCGCCGAGCGTCATGATGAAGGAAAGATCCTCGCCCTCGAAGGTCCCGATCGCCTCGGCGAGCTTGCCGAGACTGGCCCGGAAATGGCGGTCGAGCACGGGGTTCGGATCGAGATCGGCATATTGGGGATCGGCAATGAGACCGAAGCGGAGAAGCGGCTGGTTTGGCATGCGGTCGCATTAGCGGTCTGGCGTGACACGGTTGTGACAGGAACCCTGCAAGAGACCTCGCAGGTGGCGCGTGCCTTTGCCCATTGACCGCGCCGCCCCTGCGGCTTAACCGCCGTGCCCTGATCGGAGACGCCCCATGAAAGAGATGACGCAACCCCTTCCCGCCGCAGAGGCGATCGATCTTCGCCCCGTGCTGCGCAGCGACGCCGCCGATCTGCTGGCCGCCAATGTGCAAAGCCTCTGGCATCACCCAGGGGCGGTGATGCCAGAGGCTTTGC
>NZ_VJMG01000057.1 GCF_007004135.1 Affinirhizobium straminoryzae
CTGCCCGTTCCGTGCCGACCCGCCGGTCGGCACGGAACGGGCAGCTGCTGAAGTGCCGGCATTCGGGTGCGGGTCGTCGGGCGAAGGTTCCGGGCTTTGGAGATCCGGTTCCGCTTTTCCTGCCGCAAGCGGCCCGGAGAACGCGGAAGGAGCGATTGTCCCATGAGATCGTCCAGTGTGCTTGAAATCATCGCCTTTCGTCTGGGTGGACGCGATTTCTGCATCCGCACCACCAGCGTGCGCGAAATTCGCGGCTGGGCACCGTCCATGCCGGTTCCGAATGCGCCATACTACATGCTGGGCGTGATGAACCTGCGCGGCACCGTCATTCCCACCATCGACCTTGCGATGCGTCTCGGCATGGCGCCGGCGGAGCGCAGTGATCGCAGTGCCATCATCGTGGTGGAGGCCGGCGAAATGGTGCTCGGACTGCTGGTGGATCATGTGACCGACATGCTTTCGATCCCGGAGGATGAGGTGCAGCCCGCGCCGGCGGTCTTTTCCTCCTTCGACAGCCGTTACTGTGACGGCATCATCATCCACGCCAGCGGCATGATCTGTTTCGTCAACGTGCAGCGGCTGTTCGAAGGTGATGTCATTCCGCAGGCGGCCTGAGTTCAGCGCCGGCACGCGGGCTGCCCCGGTCGGGCAGGGTCCATCCGAGACAGACCGGCGCCGCCAGGATGGCGGCAGAGATGATCCTGTTCCCCAAAACCTTCCGTCGATGAGGATTCCATGCGCATCCTGACTGTCCTTGCCCTTCTCCTGACCACGGCAACCTCCGCCTGGTCGCTCGACAAGCCCACCGGCCCGGTGGTTCTGACGGTGCGTGGCGCCGTCAGCAATGCCAATGCCGGCAATACCGCGCAGTTCGACATGGCGATGCTCGACAAGTTGACCGGCCGCACCGGCCGGATGAAGACGCCCTGGACTGAAGGCGAGACCGAGTTCAAGGGGCCGCTGCTGCGCGCCGTGCTCGAGGCCGCCGGCGCCAAGGGCAATGTGCTGCTGGTGCGGGCGCTGAACGATTATTTTGCGACCGTGCCGATGGAGGATGCGACCGCGCATGACACGATGCTCGCCACCCGCGCCAACGGCAAGCTCTTGTCGGTGCGCGACAAGGGGCCGCTCTTCCTGATCTATCCCTTCGATCTGGAGCCTGCGCTTTATAACGAGAAGTTCTTCTCGCGCTCCGTCTGGCAGATCAAGGAGATCGAGGTCCAGCCGTGAATCCAGCCACTCCCTTCAGCGGTGACGTGATTCGCAAGGCCAGCCGCATCACGGTGGTGCTGCAGGTGCTCGCCGTTGCGCTTCTGGCGATCCTTGTGTCCGTCTACATGGACATTGCCAACCGCCAGCGTGCCATGCGCGATTCCGTGCGCGAAAACGCCATGTGGTCCGTCTATCAGCTGAACCGGGAGGCGCAGGATCTGCACCAGACTCTTGAACTGATGCTCGCCAGGGAGGACCTTGGCGGGCAGCGCCTGCAGGATCTGGCCCTTCGCTATGACATCGTCTATTCGCGCATCGATACGCTGCGGAAGGCACAGTTCGAGGAAAGCTTTGCCGCGGATGCGGAAGTGGGCAAGCACCTGCGCGTCATCCAGCAGATCTGCGAGACGAGCCAGCCCCTGTTCGATGCCGTCATGGCGGGCACCGCCGTCAAGCGCGAGGATCTGCTGCGGCTGGAAGGGGATCTCGATGTCCTGTCTCAGGCCAGCAGCGATCTCCTGATCTACACCAATACCTTTGTCAGTACCGAGCGGGCCCAGAGCCGCGTCGAGATCGAGGCGCTGCAGCGCAAGGCCATGACCCTGATCGGCCTGCTGGTCGTGTCCGTCGCCGTGCTGATCATCACGCTGCAGCGGCAGTTGCGCAACGTGCAGGCCGCAGGGGTAAGCCTTGAGGCGATGGCCGAGGAACTCAGCATATCCTACCAGGCCGCCGAAGCCGGCAACCGCGCCAAATCCCAGTTCATGGCCACCATGGGTCACGAGATCCGCACGCCGCTGAATGCCATCCTCGGCATGGTGGAACTGCTCGAACTGACCCGGCTTTCGGCGGAAGCCGCAGCGCATGTGCGCACGATCCGCGGTTCCGGCGAAGCGTTGCTCGATATCATCAACGAGATCCTCGACTACGCCAAGATCGAACACGGCAAGCTGGAACTTGAACGCCGCGCCGTCGATCTGCAGCAGCTTGCCGAAACCAGTGTCGACATGATGCGCGGCCGTGCGGCCGAATCCCGCAATCTCGTGACGCTCGATCTGCCCGAACACTGGCGCACCCGCTTCGTGCTGTCCGATCCCACCCGTCTGCGGCAGGTGATCCTCAACCTGATGAGCAATGCCGTGAAATTCACCCAGGACGGCATGGTGACGCTGCGCATGCAGCAGACGCTGCGCAAGGGTGCGCTCTGGCTGCGCGTCGAAGTCGAAGACACCGGCATCGGCATTGACGAGGCCGGTCGCGCCAAGCTGTTTCGACCCTTCTCGCAGGTGGATGCCAGCATCAGCCGCCGCTATGGCGGCACCGGGCTGGGACTGACCATCTGCAAGGAAATCATCGACCGTTTCGGCGGAACGATGGGCGTGGAGAGTGTGCCCGGCGAGGGCAGCATCTTCTGGTTCGAACTGCCGGTGGAGCGCACCGAGGCGCCGGCGGCAGGTGGCGCCGTGCAGGCCGAGGCAACACTTGCACCCGCGCCGCGCCTGCGCATCCTCGTGGTCGAGGACAACAAGGTGAACCAGCAGGTCATTCTCGGTTATCTCCGCCATCTCGGGCAGGAGGCCGTTGTGGCCGAGAACGGTCTGCTCGGTGTCGAGCGTGCCCGCGCCGAAGCCTTCGATCTCATTCTCATGGACATGCAGATGCCGGTGATGGATGGCATCGAGGCGGCGCGGCAGATCCGCAGCACGCCGGGACCGTCCTGCACGACACCAATCGTCGCACTCACGGCCAATGCCTCGGAAGATGATCGCCGTACCTGCCTCGCGGTTGGCATGTCCGGCTTCCAGGCCAAGCCTATCGGTATTGCCGTCCTGCACCGGCTGATCCTCGATATCGACCGGCAGCGGCCCAAGCTGCCAACGATCACGCCGATGCCAAAGTCCGCGGTACCGTCGGCGCCATCAGAGCCGACCATCACTGCCGACGTGCAGCCGGATGAGCCCGCGATTGGTCCCGGCGGGGAAAGTGGTGCCGCGCCGATGGCGGCCGATGACACCCCCGCGTCGATGGAGATCGCGACCTCCATCCAGGCCGAGCGCCGCCAGGAGATCGTGGATATTCTTGGCGAGGACGGTTTCCAGGAACTGCTGGATGCTTTCTTCGAGGATGCTGCCGAGATCCTGAGGGGGCTCGGCGAGTGCATGCAGTCCGGCGACCGGTCACAGCTTGATCCGCTGCTGCACAGTCTGAAGGGCTCTGCCTCCAATGTGGGGCTGGTCGACATCTCCGCGCTCGCACAGGCCCTGCGCCATCGCGAGCCGGAGACCAATGAAATCGAAAAACTGACGCGGCTGGTCAAGGCCGCGCAGGATTCCCTTGCCGCCTAAGGAGTGATGACCATGAAAATTCTCGTCGTCGATGACAACAAGACGAACCTCATCCTGCTGAAGAAGCTTGCCGGCACCGTGTCCGGCTGCACAGGCATCGGATTTTCCTCGCCGGAGGAGGTGCTGAGCGCCATGCCGGAGCTGGATTTCGACATTGGTGTCATCGATTTCCAGATGCCCGTCTATAACGGTGTCGACCTCCTGGTGGAGATCCGCCGCTTCGACAAGTATCGCGACAAGCCCTTCGTCGTCGTCACCGCCGATGGCGATACCGCGACCCGCATGACCGCCTTGAACGCCGGCGCCATCGACTTTCTGACCAAGCCGGTCAATCCGATGGAATTCCAGGCGCGCATCCGCAATCTTGTGGCGCTGATGGAGGCCCGCAACCAACTGGCCGCCAAGGCGGAATGGATCAAGCGCGAAGTTGCCAAGGCCGTGGATGAGTTGCGGGAGCGCGAGCAGGAGATCATCTACCGCCTGACGCTGGCTGCCACCTACAAGGATACCGACACCGCACTCCACACCCTGCGCGTTGGCGCCTATTCCGAGGCGATCGCCCGCGCCTATGGGCTGCCCGCGGAAATCTGCAGCGACATCCGCATTGCCGCGCCCATGCATGACATCGGCAAGGTCGGGATTCCCGATGCCATGCTCCTGAAGCGCTATACCTATGTGGATGCGGAGGCGACGCAGGTGCGCAGCTATTCCTCTGTCGGCGGGCATATCCTGGGACAGTCGCGCTCCAGCCTGCTGCAGCTCGCAGCGGAAATCGCCAGCGCGCATCACGAGCGCTGGGACGGGCAGGGTTATCCGAATCGCCTCTCGGGCGAGGATGTGCCGCTGGCAGGTCGAATCGTTGCGATTGCCGACAGCTTCGACGGCATGACGCGCGCGCGTCCCTACAAGGAGGCCTGGAGCCTCGATCGTGCCATCCAGCACATCAAGGACCGTGCCGGCAGCCAGTTCGATCCGGCTTGCGTCGAGGCCTTTGTCGCGGCACTGCCCGAGATCCGCAAGATCATGGCCGTGACGCCGGTGGGATCGGCGGGAGAAATGGCGCAGGCTGGCTGAGTTTTCCGTCTTTACCTTATGAAATGCAGCGACTGCTTGTACGCTGGAACCTTTTTCGCCTGCATGCGTTGTAGCGGCTCTAGGGGTAGAGAGGGGCCATGCCATTCAAGATTCTGGTCGTCGAGGATCAGCTGCTCATTGCGTTGCACATCGAGGATGCGGTGATCGCACTTGGCCATGAGGTGGCCGGTATCGCCGCCAATCGTGCCGACGCGATGCGCCTTGCCGATTGCTGCGACATTGCATTGGTGGATGTTCAGTTGCAGGACGGTCCGACCGGGCCGGCGATTGGCCGGCGTCTTGCCGAAACCGGCAAGACGGTGGTGTTCATGACCGCCAATCCGGAAGCACTGGACGATGATATTCCCGGCGCTCTCGGCGTGATTTCAAAGCCGCTGTTCGATCTGGAGCTGATCGGTTCAATCCAGTATGCGGCCGCGGTTCATGCGGGCCAAGACGCGCTTGCGCCGGAGCGGATGCGCCGCTTTTCCCGCGGAGCACCTTGACCGGATCCCTTGACCGGATCCAGTGCGGTCACGACAGAATGCGGGCTCAAACCGCCGTGTTACGCAGATGCTGCCGGGTCGCATAGAGGGCAATCGCCGCGGCGTTCGACACGTTGAGCGATTTGATCGCGCCCGGCATGTCGAGGCGTGCCAGCGCACTCACCGTCTCTCGTGTCTTCTGCCGCAATCCCTTGCCTTCCGATCCAAGCACGAGCGCAACCCGTTCGCCGGAGAACGTGCCTTCGATCGGGGCAGGGCCTTCCGAATCGAGACCGATCGTCTGGAAGCCGAGGCGGTGGAGTTCGCCGAGCGCATCGGCCAGATTCGTCACCTGGATATAGGGGATGAGTTCCAGCGCACCGGAGGCGGATTTGGCGAGCACGCCGGATTCCGTCGGGCTGTGACGCTGGGTGGTGATGATCGCGCCTGCATCGAAGGCGACGGCCGAGCGCATGATCGCGCCGACATTGTGCGGATCGGTCACCTGATCCAGCACCAGCAGCAGCCGGCTGTCCTTCAGCGCATCCAGGCGGCGCACCGGCAGCGGCCGGGTTTCCAGCATCACGCCCTGATGGATGGCCTCGGGGCCGAGCACACGATCGATCTCCTGGGGCGAGACGATCTCCACAGGAAAGGGCAGGGCCTCCGTGTGGCCGATCTCCAGCCTTGCCAGTGCGTTCTGCGTGACGGAGAGCTTGATCAGCTTGCGCTGGGGATTCTCGATCGCGGCACGCACGGTGTGCAGGCCATAGAGAAATACCTGTTCCGGCGCCAGTTGCGGCGGCGTCCAGTCGGCATTGCTGCGCCGCTTCTTCTGCTGCGGTGTGGGGATTTCCCCGCGTTCGCGCTTGGCATCGCGCACCTGGCGGCGCAGCGTCGCATAATGCGTGTCGCGGGCGGATTTGTCTTTGTTATCATTCTTGCTCATGCGCGCCTTATATAGGCTGGCGCATTTCCGGCATAGTCCCGGCTTCCTCCACAGGCTCTCCGCCGCGATTAAATTTTTCTGTCATTTTTCGTTTCGAGCCGTGTTGACAGCAGCCGAACTGGCAGTCATATACGCCGCCGTGACTGCGGCGAACGAAACTGCAGACGCAGACAAGACGAGCTTGGTCTTCGGTCCAGACGGAATACTGGAGGGATGCCCGAGTGGTTAAAGGGGACGGACTGTAAATCCGTTGGCTCAGCCTACGTTGGTTCAAATCCAACTCCCTCCACCATTCCGATCTTCGACCGACAAGCCGCCCCGCGGGTATAGCTCAATGGTAGAGCAGCAGCCTTCCAAGCTGAATACGCGGGTTCGATTCCCGCTACCCGCTCCAGACATCATGTAGCGCCGACGTTTTTCGCTGCTGCCGGGCCGTCATGGCCGTGCTGCCCCTTGTGCTGGGCGCTGCCGCAATTATGTCTTGCGCATCGAACGGGAAAGCCTTAAACGGCGACACCAATCCGCACCCGCGGGTCCACCTTTCTTTACGATCACAGGAAGCATCAATGGCAAAGAGCAAGTTTGAGCGTACCAAGCCGCATGTGAACATCGGCACGATTGGCCACGTTGACCATGGCAAGACGTCTCTGACGGCAGCGATCACGAAGTACTTCGGTGAGTTCAAGGCGTATGACCAGATCGACGCCGCACCGGAAGAAAAGGCCCGTGGTATCACGATCTCGACGGCTCACGTCGAGTACGAGACGGCCAACCGTCACTACGCGCACGTCGACTGCCCCGGCCACGCCGACTACGTAAAGAACATGATCACGGGTGCCGCACAGATGGACGGCGCGATCCTGGTGTGCTCGGCCGCAGACGGCCCGATGCCGCAGACGCGCGAACACATCCTGCTGGCCCGCCAGGTTGGCGTTCCGGCTCTGGTGGTGTTCCTGAACAAGGTCGACCAGGTTGACGACGCCGAGCTTCTGGAACTCGTTGAACTGGAAGTTCGCGAACTTCTGTCGTCCTACGACTTCCCGGGCGACGATGTTCCGGTCGTCAAGGGTTCGGCTCTGGCGGCTCTGGAAGATAGCAACAAGACGATCGGCGAAGACGCCGTTCGCGAGCTGATGGCCCAGGTTGACGCCTACATCCCGACGCCTGAGCGTCCGATCGACCAGCCGTTCCTGATGCCGATCGAAGACGTATTCTCGATCTCGGGTCGTGGTACGGTTGTGACGGGTCGCGTCGAGCGCGGCATCATCAAGGTTGGCGAAGAAGTCGAGATCGTCGGCATCCGCGCCACCTCCAAGACGACCGTGACCGGCGTTGAAATGTTCCGCAAGCTGCTCGACCAGGGCCAGGCTGGCGACAACATCGGCGCGCTGATCCGCGGCGTGAACCGTGACGGCGTCGAGCGCGGCCAGATTCTGTGCAAGCCGGGCAC
>NZ_VJMG01000058.1 GCF_007004135.1 Affinirhizobium straminoryzae
CCTGAGAACACCGCTTACAATCGACATTGGCGGCCCTGTGGACCACGGTCGTATTCGGAACCCTAGCAGCGACCGCATTGGTGTACTTCGTGCGCAGATCGGTGGCTTCCGCGTCGCCACATCCATAGGGTTCAACGATTGAGCACTGCGGTAATCACCGTATGCTTACTGAATAGCTTCCGTAGCCAAGGCTCCTGCCGAGCGCTTCACATCGGTGGGATGATTTCACCGCTGGAAGTTTCTTCAGCAACTCGTGCTTTGCAGCCTCGAGGTTTTCGAAACTTGGATTGATTTTGAGTTCGAACATCAGCATCTCCAGCTCTTGGCATGCCGTTCGCCGATTACGCAGCAAGCCGCTGTCGGATGCGGTTGCAGTTGCGAAGATAATTAGATTTCCAGACGTTTGACTCGGCGACAAGTCGCGGGTGTCCAACCACGAATGGCAGGGTGCACCGAGTCGGCATCTCATGCAAGTCCAACATCATCGATACTATCGACGGGAAGGTTAGCGTAGGAGCTCCGGCAGGTCATAGAGCAGCTTCATTGCGTCGGGCCAGCCGACATCCGAAAACAGCCTTAGGATCTCGAGCAAGCAGGTGCGGCATGCTTCATCTTCGAAAAGGGTACGATAGTCGGCAAGGTAGCGTGTGACGATCCTTACGATCAATTTGAGCGCGAGGCTTTCGTGATGATAGCCTTCCCGCATACCGGCACCCAGTAACAGCCCATGGAGTGCCTTGAAGACGGCAGCGGGATCGCCAGGTATCAAATATTCGTAGAGTTCGATGAGATGATGATGCGTCGCCGGCTCGTGAGACACCGACAGCAGTAACAGCATTTGTCTATAGTCTGCCATGAAACTGCGCATAGCGTCCACAGTCGCAAGCCCCTGACTTGGGTCGCTGCTTTCCCTGTATGCCCCCGAACCGAAGTAAAGCTGATTCATGAGATGGTTGATGATGTGCTCTGCGGCCCGGTACCTTGCAATCGTCGCCTCTCGCGCTGCCCCCTCGCAGTTGTCCGCAATCAAGGCCGCGTAGCTTTCCGTGGCGGCGGATGAACAGGCTTCGAGGATAAGCATTGCCCCACGTTGCGCGCGATCTGAAAGCGACGGGTCGTTGTCTTTGCCCGCGGCATAGCGCGCGATGAAAGCCTCGCGAAGCGGCGAGATAAACGAAGTTAGCAGATCCTCGCTCGTGACCAGATCCTGCATCCATTCTAAAAGCCACTGCAGCGCCCTTTCTCTGTTCTGCCCAACCCAGAGCTGAGCTACGAGTCCACCCAGAACTTCAGAAAGTTCATCTCGACCGAGATTTTCCTTCCGAACGAAGCCGCGGCGGCGCTTTTCGACGATCTCTATCAATCCTTCCGCGCGGTCGACGTCATCCCAGATCAAACGCGTCAGCACGTTACCGACGTGGAAAGTAAGTACATCGACGTTTGGTTCACTTCGTACGACGCGCTCGGCAAGCTCCCACATTTTCTCTGGCGCGACACGACTTAGTACCTGCAGGTTTTCGGCCGCTTGCATCCGCACGACTGGCACCGCGTCTGCAAGAACCGCTTCAATCATGTCGATTATTTCGGGGCGTTCTTCTCCGAACCTATCTGCAAGTTGAACATAGGCTTCGGCGGCATAAACGCGAACTTCCCAGTTGCCATAGCTGCGCGCGGAGTCTTCTGTCTCTCCCGGTTCCGGAAAGCGGCTTGCCCAGAGGCGATCCAGCACGCGTAGCAACGCGTCGATCGACGGCATCCCTTCGCTTCCTGGAATACACGCCACGCTACCCGCAATCCGTTCGACCGCATTGCTGATATTGCCCCAAACAGGTTGTTCAGCGCTTGCATGGAGGGCCGGGGCGTTCGCGTCGAACATGGCAATGGTTGCTTCCGTCTCCCGCCATAAAGCGGATAGAGTGGCAGCGTCGCTTTCCGATGAAGTTTCTCTTACTCGTTCCGCAAGTGCGTCCGACTGGGTGAGCATTTGCGCATCAACGCCAGTGTCTACATCGATCCCCTCTCTTTCGAGAATGCTTCGCATCATTCCCCGCGCTGGACTCGAGGTAACTGTCATCGTACGAAGAGGAGGATTCCCCCCGAGTTCGCCTGCTGCGGCTAGTTCGGCGCGCAGCGCATGCATCGCGTCCGTTGCTATTGATGCCTCGTCGACCGATGAGAGGAACCGGCTCAAGACCCGTCGCCACCAGCGCTGGTCATGCTCGTCGAGAAACAGACCGGGACGTAGTGCTTCTGCTTCAAAGTCGGCGCGCTGGTCGGTCGATCGAAAAGGATAGGCAGCCGCCAGAAAGCGGACGGCGTCCCTGGCCGTACCCTGATGGACTAGGATCGTCAGATTGCTCGCATATGGCCACATATCTTCTGCGAACTCGGCGACCCGTTCCGTCCCCACGCCAAGCAGCCGCGCCCACACGGCGGGACTTGAGTAGTTTGTCGCCGCTGCCTGGATGCATTTGGCAAATGCCGCCGTCGGGCATTCTCGCAAAAAGCCGACAAAATGGCCAAGCACATTGTCATCCGTGTTCCCACCCCTTCTGTTCGGTTGATCCCAAGCGAGTGGCGCAAAATCGTCGCCCAGGAGATCGAACGGCTCGCGCCCGACGACGTTTACCCGGACCCGCCGATCGCCGAGCGGAAGGTCACGACCAATGTCACCCAATGCCACCTCGATCGCAGCCCGCGTACCGGCATGTGCCGATAGGTCAAGCAACTGCCGCGCATCTTTGCCCAGGTGATATCGGCAGTGGAGATAGTCCTGTCTGCGGTTTGAGGAAAGCGGCATGATCCGGCTGGGTTGACCGCCAAAATGCGAGACACTGTCATCGCTGATCTCGCGGGAGTAAAGCACGCGATAAATTTCAACGGCAAAGTCGCTATCTGATCGCGCAATCGGTAAGATCTGTTCAGATAGCCAGCTCGCTTCCTTGTCGGCATACATCGAGAAATGAGGATCTCGCAGGATACGATCCAACAATACGCGGGATGCCAGAGGGTCGGAAGCAAAGCTTTTGCCCACGAACCGAATCGCATTCACGGCTGTCTGCTGCATCGGAGGATCAGCTGCCCACGCTAGTGTAAGGAGCGCGCGCGAAGCGCGGCCGAATAGGCTAAGAAGCGATGCATCCGATAGAACATCCTTGTCGAATAGTATCTGGAGCAGAAACCGTGTCGGGTCGGACAGTTCGCGAACGGCGGTCGCTATCGCAGTGTCAGCAACCTCCGCCCACGCTATGGCCCGCTCACGCACAACGCCTCCCGAAGCATCGACCGAAAGCCCCACGAAACGCGCGAGACGCGACAACAGCGTCGCCATCGCTGCGTCGGAAGCACGCGTTTGAATCAGCGAAATCAGGCCAGCGACGTCGGATGCAGAGCTCACCCCCTCTATTGCCGTCCGTAAGGCGACATTGGCCAATACGGGATCGACGGTGGTGTCAGCGTAGATGTCAGCAATGAGATGCCAAACGGCACGCTTGCCCTCGCCGTCGTTGCGCCATAGCCGCTCGACGGCGAAACGCAAGGCTGGCGCGAGCATAAGTGCGATTGCGCTATCGCCTTTCAGCTGCGCGGCCAGATGTCCAGGCTCGTCCCATTCCAAAAAGAATCGTCCCGCAACATGGTCGAAAAGGACGTGATGCGAAAAACTAACAAGATCGCCGGCTTCATTGAGGACGCCCGAGGCGATCACGTCATCGACACTGTCATGCGGAATGAGCACCTTGCGGATGGTGAGGCGGCCGCGGCGAACCATCACATCAACCGTCGCGCCGGCGGCGCGATACAGCGGCGTGCCCGCCAGCCGCCGGTCCTCGTAGGCATCGATCAGATCCGATTGGGTCGAGACTGTTCGAATACTGTCCGGATCAACGCCATCAGAAAGCAGTTGTGCAGCGAGCGAAAGGTTGAAGATGTTTCGCAAGAGATCGCGCAGCCGCTCAGGCGCCGCATCAAGCAAGCTGCCTAGTGCGGCCGCGTCCGTGCCGGCCTGCTCGAGATCCGCATTGCTGAGACGCGGCACGTTGAAATGGCGGACATCGCGCAGTGTCGGGTCGGCGAAGGCTGGATCAGGCGGGGAGCCGGGAAGCGCATCGCGAAAACGCCGGCCATTTCTGAGATCGAACGTGCGGATAGACGCCACAATCGTCCAAGACGCATGCTGTGCAGCCATTGTCTCGACTAGCTGCGCGAATACGGCTTCGGCCGGGCCACCACGCGCCGCATCGAGCGCGTCGATGATGAGTAGTTTTCGGCCCGCGCCGGGCGCCGCCGCCAGCACCTCGGCCAACGGTCGAGCGAGTTGAAGCTCGGATTGAAGATCGGCCGCAATCGCGACGCCTGGAAAGCGATCGACCGAGAGAAACACGACCGTTTCGCCGATAGCGCGTCGCGCTTGTGCCAGCGCCACGAGGGCTCCGGTTTTTCCCGCACCGGGCTCGCCGATCACGATCAGCGAACCGGTCGCTATCGCCATCGCCATCGGGCCGTCACTTTGACGGGGGATCGGTATCCCGCCCGCGATCGGCAGACGCGTATGGCCAGCCAGCCGGGTAAGTTCTGCATCGGTGACCGTGGAGACGCGAGCGAGATCGGCATCATAACCGGGAGCCCTGGTGTCGTTATGCCCTAGCGCTCGGAGCGCTCGCAATAACCCTTCGCGGTCCGCTGGCGCACCACTGCCAATGAGGTCCCGGACAATGGTTTTGAGGTCTCTTAAGGGGGCGTCGCCGGCAGTCTCCGAGCCATAGACACGTGATCCGAGCACGCGGGAGGCCTCACGCCAATTATCTTCGCCCTCGTCCATCGAGAAACGGACGATTTTGAATAGCCGCGCCATCGTCACCAGCTCGTCGTCGCTTGGAGGCGCTGCGGAGCGCGCCGTGCAGGCGTTGCGGGCATGGGTCTCCAAGAGATCCAGCGCGTCGGCTTCGCCCTGGCCGCGCTGCGTCTTCACGCTTGTCCAGTTGCCTCCGGTATCAAAGGCTCGGCATCCCCTTTCGAGATTGTCGAGCGTGCGGGGCGCATCGGCTGCGACCGCGAGAACGGCGCGATACCGCGTGGTATCGACGACAACGCCTGTTGAGCGCGCCTCGAGCATGGTGCTCACGAGCTGCGCGATGGTCTTGCCGAGAGGGCTTTCAGCATTCTGCGTGAGGCCAGCACTGGTCTTGCTCTGAAAGTCGATCCGGGTATCGTCGTCCTGTCGGAGCTCTATGTCATCGAGGCCTTCTCCAGTCTCCATACGCAGGTTGACCGGAAGCCCCACATTAGCAAGTCCAAAGCGGCCGCCGACTGGAACACGGGCCAACATATGCGCTGCAAGCCATGTGCCAACCTCGGCCTGAAAATCCATGCCTCCTTCGGTCGCGCGTCCTCCTGCCGGCCTTGACGTTCGTGCTGTTCGGCGAGCGGCCATTAAAACAGATCCTCGAATTCACGCGCGGGTTTTTGTTTCTTGCCGGGGGTGACATCGGCTTTTCCGCCTAAAAGGTCACGAAGAGATTTCAGCTTCAACAGCAGCTCATCGAATGTGATGACGGTAACGCCGGCGAGGCTGGCTCGATACAGCTCGAAGGCACGCTTTCGCGGACCTTCCGGAATCGTGCCCGCCAGAATCATCCCCTTGATTCCGTAGGCCTCGAGCGCGATCGGTCGGTTCTCAGACTGAAGCCGATAGATATTGCTGCGCAACTTGTCGATTTGATCGAGCACCTGTGCCACGGCGCCGACCAGCTCTGCCGATGCGGTGTAAACGCCGCCACGATATTCCCTCTTACCGATCAGCTCCGTGCCGGGCGTCTTGATCTCGAGCACGGCGATGCTGTCGGTGAGCTTGTTGGTGAACAGGAAGTCGGCGATCTTTTCGCCAGAGCCGTTCAGCACCTTTCCGCCCACATGCGCCTGGCCCTGCACTAGCAGGACCGGCACGTTGAACGCCATGTCGAGGATGAACGGGTTGGTCTCGAGGAGTTTCTGCCATTGCAGCTCGCTCGTGCTTGTGGCGAACCGCTCTTCCATACGAGCGATCAGTTCATCGAGCGAGGCCAGTTCGATCTCGTCGTGAAGCTTGACCAGGCCGACGCGCTGCGACTTCATAGAGGTGCGCACGGACGCCGCGGCCATATTGACTACAGCCGCCCGGTCATTTTCCGAAAGTTTCGAATCCGTGATCGTATTGCCGATCACGTCGGCGATGTCGTCGGGGGCGCGGTCGAAAATCCTTACCGGGAATTTTTTAGGGTCCAGGCGAGTGAGGAGGTTGGTATAAGCAGCCTGCAGCTTCTTCCTTCGCGCAGAAGCCTGCGCCTTCGTCTCGAAGCGGTTGGCATTCCGGCGCAACTCGTCAAAGAGCCTGTAGCCGATCTCGTAGGTCGTTCCGCCATCCGTCACGGCGACGTCCAACTCACGCTCGTCGGTAATCCGCAGGTTTGTCACGCCTTCCACTTGCCTTATAGCATTCAAAATGAACGACAGCTTGCGATCTAGCCCAAGGCCGTAATTCGGGTCTTTGATGAAACCTTTCGGTATCCCTTCGGCCAGGTAGGCTTCGACATCCTGTTTAGTGCGGAAGCCGTTAAATTCCTCGAAGAAACCCTCATCCTCTATGATCTCGATCGAGACAATCGGATCGTATTTCGGCATCAGGAAATCTTCGGATTCCGGCATAGTGTTGATCGGGAACAACGTGGTCGTGTGTTTGGCCGCATCGAATCGTAAAAGCACTTGCGTCGTATTGATCTCGGTAAGGTCAGCAATCGCGATCCGGCGATCCGACGGTGTGAAAAACACCTCAACGAGGCCAGGCCCCTTTCTCTGCAGGAATAGAGTACCTTTGTCGTCGTTACCAAATTGGGGGCCGAACGTTGCCATGCGCTATCCCATAAGTATCGGGAAAACATAGGAGAAACGGGTACAACTTGCAATCGGGGCGAATGGAGTTGACCTGCTCCCCTGGAATGTCCTCGGTTTGAGGTTAGTCTGTTGTCCGGATGACGTGCTCCCCGATTTTGGGCCACCGGGAGCTGGAATTTTCCGGGGTTTTGAACTGCTCCCAGACATTGGACCAGCGGAGGCTGGAGTTTTCCGGCTTCAGTCAGGGAGGCGGACTGGTTACGCTTCCCAGATTCATCATTGCGATCGGGACCTTGTTGCCGATCGCACCATGTGGCCGAACCTCATTGTAGTCTCTACGCCAATCCTCCATCTTTTCGCGGGCATCCGCAAGGGTCAGGAACCAATGTTGGTTCAGGCATTCTGCCCGGAAGCGGCCATTGAATGCCTCGATGAACGCGTTATCGGTCGGTTTGCCAGGGCGTGAGAAGTCCAGTGTGACGCCTTTCGCATAGGCCCAGAGATCGAGATCGCGGGATACGAACTCGGTGCCCTGATCGACTCGGATCGTCTTGGGATAGCCGACCTGGCGGCATACCCGCTCGAGCGTTTGCACAACATCTTCACCCCGATAGCTGTGCCTTGGATCAACCACCGGGACGTAGCGTGAGAAGGTGTCCACCACGGTCAGAACGCGTAGCTTCTTGCCGGTGGCGAGCTGGTCGTGAACAAAGTCCATCGCCCAGACATCATTCGGTCCGACGGCCATTTGTCGATCCTCCCGCAGCTTGGCTTTCACCCGGCGTTTCGGTGTCTTGTTACGCAATTGCAGGCCCAAGTCCCTGTAAATGCGGTAGGTACGCTTGATATTGGCACCCCAACCCTCGCGCTCTAGCAGAACATGCACACGACGATAACCATAGCGGACACGGGTCTCGCAGATCTCACGGATACGACGCTCAAGACCGGCCTGATCGGCACGGCGGGAGATGTAGTGGTGGGTCGACCGATCGAAGTCCAGTGCCTCACAGGCACGCCGGATCGAGATCGCCCAGTCCTGGCACATGCCTTTCACCATCTCCCGCTTGCGAGCAGGCCTCAGAGCTTTCGGCGAATAACGTCCTGCAACATCTCGCGGTCCAACGTCAGATCCGCGACAATCTTCTTCAGCCGTGCATTCTCGTCCTCGAGCTGCTTCAGCTTCTTCATCTCCGGTGGCAACATGCCCGCGTATTTTTTCTTCCAGTTGAAATAGGTCGCCTGGCTGATCCCTGCCTTCCGGCAGATCTCCGCAACCGTAACGCCTTCATCACCCTGCTTTAAAATGAACGCCTTCTGTGCGTCCGAAAACTGCGATGCCTTCATCGTCTTCCGTTCCTTTCCCAGCCAGGAAAATGCACCGGAAAACTCTAGCCAAAAATGGTCCAGTTTGAAGGGTTCAGATCAGTTATGGCTCAGGTCAGCGGTGGTGCCGATGAGCCCTTCATGAGCGAAATCGGCACCTTGTTGCCGATGGCGCTGTGTGGCCGGAATTCGTTATAGTCTCTGCGCCAATCCTCCATTTTTACCCGCGCGTCGTCAAGGTTCATGAACCAGTGGGCATTCAGGCACTCTGCCCTGAACTTGCCGTTGAAGCTTTCGATGAAGCTGTTGTCCGTCGGCTTGCCAGGCCGGGAAAAGTCGAGCACAACGCCTTTGTGATAGGCCCACAGATCGAGATCGCGAGAGATGAACTCGCTGCCGTTGTCCGAGACGACCATGCA
>NZ_VJMG01000059.1 GCF_007004135.1 Affinirhizobium straminoryzae
TCCCCGAGGGGAGAAGGGATGGGCCGTACCGTTTGCGGTTCTCCTCTCCCCTTGGGGAGAGGGTGGCCGAGCGAAGCGGAGGCCGGGTGAGGGGGAGCCCCAGCCGCAGCCTGTGCGATCCTCACTCCCCCGCTTCCGCAAAAGCCTGCAAACCGGGAAACAGATAGTTCTTGCCCGCCTTGAAATCGAAGCTCGGGTTCTCCCAGGCAATCATCTTGCCGGGGTTCAGCAGCCCTTGCGGATCGGTTTCCTTCTTGAAGGCAAGCTGCACCTCGTCGGTCTGCTTCATGCCGCCTTCCTCCAGCGTATAGCGGTGCGGGTTGAAGATCGGGCAGCCGTGATCCTCGTGGATCTTGATGATCTCCTCCAGCCGCTCCTTCGTGGTGTAGCGCACCAGCGGCAGGCCGGCGCATTGCATGTTGCCGTCGAACTTGATGAACTCGAGATGGCCGGGCACTTCGTCGCCGAAGATTTCCACCATCTTGCCGACCTTGGCCACATGGTCCGGGCTCGGATACTGGACCTGCAGATAGGTGAAGGTGGGATCGACCTTCAGCGCGCGCAGCGTCGTGTGGTTCCAGGCAAGTTCATAGGCATGCGGAATGCCCTTCATGCTCTCCACCTTGTCGGAGCGGTACAGGATTTCGCCCTTCATGCGCTCTGTCAGCGCCGTAAATGCATCAATGGAATGGGGCGCCACCATCACCACCACGATCGACTGGCCGCGATGGCGGATGAAGGGTTTGTGGCGCGGGAAATAGTCATAAGGTATGGGGGCGGCGATCGGCGCGATCTCCTTCAGCAGCAGCCCGTTCTTGTGGGCCAGCACGTCGGAAAAGCGCACCGCATCCATGAAGTCGTCATAGCCGACCAGCACGTCTACCCAGTCATAGGCCGGGGCCAGCGGCATTTCCACCTCGGTGATGATGCCATTGGTGCCATAGGCGTGGCTGACCTTCTGCAGATCCCAGGCGGTCAGTTCCAGCACGCGCGGCTCGGCCTCCATGGTGACGACGCGCAGGCGCAGGATATTGCCGAGATCGCGAAGGCCGCCCCAGTGGATGGAGCCGACGCCGCCGGAGCCGCCGGCGATGAAGCCGCCGATGGTGGCGGTCTGGGCCGTCGACGGGTGGAAGCGCAGTTCCTGGCCGGAATGCGCCTTTGTCTGCTTGTCCAGTTCGGCGATGATGATGCCGGGTTCGCAGATCACGCGGCCGGGATGGATTTCCTTGACCTTGTTCATGTTGATGAGGTTCAGCACGATGCCGCCGGACAGCGGCATGGCCTGGCCGTAATTGCCGGTGCCGGCGCCGCGGGGCGTGACCGGCACGCCATGCGCAAACGCGACCTTCAGCGTGCGGATGACCTCTTCCTCCGATTTCGGCGAGACGACGAGATCGGCGGTGACATTGTCCAGCTCGGCCTTCAGGATCGGCGAATACCAGTAGAAATCCCGGCTCTTCTGGCGCACCAGCGCCGGATTGTCCTCCACCGCGATGCCATCGAGTTCCTGCTTGATTTTCGCGTAATCGGCCATGTCGTCACTCGCTCATGATCGGGTCAAGGTCACGGTAATCCGGCAGGCGGCGGTCGATGCCCATGCCATTCCGCATCACGATGCGGTCCGCCTGCGGACGGGAAAGGAATTCGCTCCAGCGGCGCGCCGAAAACAGCACGAGATCGGCGGGTGCACCGGCGCGGATGCGGCCGAGATCCGACCGGCCCAGAATGTCGGCCGGCGTGGTGGTGACGACGCGGGCGGCCTCATCCAGCGGGTGGTCGAGATGCAGGATGCGCACCGCCTCGCGAAACACTTCCACGGCATCGAGATCGCCATAGGCATAGAAGGGATCGCGCGTGTTGTCGGAAGAGACGGCGGTCTTCACGCCGGCCGCCGCCAGTTCGTGAAACAGCGTCACCCCCCGCCAGCGCGGCGTGCGCCCGGCATGGCGGTCCTGAAGATACATGTTGCACATTGGCAGCGACACGACCGAAAGCCCGGCCTCCGCCACGAGGTCGATGGTGCGTTTGGCGAGCTCGTCGTCCTGTCTCGCCAGCGAGCAGCAATGCCCGACGGTGACTGCGCCCTCAAAGCCGGTCTTCAGCTTGATCTCCGCAATGGTCTTCAGCGTCAGGACCTGCTTGTCCTCGGTCTCGTCCACATGCAGGTCGATGTCGAGGCCGTTGTCGCTGGCGGCGCGGAACAACGTTTCCAGGATCTTTTCGAAGTCGGGCAGGATGCGGGTCGCTCCGCCCAGCAGGCCGCCATGGCGTTTCGTCACCGCGACAATGTCGCCGAACACGGTCTCGTCCAGCACCGCGTCGAGAGGCAGCAGCGAGACGGCCTGCAGGGCGATCCGGCCCTTCCAGTCCTCGCGGATCTCGGAAAACACCTCGAAGGAAATGCGGTGCTGCGGCGGCAGGCTGTCCAGATGCGTGCGGATCAGGCCGGTGCCGTGGGCATGGGCCGTCTTCAGCGAAAATTCCATGCGCGCCCGCACATCCTCCGCCGTCCATCGGGCAGCGCGGTCGGCGCCGACATTTTCAAGCGCGCCCATGAATGTGCCGTCCGGGTTGCGGCGGCGCTCCCAGATATGGCCCTTGTCGAGATGGGTGTGCATGTCGACGAAGCAGGGCCAGACCATGCCGTCGCGCAGATCGGTGCGCGGCAGGGCGGCGGGCGCCGTGCCGGGAGACAGGATGGCATCGACGCGGCCGTTGGCAATCACCAGATCGGCGGATACGAGGCCTTCCTTCGCCGGCGCCGCAAAGCCTTCCACGGCAATGGCGGGCAGGGTGGCATTGGCAAGAACGAAGTGCGGAGCCTTCGGAATATCGGTGAAGTCCATCAGTTTTCTCTCCGGACGCTGCTTTCGTGCCAGCGGTGCAGCCCAAGCCATGCAATGAAGGAGGTGATGCCGAAGATCACCACGCCAAGCGCCGAGAGCAGCACGAGGGCGGCAAACAGGCGCGGGATGTTCAATCGGTACTGTGCTTCCAGCAGGCGGAAGGCGAGGCCGGATCCGGCACCGGCGGAGCCGGCGGCAAATTCCGCGACCACGGCGGCAATCAGCGACAGTCCGCCGCCGATCCTGAGCCCCGTCATGAAGTAGGGCAGGGAGGCCGGCAGCTTCAGATAGATCAGCGTCTGCCAGCGGGAGGCGCCGTAAAGGTCGAACAGGTTCAAGAGGTTGTGGTCGACGCTCTTCAACCCCTGCACCATGTTGGAGAGAATGGGGAAGAAGGCGACGAGGAAGGCGCAGATGAGGAGGGCAACCTGCGTGGTTGGCGCATAGATGAGGATCAGCGGCGCGATCGCCACGATCGGCGTGACCTGCAGGATCACCGCGATCGGATAGAAGGCCGTCTCGATCCATTTCGACTGGATGAGGAAGATGGCAATCCCGACGCCGCCGATGAGCGCCAGGCCAAGGGCGGCCATGGTGATCTGCGTCGTCACCCACAGCGCCGGTGCGAGCGTGCCCCAGTCCTTGACGAGGGACTGCGCCACGGCGCCGGGGCCGGGGAGGATATATTGCGGCACGCCGGTTGCGGTCACCAGCACCTGCCAGAGGACCACCAGCGCCACGACGACAAGGATCGGGATCAGGATACGCAGCAGCGTTTCGCGGTTTTTCGCGGCGGAAGCGGCGGTCGGGACGGGAGAGGCCGTGCTCATCAGTGCATCTCCATGGCTTCGCCGCCCATGGCGTCGAGAAGGGCGGCCGACACCTTTTCGCAGGCCGCGCGATAGTCTTCCGAGGCGCGGTAGAGCGGCCCCCGTTCGAGGCTGGTCTGCAACGGAAAATCCGCATGCACGCGGCCGGGCCTTGCCTTCATCACCACGATGCGGTTCGCCAGATAGGCGCTCTCGAACACGGAGTGGGTGACGAAGATGACCGTGATGCCGGTATCCCGCCACAGCTTAAGCACGTCATCGTTCAGCTTCTGGCGGGTGATTTCGTCGAGCGCGGCAAAGGGCTCGTCCATCAACAGCAGCTTCGGCTTCGTCACCAGCGCGCGGGCGATCGAGACGCGCATCTTCATGCCGCCGGACAGTTCGCGCGGATAGGCCTTCGCGAAATCCTTGAGGCCGACGGTGTCCAGTGCCGTCATGATGGCATCGGCAGCATGGGCCCTCGAAACCCCACGCAGGCGCAGCGGCAGGTAGACATTGCCGAACACCGTCTGCCACGGCATCAGGGTCGGTTCCTGGAAGACGAAGGAGATATCGCCTTCCGGCAGTCCCCTTACATTGATGCGCGAGGCCGGCCAGTCGATGGTGCCGGTTGTCGTGTCGCCGAGGCCCGCGATGATCCTGAGCGCCGTTGATTTGCCGCAGCCAGACGGCCCGAGCAGGCTGACGAATTCGCCGCCCTCGACGGTCAGCGACATGTCGGAGAGCGCCAGCGTGCCGCTGGAAAAGCTCTTGGAAACGTTGCGCATCACCACCAGCGGACGCTTGTGGGAGGAGCCGGGCGGTATGTCGAGCGATTGCAAATCTGTCATTCCGTCACGCGATCAAAGGGCGGGCCTTCGGTGTTCTTCCGGAAGGTAAGGGCGTCTCACCTCCTCTGTCCTGCCGGACAGAGGAGGTCATTGCGCACCGCCGAGCGATACCGATCCCCTTACTTCTTCAGCGCCATGCCCACGCCCTTGCAGACGAACTTGGTGGTGTAGGCCTTCTTGTAGTCGAGGTCCTTCGGCTCGACGCCGATCGAGACCATTTCATCGAAGAACTGCTTGTAGCGGGCGTCCGTCATGCAGCCGATGCCTTTGGTCAGCGCATCGCCGGATTCCAGGATGCCGTATTCCTTCATCTTGGCGATGGAATAGGCGATCTGACCATCGGTCATTTCCGGATTGTCCTTCTTGATCAGGTCGTTCGCCTTCTTGTTGTCGCCGTAGATGTAATTGTACCAGCCCTCGATCGAGGCATCGACGAAGCGCTGCACCACATCCGGCTTCTTGTCGATCATCCCCTGCGTGGTGGTGATCATCGTGGAATAGGGGCTGTAGCCGGCATCGGCGAGCAGGAAGACCTTCGGTGCCCAGCCGGCCTGCTTTTCGATCTCATAGGGCTCGGAGGTCAGGTAGCCCTGCTGCGCGGACTTCTTGTCGGCGATGAACGGCGCCGGGTTGAAGGTGTAGGGCTTGTACTGGTTCTCGCGAAAACCCTTGAAGTTCTTCTTCATCCATTCGAAGTAGGTGACGTAGCCGTCCTTGCCCATGAAGATGGTGTCGAGCTTGGCCAGATCCTCGAACTTGTCGACGCCGACACCGGGATGGGCGAGCAGGACCTGCGGGTCCTTCTGGAAGATGGAGGCGACCGACACCATCGGAATGCCTTCCTTGACGGCGTCCATGTCGCCCAGCGGCCCGCCCATGTAGAAATCCACCTTGCCGGCAATCAGCAGCGCACGGTTGGCGGCGTTCGGGCCGCCCTGCACGATCTTCACCTTCAGGCCGTATTTTTCGTAGGTGCCGTCGGCAACCGCCTGATAGAAGCCGCCATGCTCCGCCTGGGCCAGCCAGTTGGTGCCATAGGAAACCTCATCCAGCGCATGTGCCGACCCGGCGGCGGCAAGGCCGAAGGCAAGCGCCAGGCCTGCCAGATATGCGTGTGTCTTTCGCAGCTGTTCCATCCGACCGTTCCCTTGTTGTGGTGTGGCGCGTCCCTGCGCCATCCTTTTTTTCCATTTCAGCCATTGCTTTCGCGCTTTGAAAAGCATCAAAATTCGCACGGATTGATGCCTTTCAGGCAGCGCTGGCTGCAGGCTTGCATAAAGTGTGCGCCATGGACAAAATTTAAGCAATGGACTTCCGATGCTGCACTCCCGCAAGCTCCAGTATATCGATGAAATTGCCCGCTGCGGCTCCATCCGCAAGGCGGCGGCCCGGCTGAATGTCGCCTCCTCTGCCATCAACCGCCAGATTCTGGCGCTGGAGGAGGAACTCGGCGTGCCGATCTTCGAGCGCATGCCGCGCGGCCTGCGCCTGACGGCTGCGGGCGAATTGTGTATCGAGCATATCCGCGAGGTGCTGAAGGCTTATGACAAGCTGGAAACCCGGGTGCGCGGCCTGAAGATGCCGCAGGCCGGCCGCGTCTCGATGGTGTCGACGGTCGGTCTGGCCGCAGGGCCGATGCCGGAGATCGTGGCGCGCTTCGTGGAGCGGCATCCGCGCATCCGCATCCAGCTTGCCATCGATGGCGCCACCACCACCGCCAATCCGGTGCTGTCGGGCGAGGTTGAGATCGGCATCGGCTTCAACATTCCGGCGACGCCGGGCCTCCGGACGCTGGCAAGCTTCGATATTCCGATCGGCGTCGTGCTGCCGCCCGATCATCGGCTGGCGCAGGATGAAGGGCCGATCGATCTTGCCAAGGTGGTGCAGGAGCCGCTGGTGCTCGCCCAGCCCGGCATGAGCCTGCGCACCATGATCAACCTCATCCTGGCGCCGCTGCCGGTGCCGGTGGAGCCAGTGGTGGAAACCGGCGCGCCGGAAACGCTGCGCCATCTGGTCAAGCGCGGGACAGGCCTGACCTTCCTCAATCCGCTCGATGTGCTGGGCGAATGCCGGCGCGGCGAACTGGTGTTCCGGCCTCTGTCGGAATCCTGTCGCCGGCACCAGCCGATGAAGATTTTTACCCGGGCGCGGGCGACGCTCGATGCGGCGGCGAGCCTGTTCATCGAATTCCTGCTGGCCGAGCTTGGCCAGCAGGTCGCCGAACTGGAGGCGAAGGGCCATGTGCCGCGCCAGGCGGGCGGCGCGGCAGGCCTGCGGGACGAGCAGACGCGCTGAGGCCTGCGGCTGTCAGCGGCTGTAGAGATTGGACAGCGGATAGCGTTCGAGATCGCGCAGCAGTTCGATGAAGCCCGCCACCTGATGGCGGCAGATGGCGGCCCCCTTCTCGGCGGTGCCGGCACTCGCATTGCCGACCACGCCATGCGGGTTGAGATCGTGGGCGATCCAGGCGAGCGAATGCGGGGGCAGCGGCTGCAGGAAGCGGGACTGCGCCTTCATCTCCTCCGCCCGCGAGCGGAAATCCTCGGCCTTGTCCATCCGCACCAACTCGGGGCGGAAATGCAGCATCAGCGATGTTTCCACTTCGCCGCCATGGATGCCGAAGGCCTGTTCGTGCGCGCTGATCATGCCATCGGGATGGCCGAAGCGCGCCCATTGGGTGGCAACGACCGCCATGCCGAACCGCACGCGGATCTCGCGCGCCACGATGTTCATGATATCGAGATTGCCGCCATGCGAATTGACGATCACCATCTTGCGCAGGCCCGCTTCCGCCACCTTGCCGCCGATCGCCGTCCAGGCAGGGATGAGGATGTCGGCGCCGAGCGAGAGCGTGCCGGGGCCATAGATGTGTTCGTTCGCCTTGCCGATTTCCTGGGTGGGCAGCACCAGGATGTCGAGATCCTCAGGCAATTGCCGCTGCAATTCCGCCAGCATGCCGTTGGCGATGGCAACGTCGGTGGCGATCGGCAGATGTGGTCCGTGCTGCTCGGTGGAGGCGATCGGCAGCACCGCGATCGTCGTGTCCGGCGCAAGGGCTGCAAAATCATGCGTGTTGAGTTCGTTCCAGTAAAACGGCTTGCGCTTTGCCTCACCCATGGCGGTTCTCCTTCTGCGACCCTCCCTCGATAAGCCAATCTGAGCGCATGCGAAAAGCGCCAAATTCCGTGCGGCTCGTTGCCTTTTTGCGCGCGCTTTCAGACTGCCGCCTGTGCTCATTCTCGATTCGGGAAAAAATCGGGTTTCGCTAAAATTGCGGCCATCCGCTTAAACGCCCTTCAAAAAGAAAGGGATTATAGCTGTGCCATGGCTGGAGCAGAGGCTCCGGGCGACCCGGAAGACAAGGGTCGTTGAACCGAAACGAAACGGTGAGAACGCCGTTCGACACGACAGGGCGACCATGATGAAGACCTCTTTCCTGACTGCAGCGATCTTGGGACTGACCGTTTCCATCGCCGGCATGGCCGAGGCCGCGGGGCCGGGTGGCCTGGCACGCTCCGCCTTTCATGGGGTGATGCCGCAGGCGGCGGTCGCCTCGGTCAAGCCCGCGCCAAAACCCTACGAGACGGATTATGCCGCGGTGCAGAGCCTCAACATCGCCGTCAACGAAAGTTTTGGCGCGCTGGATTCCTATTTCGACGGCTTTGCCGGGGATCGCGCGCCTGCCGGCCTCTGCACCGATTGCGCCCGCATCAAGCAGGACGAGATGATTCGCCGTGGTGCGCCGAAAGACAGCCTTCGCATCGGCTATCTCATGGACGCCGATGGTTTCATGCAACGGGTTCTGGTGCTCGACAGCGAGAACGGCACCATGGTTCTGGACAACCGCATGCCCGGCGCCTGAGCCGCCGCGGCCTGTCAAACCCAGCAACCGGCGGGATTATCGTTCCGCCGGTTTTCCGCGTTCGGCAAGGGCGATGCCGCCGAGCGCCAGCACCAGCGCGACCACGTGGAAGAGGTGCAGTTCCTCTCCGATGATCACCACCGACAACAGGGTTCCGAAGACCGGCACCAGGTTGATGAACAGGCCGGCGCGGTTGGCACCGATATGGATGATGCCCTGCACATAAAAGATCTGCGCCACCAGTGAGGCAAAGACGGCTGTGTAGAGCACTGCGATCCATCCCGGTGCATCCGGCCACATCATCGTGTTGCGCGCCTGTTCCCAGGCGACCAGCGGCAGCGTGCAGACAAGCGCTGCCAGGGCCGGGATCGCCATCAGCGTGCGCCAGTCCACCTGCGGCCGCCAGCGCAGCGCAATCGTATAGGCGGCATAGGCCGCGACCGCGATCAGCATCAGCCCGTCGCCGAAATTGACGGAGAGCGAAAGAAGCGTCTTCAGGTCGCCATGCGAGGCTGTCAGCGCCACGCCGACCAGCGTCAGAGAAAAGCCAAGAACCTGCGCTAGCGAGACACGGATGCGAAACAGGATGAAATTGGCGAGGAAGATCAGGAAGGGAATGCCGGCCTGCTCGATCGTGACGTTGATCGCGGTGGTGTAGTGCACGGCGCTGTAAAGCAGCACGTTGAAGGTGGTATAGCCCACCGCGCCGAGGAAGATCAGCACCGGCAGATGCCTCTTGGCCACCGGCCAGTCGCGCTTCAGTTGCGGCAGCGAGATGGCGAAAATGATGGCTGAGGCCAGCGCCCAGCGCCACATCGTCAGCATCATCGGGCTCACATGTCCGACGGCGAGCTTGCCCACCACGGCATTGCCGCCCCAGCAGAGCGTCGCGACGATGAGGTAGGCATAGGCTTTGATATGCAAGGCGTCCCTCCCGGACCTGACGCGAAAGATCGGTGCCTTCCGGTCGTTTTGTTGCCGCAATAAACGCTGATGTGCGGGCCTGTCACGCAAAAACGGGCGAAAAGGTCACAAACGGGTCGCATTCCCGTAAATGACACAGTATAGATGCGCCGGTTTGGGCGGGTGCCAGAGGCCTCGCGACGGAGCAGGAAAGCTAAGATATGACGAATGTCGTGGTAGTCGGTTCGCAATGGGGTGACGAGGGCAAGGGCAAGATTGTCGATTGGCTCTCCGAGCGCGCCGATATCGTGGTGCGCTTCCAGGGCGGTCACAATGCGGGCCACACCCTGGTCATCGATGGCGTGAGCTACAAGCTCTCGCTTCTGCCGTCTGGCGTCGTGCGTCCGGGCAAGATGGCCGTGATCGGCAATGGCGTTGTCGTCGATCCGCATGCGCTGATCGCCGAAATCGGCCGCCTGAAGGTGCAGGGCGTCGAAGTGACCCCGGCCAATCTGCGCATCGCCGAAAATGCCACGCTGATTCTCTCCCTGCACCGCGAACTGGACGGCATGCGCGAAGATGCTGCCACCAACAGCGGCACCAAGATCGGCACCACCCGCCGCGGCATCGGCCCGGCCTATGAGGACAAGGTCGGCCGCCGTGCGATCCGCGTCATGGATCTCGCCGATCTCGACGCGCTGGAAGGCAAGGTCGAGCGGATCCTCACCCATCACAACGCGCTGCGCCGCGGCTTCGGTGCCGCCGAAGTGGAGCACAAGACGATCATGGAGGAACTGACCTCCATCGCCGACCAGGTGCTGCCCTTCATGGATTCGGTGTGGAACATGCTGGACAAGGAGCGCCGCAAGGGCGCGCGCATCCTGTTCGAGGGCGCGCAGGGCTCGCTGCTCGACATCGACCATGGTACCTATCCCTTCGTCACTTCGTCCAACACGGTGGCCGGTCAGGCGGCCGCCGGCTCCGGCATGGGCCCGGGCGCGCTCGGCTATATCCTCGGCATCACCAAGGCCTACACGACGCGCGTTGGCGAAGGCCCGTTCCCGACCGAGCTGAAGGACGAGATCGGCCAGTTCCTCGGCGAAAAGGGCCATGAATTCGGCACCGTGACGGGCCGCAAGCGCCGCTGCGGCTGGTTCGACGCGGCGCTCGTGCGCCAGTCGGTCGCCACCAACGGCATCACCGGCATCGCGCTCACCAAGCTCGACGTTCTCGATGGTCTCGACGAGTTGAAGATCTGCGTCGGCTACAGGCTGGACGGTCAGGAGATCGATTATCTGCCGGCCGCGCAGGCTGCGCAGGCCCGCGTCGAGCCGATCTACATCACGCTGGAAGGCTGGAAGGAATCGACCGTCGGCGCCCGCAAATGGGCGGATCTGCCGGCGCAGGCAATCAAGTATGTGCGTCAGGTGGAAGAGCTGATCGGGGCCCCGGTGGCGCTGTTGTCCACCAGCCCGGAGCGGGACGACACCATACTTGTGACCGACCCGTTTGAAGACTAAGGTTCAGCGCTATCTACCTTTTCACTCGGCCGTCGAGCCGGTGATCAAGAGAAAGTATCAATGGCTGATTTTGTAGCGGTTATTCGCCGGGCCGTGGACGGGCTGGCGAACAATACACCCGAGATGCGCATCCGGGTTTACGAAAAGGCACGCGGCGCCGTCCAGCGGCAGCTGGAGAACATGAAGCCGCGCCCGACGGATGACATGCTGCGTCGCCAGATGGAAAAGCTGGAGGCCGCGATCCGGGAGGTCGAGGCCGAACATGCGGAAGCCTTGCCTGCCCTGGACGAGCCCGCGCCCGCTGCGCTTGCCTTTCCCGCGCAGCCCCAGACGGCTGTCGAGCCAGAGCCGCAGCATGAGCCGGTCTATGCCGCGCCTGCGCCATCCGCCCATGTCGATCCGGTCGCAGCGCCTGACGCCGAACCGCAGCGGGATTTTGCACCGGCAGAGCAGGATGCCTATGATTCTGCCCCGCAGCACGTGGAGCCGACCGCCCACGATGCGCCCGTCAACGATGCGCGGGAGGAGACTTCCGCTGCCGGGTACGATCGCGCCTATGCCGATGAGGCCGAGACTGCGCCCGTGCGGCCGGAGCCAGAGGCGCCCGTTTCGCAGGCTGTCTTCGGGGAGGCGCGCCACGAGGAGCCCGTATGGGCCGCGCCTGTCCGGGTCGAGCCTGTCCGGGTCGAGCCGGAGGAGCCATCCTATTCTCCGGCCTATGCCGATGCATCCGAAGCCGTTTCGGTGGATTATGCGCCGCCGGCCGAGGTGGCTGAAGAGCCATCGCGTGGGTTCGAGCCTGAACACGACGACCTGGCGCCGGCTCCAGCGCAGTTCTCCGGCCCTAATGGTCGCGACACGCCGTTCGGCCAGCCGGTGTCCGCCGTATCGGGCGACCCCTTTGCCGATGACGAACCGGCCTACGCGCCCTTTGCGCGAGCCGATGCGTCGCGGATGCCGGAACCGCCGCTGGCGATGCCGGAGCGTCCGGAGCCTGTCTATCCTGTCTATGATGGCCCGCAGCGTCCGCGCTCGCTGGCAACGCCGGTCTGGCCCGACGCGCCGTCGACTGCGCCGAGCATTGCCGAGGAACCGCTTGGCTCCGACGAGCCCGAGGTGGCAGCCACGAGCCATGCGGAGGCGTTGCCTGCCGATCATGCCTGGCATGCCTCCGCGCATCAGGATTTGCCTGCCCATGATGCAGGCGCAGACGATCACGCGCAGTCTGCCGCGACCTCGCATTGGCCGGAAGATACAAGCTGGAAACAGGACCAGAGCTGGGAAAGCGTGACCGCTGCTTCCGTCGAAACGCCGGCGCGCGCGGCAGGTCTTGATGACCGCGAAGCGGCCGAACTGTTCGAGGCCCATTTCGACGAGCCCGCCCGTGCCGAAGCGCATGTGGAAATGCCGGCGGTGACCGGCTTCCCGGATTTCCCTGCCACTGCGGCGACCAAAGCCAGGAGCGCGGCCGAGCCGGAGCCGCATGATCCCCTGGCGACCTATCTTCAGCCGCTCAATGCACAGGCCAAGGCCAAGGTGGAACCGAAGCCGGCTGCTCCGGCCGCTGCGGCCGCCGGCGATCCATGGAATGATCTGGAGCAGTTGATCGGCTATGACCGCGATGGCGAGGCGAAGGCTGCCCGCGCTGCCGATGGGCCGCCGGATGAAGAAGACCTGGCCGGCATGACCATGCCGACGCGCCCCTACCGGGTGCAGCCGAAGCCGAAGCGCAGCTATGGCAAGATCCTGCTTGCCGTGGTGGGGCTCTGCCTGGTGGCCGGCGGCGGATTTGCGGTGTGGAAGAACCGCACCACACTCGACGAACTGGTCGAGAATGTCACCGGTGGCGCCATCCAGCCTCCGGTCGAACCGGCCAAGACGCCTGCTGCCACGCAGGGCGCAACGACGGCCGCCGCACCGGCCGCCGGCAACGGCGCGACCCCGGCACCGGCCAATGCGCCGGCCGCCAGTGCGAATGCCGGTCCGACGAAGTTCACCCAGCGGCTTCTCGCCAACGGCACGGAAGTGGATACGGGCCCGGGGGGGCCGTCCGTTGGGGCGCCAGGCCAGTCGATTGCGCAGGCGAGCCCGCCGGCCGCTGGTGCCGATGCACCCGCCGCAGGCGCAACCGCACAGTCTGCGCCTGCAAACCCGGCAGCGCCCGCCGCACCGGCAGCCGGCACGCCGCCGGCAGCAACGCCCGCCGCAGCCGGCGAGAAGATCTTCCTCTACGAGGAAAAGATCGGCCAGTCCTCGCTGACCTCGATCGCCGGCACCGTGACCTGGTCGCTGCAGAACGAGACCGGCGATGACGGCAAGCCGCAGCCGGTCGTGCAGGGTCGCATCAGCGTGCCCGAGCGGGGCATGACGGCGCTGCTGACCTTCAAGCGCAACACCGATCCTTCGCTGCCGGCCAGCCATCTTGTGGAGTTTGTCTTCTCCTTGCCGCCGAATTTCGAAGGCGGCTCGATCGAAAGCGTGCAGCGCATCTCGATGAAGCAGAGCGAGCAGGACCGTGGCGATCCGCTGGTGGCCGTGCCGGCCAAGATCACGCCGGACTTCCACATGATCGCACTCAACGATTTCCCGGATGCCCGCGCCCGCAACATGGACCTGCTCAAGTCGCGCAACTGGCTGGACGTGCCGATCATCTATGGAACAGGACGTCGTGCGCTGCTGACGCTGCAGAAGGGACCGGAAGGCATCAAGGCCTTCGACGAGGCGATCCGCGGCTGGGCCGCGCTCTCGCCGCCACAGGGCCAGTAATCCTTTTCAAGACTGTTTTCCTGGATCCGCCGGAGACCTCTCCGGCGGATCCAGTCGTTTCCGGATTGGGCGTCCGCGACCACACAAAAGCCGCGCTTGCCGTGGATCACCGGCTATCGAGGCGAAGAGCAGGTGGACCATGGCGGTGGCTGAGGGACAAGAGCCGGCGATCGAGGTGAAATCCATCGGCAAGGCTTTCGGTTTCGGTGCCGCGAGCATCAAGGCGCTGGACGACCTGACGCTTTCCATTCCCAGGGGCTGTGTCTATGGCCTGCTCGGGCCGAATGGCGCAGGCAAGAGCACCCTTTTACGCATCATCGCTGGCCTGGTGCGGCCGGATCGCGGTGGGGTTTCCCTGTTTGGCGAAGAGGCAGGTCCGCAAAGCCGGCGCCGGATCGGCATGCTGATCGAGTCACCCTCCTTCTATCCCTTCCTGACCGCCCGCGAACATCTGGAGATGTTTGCCCGGCAGGCGGGCACGATAGATCGGGTCGCGCCGGTCCTTTCGCGCGTCGATCTCGTCCGGGCCGCCGACAAGAAGGTGTCCGGTTTTTCGCTCGGCATGAAGCAGCGGCTCGGCATCGCCTGTGCTCTCGTCTCTCAGCCGGAGGCCGTGATCCTCGACGAGCCGACCAACGGGCTCGATCCCGACGGCATTCTGGAGATGCGCGCGCTGCTTCTGGATCTCGCCCGGCGCGAGGGCATCACAGTCCTTTTGTCCAGCCATCTGCTGGACGAGGTGGAGCGCGTCTGCGACCGCGTCGCCATTCTTCGCCGTGGCCGCCTTGCCGCCGAAGGCGCGGTGGCCGAGCTTCTCGACCGGCAGGGCCGCTTCTGGCTGAAGGTGGACGAGCCGGAGCGCGTCATGCACGCCCTTGCCGGGCGCGGTGAACCGGGTGAGGGGGGCCTCTTCGTGCGAGTGGAGGAGGCGGAGGTGCCGGACCTCATCCGGACGCTGGCGGTTGCTGGCATCCGTATCCACGAGGCCAAATGGGTGAAGCCGGACCTCGAAACTGTCTTTCTGTCGCAGACGCGCGAGGTTGCGCCATGAGAGGGCTTCTCTCCGGTGAATGGCTGAAGCTGATGCGCCAGCCCTCGCTGTTGTTCTGGGGCTTCCTGTCGGTGCCGCTCCTGTCCATCCTGTTCAAGCTTTTGATGGAGGGGCTGGTCCTCATGCGGACCGGCCGCCACGATGATGCGCCTGTCGATCTGCTTCTCTCGGCGGCGCACGCCATGGGGCTTTCCGGCAATTCCATGGGCCATCTGCTCTATGCCTTCGGCACGGCCTCCGTGCTCTCCTTGGAATATCGCTTCGCTACCTGGCGGCTGCTGGTGCCGCGCCACGCGCGTGGCCGGCTTCTTGCCGTCAAGTTCATCCTCTGCCTCGGGGCGATCTCAGCCGGTCTGGTTGTTGCCGTGCTTGGCGACATGGTGCTGAACGCCATGCTGTCCATCGCCAATGGTATGGGCCTTGCGGGCGTCATCGTGCGGCTGGCGTCGCTCCCCTTGCTGGCGGCAGCGTTTGCGATCGCGCTGCTCGAACTGGCGGTCCTGACAGCGCTGGCCTTCGTCCTTGTCGTCGCCACACGCTCGCTAATGGGGGCCGTCATCCCCACCTTCCTGCTTGCGATCGGCAGTTCGCTGCTGCAGGTCTATCTCGGTTCGGACAGCGACGGCATTCCGCTGCCGGCCTATGGCGCGCAGGCGCTGCGTGACTGGCTGTTCTCGCAGGCTTCTGTCGAGGCAGGCCTGCTTGGCCTTGCCATGCTGGCCGGCTGGCTGGCGGTGCTTGGGACCCTCATGCTCGTCGCCTTTTCGCGCCAGCAGCTTTCCAGCGAGTAGCCGGCACCGGGCGGTCTCGCGCAGCCATAACGGAAAAAGCCGCCCGGAGGGGCGGCTTGCCGTTGGCTCGAAGGGTCAGGCAGGTCTTACGCGTCGACGACGCGCAGTGCCTTGGCCTGTGCGAGAGCTTCCTTCTGCACGGCCTCCTGCACCTTCTCGAAGGCGCGCACTTCGATCTGGCGCACGCGCTCGCGGCTGATGTCGAACTCGGCGGAGAGCTCTTCCAGCGTGACAGGATCTTCGGCAAGGCGGCGTGCCTCGAAGATGCGGCGTTCACGCTCGTTCAGCACGCCAAGCGCCTTTTCCAGAAGGCGGCGGCGGGTTTCCAGCTCGTCCTGCTCGATCAGCACGTCTTCCTGGCTGTCATGGTCATCCACCAGCCAGTCCTGCCACTGACCGGATTCGCCTTCGGTCGCCCGGATCGGCGCGTTCAGCGAGGCATCGCCGGACAGGCGGCGGTTCATCGAAACGACTTCTTCCTCGGAGACGTTCAGCTTGGTGGCGATCTCCTTGACCTGGTCCGGCTTCAGATCGCCTTCGTCAATGGCCTGGATGCGGCCTTTCAGGCGGCGCAGGTTGAAGAACAGGCGCTTCTGGTTGGCTGTCGTGCCCATCTTCACCAGAGACCACGAGCGCAGGATATATTCCTGGATCGAAGCCTTGATCCACCACATGGCATAGGTGGCCAGACGGAAGCCGCGTTCCGGATCGAATTTCTTGACCGCCTGCATCAGGCCGACATTGCCTTCGGACACGACTTCGCCGATCGGCAGGCCGTAGCCGCGATAGCCCATGGCGATCTTGGCCACGAGACGCAGATGGCTCGTCACCAGCTGATGGGCGGCATCACGGTCGCCATGCTCGGCATAGCGCTTGGCAAGCATGTATTCCTGCTGCGGCTCCAGCATTGGAAACTTGCGGATTTCATCCAGATAGCGGTTCAGGCCGGCTTCGCCGGCGGTAATCGATGGCAGAGTATTGCGGGCCATAAAGCACCCCCTTCTGATCTTTTTGCGGCTCCCATGGGCACGATCTGAGCGGTCCCGGAGGCGAGCCATCTGGTGCGGGTCTTCCCTCGACCCCGCACCTATCCACCTGACAGATAAGTGCGGCGCAACCGTGATTCAAGCAAAGCCCTCTGCTCACGTCCTCGTTATCGCATTACGTGCAGGGCGGCATCTGGATCATGTCAGCGGTAGGCCCGCTCGGAAAGTCCCCGCATGCCGGAGCGGCGCATCAGCTCGTAGAGCATGCGCCTGCGGATCGGGTCGTGCAGCCGCACGACAGGAGAGCCGAGAAAGGTGGTGTCCGTCCGCTCGAAGGCAGAGAGGTCGGGCGCCTGGCGGATCGTTTCGGCATAGGTGGCATGAAAGGTGCGGCGGCAGACATAGGTCTTGTACTTGGTCATGCAGAAGGCAGCGAAACGGTCCTGATGCGTGCGCAGGAAATCCGCGACCCCCACCGTCACCTCCGGCCAGGCGGGATTGAAGGTGTCATCGAAGACGATGACACCGTGATCGGCAAGACAGGCCATGGCAAGCGCGCTGTCGGCAGCGACATGGTGCAGATGGTGACCACCATCGATACTGAAGAAGCGAACGGGGCCGACGCGGCTGGTAATGTCGCAGGGGCGAAGCGCCGTGCTGTCGCCACGGATCACCAGCTGGTGGTCGACCGGCAGACCGAGGCGCGCGCCATTCTCGAGGAAACGGCGATATTGGCCAGGTGCGCCGTCCTCGTCTCCTTCCAGATCGAAGAGATCGATCGCCAGAACCTTGCTCTCGGGTCCGGCGAGGTGGCGCAGCAGGAAATAGGAGCGGCCGTAATAGATCCCTATCTCCGCCAGGCCGCCGATCGCACCATCCTGCTGCTGCTTATGGAGAAGGGTGGAAAAGACCAGGGCATCCGGCGGATCGATATAGCCCTCGACCGCCTGCAGCGCGTCGAAGATGAATTTTCGGCTCTCACCGTTCATCGTCACTTCCCTCTCTGGTTGTTCCTCGGGCGCCGCGACAAAGACACGGATCGTCCGCCCCACGTCCCGGCAAGGTTTGAACGATGTTGGGTTTCAAGGCCTTGCCGGCCGAGGAAAAGGAGGGAAGAGCATTGGAGCGAAATTGGGGCGCAGCCGGACCGGGTATATTGCTGCCGGGATTGCTGAAATATGCGACCCAGGGTGGCGTAATGCGCGTGGCTGTAGGGTTGTGCGGCGCGGATGTGTCCACGCCGTGCATGATCGTTTTCTGATGTTTGGGCGCGCCGCGGGCTGCCGTCAGGCGCGAAGCGCCGCGAGCAGCTCTTCCATGTCGTCGGGAACCGGCGCCTCGAATTCCATAACCTCGCCACTGCGGGGGTGTTCGAAGGCCAGAAGATAGGCGTGCAGCGCCTGCCGGCGGAAGCGGTTCACAACCTTGCGGGCGTCGTCCGGCAGAAGGTTGGCCTTGGTCTTGAAGGCTGCGCCGTAATCGGGATCGCCGAGCAGAGGATGGCCGATATGGGCCATGTGCACGCGGATCTGGTGCGTGCGCCCGGTTTCCAGCCGGCACTCCACCAGCGAGGCGAGGCAGTTGGCGTCCGGCGTCTCGTGGAAGCGTTCAACGACCTCGTAATGCGTCACGGCCTCGCGTGCGTCCGCGCTTTCCTCGCGCTTGACGGTGCGCTTGGTGCGGTCGGCGCTGGAGCGGCCGAGCGGCGCGTCGATCGTGCCGCGCAGCTGGCGCGGCCGGCCCCAGACGAGCGCCAGATAGGCGCGTTCCAGCTCGCCGGTGCGGCCATGATCGGCAAATTGTGCGGCCAGATGCCGGTGCGCCACGTCGTTCTTGGCCACCACCATCACGCCGCTGGTTTCCTTGTCCAGCCGGTGCACGATGCCGGGGCGCTTGACGCCGCCAATGCCGGAGAGGCTGTCGCCGCAATGATGGATCAGCGCATTGACCAGCGTGCCGGTCCAGTTGCCGGCGGCCGGATGCACGACGAGACCGGCGGGCTTGACCACCACGATCAGGTCGTCGTCCTCGTAGAGAACCTCGATCGGAATGTTCTCGCCCTTGGGCTCCGGATCTTCCGGCTCCGGCAGCACGAGTTCGACCACGTCGCCCGCGGCGATCTTCTTCTTCGGTTCGGTGCAGAGCGTGCCGTTCAGCGTAACGGCGCCCTGTTCGATCAGTGCCTTCATGCGGCTGCGCGAAAAATCGCTGCCCATCTCGGCGGTGATCCACGCATCCAGCCGTCCTTCGGCATCCTCGCCGGCGCAGAGCACTTTCCTTGGCGTCGCGCCTTCGTTAAAGGGGTCGTTCATTTCTTGTATCCGATGACTGTCAAACCGAAGGACGCCCGCACGATGGCCCATCACGATCCCGAGCAACAGGAAGACGAGCCGCTCGATCCGGTGATGGAAAACGTCCGGCGCAAGATGGTACGCCTGCAACTGGTGTCCGGCGGCATCATGTTCGTCAGCCTTATGGCCGTGTTGATCGCGGTTGTCTACAAGGTGCGCAGCCAGCCGGCTCCGGCGCCGGCTGCCGTTTCGGCCTCGGCGGGCTTTTCGGTGCCGGCCGACCAGCCGCTCTCCGCCACCGTCCACCTGCCGCCGGGCTTTGCCGTGCAGTCGGTCTCGCAGTCCGGCAGCCAGATCCTGTTCTACGGCACCGTCAACGGCGTGCGGAAGGCAATGATCTTCGATCTCGCTGTCGGTCGTGTCGTTGCCGATGTCACGGTCGCCGAACGCTGATATGAGCATGCGCCCCGCGCTGATCCGCATCGACAGCGCAGACGATCCGCTGATCGCGCCCTTCTGCAAGATCCGCGAGCGGGATCTGGTCGGACGCGAGGGCGCCTTCATCGCGGAAGGCACGGTCGTGCTGCGCATGCTGGCCGCTGCCCATGCGAAGAACGGGGCGATCCGGGCGGAGAAAATCCTGCTTCTCGAAAACCGGCTGGAGGGCGTCGCCGATATTCTCGCAGCGTTTCCGCCCGACGTGCCGGTCTATGTCGCCTCAGGCCCGGTGCTCGATGCCATTGCCGGCTTCCACCTGCATCGCGGCGTGCTGGCGCTCGGCCGCCGCGAAGAGCCGCCGGGCATCGACGATCTCCTGAACGGGCTGACCGAGCCCACGCTTGTGGTCGTTGCCTGCGGCATTTCCAATCACGACAATATCGGCTCGATCTTCCGCAATGCGGCGGCCTTCGGGGCCGATGCCGTGTTGCTGGACGACAGTTGCTGCGATCCCCTCTATCGCAAGGCGCTGCGTGTGTCCGTAGGCTCGGTGCTGAGTGTCCCCTATGGGCGGGGCGGAACGCCGCTTGCGTTGCTCTCGGCGCTGCAGGCGCGCGGCTTTTCCGTCTGGGGGCTTTCGCCGCGCGGCGCAACCGATATCCGTGCCATTGCTCCGTCTTCTCGAATGGCGCTCGTGACGGGGACGGAGGGCGAGGGACTGCCGGCCGCCGTGCTGGATCGTTTCGGCAGCGCCCGCATTCCGCAACGGCCGGGGCTCGACAGCCTCAATGCGGCGACAGCCACCGGTGTCGCTCTCTACGAAATTGCAAGGTTGCAGGGACAGATCTGAGAGGCGTCCGGCGGCCGAGAACACGCCGCCTCACTTGTCCGCTCAGGCCTCGGTGCCGGCCGCGTTCAGCGTGGCGATCGACTGGCGGGTGCGGGCGGCAAGGCTTGCCGCATCCGTCTCGTTCCGGTCGGCGTCATCGCGGCTGGCCAGAGGCTCGCGTTCAAGGATCGACAGGATCGGCGAACCGGGTCCTTCGGCGGCGGCCGTCAACGCCACCATGTCGGCCGCCATCTCCGCCAGTTCGCGGCGCAAGACCTCATCCCGTTCGGGAGTTGCCGCCCCGGCCAGTGCGTCGCCGAGGCTTGCGCTTCGGAGGCTGAGTGCGTCCGCCTGCTCTTTCACGTCTGCCATGGCCTGTGCATCCTCCGAGGGGGCTGTGAGTGTCGGTGCCTCGAGCGGCGGAATCCGCTCCAGGCGGGGTTCGCGCCGTCTTGTCGAGACGGCTTTTCGCTCCGCCTGCATGGCCTTCTTGCGGGGCAGGGGATAGCTGCCGGTGACCGGTTCGTGCCATTCGACGGCGGCTCCGCCGGCGCGGCCGCGCAGCCGTTCGATCTCCTGCAGGCGGCGCTCCAGCGCGTCCTGGGTGTCGGCCTTCTCGGCCGCTTCCTGCGCCAGCTTTTCCTCCAGCCGGGCCACCCGCGCTTCCTCGCGCGACAGTCGCTGTTCGGCGTCCCTGGCGCGTCTCGTCATCTGCTTCAGCTCGCCGCGAAGGCTCTCGCCTTCGTCGCGTAGGCTGGCCAGCCGCTGCTTGAGGTGCTCGGATGCCGTTTCGCTGGTGGAGAGATTGATGTTCAGATGATCGAGATCGAGCGTCAGCTTCTGCACGCGCGCCCGCAGTTTCTCGATCTCGGCATCCTTGGCGGCGGCACCGGTTTCGACCGAGCGCAGCGCTTCCTTCAATTGCTGGATGAAGCCCTCCTCACGCCGCAGGCGCGACCGCAGGTCAGCTGCCTCGATGCTCATCTCCTCGATCTGCATCGTCATTTCGTGCTGGCTTGCACCGAGGTTGGCGGCCTCCTGCGTCAGCCGGTCGAAGGCGAGCTGAAGCCGGAGACTTTTCTCGCGCTCTTCCGTCAGTTCCTGGCGCGTGCGAGCGTTTTCGGCGGCATAGACGGCACGCGCCATGTCACGCTGGGCGCGCACCTCCGCGGGGCTGATCGGCATCGTCGCCTTGAGGCGGTCTTCGGTGTAGCGCACGATGCGCCGGTGCACCGGCGAGGCCAGCACCATGACCAGCAAGGTCGCGCTCAGAAAGCCGAGGCCGTATAGAAGCGCGAACTGGATCACGAGCGTCCCATCCCGGAGTGCCGAATATTAGATAGAGCTAGAGGATCGCGGGCCTCGGGACAACGGGTGGCGCAAAATCTGCCTCGCCTGTGTCCCAAAGGCCGCGCGATCGCGCGAATTTCCCGGATGTCTCAGAAGGGGTTCCAGGTCGGGGCCTGGGTGAACTTGAGATAGCCGACATTGACCCCGAGGCGCGCGCCGACACCGGTGCGGATCGGCACGATCAGGACATTGCCGTTGCGCAGCGCCGTCATGCCGACGCCGGCGACGACGAAGGCCGAGCCGCTGACGCCACCATAACGCTGGTAGAGCGTGTCGATAGACGGAAGGTTATAGACCAGCATCATGGCACGGGTACCCTGGCCGCCGTAATCGATACCGAGCGAGGGGCCCTGCCAGAAGGCCGGATGCTGGCCGGCATTCTTGGTGTAGAGCTGGCCCTCGCCATAGGTCAGGCCCGCGATGAAGGCACCGGAGCCTTCCTGGCCGAGAATATAGCCGTTCGGCAGGCCATATTTCTGGAAGGCATTCTCGACCACCTTGGCAAGCGCACCGCTGGTATTGCCGAAGAAACTGTGCCCGGCATCGACGATTTCCTGCACCGAATATTGTTCGCCGGACTGCTGCTGAGCCTGTGCCGGCGATACCGGCATGACGGCGAGAAGGGCCATCATCGGTACGGCAAACAATCGGGCGAGGGCGAAAAATCTCTCGAAACGCATTGGCCTGTCCGTTTTTATTGATCCATTAATGCCTGCGATCGCGGCTTAACCATCTTGCGACGATCCTGTTAACAACCGGTTTACCAAAAATGGTGTCATTATGGCGGAAAGACAGGCGGTTCGCGCCGCGATGCCAACTTCACGCAACATTGTCGTGAGACAGAACGCTCCATCTTCAGACGCAGGACCAGGAAACCCAAGATGCCGAAGAATCCGAACCTTACCCTCAGCGGTCCCGATCTGGCAGCGCTCCTGTGCAGTCGCGTCTGCCATGACGTGATCTCGCCGGTCGGCGCCATCAACAACGGCCTCGAACTGCTGGACGAAGGCGGCGCCGATGCCGATGCGCTCGATCTCATCCGCACCTCGGCGCTGAATGCCTCCGTGCGGCTGAAGTTTGCCCGGCTTGCCTTCGGCGCCTCGGGCTCCGTCGGCGCCTCGATCGATACCGGGGAGGCGGAAAAGGCGGCCAAGGATTTTGCCGCCGCCGAAAAGAAGACCGAGGTCAGCTGGAGCGGTCCGCGCGCCATCATTCCGAAGAACCGCGTCAAGCTGCTGCTCAACCTGTTCATGGTCGCCTACAGCGCCATTCCGCGCGGCGGCTCGATCGATGTCGCGCTCGAAAATCCGGAAACGGACGCCCGCTTCACGCTGACCGTCAAGGGTCGCATGCTGCGCCTGCCGCAGAAATATGTCGAACTGTGCAACGGCACGGCCGAAGAACTGGCCGATGCGCATACGATCCAGCCCTATTACACGGTGCTGCTGGCCGAGGAATGCGGCATGCGTCTCAGCCACGTGGTGGAGGACGACCACATTCTCTTCATTGCCGAGATGGCGGCGTAAACCGGAGCGCTGGTCAGTAACGCTTCATTAGCCGGGACGAATTATCCTGAAATGCGAGCCTTGCACAGACAAGGCCAGGATGTCGTTCCGGGTGGGAGTGGACCATGCAGCGCCTGATGATTGCCGACAGTTCCGAGATCGTGCGCACGGTTGCCAAGCGCATCCTCTCGGAACTCGGCTTCCTGGTTGCCGAAGCCGGTAGCGATCGCGAGGCCCTGATCGGCTGCCAGGCGGAAATGCCGGCTATCCTGATCGTCGATGCTGGCCTTGAAGGGGCGCTGGACCTGATCTCCCGCGTCAAGGCGCTGCCCGAGGCCAAGCGCGTGCGCATCTATTACTGCGTCATCGAGGCGGACCTGAAGAAGATGATGCTCGGCAAGCGGGCAGGCGCCGATGATTTCCTGCTGAAACCCTTCGATCGCAAGATTCTGGCGGCCGTGTTCGGTGCCTATGCCGCCGCGGCCTGACGCCGCAGAACCTTTTCCTTTTCGTCGGCAGACAAGGCAGACGGTCGGACTGTCCGTGTCGCCTTGCCGTGTCCAGCCGCCTTGGGCATTCGCGCGGCATCGTGCAAAAACGCAAGACGCCCGGAGCAAGCTCCGGGCGCTTAACGGATCGCGGGTCTGTTCGGGGGGTCAGGCTGTTTCGGCGTATTCGCCGCCATCCGGTTCGCGCAGCACGTAGCCGCGGCCCCAGACGGTTTCGATGTAGTTCGCGCCGCCTGCGGCGTTTGCCAGCTTCTTGCGAAGCTTGCAGATGAACACGTCGATGATTTTCAGTTCCGGCTCGTCCATCCCGCCGTAGAGATGGTTGAGGAACATTTCCTTGGTGAGTGTCGTGCCCTTGCGGAGCGACAGAAGCTCCAGCATCTGGTATTCCTTGCCCGTCAGGTGAACGCGCTGGCCACCCACTTCGACGGTCTTGGCATCCAGGTTCACCACCAGTTCGCCGGTCACGATGATCGACTGGGCATGACCCTTCGAACGGCGGACGATGGCGTGGATGCGTGCAACAAGCTCGTCCTTGTGGAACGGCTTGGTCATGTAGTCGTCGGCGCCGAAGCCGAGGCCGCGAACCTTGTCCTCGATGCCGGCCATGCCGGAGAGAATGAGGATCGGCGTCTTGACCTTGGACAGACGCAGCGTGCGCAGAACCTCGTAGCCGGACATGTCCGGCAGGTTGAGATCCAGCAGAATGATATCGTAGTCGTACAGCTTGCCGAGGTCGACGCCTTCTTCCCCGAGATCCGTCGTGTAGACGTTGAAGCTCTCGGACTTCAGCATCAGCTCGATGCTCTGGGCAGTCGCGCTGTCATCTTCGATGAGTAGAACCCGCATAATTTTCCCCTTTACCGCCGCGAAGGTATGAATGGCCCCCTACGCGAGACGGATCCAGACGTTGCCTGATTTGGAAGCTGACACCAATTGGTTAACAAACTCTGACTCCCTTTGGCAAGGCACAGGAATTCGTTAAACAAACTTGGTATTCGCCTGATTTCTCTTGTGAATCTGCCAGCGCCATACCTGAATCTTCTCGTGAGGAATTCCTCGTAAGTGATTCATACGACTCATCATTGTCGTCTGCCGAAATCGGCCATGGCATTTACGGACCCTTAAACGATCGTCCCTATCATTAACGATGCCCGTAAATGAAAGGTTACCGCGGACGGGGTTTTCATTAACGCCGCGGCAATTTTTCAGTCCGAAGTGTTGCAGCTCGGACTCAGGGGGAATTGGAAAAGGAGCCGGGGTCTCGCTATCCACGGGAGTATTGCGTATGAAGACGCGTGACAGCCTTGTGCGCCTGAAAGAATTTCAGGTGAATGAAAAGCGCCGCCAGTTGCAGCAGTTACAGCTGATGATGGCGGAATTCGAACGCATGGCGAAAGAGCTGGAACACCAGATTTCGCTGGAAGAGAAGAAATCGGGCATCACGGACCCGAATCACTTCGCCTATCCAACCTTCGCCAAGGCGGCGCGTCAGCGTGCCGATAACTTGCAGGTGTCGATTCGCGAATTGCGCGTGCAGCAGGAAAGCGCCGAACTGGCGCTGGAAGAGGCACAGGCGGAACTTGCCAAGGCAACTGCCCTGGAAGAACGCGACGGGCATCAGCGCGCCCGCGCCTGATGTCGTTATCGTGACGGGATTTTGGAAGCGTGCACGCGAGGGGGCGTGCGCGCTTCTTGCCGTTTGCAACGCCTTGATGAACGCGCCAGTCATACGGCGAGCCATTCGGCAACCGAACGGATGCAGGCGAGGGGCCTAGCTTTTCAGGATATCCTGCCAGTCCGGATGCCGCTCAAGCTGTGCCTTGAAGAAGGGGCAGAGCGGAATGATCTTCCATCCCCCGGCGCGGGCGGCCTCGACTGCATGCAGTGCAAGCGCCTGGCCGACGCCCTTGCCGCGCAAGGCATCCGGTACCAGCGTATGGTCGATGATGATGAGGCTCGGCGAGGTGCGCGAGAATGTCATCTCGGCGGTCGAGCCGTCGATGGTGGCGTGGTAGCGCCCGCCGGAGGCGTCGTTGTCTTCAATGATCTGCATCGCGATCTCCCTTTCGGTCTGCTGTCTGCCGACAGCTAGCGCACACGATCGGGAAAGGAAGGTCGCAATCTGTCGCGCGTCTTGCACGATCCGGCGGTTCTGCCCGGCGGTGGGCTTGCGTCTGGCTGGCGGTGGTCCTCGCTCAGCCTTGCCTGCCCGGTGGCGGCGGGGCGGTCATTGCCCCGTCAGTCTGCCTGCCGTCGATGCATTGAAAGGCGCGTGCGGCTCAACGACAACAAGCCCCTGGACCTTCGTCCGGGGGAGAGGCATGTTCCGCTCGCAAGCTGCCGTCTAGTGGCGATACTGCTGTATGCGCGTCGTTCTCAGGCCCGGAAGGCCATGGTCGTTGATCGACGACTGCCAGGACAGGAATTCTTCCACCGTCAGGGTATAGCGCTCGCAGGCTTCCTCGAGGCTCAACAGGCCACCGCGCACCGCTGCAACCACCTCTGCCTTGCGGCGGATCACCCAGCGGCGCGTATTGGCCGGCGGCAGATCCGCAATGGTCAGGGGGCTGCCATCGGGACCGATGACATATTTCACTCGTGGACGGATCATTTCGGTCATTGGACTCTCTACACTACACAAGACCACGGCAGCGACCGTACTCACGCAGATTTTAACATTTGGCTAAACGGGAACACGGTTTTGTCGGAAATCGCTGACGAAATGCATTTCACCTCACATTTTTCGAAGGAATCTGCCGCCCGTTTTGCCTTTCGTAAGATTAGAATGTTCTTTTCCAAGGTTTGAAGGCCGCCGGCCAAGAGAAAATGCGTTCTCCCGGCCGGTTCAGCAGGCATGTTGCTAGACGAGCATCAACCAGACTTCCGTCCGTCCCGGTCCCTCGTCGAGAACGGCGGTCCCGGCATGCGTCAGGCTGAGTGCATCCCCCTGGGTCAGGCTGGCCAGCGTCGTGCCGCTGGTGGTTGCGGGAGCCGCCGAGGGGATGGAGAGGCCAAGCAGCGTGCTGCTGCCATTGCGGCGCAGGGTGACCGTGTGACCGGAAGACGAGGCTGCCGATACGGTGAGGCCGAGTGCGTAGAGGCCGGTGGCCGGCACCACCAGCGTATTGCCGCCGCCGGCAAGTGCTGCCCCCAGTGTCACCCCGCCCTGTTCCAGCGCCAGCGTCGAAAATCCTGTGGAGGCGCCGCTCGCAGGGCTGGAAGTGCCGGCTGCGCGGTGGGCGCGCGCCATCGGCCGCGCCGGCAGCGTCACGCGTCCCTGCCCGTCGATGCTGAGGCCGGTGCGCCAGGTGGCGCCATCGGCGCTGACCTTGACCGAAAACATGTCATTGCCGGCAAGCCCCATTTCGGCGCGGCCGGACCAGTTGCTCTGGAACAAGAGCGAGGCGGTGTCGCTGGCATTCGCCTTGTTGATCTTCAGCTGATGGCCCGCACCTGCGTGGTTCAGAAGGATGGCAGGAGAGGAGACTGCCAGCCGGTTGCTGCTGTCAGGTGTCGCGCCGATGCCGAGCCGGGCCGGTGTCAGCGTATCGGGCAGGCCGGGCTCCACCCAGCCGCTGCCGCCATAGGCCATGATTTTTCCCATTGACCGGAACCAGGCGAGAAAGCCCGCGCGGGGGGCGAAAAAGCTCCAGCCGCCATCCTGCCAGATGGCGATCGTGCCGGCGCGGCCTGCCCAGGCGCCTGTGGCGCCGCTGGCCACCGCATAGCGGCTGGCCTCCGTCGGCGTTGCCGGCGGGCTTGCCGTTTCGGCCTCGATGGTCAGGTGGACAAGCTGGTCGAGGCGCAGCAGCGCCTCGTTGTGGGTCACGTGTTTCTGGGCCTGCGAAGGCAGGATGTAGGGCAGTGTCAGATTGGGCGTCGTATCAGCCATGGTTCATCTCCGCTTGCGTCTGCCCCCAAGTCTAGGCGCGTGCGGAGGGGGGTGGATGAAAACGACCCCAAGTGACTGAAATCGCGTGACTACTCTCTGAGATCATCCTCTGCTGGCGGTGGTGTTTCGGCTGCGCCAGCCGCTGCGGCGTGGCCGCGAGGCCACGGCTGCCCTTTTCGTGGGCGTCGCCATGAAAAGAGACAGGAGGTGAGGCGGATGGGCCTTGTTCTTTGCAGTGCATGTGCGAAGGTGAGGCGAGTGTTCTAGGATATCCGCATGCGCTATTCCGCTTTCGAGATCGTCAAACAGGCTTTTTCCGGCAACCGGCACTGGAAGCCGGCCTGGCGGGAGCCGCAACCCAAGCCGCATTACGACGTGATCATCGTCGGGGGAGGCGGACACGGGCTGTCCACCGCCTATTACCTGGCCAGGGAATTCGGAATCACCAATGTCGCGGTGCTGGAAAAGGGCTATCTCGGCTCCGGCAATGTAGGGCGCAACACCACCATCATCCGCTCCAACTATCTCCTGGAAGGCAACGAGCCCTTCTACGAGTTCTCTCTGAAGCTCTGGGAAGGGCTGGAGCAGGACTTCAATTACAATGCGATGGTCTCGCAGCGCGGCATCGTCAATCTCTTCCATTCCGATGGCCAGCGCGATCAGTATGCGCGGCGCGGCAATGCCATGAAGATGCACGGCGTCGATGCCGAACTGCTGGACCGGGAGGGCGTGCGCAAGATGATGCCCTACCTCAATTTCGACCATGCGCGCTTCCCGATCCTCGGCGGGCTCTACCAGAAGCGGGCCGGCACGGCACGCCACGATGCGGTGGCCTGGGGCTATGCGCGCGGCGCCGACAGCCGCGGCGTCGATCTGATCCAGCAGTGCGAGGTGACGGGTATTCGCCGCGACGAGACCGGCCGGGTGCTCGGCGTCGAGACCTCGAAGGGCTTCATCGGCTGCAACAAGCTGGCGCTCGCCACTGCTGGTCATACCTCGGTCACGGGCAAGATGGCGGGGCTCGATCTGCCGATCGAGACGCATGTGCTGCAGGCCTTCGTCTCCGAGGGGCTGAAGCCCGTGATCCACAATGTCATCACCTATGGCGCCGGCCATTTCTACATCTCGCAGTCCGACAAGGGCGGCTTGGTGTTCGGTGCCGATATCGACTACTATTCCTCCTATGCCCAGCGCGGCAATCTGGCGACGGTGGAGCATACGATCGAGGAGGGCGTGTCGCTGATCCCCGGCCTGTCGCGCGCCCGCGTGCTGCGTGCCTGGGGCGGGGTGATGGACATGTCGATGGACGGCTCGCCGATCATCGACAGGACACCGATCGACAATCTCTATATCAACTGCGGCTGGTGCTATGGCGGCTTCAAGGCGACGCCTGCCTCCGGCTTCTGCTTCGCCCATCTGATCGCGAGGGACGAGCCGCATTACACCGCCCGCCTGCTGCGCCTCGACCGCTTCCAGCGCGGCTTCCTGGTGGACGAGGGCGGCAAGGGCCCGCAGCCGAACCTGCACTGACGAGACGAAGAACCCATGGCAAGCCTGATCACCTGTCCCCATTGCGGGGTGCGCCCCAAGGAAGAGTTTTCGATCCGCGGCGATGCGGTGCCTGTCCGCCCCGCGCCGAATGCCGGTGCCGAGGCGTGGTATGCCTATGTCTATGTGCGCGATAACCCGAAGGGCCGCATAGAGGAGCACTGGCACCATACCGCCGGCTGCCGCCGCTGGCTGGTGGTGGAGCGCGACAACGTCACCCATACGGTGTTTTCCGTTCGCGATGCCGCCGATGTTGCGAAGGCCCGCAGCGGGGAGGTTGCCTGATGGTGTCCTATCGTCTCGCGGCCGGCGGCCTCGTCAACCGCGGCAATGCGCTCTCCTTCACCTTCGACGGCAAGATCTATCGCGGCCTGCAGGGCGATACGCTGGCCTCGGCGCTGCTGGCGAACGGCGAATTGCTGGTCGGCCGCAGCTTCAAGTATCACCGCCCGCGTGGCATCGTGACGGCGGGATCCGCCGAGCCGAATGCGCTGGTCACCATCGGCGCCGGCGCGCGCTCCGAACCCAATACCCGGGCAACCGTGGCCGAGCTGTATGACGGCCTTGCTGCGGCCAGCCAGAACCGCTGGCCGTCGCTGGCCTTCGATATCGGCGCCGTCAACAGCCTGTTGTCGCCCTTCCTGTCGGCGGGCTTCTACTACAAGACCTTCATGTGGCCGGCCGCCTTCTGGGAGAAGGTGTATGAGCCGCTGATCCGCCGGGCGGCCGGTCTTGGTCGCCTCGTCACCGAGGCAGATCCAGACCGCTACGAAAAGGCCTGGGCGCATTGCGACCTCTTGGTGATTGGCTCTGGCCCCGCCGGGCTGATGGCGGCCCTTGCCGCCGGTCGCGCCGGTGCGCGCGTCATCCTTGTCGATGAAGGCTTCCGTCTCGGCGGTTCGCTGCTGTCGGACAGCGCCGTGGTTGGCGGTCTGAAGGCTGCGGATTTCGCCGGGCAAGTTCTGGCGGAACTCGCGACGCTTTCGAACGTCACGCTGATGGCGCGCACCACGGTGTTCGGCTGGTATGACGACATGGTGTTTGGCGCGGTGGAGAAGGTGCAGAAGCACGTGGCGCACCCGACGCCGGATCTTCCCGTCGAACGGCTGTGGCGCATCGTGGCGAAGCGCGCGATCCTCGCCGCCGGTGCCGAGGAACGGCCGCTGGTGTTCGGCGGAAATGACCGCCCGGGTGTCATGACGGCGGGTGCGGCGCGCACCTATCTCAACCGCTACGGCGTGGCCGTCGGCCAGCGCGTGGCGATCTTCACCAATGGTGGCTCCGGCTACGGCCTGGCGCGCGACCTCACCGACAGCGGCGTCGAGGTGACGGCGCTGATCGACGCCCGCAGGGAAAGCGCCGACATCGCGCCGGAGAGCGTGCGGCTGATCCGCGGCGGAGCCGTGACCTCGACCCGCGGAACGCGGGCGCTGAAAAGCATCATCGCCGACCGCTCCGGTTTCGAGGAGGAGATTGCCTGCGATGCGCTCGCCATGTCCGGCGGCTGGTCGCCGGTCGTGCATCTGATGTGCCAGCGCGGCGCCAGGCCCGTCTGGTCGGAGGAGCGGCAGGCCTTTCTTGCGCCGGATGTCGGCGCGGCCTTCGTGGCGGCCGGCAGTGCGGCGGGGCTCGATCGTCTCTCCGCCTGTCTGCGCGACGGCGCCGACAAGGCGACGGTGCTTGCCCGCGATCTCGGCTTTGCCGCCTACGAGACCGAAATTCCCGATGTCGCCGGAGATTACGATCCGGCGTTTGCGCCGCTCTGGTATGTGCCGGGGTCGAAGGGCAAGGCCTTCGTCGATTTCCAGAACGACGTGACGGTGGCCGATCTCGGGCTTTCGCAGCGCGAGGCCTATTCGCATGTGGAAATGACCAAGCGCTACACCACCGGCGGAATGGCGACCGACCAGGGCAAGCTCGGCAATGTCAACACCATCGGCATCGTGGCCGGCATGCGCGGCGTTTCCCCGGCCGAGATCGGCACCACCACCTTCCGTCCGTTCTACACGCCGGTTTCCTTCGGCGCGATGGCGGGGACGGCGCGCGGCGAGCATTCACGGCCGGTGCGCCGCTCGCCGCTGCATGGCTGGGCGGCCCGCAACGGTGCCGTCTTCGTCGAGGCGGGGCTGTGGTATCGCTCCTCCTGGTTCCCGCGCGAGGGCGAGAAGACCTGGCGCGAGGCGGTGGATCGCGAGGTGCGGACCGTGCGGGCCAGCGCCGGCCTCTGCGATGTCTCGACGCTCGGCAAGATCGAGATTTTTGGGCTTGGCGCTGCGGAATTCCTCAACCGTGTCTACAGCAATGCCTTCCTGAAGCTTCCCGTCGGCAAGGCCCGCTATGGCCTGATGCTGCGCGAGGACGGCATCGTTTATGACGACGGCACCACCAGCCGCCTTTCGGAAAACCATTACGTGCTGACCACCACCACGGCCTATGCGACGGACGTGATGGCGCATCTGGAATTTGCCGCGCAGGCGCTCTGGCCGCATCTCGACGTGCGCTTCGCCTCCTCCTCCGACCAGTGGGCGCAGATGTCGATTGCCGGCCCGAAGGCCCGCATCATCCTGCAGCGGGTGGTGGAGGACGATCTCTCCGATGCGGCTTTCCCCTTCCTGTCGGCGCGCGAGGTGATGCTGAAGGGCGGGCTTGCCGCGCGCCTGTTCCGCATCTCGTTTTCCGGGGAACTGGCCTATGAACTGGCCGTGCCCGCCGGCTATGGCGAGGCAGTTGCGGATGCGATCATGGAGGCGGGCTATGAGGAGGGCATCTGCGCCTATGGCGTGGAGGCGCTCAACGTGCTGCGCATCGAGAAGGGGCATGTCACCCACAACGAACTCGACGGCCGCACCACCGCCGACGATGTCGGCCTTGGCCGCATGATGGCGATGCAGAAGCCCGATTTCATCGGCAAGCATCTGTCGACCCGCTTTGGCCTGACGGCCGCCGACCGGCTGCAGATGGTGGGCCTGAAGCCGGTGGAGGCGGATGCCGAGATCAAGGCCGGCGCGCATCTGCTCAAGGAGAACGCCAAGCCCTCGATGGTGAACGACCAGGGCTTTGTGTCCTCGGCCTGCTATTCGCCGACGCTGAACTCCTTCATCGCGCTTGCCATGCTGAAATCCGGCCGCGAACGCTATGGCGAGAAGATCGTCGTCTGGGATGCGCTGCGCGGCAGCGAGGTGCTGGCGGAGGTCTGCCCGCCGGTCTTCGTCGATCCCGACAACAAGAACCTGCATGTGTGAGGTGACGCTGCCCATGACCCTTTCCTTCGCGCACCGTCACGTTCTGGAAGATCATATCGTCGGGTTTGAGACGAAGCCCAACCCGCACCATCTGGCGGTCGCGCGCCGCCCGACGATCCTGTCCGTGCTGTCCCATGCCGGCTTCGAGGCCGGTGTGAAGGCCGCGCTTCAGGCGCTGGAGGGCGTCTCCGTTCGCATCTGCGGTCCGGCCGAATGGCTGGCGGTGTCCCATTCTGTGGGGCCGGAGGCGCTTCTGCGGCTGGTGCGTGCCATCGAGGGCGTCTCCGCTTTCGATCACAGCGATGGCCGGGTGCTGATGCAGATCACCGGGCCGAATGTCCGCAAGATCCTGTCCAAGTGCCTTGCCGTGGACATTGACCGTGACCGTTTCCCGATCGGCGCGTCCGCCAGCATGCAGATCGCCCATGTCGCCGGCAATCTCGCCCGCACGGGCGAGGATGCCTTCGAGATCATCGTGCCGCGCTCCTATGCCGGCACGCTGTTTGAGGAGGTGAAGGAAATGGGCCGCGAATTTGCGCTGACGGCCGCGTTTTCTCCGGAATAATCAGGCCGCGGCCCTCTGCAGGTGACCGGCCCTGCCAAAGGTCAGGACCGCGACGAGTGCCGTGGCCACCGCGCAAACCGTCATGACCATGATCAGCGGCAGCGCCGTGCCATCATCGAGAATGCCGATGGCAAAGCTGCCGAGCGCTCCGGCGCCAAATCCGAGCGCTCCCATCAGGGCGGCGGCCGTGCCGGCAATCGCCCCATGCGCCTCCATGGCGAGAACATTGCAGCTCGGCATGATGCCGCCGACCGCCATGACCATCACGAACACCAGCACGCAGGTCGAGACCAGACCGGACAGGCCGGCAAGCTGCAGCATCAGCAGAAGAAGGCCCGCAGCGGCAGAGACCGAGGCGCTGACCTTCACCATGGCGCGGATGCCGATCTGCGTTGCCAGTTTCGCCGAGACCTGGGTGCCGATGCCGATGCCGACCGCGTTCAGGCTGAAGATCACCGCATAGGCCAGCGGCGAGAGGCCGTAGACATTGATCAGCACGAAGGAGGAGCCGGCGATATAGGCAAAGAAGCCGCCCTGGGCGAGCGCGAGGGCCCCGGCATAGGGAATGAAGCTGCGCGTCACCAGCAGGCGGGCATACCAGTGCAGCGCCGCGCTTGGCCGGCTGGCAGCCCGCAGTTCCGCCATGCGGGTTTCCGGCAGCATGGCGGCCGTGATGACGGCCACCAGCAGGCCGAGCCCGGCAAGGGCCGCGAAAATGATGCGCCAACTGCTCCCTTGCAGGATGAGGCCCCCGGCGAGCGGCGCGAGCACCGGCGCGATGCTCAGCACGAGCACGACGGCCGACATCAGCTTTGCTGCCGCCTGTCCCGTATGCACGTCGCGGATGGAGGCGGTGGCTATCACCATGCCGATCGAGCCGCCGATCCCCTGCAGGAAGCGGAAGCCGAGCAACTGGCCGGAAGTTGCGCTGAGCAGGCAGCCAATCGAGGCCATGACGAAGATCGTCAGCGCCAGGTAGATCATCGGCTTGCGCCCGGTGCGGTCGGACACGGGCCCGTAGAACAGCTGGCCGATGGTGAACCCGATGAAATAGGTCATCATGCTCAGCTGGATATGGGACGGGGTGGAGGCCAGATCCTCCGCCATGCGCGGCATGGCGGCCACATACATGTCTGTGGCGAAGGGGCCAAGCGCGCAGATGGCGCCCAGGGCGATGGCGAGTGCACGGTTATGGGTTTGCATTGGCGAGGTTTCCGGACAGAAGACGGATTGCAAGAATGATCTGGAAACGATAGCGTTTCCTTGTAGAGGAAGGGAAACGCTATCGTTTCCTGTTGTCAACCGCCGTTTCTCGGGAAGGAGTGCCATGGCATCGGTGCAAGCAGCCGCCAAACGTCCGCCAAGCCTATCGGACGACGAGCGTAAAACATTGATTTTGCAGGCAGCGGAGTCCGTGTTCGAGCAATTCGGCTATGGCGATGCAACCATGGAAGAGGTGGCCCGCGTCTGTGGCATGGCTAAGAAGACGGTTTACAAGTTCTATCCGGACAAGGCCTCGCTGTTTGGTGCGCTGGTCGAAAGCCATGATGACATAGCGTTGAGCGAGGTTCGCTCGGTCTCTCCGCTTGGCGATCCGCGCGACCGGCTGGTCCGCATGCTGGAGGAACTGGCAGCCCTCGTCCTATCGCCGCGACAGATCACGCTGACGCGCCTGGTCATTGCCGAATCGATCAAGTATCCGGAATTGGCGCGGCGGTTTCACCGCGACTGCGTGGAAAAGACACTCGGGCATGTGACGCAGGCGCTGGCTCAGGATTCCGCGCTTCGGCTGCCCGACGGGGTCGATCCACGCATCGTCGCGGACATGTTCGTGTCCACCGTGCTGGGCACCGTCCATCTGCGCGCCCTGATGCTGAACATGCGCAAGGCGGAGCTTGAGACCGAACTGGCCGCGCGCATCGCCTTTGCCACGGACATGATCGCCCGGATCTTCGTGCGGACCGGTTGACGGGGGCAGAAGGCCGGGCCGCTCAGGAAATGGCCAGCACTTCCAGTTCCTGCCCGCCAAGCTTCACCACATCGCCCACCGCCTTGCCGACCAGAGCACGCGCGACCGGCGAGACATGCGAGACGGTGCCGGCCTTGGGGTCGGCCTCGTCCTCCCCGACGATGCGATAGGTCTGCACGCGCCCGTCGTCGCGCGCGAAGCGCACCGTGCTGCCGAAGGCAATGGTAGCCGTCGAAACGGGGTCTGGCCTCACATCGGCGGTGCGCAGGCGCTCCGCGAAATACCGGATATCACGTGCCGGGCCGGCCGTCTGGCGGCGGCGTTCGTTCACATCCTCGATGGCATTTGCCGCCTCATAGGCGTCTCGCGCCGCGGCCAGTTCCCGCTCCAGCGCAGCAAGACCACTCTGCGTCACCAGATTGGGATGCGGCGAAATCACCCGGTCCGGCAGGATGGTTTCCGCCGCGGTTTCCGCACTTTCTTCCTTGGTGAAGGCAACGCTCAAGGCTTTCGCTCCGCTGGTTGGTGAAGGGCGGTGTGATACACCCCTGTGAGGGGAGGGGGAAGGGCGGAGCAAGTTATGGGGGCAGTTCGCCGGCCTTGTGCCCGGTCCCACCATGCCGCAAACGGCACAATTTGTTTCGCGAAAACGACTATTGCCGCTCGCGGCCTGTCTCTAGGCTCCCTCGAAACCGTCTTGGCCAAGGGGAGCGTCCGCAATGAAGAATCATGCCAGGGTTGTCGTCATCGGCGGTGGGGTCGTCGGCTGTTCGGTGCTCTATCACCTCACCAAGTTCGGCTGGACGGATGTGGTGCTGGTCGAGCGCTCCGAACTCACCTCCGGCTCCACCTGGCATGCGGCGGGCGGCATGCACACGATCAACGGCGATCCGAACGTTGCCAAGCTGCAGAAATATACGGTCGAACTCTACAAGGAGATCGAGGAATATTCCGGGCAGGACATCGGCCTGCACATGACCTCCGGCCTGATGCTGGCGGCAACGCCGGAGCGCTTCGACTGGATGAAGTCGCTGCTCGCCAAGGGCAAATATGCCGGCGGCGAGGCGCGGCTGATTTCCGCCGAGGAAGCCTATGAGATGATGCCGCTGCTCGATCCCAAGCAGTTCGTCGGCGCCGTCTTCGATCCGCATGAGGGCCATCTTGATCCTTACGGCACCACCCATGCCTATGCCAAATCCGCGAAGAAGAACGGCGCGGAGATCTATCTGCACACCAAGGTGGAAGAACTGCTGCAGACGCCGGAGGGCACCTGGCGGGTAGTTACCGACAAGGGCGAGATCCGCGCCGAGCATGTGGTGAACGCCGCCGGGCTCTGGGCGCGCGAGGTGGGCCGCATGGTGGGACTGGAGCTGCCGGTGCTGGCCATGGAGCACATGTATCTGATCACCGAGGATATGCCTGAGGTCATCGATTTCAACCGTACGACCGGCAAGGAACTGATGCACTGCGTGGATTTCGACGGCGAGATCTATATCCGCCAGGAGCGCAACGGCATGCTGATGGGCACCTACGAGAAGGATTGCCGTCCCTGGTCGCCGATCGAGACGCCGTGGAGCTTCGGCCATGAACTTCTGGCGGAGGATCTGGAGCGCATCACCAATGAGCTGGAAGTCGGTTTCCGCCACTTCCCGGCCTTCAACAATGCCGGCATCAAGAAGATCATCAACGGGCCCTTCACCTTCTCGCCGGATGGCAATCCGCTGGTCGGGCCGGTGCGCGGCATGACGAATTTCTGGTCCGCCTGCGCGGTGATGGCCGGCTTCAGCCAGGGCGGCGGCGTGGGTCTTGCGCTCGCCAACTGGATCATCGAGGGCGATCCAGGTTTTGACGTGTTTGCCATGGATGTCTGCCGCTACGGCGATTATGCGACGCTTGCCTATACCAATGCGAAGGTGCGCGAAAACTATTCGCGCCGCTTCTCGATCCGTTATCCCAACGAGGAACTGCCGGCCGCGCGCCCGCTGCTGACGACGCCGGTCTATGACCGGCTGAAGGCGGAGGGCGCGGTATTCGGCGCGTCCTACGGGCTGGAAACGCCGCTGTGGTTCGCGCCTGAGGGTGTGGAGGATCGCTTCTCCTGGCGCCGTTCCACAGATTTCGACCATGTCGGCGCCGAGGCGCGGGCGGTGCGCGAGAGCGTCGGCCTGATGGAAACCTCGGGCTTTGCCAAGTATTCCGTCAGCGGGGAGGGGGCGGCCGTGTGGCTCGATCACATGCTGGCCGGCAAGGTGCCGCCGGTCGGCAGGATGGCGCTCTGCCCGATGCTGAACGAGGCCGGCAAGCTGATCGGCGATTTCACGCTCGCCAATCTCGATGACGAGGATTTCCTGCTGATCGGCTCCGGCATCGCCGAGGATTACCACATGCGCTGGTTCGAGAGCCACCTGCCGGAGGACGGCTCGGTGGAGATCGACGCGCTGGGCCTCAGCCTTGTCGGGCTGGCGGTTGCGGGACCGAAGGCGCGCGCGGTGTTGCAGAGCCTGACGCATCTCGACCTCTCGTCCGAAGCCTTCCCGTTCATGGCGATCCGCGAACTGGAGCTTGGCATGGCACCCGTGCTGATCGGCCGCGTCAGCTATACCGGCGATCTCGGCTATGAGATCTGGATGCGGCCGGAATACCAGCGCTATGTGTTCGAGACGCTGATGGAGGCGGGAAAGCCCTTTGGTATCCGCCTGTTCGGCCTGCGTGCGCTGAACGCGCTGCGGCTTGAAAAATCCTATGGCAGCTGGTCGCGGGAATATCGCCCGCTCTACGGGCCGCTGGAGGCAGGCCTCGGCCGCTTCGTGGCGCTCAAGAAGGAGGCGAATTTCATCGGCAAGACCGCGGCCATCGAGGAAAAGCTGTCGGGTGGTTCGCTCAGGCTCGTCACCCTCGTGGTAAAGGCCCGCGATGCGGATGTGCTGGGCGACGAGCCGATCTCGCTGAACGGGGAGGTTGTCGGCTGGGTCACCTCCGGCGGTTATGCCCATGCGGCGGGTTGCTCGGTGGCCATGGGCTATGTGCCCAAGGCACATGCGCAGGTGCGCGACGGCTGGCAGATCGAGGTGCTCGGCGAAATGCTCGAGGCGACTCTGCAGCCGGCGCCGCTCTTCGACCCTGACGGCCTGCATATGCGGCAGGGGTGACCGGCCGGTTTTTTGGTCATTTCCTGCTTATTTTCTAGGTCGTTTGGCCTGTTTGACGCCAGATAGCGGGCCGGTTGGGGGTAATTGGCGTTGCTCCATCATTTTGACTTCCCTTTTCGAGGGAAAGCAGTATGAAATTTTAAAAAGCGAAGAACCCGTAAGGGCCACACATACAAGAGACGCGGCCGTCTGTTTTCATGGATCGCGTCCGGGGGAAAATTGATGGAGTATTTCATCCAGCAGCTCCTGAACGGGCTGACTCTTGGATCTATCTATGGCTTGGTCGCGATCGGCTATACGATGGTCTATGGCATCATCGGCATGATCAACTTTGCCCATGGTGACATCTTCATGCTTGGCGGTTTCGCCGCCCTGATCGTCTTCCTGATCCTGACATCCTTCATTGCCGGCATTCCGGTGGCGCTCGCGCTGCTCATCATGATGGTCGTTGCCATGCTGGTGACCAGCCTGTGGAACTGGACGATCGAACGGGTCGCCTACCGACCGTTGCGCGGTTCGTTCCGGCTGGCGCCGCTGATCACGGCGATCGGCATGTCGATCGTGCTGTCCAACTTCATCCAGGTGACGCAGGGTCCGCGCAACAAGCCGATCCCGCCGCTGGTCAACGATGTCTTCCACTTCGGTGACGTCACGGTGTCGCTGAAGCAGATGGTCATCGTGGTCGTCACGGCCGTGCTGCTCACCATCTTCTGGTATATCGTCAACAAGACGCCGCTCGGGCGTGCGCAGCGTGCGACCGAGCAGGACCGCAAGATGGCGGCGCTGCTGGGTGTCGATGTCGACCGCACCATCTCGATCACCTTCATCATGGGTGCATCGCTCGCGGCCGTCGCCGGCACCATGTACCTGATGTATTACGGGGTCGCCTCGTTCGCCGATGGTTTCATTCCGGGCGTCAAGGCCTTCACAGCGGCTGTTCTCGGCGGCATTGGCTCGCTTCCCGGCGCCGTTCTCGGCGGCCTCCTGATCGGCCTCATCGAATCCCTGTGGTCCGCTTATTTCTCCATCGCCTACAAGGATGTGGCAACCTTTGCCATTCTCGCCTTCGTCTTGATCTTCAAGCCGACGGGGATCCTCGGGCGTCCCGAAGTGGAGAAGGTGTAACTCCATGACCAATGCACAGTCTCCTGCCAAGGAAGCGGCGCCGGGCGTGATGGCCCAGGCCGTTAAGGAAGGCCTCTTTGCCGGCATTCTGGCCTTCGGCATGTTCCTTCTCTATGTCGGCATCGAAACCTACCAGAACATCGACAACGCGCTGGTCTGGCGCACCCGCTGGGGGCTTCTCGCCATCTTCGTGGCGGTTTCCGCCATCGGCCGCTTTCTCGTCGTCGGTTTCTTCAAGCCGCGGATTGACCGGCGCAAGCTCGCCAAGGCCAAAGCCGGCATTCCCGAAGTGTCCGACGACAAGGGGTTCTTTCACAGGAACTTCCTGAAGATCGCCATGCTGGCGCTGGTTCTCTACCCGCCGGTGGTCGTCAGCCTTTACGGTGTGCAGGGTTCGCTGAAATTCGTCGACAATTTCGGCATCCAGATCCTGATCTACGTGATGCTCGCCTGGGGCCTCAACGTCGTCGTCGGGCTCGCCGGCCTGCTCGACCTCGGCTACGTCGCCTTCTATGCGGTGGGTGCCTATTCCTACGCCCTTCTGTCGCAGACCTTCGGCCTGTCCTTCTGGGTGCTTCTGCCCATGGCTGGCATCCTGGCCGCGTTCTGGGGCATCATTCTCGGTTTCCCGGTCCTGCGTCTGCGCGGTGATTATCTGGCCATCGTGACGCTCGCCTTTGGTGAAATCATCCGCCTCGTGCTGATGAACTGGACCGAGGTGACCGGCGGCACGGCAGGCATTTCCGGCATCGCCAAGGCATCGATCTTCGGCATCTGGTCCTTCGATGTCGGCGCGTCGAACAATTTTGCAAGATCCTTCGGCCTGCCGATGTCCTCGGCTTACTACAAGATCTTCCTGTTCTACGTCATTCTGGCGCTCTGCCTGATTACCGCCTACGTGACGATCAAGCTGCGCAGCATGCCGATCGGCCGTGCCTGGGAAGCGCTGCGCGAGGACGAGATCGCCTGCCGTTCGCTCGGCATCGACACGGTCAAGACCAAGCTGACGGCCTTTGCCATCGGCGCCATGTTCGGCGGTTTCGCAGGCTCCTTCTTCGCGGCGCGTCAGGGCTTTGTCTCGCCGGAAAGCTTCGTCTTCCTGGAATCGGCCGTCATCCTGGCGATCGTCGTCCTCGGCGGCATGGGCTCGCTGACGGGCATCGCGGTCGCTGCGATCGTGATGGTCGGCGGCACCGAACTTTTGCGCGAGATGGAATTCCTGAAGCATGTGTTCGGTGAGGATTTCACGCCGGAACTTTACCGCATGCTGCTCTTCGGCCTGGCCATGGTCGCCGTCATGCTGTTCAAGCCGCGCGGCTTCGTTGGCTCGCGCCAGCCGACGGCCTTCCTCAAGGAGCGCAAGTCCGTCTCGGGTAGCTTCACCAAGGAGGGTCACGGCTGATGACCTCCGGAAACACGACCATGACACGCGATACCATTCTCAAGGTCGAGCATCTGTCGATGCGCTTCGGTGGTCTGATGGCCATCAACGACCTGTCGCTCGAAGCCAGGCGTGGCGAGATCACGGCGCTGATCGGCCCGAACGGCGCCGGCAAGACCACGGTCTTCAACTGCATCACCGGGTTCTACAAGCCGACCATGGGCATGATCACCATGAACCGGCGCAATGGCGAACAGCACCTTCTCGAACGCCTCTCGGATTTCGAGATCACCAAGAAGGCCAAGGTTGCCCGCACCTTCCAGAACATCCGCCTGTTTTCGGGCCTGACGGTGCTGGAAAACCTTTTGGTGGCGCAGCACAACAAGCTGATGAAGGCGTCCGGCTATACCGTGATGGGCCTGCTCGGCATCGGCTCCTACAAGCGTGAGGCGGAAGGTTCGATCGAGCTTGCCCGCCAGTGGCTGGAAAAGGCCGATCTCATCGATCGCGCCGACGATCCGGCCGGCGATCTGCCCTATGGCGCGCAGCGTCGTCTGGAGATCGCGCGCGCCATGTGCACGGGGCCGGAGCTTTTGTGCCTCGACGAGCCGGCCGCCGGCCTCAATCCGAAGGAATCGCTGGCGCTCAACACGCTGCTCAACAGCATTCGCGACGAAACGGGCACCTCCATCCTGCTGATCGAGCACGACATGTCTGTCGTCATGGAGATTTCCGACCACGTGGTGGTGCTGGAATACGGCCAGAAGATCTCCGACGGTACGCCGGACCATGTGAAGAACGACCCGAAGGTCATTGCCGCCTATCTCGGCGTGGATGATGACGAGCTGGAAGAGGTCATGCATGAAGAACTCGACGGGGGCTCGCTCTGATGTCGGTCAACGTTAATCCCGCAGCCGAACCGCTTCTGAAGGTCAGCGGCGTCGAGACCTATTATGGCAGCATCCGCGCGCTATCGGGCGTCGACGTGCATGTGAACCAGGGCGAGATCGTCAGCCTGATCGGCGCCAACGGCGCCGGCAAGTCGACGCTGATGATGACGATCTGTGGCAGCCCGCAGGCCCGCAATGGCTCCGTCGTGTTCGATGGCACCGACATCACCAAGATGCCAACGCATCTGATCGCGCGCCGCCGCATTGCCCAGTCGCCGGAAGGCCGTCGCATTTTTCCGCGCATGACGGTCTATGAAAACCTGCAGATGGGGGCTGGCCTCGACAACCTGAAATATTTCGATGAGGACGTGGAGAAGATCTTTGCGCTCTTCCCGCGCCTGAAAGAGCGTCAGAGCCAGCGCGGCGGGACGCTCTCGGGCGGGGAGCAGCAGATGCTCTCCATCGGCCGCGCGCTGATGGCGCGTCCCAAGCTTCTGCTGCTGGACGAGCCCTCTCTCGGTCTTGCTCCGCTGATCGTCAAGCAGATCTTCGAGGCGATCCGGATGCTGAACGAGAAGGAAGGCCTGACGGTGTTCCTCGTCGAGCAGAATGCGTTTGCGGCACTCAAGCTGTCGCACCGCGCCTATGTGATGGTGAACGGCAAGGTGACCATGAGCGGGACCGGCAGGGAACTGCTGGCCAATCCGGAAGTGCGCGCCGCCTATCTGGAAGGCGGGCGCCACTGAGGCGCATGGGGGAGACTGGATATGCAAGGGCTTTTCTTTGAAAGCGATACCGGCGCCCGCTACGTGCTGCGCTTCATCGTGCTGCTGATCGGCCTGTGGACGGCCTGGCGCACGGGGCGTGCCGTGGCCGAAGGCTGGAAGGAGCTTCCGCTCGTCTTCGTCTACGTGCTGCTGCTTGGGGTGATGATGCGCTTCCTGCACTTCGCGCTGTTCCAGGGACCGTTCCTGGCGGCCGGCTATTACGTGCTGGATGTGGTGCTGCTGCTGATCTTTGCGGTTGCCGGTTTCCGGCAGCGCCGCACGAGCCAGATGGTGGAAAACTACTACTGGCTCTACGAGCGCGCAGGCACCTTTTCCTGGAAGAAGAAGAATTGACAGGCTGAGGCTTTCGGCTTCAGATTGTTGTGAAAAGGGAACCAGTTACCGGCGCAGGGGTGGTGGGTCTTGCGCACGGTTCTTACACCGACCCGCTCAAAAAACTGGGAGTAACATTATGAAGAAGTCTCTTCTCTCGGCAGTGGCGCTGACGGCCGTCATGGCTTTCGGCGGTTCTGCCTGGGCTGATGTCCTCGTCGGCGTTGCCGGCCCGCTGACAGGCCCGAACGCAGCCTTCGGCGCTCAGCTCCAGAAGGGTGCGGAGCAGGCGGCAGCGGACATCAACGCAGCTGGTGGCATCAACGGCGAAAAGATCAAGATCGTGCTCGGCGACGACGTGTCTGACCCGAAGCAGGGCGTTTCCGTTGCCAACAAGTTCGTCGCGGATGGCGTGAAATTCGTTGTCGGTCACTTCAACTCGTCGGTTTCGATCCCGGCTTCTGAAGTTTACGCCGAAAACGGCATCGTGCAGATCACGCCGGCCTCCACCAACCCGAAGTTCACCGATCGCGGCCTGTGGAACACCTTCCGCACCTGCGGCCGTGACGACCAGCAGGGTGCCGTTGCCGGCCAGTATATTGCTGAAAAGTTCAAGGGCGTTCCGGTCGCCGTCGTGCATGACAAGACCACCTATGGTCAGGGTCTTGCCGATGAAACCAAGAAGGCCATGAACAAGCTTGGCATCAAGGAAGTCATCTACGAAGGCATCACCGTCGGCGACAAGGACTTCTCGGCGCTGATCTCCAAGATGAAGAATGCCGGCGTCGGCATCGTCTATTTCGGCGGCCTGCACACCGAGGCCGGCCTGCTGATGCGCCAGATGGCCGACCAGGGCGTCAAGGCGCCGCTGATGTCGGGTGATGGCATCACCTCCAACGAACTGGCGTCGATCGCCGGCGACGCCGTCAATGGCACGCTGATGACCTTCCCGCCGGATCCGCGCCAGAACCCGAACGCCAAGGACCTCGTCGAGAAGTTCCGCAAGGCTGGTTTCGAGCCGGAAGCCTACACGCTCTACTCCTATGCCGCGATGCAGATCTTCGCTGACGCCGCCAAGGCCGCCAAGTCGAACGACCCGCAGAAGGTGGCCGAAGCGATGAAGGCCAAGGGTCCGTTCAAGACCGCCATCGGCGACATCGGCTTCGATGCCAAGGGCGACATCACCCGTCCGGACTATGTCATGTACGAGTGGAAGAAGGGCCCGGACGGCAAGTACAGCTACTTCCAGATGTAAGATCCGGCAGAAGATCCCTGATCTTCGCCTCTCTTCGGAAAGCCCGGCCTCGCGCCGGGCTTTTTGCATGGGAGACGGTCAAACCGCATCCTCCGCACCGATCCGGGCCAGCACAAAATCCGCCCGCTCCGCCGCGCTCACCTTCGGCAGCACCACGATCGTGTAACCAAGCCTCGGATAGAGATCGACCAGACGGTCATATTCCGCAAGCGCTCCCGCAAGGGCGTGCCGGCGCTCCCCATTCATCACGTAGATCTCCGGCCAGGGCGGTGTGAGAAACACGGTGCGGTGGTATCGGTGCCTCCTGCAGAGATCAAGTGCCGACGCGTCGCCTGTCGCCTGCCAGAGGGCGGCGGCCGCATCCACGAGGCTGCGGTCGAAGAAGGTCCAGCCGCTCTTGTCCGGCAGGTCTGCGCGGTCCGCCATGGCAAGCGCAATGGCGCGCCGGGCAAATTCGGCCAGGTTGACCCAGGGCAGGGCCCCGCCCGCCGTTGCCTGCTCTGCCTTGACGATGCGTCGACCGGGTTCGGGCACCGTTCTGAAACCGCGCCGCTGCAATTCGGCAAGCAGCGTGGATTTCCCGCCGCCGGAACAGCCTGAAAGGATGACGAAGCGGTTCATGATGGGGTTCTCCTGAGGGTGGAAACACTTGGTGCCGGATCGCGGGAGGATGAGACGATCTGACGCATCGCTCGCCAGAAGTGTGTTGACTGCTATGGTGCATAGCGGTAATTTGACGCTTGTCTGGAACTGGCTGTTATCGCGACATCTGCCGGATCGGATCGCGCCTTGGAGGAGGCGCGCGGGGAAGTTTCTGTCGGATCCTGAAGGGTGATGGACCGACAGCGCTGGAGGTGGCGGCCGCTCCAAGCCTGCCTGTCTATGGGAGAGATTTCAAGATGACGAAGACTGCTGCGCTCCGCACAAGCGGAGGGCGGGCGCTGGTGCTCGCCTTTCTGGCTGCTGTGATCGAGGGTTTTGACTTGCAGGCGGCCGGGGTGGCGGTGCCGAAACTCGCGCCGGCCTTCGGGCTTACGCCGCCCCAGATCGGTCTGTTCCTGTCGTCCGCGACATTTGGCCTGATCTTCGGCTCGCTGTCCGGCGGCTGGATTGCCGATACCTGGGGCCGCCGCGCCGGCCTCGTGCTGTCGCTTCTGACCTTCGGTGTCTTTTCCGTGGCGACCGTCTTTGCCACCAGTTTCGAACAGCTGCTGGTCCTGCGCATCCTGACCGGTGTCGGCCTCGGTGGCGCTCTGCCGAACCTGATCAACATCGCTGCGGAATCGGTGGAGCCGGGGCGCCGCGGCTGGGCGGTCTCGATCATGTATGCCGGCGTGCCGCTCGGCGGCGCGATCGCCAGCGGTGTTGCCACCCTTGGCCTGCATGGCGGGGACTGGCACATGATCTTCCTCGTCGGCGGCCTGATGCCGCTGGTGCTGGCCCCCTTCGTGCAGCTCCTGCTGCCGCCGCTTGCCGTCGTGCGCCAAAAGGTGTCGTCCGCTACGGGCGGCTTTGCCAAGCTGTTTGCGCCGGAATCGCTGGTCGGCACGCTGTTTCTGTGGCTCGCCTTCTTCCTCGGCCTGATGGTGGTTTATGTCCTCCTGAACTGGATGCCGCAGCTGCTGGTGGCCCGGGGCCTGGAAAAGAGCGAGGCCTCGCTGGTGCAGCTGATGTTCAATGTCGGCGGTGTCGCAGGCAGCCTGATCGGCGGACGGATTTTTGACAGCGCGCGTCCCATTGGCCCCGTGCTGCTTGCCTTCGCGGCTTCCGCCGCGGCTCTTATCATGCTGGGCATCCTGCCGGTCGCGCTGGCGCTGATGCTCGTCGGTGGTGCGCTGGTCGGTGCAGCGATCCTGTGCATGCAGGCGATCCTCTATGCCACCGCCCCGCAGTGCTATCCCTTCGAGGTGCGCGGCACAGGCGTCGGAATTGCCGTTGCGGTCGGCCGCCTCGGCTCCATCGCCGGCCCTCTGTTCACCGGCCTGCTGGTCGCCCGCGGCGCAACGCCGACCGACGTGATGTTTTCTCTGGTACCGCTGACCGTGCTGACCGGTGTCTTCACGGTGGTCCTGCTGTTCCGCCGCAGCCGCCGCGAGGCCTTTGCCTGAGCCTGCTCGCGCCAGGATGCTATTCGGTTCGCAATGATGGAAGGCCCGGGCGATCAGCGCCGGGCCTTTGCCGTACCGCCCGGCGGATCAGACTTCGTGCAGGACGGTTGCAGCCTTGACGGCGGCGGAGGCGCGGTTTTCCACGCCGAGCTTCACATAGATCTGTTCCAGGTGCTTGTTCACCGTGCGCGAGGAGAGGCCGAGGATATCGCCGATATCCTTGTTCGACTTGCCCTTGGCGATCCACAGCAGAACTTCGGATTCGCGCAGCGTCAGCGAAAAATGTTCGCGCAGCACCGCATCGTCGGCGCGGCTGCTGCCGCCGGTAATGCGGAACAGGTATTCGTCGGCGCCGATCGCACCGAGGAACACGACATGCAGGCGGGCCTCGGCTCGTTCCGAGAAGGCGAAGGTCGCCTCGCGCGCAAAGCCGGGGCGGTCGCGGCCGGCCATCCAGCCGGCGATCTGCCTGACAACGCTGTCGAGACCCTCCTCGCTGCCGGCCGCCGTGTTGATCAGGCGGGTCGCCTGCGGGGTGGACCAGTGGAGCGCGCCATTGCCGCGCACCGCCAGCAGGTGGCGGCCGGCGGCATCGAGCGCCACGCGGGCGCTTTGCGCCGAGCGGGCATTCGAAAGGTGGACGCGGATGCGGGCGCGCAGCTCGTCGATGTTGATCGGCTTGGTCAGATAGTCGACGCCGCCGCTCTCCAGTGCGTGCACCACATGTTCGGTCTCGGTCAGCCCGGTCATGAAGATCACCGGCACCTGCGAGACGGCCGGATTGGCCTTCAACCTGCGGCAGGTATCGAACCCGTCCATGCCGGGCATCACCGCATCGAGCAGGATCAGGTCCGGCGTGATGCGCTCCACGATATTGAGCGCCGACTGACCCGTGGTGGCGATCAGCACGGAAAAGCCCGAGGTTTCCAGTGCCTCGGTGAGAAAGCCGAGCGCTTCGGGACTGTCGTCCACCAGCAGCACGATATCGCGGGGCAGGGCCAGGTCAGACATCGTCGGCAACTCTTTCCTCGGTGAATCGGTTGAGGAAGGTCCTATAGCCCGAGAGATCGAAGGCTTGAACATAGGCGCCGAGTGCCTCGGTAAAGGGTCGGTTTTCCGGCAGGCGCGCCAGCTCCGCAAGTTTTGCCTCGATGCCGCGGATATAGCCGATCTCGCCGAGCTGGATCAGGTCTTCCACATGGCGCGGACCGGGGTTTTTCGGCGCGGCGGGCGGGGCGAGGGTGGACGGCGCCATGGCCGGCGGCAGGCCTTCGTCGTCATAGATCCAGGTCAGGCCGAGATGCAGGGCGAGCTTGTCCGAGAGCTGGCGGATATCGACGGGCTTGGCCAGCGTGTCGTTGTGGCCGTCGCCCTCGCGGCGAACGGAAGCGCCGTCGCCGATATTGGCCGAGAGCATCAGGATCGGCGCCGTCTGCCCGCTTTCGCGCAGCCGCGCCACCAGCTGCCAGCCGGTCATGCCGGGCATCAGGATATCGACGAGGAAGAGGTCAGGCTTAACGCCCTCGATCAGCGTCAGGCAGTCCGGCCCGTCCTTTGCCGTCAGCACCACGAAATCCATCGGTGTCAGCACCTCGCGCATCAGGTCGCGATGGTCCTCGTTGTCGTCCACCACCACCACCGTGCGGCGCGGCCCGGTGTGGCCGACGATCCGGCGCGCGGCAGCCGGCATCGTGCTCGGGCGATCGACGGCCGACAGCATCAGCCGCACGCGGAAGGTGGAGCCTTCGCCCTTGCGGCTGACGACGGAGATTTCGCCGCCCATGGTGTTGGTGAGAAGCCGTGTGATGGTGAGGCCTAGGCCGAGGCCCGGCATCGGCCGCACATTGTCCGCCTCGCCGCGCTGGAAGGGTTCGTAGATGCGGCCGAGATCCTTTTCCGCGATACCGCAGCCGGTATCGGCAATCGTGAAGGTGGCGACCTGGCTGCGATAGCCGACCTCGAAGCGGATCGCGCCCTGCTCGGTGAACTTGATGGCGTTCGACAGCAGGTTGACGAGGATCTGGCGCAGGCGCTTTTCGTCGCTGCGCACGTAATGCGGCAGGCTGCGGGCCCGCTCGTGGATAAAATCCAGCCCCTTGGCCTGTGCCTGCGGGCGCACCATCTCGACGATCTGGTCGAGAAAGTCGTGGATGTTGATCTCGTTGGAATAGACCTGCAGCTTGCCGGCCTCGATCTTGGAAATGTCGAGCAGTCCGTCGATCAGGCCGGAGAGGTGATCGGCCGAGCGCTTGATCACCTTGATCGCCGACTGGCGCGGCTGCGGAATGCTCTCGTCCCGCTCCAGGATCTGGGCATAGCCGAGCACCGCATTCAGTGGCGTGCGCAGCTCGTGGCTGAGGCCCACCACATAGCGGCTCTTGGCGCGGTTGGCGGCCTCGGCGGTTTCCTTGGCCTTCTGCAGCGCGGCATCCGTCTTCTTGTGCGCGGCGATCTCCTTGAGCAGCAGGGTGGTCTGGCGCGAGGATTCCTCTTCCGCCACCACCCGGCTGTCATGCGCCAGAACGAAAAACCAGGAGACGATGCCGGCAATGATGGCAAACACGAAGAACACGATCAGGATCGTGCCATAGATCACCTCGGCATTGGCCGGCATGGTGCCACTGATCTGATAGGCGATCATCGCCATGATGCCCCCGATCAGCGAGATCGACAGGATGGCCGTCATCGCATAGCGGCCGAGCCGGGTCATCAGCCGCTCCACCACCTGATCGGACAGGAACGAGCGGGCAACGCTGCCGATCTGCGCCTTCATCTCGGCCTTCGGCTTGCACATGTCGTGGCAGCGGCTGTCCAGCGAGCAGCAGAGCGAGCAGATCGGCGCCGCATAGGCGGGGCACCAGGCCATGTCTTCCGGTTCGAAGGGATGCTCGCAGATCGAGCAGGTGATGGAGGTCAGGTTCTTCCAGGCATGCCGCGGCTTGCGGGCCAGATAGAAATGGCCCTTGGTGGCCCAGGCGATCAGTGGCGAGAGGAGGAAGGCCGTCAGTGTCAGGTAGGTCGAGAGCGAGGCGGCGAGCAGGCCGAACAGGCCGAAATGCGCCGACAGCGCAATCGCGGTCGCGCCCAGCATGGCGCCGAGCCCGACCGGGTTCAGGTCGTAGAGATGGGCGCGCTTGAACTCGATGCCGGGCGGCGACAGTCCCAGCGGCTTGTTGATGAAGAGGTCGGCCGAAATGGTGCAGAGCCAGGCCATGGCGATGATCGAGAAGATGCCGAGCGTCGCTTCCAGCAGCCGGTAGATGCCGATTTCCATCAGAAGCAGCGCGATCGCCACGTTGAACACCAGCCAGACGACGCGGCCCGGGTGGCTGTGGGTGAGGCGCGAGAAGAAGTTCGACCAGGCAAGCGACCCGGCATAGGCGTTCATCACGTTGATCTTCAGCTGCGAGACCACGACGAATGCCGCCATCAGCAGAAGGGCCGCCGTATCGTTGGGGATCATGTAGCCGAAGGCCGTCAGATACATGTGGGCCGGATCGCCCGCTTCCAGCGCCGGCACGCCGGTCGAGAGCGTCAGCACCGCCAGGAACGAGCCGGCCAGCAGTTTCGGCACGCCGACCACCACCCAGCCGGGGCCGGCCAGGAACACGGCGAGCCTGTGGCGCCACTTGCGCTGCCCCTCCGCCGGCAGGAAGCGCAGAAAATCCACCTGCTCGCCGATCTGCGGCATCAGCGCCAGGATGACGGCGGAGGCCGCGCCGAATTCCAGAAGATCGAAGGGGGCGGGGCCGCCGACCACCGCATTGGAATGATCGATGCCGGCAAAGCTGCGCCAGAGGTTGAATTTCTCCCAGTCGGAAAAGGCGATGAACAGGAAAGGCAGGATGTTGAGGATGATCCAGAAGGGCTGCGTGGCCAGCTGGAAGCGCGAAATGAGCTGCACGCCATAGATGACCAGCGGAATGACGACGGCGGCGCTGATGATGTAGCCGATCCAGGGCGGAATGCCGAAGGCCATCTTCAGCGCCGCCGTCATGATCGAGGCCTCGATCGCAAACAGCATGAAGGTGAAGCTCGCATAGATCAGCGAGGTGATGGTCGAACCGATATAGCCAAAGCTTGCGCCGCGCGTCAGAAGGTCGATGTCGACGCCATGGCGGATGGCATAGCGGCTGATCGGCAGGCCGACGACGAGCATGGCCAAAGCCGCCGCGAGGATCGCGAAGAAGGCGTTGGTGGTGCCGTAGGAGAGCGTGATCGCGCCGCCGATCGCCTCCAGCGCGAGGAAGGAAATGGCGCCGATGGCCGTCTGCGAAATGCGGCTCGAGGAAAAGCGGCGTGCGCTCTTGGCGGTGAAGCGCAGCGCATAGTCTTCCAGCGTCTGGTTCGCGACCCAGCGGTTATAGTCGCGCCGGACCGGAATGATGCGTTGCCGGGCTGCCATGCGTGCCTTGCCGTCCATTTGTGCATGATGATCGTTTGGGCAGTTTCGAGGGTTTGTGACGGATTTGCAAGCTGGATTCCCGTTTGCCACAACTGTGACACAGGCTCTTGCAACAGCGTGCAGGCTCACCATCTCAGTGTGTGCAGCAGAACGCCCGAAGCCTTTCCGCTGGGTCTTTCGGGTCCCGTCAACTTTCATTCATGTGTGGCCACCCGTGGAACCCTCGACCGTCAGCGCTTCTCCGAATGAACAGACCTTTGGCACCCAGGGCATCGCCCCCATGGATCGCCCGAGCCGCATCACCCGCTTCTTCATGGCGATCGTCGCCTGGGCGGAAGGCCTCAATCTGAAATATGCCAAACTGGGCAATCCCCCGGTCTATGACAACGCAACGTTCCCCTGGGCCGCGGAGGTCGAGAAGGCCTATCCCGCCATTCGTGCGGAACTGGACCAGATCCTGAAGCGCAAGGACGAGTTGCCCAGCTTCCAGGACATCTCCACCGATGTGAAGACCATTTCCACCGACAACAACTGGAAGACCTTCTTCCTGCTCGGCTTCGGCGTGAAGTCGGAGCAGAACATCAAGGCCTGCCCGGAAACCTGGAAGGCGATGCAGAAGATCCCGGGGCTGACCACGGTGATGTTCTCGATCTTCGAGCCCGGCAAGCATTTGCCTGCCCATCGCGGTCCCTATAACGGCGTGTTGCGCCTGCATCTCGGCATGATCGTGCCGCCGCAGCGAGACAAGATCGCCATCCGCGTCAAGGACCAGATCTGCCACTGGGACGAGGGCAAGGTGCTGATCTTCGACGATGCCTATGAGCACGAGGCCTGGAACCATTCCGACCAGACCCGCGTGGTGCTGTTCGTGGATTTCGTCAAGCCGCTGAAGTTCCCGGCCCGCCTGGTCAACTGGTGCCTGATGAACCTGGCGATCTTCACGCCCTTCATCCGCGAAGGGCTGGATAACCACAACGAGTGGGAAAAGAAGTTCTATGCCGAGGCGGAAAAGCTCCGCAACCGGCCACACTGAGCCTTTCACACGCTGCGCCGGGTGCTGAGCCCGGCGCCCGGCGCTTGCTGTCCGCCGCTCCATGGGCGCGGATGCACCACACGTATTTTCCCTTTTTCTGATCTTCCCCTTTCGCCCCCTCGTGTACGTCATTTTACGTATGCCGTTTTGCGGTGCAGCAGCCGATAGTTCGTGAAGCAACGGTTAACGGCCGAACACAGGCCCGTTGCGGAACGAACGAGAAGAGGGGTTCGCACCATGAATTTCAAGGCAAGGCTCGGCGGCGCAATGCTCGCCGCCATCATGTCCACGACGGCGTTCCACGGCGCCTTTGCCGCCGAAGACACCATCAAGATCGGCGTCCTGCATTCGCTTTCCGGCACCATGGCGATTTCGGAAACGACGCTGAAGGATGCCATGCTGATGCTCGTCGAGGAGCAGAACAAGAAGGGCGGCGTGCTCGGCAAGAAGCTCGAAGCCGTCGTCGTCGATCCGGCTTCCGACTGGCCGCTGTTTGCCGAAAAGGCCCGCCAGCTGATCAGCCAGGACAAGGTTGCCGCCGTGTTCGGCTGCTGGACGTCCTCCTCGCGCAAGTCCGTGCTGCCGGTCTTCGAAGAGCTGAACTCCATCCTGTTCTACCCGGTGCAGTATGAGGGCGAGGAATCCTCGCGCAACATCTTCTACACCGGTGCTGCCCCGAACCAGCAGGCCATTCCGGCCGTCGATTATCTCGCCGAGAAGGAAGGCGTGCAGCGCTGGGTTCTGGAAGGCACCGACTACGTCTATCCGCAGACCACCAACAAGATCCTCAAGGCCTACCTGATGTCGAAGGGCGTCAAGGCCGAGGACATCATCGTCAACTACACGCCGTTCGGCTTCTCCGACTGGCAGACGGAAGTTTCCAAGATCAAGGCCTTCGGCTCGGCCGGTAAGAAGACTGCCGTCGTCTCCACCATCAACGGCGATGCCAACGTTCCCTTCTACAAGGAACTCGCCAACCAGGGCATCAAGGCCGAGGACATTCCGGTCGTCGCCTTCTCGGTGGGTGAAGAAGAACTCGCCGGCATCGACACCAAGCCGCTCGTCGGCCATCTGGCTGCCTGGAACTACTTCCAGTCCGTCGACTCGCCGGCCAATGCCGAATTCATCAAGGAATGGCATGCCTTCACCAAGAACGACAAGCGCGTGACCAACGACCCGATGGAAGCTGCCTATATCGGCTTCAATGCCTGGGTGAAGGCCGTCGAGGCTGCCGGCACGACCGATACCGACAAGGTGCTGGATGCCATCATCGGCGTCTCCGTCCCGAACCTGTCGGGCGGCTATTCCACCGTGATGCCGAACCACCACATCACCAAGCCGGTGCTGATCGGCGAAATCCAGGCCAACGGCCAGTTCGAAATCGTCCAGCAGACTCCGCAGGTCGTCGGCGACGAATGGTCCGATTACCTGCCGGACTCCAAGAACCTGATCTCCGACTGGCGCAAGCCGATGTCCTGCGGCAACTTCAACGTTGCCACCGGCAAGTGCGGCGGCAAGGGCAGCTGATAGCTGCATCGGGTCAATGACCCCTCCTCCCCGCAAAGGGGGGGGAGGGGCCTGATCTAAGCCTGTCGGCGAGATCATCGAACGTTCTGGACCAAGCTTACCCCCCTCTGCCCTGCCGGGCATCTCCCCCTCAAGGGGGGAGATCGGCAGGATGTAACGTCCCAGCCACACGGCGGCGCCTCAAGGATCGTTCGTCGTCATGGGCTTGCGGCGTCAACGGCATCGGATCTCCTCCCTTCAGGGGGAGATGCCAGGCAGGGCAGAGGGGGGTGAGCCCCACGCGCGGCGCAATCTGTGTCCGCTGCAAGAAGGGGCTACGATCATGTTGCGACTTTTCCTTTCAACCCTTTTCCTCCTCCTCGCGCTTGTTGCGCCCTCGCTTGCCCAGTCCGATCCGAAGGCGTTGATCGATGCGCTCGGCAAGGCTGATTTCAAGCAGGCCGAGGATCTGATCGGCCAGATCGCGGCAAGCGGCGATCCGCGCGTCGTGCCGGCGCTGAATGCCTTCGGCGACGGCGATCTCTATGCCCGCAAATCCGATGGCGCTGTTTTCATCACCAAACCTGCCGGCGCCAATCTGGCGCTGATCGATCCCTTGAGCGGCGAGAGTGTCGGCGAGGCGCCGAAGGGCGCGCTGAACAAGCTGAAGATCAACAACACGCTGCGCCGCGTCCTTCGGGCAGCCACCGGCGGCCTGACGCTGATGAGCCCGGATCGTGCGGCGCGTCTTTCGGCGGCCGATGCCGTCTTGCGCGCGCCATCCGCGGAAAACCTGGCGCTTCTCGAAACGGCCCTTGCCAAGGAGGCCGACCGCGAGGTGAAGGCCCGCATGGAAGAGGCGCGGGCTGCCTCCGTACTGGTGTCCGACCGTTCGATCGAGGAAAAGAATGCCGCCATCGATACCATCGCCCGGATCGGCGGCCGCGATGCGATCAGCCTGCTGCTGACCGCATCCGCCACGATGGATCCGGGCCTCAAGCCCGCCGTGAACGCTGCCGTTGCCCGCATCCAGACGACGCTTGCCTTCTGGGACATGGGGCAGAACGTCTGGTACGGCCTGTCTCTCGGCTCGGTGCTGCTGCTGGCGGCCATCGGCCTTGCCATCACCTTCGGCGTGATGGGCATCATCAACATGGCGCATGGCGAGATGGTGATGCTCGGCGCCTATTCCACCTATGTGGTGCAGGAGGCGATCCGCACCTCGGCGCCGCATCTGTTCGACTGGTCGCTGGCAATTGCTCTCCCGGTCGCCTTCCTCGTCACCGCTGCCGTCGGCCTTGTCATCGAACGCGGCGTGATCCGCTTCCTCTATGGCCGGCCGCTGGAAACCCTGCTGGCCACCTGGGGTATTTCCCTCGTGCTGCAGCAACTGGTCCGCTCGATCTTTGGGCCGACGAACCGCGAGGTCGGCAATCCCTCCTGGATGTCCGGCGCCTTCCAGCTGGGCGAGATGCAGGTCACCTGGAACCGTCTGTGGATCGTCGTCTTCTCGCTGTCGATCTTCATCGGCTTGCTGGTGCTGATGAAGCGCTCCGCCTTCGGCCTGCAGATGCGCGCCGTCACCCAGAACCGCCGCATGGCCTCCTCCATGGGCATCCGCACGCCCTGGGTCGATGCCTTCACCTTTGCGCTCGGTTCCGGCATCGCCGGTATTGCCGGGGTGGCGCTGTCGCAGATCGACAACGTCTCCCCCAACCTCGGCCAGTCCTACATCATCGACAGCTTCATGGTCGTGGTGTTCGGTGGCGTCGGAAATCTCTGGGGTACGCTGGTCGGCGCGCTGTCGCTCGGTGTGCTCAACAAGTTCCTCGAGCCGTGGACCGGCGCCGTGCTCGGCAAGATCCTCGTGCTCGTTCTGATCATCCTGTTCATCCAGAAGAGACCGCGCGGCCTGTTTGCGCTGAAGGGAAGGGCGGTGGAAGCATGATCACCAGCTTCATCTTGCGCGCACTGGAAGGTCGCATCGTCATGACGGTTGCTGTTCTGGCGGCCGTGGCCCTGGCCATTCCGGCCAGCAATCTGCTCCTTTCGCCCGACAGCGCCCTGCATGTCCCAACCTATGCCATGTCGCTGATGGGCAAGTATCTGTGCTATGCGCTGCTGGCGCTGGCGCTCGATCTGGTCTGGGGCTATTGCGGCATTCTCTCGCTCGGCCACGGCGCCTTTTTTGCCCTCGGCGGCTATGCCATGGGCATGTATCTGATGCGCCAGATCGGCAGCCGCGGCGTCTATGGCAATCCGCTGCTGCCCGATTTCATGGTGTTCCTCAACTGGAAGGAACTGCCCTGGTTCTGGCACGGCTTCGACATGTTCTGGTTCGCGATGCTGATGGTTGTCGTCGTGCCGGGGCTACTGGCCTTCGTGTTCGGATGGTTTGCCTTCCGCTCGCGCGTCAACGGCGTCTATCTCTCGATCATCACCCAGGCGATGACCTATGCGCTGATGCTCTCCTTCTTCCGCAACGACATGGGGTTCGGCGGCAATAATGGCCTGACCGACTACAAGGAAATCCTCGGCTTCTCCGTGCAGGCGGATGGTACGCGCGCCGTGCTGTTTGCGCTCTCCGCACTGATGCTGGCGCTCTGCCTGGTGCTTGCCTCCGCCATCACCCGCTCGAAATTCGGCAAGGTGCTGGTCGGCGTGCGCGATGCCGAAAGCCGGGTGCGCTTCCTGGGCTTTCGCGTGGAAAACATCAAGCTTTTCACCTTCGTTGTCTCGGCCATGATGGCGGGCATTGCCGGCGCGCTGTTCGTGCCGCAGGTCGGCATCATCAATCCGGGTGAATTCGCGCCGGCCAATTCCATCGAGGTGGTGGTGTGGACGGCGGTTGGCGGGCGCGGCACGCTGATCGGCCCGATCATCGGCGCGGTGCTGGTCAATGGCGGCAAGAGCTTCTTCACCGGCGCCTTCCCGGAACTGTGGCTCTATGCGCTGGGCGCGCTATTCATCGGTGTAACGCTGTTTTTGCCGAAAGGCATCGTCGGCACCGTCCAGTCCGTCCTTGCGGCGCGGCGGGCGGTGAAGGCGGCAGCCGGCAGGGACGCCAGTGAAAACGATGACCGGGCCCCGTCCCAGGTCCAGGCTGCGGAGTAGACCCGATGAACCTCGTCAGAAGCGAAACCCGACCGAAATCGCTCCTTTACCTCGATGGTGTCTCCGTCTCCTTCGATGGTTTCAAGGCACTGAATTCGCTCTCCTTCGTCGTGGAGCCCGGCGAATTGCGGGCGATCATCGGCCCGAACGGCGCCGGCAAGACGACGATGATGGACATCATCACCGGCAAGACCCGGCCGGACACGGGACAGGTGGTGTTCGAGGATCTGATCGATCTCACCAAGAAGGATGAGGCCGACATCGCCCAGCTCGGCATCGGCCGCAAGTTCCAGAAGCCGACGGTGTTCGAAAGCCACACCGTCTGGGACAATCTGGAACTGGCGCTGAACCGCAAGCGCGGCGTGTTCGCCACGCTGTTCTACCGGCTGACGGCCGAGGATCGCGACCGCATCGAAGAAATTCTTGCCACCATCCGTCTCAGCCATCGTCGCGACGAGCTGGCGGCAAGCCTCAGCCACGGCCAGAAGCAATGGCTGGAGATCGGCATGCTTCTGGCGCAGGAGCCGAAGCTCCTGCTGGTCGATGAACCCGTGGCCGGCATGACCGACGCCGAAACCGCCGAAACCGCCATCCTGCTCAAGGAGATCGCCAAAAGCCGTTCGGTGGTGGTGGTGGAGCACGACATGGGCTTCATCCGCGATCTCGGCGTGAAGGTGACGTGTCTTGCCGAAGGTTCGGTGCTGGCCGAAGGCTCGATCGATTTCGTGTCGAACGATCCGAAAGTCATCGAAAACTATCTGGGGCGGTGATGGCGATGCAGAACCTGTTGCCTTTAACCCCCTCTGGCTACCGCCATCTCCCCCACAAGGGGGGAGACCTTTCGCGGTGCCGCCTCGGCCCCATGGGGGCGCAGGCGATGAGGCAGGGTAAGCCCCTTTCCTCCTTGTGGGGAGGGGTCTGTTTACCCAATCCCGTGCCTCATATCGTTGCAGAGGCGCCCGGCAGGGCAGCGGGGGGTAGCCCCTCGCTTTCAAGCAAAAAGGGAGGCGCAGCATGCTGACAGTCGATACCATCAATCTTCACTATGGCGCGGCACAGGCGCTGCGGGGCGTATCGATCGGCGCCCCCATGGGCAAGATCACCTGCGTTCTGGGGCGAAACGGCGTGGGCAAGTCCTCGCTTCTGCGCGCCATCACCGGCCAGCATGGCGTGAGTGCCGGCACGATCAGCTTCAACGGCGAGGTGCTGAATGGCCTCGCGCCCTATGCGCGCGCCAAGCACGGCATCGGCTATGTGCCGCAGGGCCGCGAGATCTTTCCGCTGCTGACGGTCAAGGAAAATCTGGAGACGGGCTTTGCGCCCTTGCCGCGCAAGGAACGCTTCATCCCTGATGATATCTTCGCCCTGTTTCCGGTGTTGAATTCCATGCTGTCGCGGCGCGGCGGCGATCTGTCCGGCGGCCAGCAGCAGCAGCTCGCCATCGGCCGTGCCATGGTCACGCGCCCGAAGATCCTCGTGCTCGACGAGCCGACCGAGGGCATCCAGCCTTCGATCATCAAGGATATCGGCCGGGCGATCAAATATCTGCGCGATTCCACTGGCATGGCCATTCTGCTTGTGGAACAGTATCTCGATTTCTGCCGGGAGCTTGCGGATCACGTCTACATCATGGATCGTGGGGAAATCGTGCATGAAGGGCCGGCCGAGACGCTGGATACGGCGGAGGCGAGGCGGCATCTGACGGTGTGATGCAATTTTATCGCATGGCTGCCTTCTTTCGAAAGGCCGTTCAATAGAAGTATCTAATATGATAGATCGAGCGCGGTTTAACCTAACAGGTCGTCGGTTTTTACGCCCTTTCCCCTTACGAGGCGCTTGATGGCATATGGATTTCGCTTGGGACGGTTCCCGCAGCGGGCTTTCGCCCGGCTGGTTTTGACCGGGAGCCTTCTCATGGGCGGCACCGTGGTGGCCTCGGCTGCCTGCGGCGTGCCGCAGCAGGCCGGCTATCATGACGTGTCCCTGCAGGTGGAGGGCGTGACGCGCCAGGGTGTGGCCTATCTGCCCCCGGCCTATACCGGCGACAAGAAGATGGCCGTGGTCTTCGATTTCCACGGCAGCAACAGCTTTCCGCGCGCCCAGATGCTGCGCAGTTCCTGGGACAAGGTGGCCGAGCGCGAGGGCTTCATCGTGTTCGCCCCGCAGGGCAGCCTGTCCGGCTCGGCCCCCGGCACCTTTGCCTGGAACGTGCCGGGCGTCACCTTTCGCGAGGGCGGGCTGGATGAGGTGGCTTTCATCAAGGCGGCCCTTGCCGAGGTGAAGCAGGATTACTGCGTCGACCCCGACCGCATCTATGCCTCCGGCTATTCCGGCGGCGGACGCATGATCTCGGCCTATCTGTGCGCAGGCGGCGAGGGTTTTGCCGGCGCGGGCTTCGTCAATTCCCTGCGCGCCGGGCTTCCGACCGAGCGGCGCGACGGTCGCTGGGTGCCGGATGCCACCAGCTGCCAGCCGGCCCGCCCGGTCTCGATCATGGCCTTTCACGGGGTGAAGGACGAATCGAATCCCTATGCCGGCGGCGGCAAGGCCTATTGGCAATATGGGTTCCGTGCGGCACTGCAGCGCTGGACGGAACTGGACGGCTGCAAGGGCAAGGCGACGGCGGAGACGGCAGGCGGCGTGACCTTCAGCCTTTACGATGCCTGTGGCAAGGGCGCGCGCATCGCCACCTTCGAATTTGCCGAAGGCACGCATGACTGGCCGCGGCCACAGCCGAATGCCGGCATGATGGCGGCTGCCAGCAAGACCGATGCGGCGGGCGTCGTACAGGTCTCAGCGGTGCGCCGCCCGGGTTTCGATCCGAATATTGATCCGGCCGCGCGGATGTGGGACTTCTTCCGCCGGGCCGACCAGCAGAATGTGGTCGCAACCGTCAACCCGGCACAACCGTCGCTGAAGGCGGTGGCGGCCTGCGGTGACGCGGCAACCATAGACCAGAATACCGAGGGCCAGACGGCCGAGGGGATGACGTGCAGCAACAGCAAGCCGGCGGAGCCGCGCCGCAGCGGGCTCGGGGTAAAGGGCGCCTTGTAACGAAGCAGCTGGCGGGCCGCACCCGGCTTGCCGAACTGTTCCAGGAAGGCTGTGGCAAGATCCGTCTGCCCGAAACCTTCGATCATTCGCTTGAGGCGATCCTCATCAACAGTTCCGGCGGCTTGACCGGCGGGGATCGGCTCAACTGGAGCCTCAGCGCCGGGCCCGGCACGGAGGTGACCGTGACCACGCAGGCCAACGAGAAGATCTACAAGGCGGCCGCCGATACGGCGTTTCTCTCCAGCCATGTGGAGGTCGGCGAGGGGGCGAAGGTCGCCTGGCTGCCGCAGGAAAGCATCCTGTTCGACCGCGCCTCGCTGACGCGCGAACTCTCCGTCGATCTGGCGCCGAGCGCCGAATTTCTCGCCGTCGAGGCGATCATTCTCGGCCGCACCGCAAGGGGTGAACGAACCGAACGCGGCCTGTTTCGCGATCGCTGGCGCATTCGCCGCGCGGGCCGCCTGATCCATGCCGAGGAGGTGCGGCTGGAGGGCGAGATCGCAACGCTCGGCGACCAGCCTGCGGTTCTCTCCGGCAAGGTCGCCTTCGCTACTGTCTTCTATTCCGGCCCCGCCTGCGAGGCCTTCCTGCCGCGTCTGCGGCCTCTGCTCGAAGCCGGCTATGCGGGGGCAAGCCATTGGCAGGACAAGCTGATCGTCCGGCTTGCCGCGCAGGACGGTTTCTCCCTGAGAAAAATTCTTGTGCCTGTCATTTCGCTCTTGCGAAACGGCGCGCCAGTGCCGAAAGTCTGGAACACGTAAAGCAGAAAATTTGGGGAACCCATGAACCTCAGCCCGAGAGAAAAAGACAAGCTCCTGATCTCCATGGCGGCAATCGTCGCCCGCCGGCGGCTGGAGCGCGGCGTGAAGCTGAACTATCCGGAAGCCATTGCGCTGATCACCGATTTCGTCGTGGAAGGCGCCCGCGACGGCCGCGCCGTGGCCGACCTGATGGAAGCCGGCGCCCATGTGGTGACCCGCGACCAGGTGATGGAAGGCATTGCCGAGATGATCCACGACGTGCAGGTGGAAGCGACCTTTCCGGATGGCACCAAGCTGGTGACCGTCCACGAACCGATCCGCTGACAGGCTTGAGGAGACGCCGATGATACCCGGTGAAATCATATCCGCCAAGGGCGAAATCGAACTGAATGCCGGCCAGCCGACAGTAACGCTGGCGGTTGCCAATACCGGCGACCGTCCGGTGCAGGTGGGCAGCCACTATCATTTCTTCGAGACCAATGCCGGTCTCTCCTTCGAGCGCGACAAGGCGCGCGGCATGCGGCTCGATATTCCGGCCGGTACAGCCGTGCGCTTCGAACCGGGGCAGACGCGGGAGGTCACCCTCATTCCGCTCTCCGGCAAGCGCGAGGTCTATGGTTTCCGCCAGCAGGTGATGGGCAAGCTCTAGAGCCTTCGAAAGGGATGCGCCGCGCATGAAACTGGCCCTTCTCTCCATGCTGTGCGGCTGCGTGCTGCTGGTGGACGGACCGAGTTCCGCCGAGGAGCCGACAGTTGCCTGCGACAAGGCCGTGACCCAGGCGGACATGACGCTGTGCGCACAGAAGGATTTCGAGAAGGCCGATGCGGGCCTGAATGCCCAGTGGATGCTGACCCGCAAGGCGATGGCCGATCGCGATGCGAGCCTCAGTGCCGAGCAACGCGGTGGCGAGCAGGCCTTGCTGGCCGCCCAACGCGCCTGGATCGCCTATCGCGACGGCCAGTGCACGGCGGAAGGTTTTGCCGCCCGCGGCGGCACGATCGAACCCATGCTGGTGATCGCCTGCAAGGCGGAACTCAGCGAAGTGCGAACCGACGAACTGAAACAACTTGCCGAGACGATCGGCCAACAATGACCGGGGCTTGTCCGGCGCGAGGGGCGCCGGCAGCCCGACTGCGAGACTGGAGCGAGCAAGCCCATGCCCTACAAGATTTCCCGCGCCGCCTATGCCAGCATGTTCGGCCCGACCATCGGCGACAAGGTGCGCCTTGCCGATACCGAACTCTTCATCGAGGTGGAGAAGGATTTCACCACCTATGGCGAGGAGGTGAAGTTCGGCGGCGGCAAGGTGATCCGCGACGGCATGGGCCAGAGCCAGGTGACCCGTGCCAACGGGGCCGTCGATACCGTGATCACCAATGCGGTGATCGTCGATCATTCCGGCATCGTGAAGGCCGATATCGGGCTCAAGGACGGCCGCATCGTCGCGATCGGCAAGGCCGGCAACCCGGATACGCAGCCGGGCGTCAACATCATTGTCGGCCCCGGCACGGAAGCGATTGCCGGCGAGGGCAAGATCGTGACCGCCGGCGGCATGGATGCGCATATCCACTTCATCTGCCCGCAGCAGATCGAGGAAGCGCTGATGAGCGGCCTCACCTGCATGCTGGGCGGCGGCACCGGCCCCGCGCATGGCACGCTTGCCACCACCTGCACGCCCGGCCCCTGGCACATTGCCCGGATGATCGAGGCGGCCGACGCTTTCCCGATGAACCTTGCCTTTGCCGGCAAGGGCAATGCCTCGCTGCCCGGCGCGCTGGAGGAAATGGTGCTGGCGGGCGCCACCTCGCTGAAGCTGCATGAGGACTGGGGCACGACGCCGGGCGCCATCGACTGCTGCCTCTCGGTCGCCGATCAGTATGACGTGCAGGTGATGATCCACACCGATACGCTGAACGAGAGCGGCTTCGTGGAGGATACGGTCGGCGCCATCAACGGCCGCACCATCCATGCCTTCCACACGGAAGGGGCGGGCGGCGGCCACGCGCCTGATATCATCAAGATCTGCGGCGAGTTGAACGTCATCCCGTCCTCCACCAACCCGACGCGGCCCTACACGGTCAACACGCTTGCCGAACATCTCGACATGCTGATGGTCTGCCATCACCTGTCGCCGTCGATCCCCGAAGACATCGCCTTTGCCGAAAGCCGTATCCGCAAGGAAACCATTGCGGCCGAAGACATCCTGCACGATATCGGCGCCTTCTCGATCATCTCCTCGGACAGCCAGGCCATGGGCCGCGTCGGCGAAGTGATCATCCGCACCTGGCAGACGGCCGACAAGATGAAGCGCCAGCGTGGTGCGCTTGCCCAGGAAACCGGCGACAACGACAATTTCCGCGTCAAGCGTTATGTCGCGAAATACACCATCAACCCGGCGATCGCCCATGGCGTTTCCCACGAGATCGGCTCGGTGGAAGTCGGCAAGCGCGCCGACCTCGTGATCTGGAACCCGGCCTTCTTCGGCGTGAAGCCGGATATGGTGCTGATGGGCGGCGTGATTGCGGCAGCCCCTATGGGCGATCCGAACGCCTCGATCCCGACGCCGCAGCCGGTGCATTATCGCCCGATGTTCGGCGCCTATGGCAAGGCCCGCACGAACTCGTCCGTCACCTTCGTCTCGCAGGCAGCGCTCGATGCCGGCCTTGCCAACCGTCTTGGCGTTGCCAAGCAACTGGTGGCGGTGAAGAACACCCGCGGCGGCATTTCCAAGAAGTCGATGATCCACAACGACCTGACGCCGCATGTGGAAGTCGATCCGGAAACCTACGAGGTGCGTGCCGACGGCGAGCTGCTGACCTGCGAGCCCGCTACCGTACTGCCGATGGCGCAGCGGTATTTCCTGTTTTGAGAGCCTCTTTGGTCCGCTGATGGTCTGTGCTAGGATGTCGCATGAGCATCAAGGAGACTGTCAGCATCGACGGTGATTTGAAAAAGCGTCTCGCGGTCATCGCGGAACGCGAAGGCTCGACCGTGTCTGAACTGGCGGAAAGCGTTTTGCGGCATCATGCGGAGGATGTGGAGCGCCAGGAGGCCGAGTTCGCCGAGGACGATCGCCGATGGGCGAAATATCTGGAGACCGGCGAATGCATTTCCTTCGAGGACATGATTGTGGAGCTTCAATCTTTGGCTGACGAGGCAGGTCGTAAGGCGGCCGGCGCTGCGTGAAGATTGTTGTTCTGCCTGAGGCCAGGGAGGATCTTATCCGTCTTCGCAGCTTTCTCCTGGTGCGGAATCCTCTTGCGGCGCAAAAAGCTATGTTGGCGATCAGGGGCGGCTTTTTTCGTCTCCGGGACACTCCGAAGCTTGGTGTGGAAGTGGAGGGGCGGCCGGGCGAGCGCCAATTTTTCATTCCATTCGGCGCTGGCGCCTATGTTCTTCGTTACAGACTGGACGAGGCGCGGGACACTCTGATCGTGGTCCGGATTTGGCACGGGCGGGAAAGCAGAGATTGAGACGCAAAGATCGCCTGTTTCTTCCGTTCCTCGCCTACCTTTGTTTCTTTTTTCGACCGGTACGACGATGACCATCGAAATCCGAAAAATGACCGGGACGGACCTGGACGTCTGGTCCCGCATGCGCGCCTGCCTGTGGCAGAGCCTTGATCTCGACGGCCATCGTGCGGAGATCGTCACGATGGTCGGTAATGTCCGTCATCGGGCCTATCTTGCCGCTGGATCGACCGGTGAGGCCTACGGTTTTGCCGAGGTCTCGATTCGCGATTATGCCAATGGCTGTACGCAGACCCCGGTGCCGTTTCTGGAAGGAATATGGGTGGAGCCGGCAGTGCGGCGTCTGGGTGTCGGCGCGGCACTTCTCTGCGCCATCCAAGCGGAATTGCAGGCCGAGGGATATGTGGAGCTCTGCTCGGATGCGCGACTTGAGAACCTTGTCTCGCATGAGGCTCATGCTGCCTGGGGCTTTGAGGAGACCCAGCGGGTGGTCTATTTCCGCAAGGCGCTGTGAGGTGTTTCGGCGCAGTGACAGTGATGCGAAGCCCGCGACGAATTGGTCGTCTCGCCGCTTGTGTCATGCGCCATTTGCATGGCTCCCATGCGCCGCTGTTGAAATCGGCCTTCCATGCTGCGCTGCACGCAAAAATTCACTAAGGGGGAAGGGTAGGTTAAGCCCGCACATGTGCCGGGGCGCTATCAATTTCAAGGAGATGAACCATGCTGATTGGCCGCAAGGTGCCCGATGTTACCTTCCGCACGCGCGTTCGCGATGAATCGATTGGCGGTCCCAACCCCTTCCGCTGGCAGGACGTAACGTCGAGCGATTACTTCGCCGGCAAGCGCGTCGTGCTGTTCTCGCTGCCGGGCGCGTTTACGCCTACCTGCTCCACCTATCAGTTGCCGGATTTTGAAAAGCTCTATCCGGACTTCCAGGCGGAAGGCATTGACGAGATCTACTGCATCTCCGTCAACGATGCCTTCGTGATGAATGCCTGGGGCAAGTCGCAGGGTCTGGAAAACGTCAAGCTGATCCCTGACGGTTCCGGCGAGTTCACCCGCAAGATGGGTATGCTGGTCGCCAAGGACAATCTCGGCTTCGGCCTGCGTTCCTGGCGCTATGCCGCCGTCATCAACAATGGCGTGGTCGAGCAGTGGTTCGAGGAGGAAGGCTTCTCCGACAATTGCGACAGCGATCCCTACGGCGTCTCCTCGCCGCAGAACATTCTCGAGACGCTGCGCCGCAAGGAAGCCGCCTGAGTTTCTATGTGGGGGCGGTGCGTTTCGATGCGCTGCCCCGTCCATTGCCCGAAGGGCGGATGAGGGGGCTTTCGAGATGCCGCTTCCCGTCCATCCCCTGTGCATTGCAAAATCCCGCTTGTCAGGTGCGGCCGGCTTGGCAATGATGGCGGCGAAGTCACAGGAACAGAAATCCCATGCAGCATGTCCATTCCTATCGTCCGGCCGGCGAAGTGTCCGATCCGCCCGTCGATACCGTCACGCTTCCGCACGATCTGCGCCACCTGCGCCGCAAGCTCCTGCATCTCTCGAACGGCGACATGGTGATGCTCGACCTGAAGGAGGCCGTGCTGTTCCACGATGGCGACCGGCTGGTGCTGGACAATGGCGATACGGTGGAAGTGAAGGCGGCGGCGGAAAAGCTGTTCGAGGTGAAGGCGCGCTCGCCGCTGCATCTGATCGAACTTGCCTGGCATCTCGGCAACCGCCATCTCTCGGCACAGATCGAAGAAGGCCGCATCCTCATTCTGCGCGATCACGTGATCCGCGCCATGCTGCAAGGGCTGGGCGCCACGGTGACGGATGTGGAAGAACCCTTCCAGCCGGCCCGCGGTGCCTATCATGGGCATGGCCACAGCCATGATCACGCGCACGGCCATGACCATGGCCACGACCATCACCACGATTGAGCCGTGATGCCGGGAGCGCTGGAAACGCAGGCCCTGCTGCGGCTGATGGCCTGGCTTTCGCCGGCCTTTCCGGTCGGCGGCTTTGCCTATTCCGGGGGGCTGGAGCGTGCTGTGCACGACCGCCTGGTCACCGACGCGGCAAGTCTGAAACAGTGGCTGTCGACGCTTCTGGCGCATGGAACGCTGTGGAACGATGCGGTTCTGTTTGCTGAGGCACAGGCTGCCAAGGGGGACGCCGGGGCGCTGACGGAACTGGCCGACCTGGGGCTCGCGCTGGCGGGCTCGGCGGAACGGCACCTGGAAACGCTGTTGCTTGGCCGTGCCTTTATCGCGGCCGCCACCGCCTGGCCGCATCCCGTGTTCGCCGCCCTGCCGCGCGACTGCCCTTATCCGGTGGCCGTCGGCGCGGTGGCGGAAGCGCATGCTATTGGCGCCGTTCCGGCACTGGCCGCCTTCCTGCATGCGGCTCTGTCGCAAGGGGTGTCGGCCGGCATCCGCCTCGGGGTCGCCGGCCAGCAACAGGGGGTGGCGATCCTGGCCCGGCTGGAGCCGGTGATGGCCGATGTGGCGGCGCGGGCGGCAAGCGCCAGTCCTGACGATCTCGGCACGGCAACCGTGCAGGCCGACATCGCCTCGCTCCGGCACGAGGTGCAGGTTTCGCGTCTGTTCCGGTCCTGAAATTTGCCGCCTTGTGCGCCGCAGCGACGGCGCTATTCTGCGATCCCAGAACTCGAAAGGGCATAGCAATCATGACATCCGCAAACGGACCTCTTCGCGTCGGCATTGGCGGGCCGGTCGGCTCCGGCAAGACGGCCTTGACGGAAAAGCTCTGCAAGGCGATGCGCGAACAGTATTCCGTCGCCGTCGTCACCAATGACATCTACACCAAGGAAGATGCGGAGGCGCTGGTGCGCATGCAGGCGCTCTCCTCCGACCGCATTGTTGGCGTGGAAACCGGCGGCTGCCCGCATACCGCCATCCGCGAGGATGCGACGATCAACCTGCAGGCGATTGCCGGGCTGAACGAGCGCTTTCCGGATCTCGATGTCGTCTTCATCGAATCGGGCGGCGACAATCTGGCAGCCACCTTCTCGCCTGATTTGGCCGACATCACCATCTATGTGATTTCCACCTGTCAGGGCGAGGAAATTCCCCGCAAGGGCGGCCCGGGCATCACCCGCTCGGACCTGCTCGTCATCAACAAGAAGGATCTGGCCCCTTATGTCGGGGCGGATCTCGACGTGATGGACCGCGACGCCAGCAGACAGCGCGCCGGCATGCCTTTCGTCTTCACCGATCTGAAGCGCGGCGAGGGCGTCGATCATATCGTCCGCTTCCTCGAAACGCATGGCGGTTTGCAGCATGTCTGAGGCGCGGCGGTTCGGCGCCTATGAGGTGAGCGTGTTGGTCGACGGCGTTTATCAGGCGCCGATCGAGCACCTTTCCCATGCCACCAGTCAGGCGGCACAGGATGCGGCGGTCGCAGCCTGGGGAAAGCCGACGGTGGACATGGACGTCAACCTGTTCGTGCTCAAGGGGCCGGACGGCATCAGTCTCGTCGATGCGGGAACGGGACCGTTCTGGGGCCCGCAACTCGGGCTGGGGCGGGAAGCGCTCGCCGCCGCCGGCATTCAGCCGGCCGACGTCGTGCGCGTGCTGCTGACCCACCTGCATGGCGATCATGCGCTCGGCCTTTTTGGCGAAACGGGGCGCTATTTTCCGAATGCTGACGTCCATGCGCCGAAACCCGATCTCGATTTCTTCGGCAATGCCGCCCTGAAGGCCACGGTTCCCGCCTATCGCAGTGGCGGTTTCGACATTGCGGCACGGTTGCTGGCAACCTACGGCGACCGGGTGAAGCCGGTGGAGGAAGGCCCGGTTCTGCGGGGCATCGAGGCGATTGCGATGCCGGGCCACACGCCTGGCCATTTCGGCTATCTCATCGGCGAAGGCGACGGGCGGCTTCTGCTCTGGGGCGATCTGGTCCATGTGCCGTCCCTGCAACTTGCCGATCCCGATGTCTGCTTCATCTACGATGCCGATCCCGCCGCAGGAGCGGCGAGCCGCCGGTCGATTTTCACGCGCGCCAGCCGCGAGCACTGGGTGGCTTCCGGCGGTCATGTCTCCGGTTTCATGCAGGTTGAACGTGCCGGTGACGTCTGGCGGTTCAGCCCGGCCTGACGGTCTTCGGCGACCGGGCATCGGCGTGCGGCCGGTTGGCCTATATTTCCTTCAACGCCTCCACGTCGCCGATCTGGATGACACGGCCGCGCACGGTGACGCCGGTGCGGCGCAGCGACGAGAAGGCGCGCGAGAGCGCTTCCGGCGCAAGCCCCAGCATGCCGGCCAGCAGGCTCTTCTGATAGGGCAGGCGGATCGAGGCCGGACCGTTGTCGCTCGGGCAACGGGTCAGAAGATAGTCTGCCACCCGCTGCGGAGCGGTGTGGAGCCGGTCATTGACCACGCAATCCATCGTCGACAGCAGGTGGTCGGAGAGCGTCGCCATGATCGCCTTCGAAACGGTCGGGTCCTGTTCGGCAAGCTCGCGCACATCCTGCATGTCGAACCGCGCGAGGCTGACATTTTCCGCGGCCTGTGCGTTGAATCGATAGATGTCTCCGCCATAGATCAGGCATTCGGCAAAGATATCGCCCGGCCCGCAGATGCGGATATCCGCCTGGCGTCCATCGCGGCTGACGCGGTAGAGGCGCACATACCCGCTCAGCAAGGCGTAAAAGGCCATGGCCGGCTCGCCTTCGCGGAAGATCGTTGCGCGTGCGGGAAGCGCGGTGATGTGCGCGCTGTCCAGCAGGCGGGCGAGGGCGCTTGGCGAAAGCGCTCGCATGAAACCCGTCTTGGAAAGCAGGCTGCGTTCCCGGTGATTGGCTCTGTGATTTCTGTCCAGCATCTTGCGTCGCTCCCCTTGCACTGCATCGCCCTTCGGACTGCGAACCGGGGAGAAGATTAGCACCTCGAAACAAGGCCCGATTTGACGTCGATCAAACCGGGCCTTGTGGGTGCGACGGAATTTTTGCTGATTTTCAATACCTATTCTGCGGCAAGAGGCGGCAGGCGCAAAACATTGTTTCCTGCAGAGGTTGTGGTGCGTTCCGTCTCGCCGGTCCTGCTTTGCAGGGCATCCAGCCGCTGCTGCAACTCGGCAATACGCCGCTGGTTTTCACGGGCAGTGCGCGACAGTTCCTCGTCGCTCAGCACCGGATCCTCCACTTCCTTCTTGCCCACGAAGCGGCTGAAGACACGGCCGAGCAGACCCGACAGGTCGTCCATGATCAGGAAGAAGGCCGGCACCACCACAAGGCTCAGCACCGTGGAGACGATGATGCCGCCGATCACGGCAATCGCCATCGGCGAACGGAAGGAGCCGCCTTCGCCGACGCCGAGTGCAGACGGCAGCATGCCCGCCGACATGGCGATCGAAGTCATGATGATCGGGCGGGCGCGCTTGCGGCCGGCCTCCACCATGGCCGCCACCCGTTCCATGCCGTGGCGACGCATCTCGATGGCAAAATCCACCAGCAGAATGGCGTTCTTCGTCACGATGCCCATCAGCATCAGGATGCCGATCAGCACCGGCATGGAGAGCGCATTGTTGGTGAGGATCAGCCCGAGCGCCACCCCGCCGATGGCAAGCGGCAGCGAGAAGAGAATGGTGAAGGGCTGGATCACGTCCTTGAACAGCAGGATCAGCACGACGAGCACCAGCAGCAGGCCAAGCAGCATGGCATTGGCAAAGCCCTGCACCATTTCCGCCTGGATCTTGGCATCGCCGCTTTCGGCCAGGCGCACGCCGGGCGGCAGCTTGGTCTCTGCGACGATCCGCTTGAATTCGTCCGTTGCCGTATCGAGCGCTGTTCCCTGCGGCACGTCGGATCCGATCGAGACAACGCGGTTGCGATTGTTGCGCTTGATCGAGCTCGGGCCTTCCGAATAATCGATGTCGGCGACGCTTGCGAGCGGCACGGTCGCGCCGGTCGCTGTCTTGATCCTGAGATTGCGGATCGCCTGAAGGTCACGGCGCACGTCGAGGGATGCCTGCGAGCGGATGGGGATCAGACGGCTGTCGAGCGAGATCTTCGGCAGCGCCGCGTCCACGTCGCCGATGGTGGCGACGCGCACGGTTTCGGAAATCTGCTGCGGTGTGATGCCGAGCCGGGCCGCTTCGTCCTTGCGCGGACGGATCTGCAGTTCGGGACGCGGCAGGGCGCCTTCGGAGGACACATTGGCGAGAATCGGCGAGGCGCGCAGCCGGCTTTCGAGCTGGGCAACCGCATCATCCAGTTCATCGCTGTTATCGGCGAGGAAGTTGAACGAGAGTTCGCGTTCGCCGCGATCGTTGAGCTTGGTGATGCGCACATCCGGAACCGCATGCACCTTGGCGAAAATCTCCTTCTCGATCTCCCATTGCGGTCGTGTGCGGCCCTCGATCGCCATTTTCGGGATGGACGGACCGATGAAGGGGATGGAACCCAGCCCCTTGTTGACCAGGGTTTTGATCAGCGAGTGCTCGATATTGCCGAGAATGACGTTGATCGTCGCGCGGCGCAGTTCCAGATCACCCTTCGGTGTGCTGCCGTCGAGGACAAACACGCTGTGCACGCCTTCGATGGGCTTGATGATCTGATAGAGCGCATTGGTGGTCGCGGACGTTTCCTCCAGCGTCGCACTTGGGGGCAGTTCCACCGACAGCGTGATCCGCGAGCGATCTTCCGGCGGCAGGAAGCTGCCCGGCACCTGCGACAGCAGATACATCGAGCCGAGGAGGAAGGCAATCGCGCCGACCAGTGTCGCATAGCGCATGTACCAGCGCTTCGTCGTGCCGGTCACAAGGCGGGTATAGGCCTTCATGATCCGGCCGTCATTGTCGTGATGGTCGTCCATCGCGTCTTCGGCGCGCATCAGATAGGCGGCCATCAGCGGCGTGATGAGGCGCGCCACCAAGAGCGAGAAGAAGACCGATATCGCCACCGTCAGACCAAACTGGATGAAATACTGGCCCGGAATGCCCGGCATGAACGAGACAGGCACGAAGACGGCGATGATGGTGAAGCTTGTCGCGATAACAGCAAGGCCGATCTCGTCGGCGGCCTCGAGGGCGGCGCGGTAGGGCGTCTTGCCCATCTTGATGTGACGGGCGATGTTCTCCACCTCGACGATGGCGTCGTCGACGAGAATACCGGTCGCCAGCGTCAGGGCCAGGAAGCTGACGAGATTGAGCGAGAATCCGAGCAGGTCCATTATCCAGAAGGTGGGAATGGCCGACAGCGGCAGGGCTATGGCGGAAATCAGCGTGGCGCGCCAGTTGCGCAGGAAAAGAAGCACGACGATGACGGCCAGAATGGCGCCTTCGATCAGAGTGTGGATCGCCGCTTCATAATTGCCGTAGGTGAAATAGACGGAATCGTCCACCATCTGGATGCTGACATCGGGATGGGCCGTGCGGATCTTGTCCAGCTGGGTTCCGACCGTCTGCGCAACCGAAACCTCGCTCGCGCCCTTGGAGCGGAACACGGCGAAGGTCACCGTCGGTTCGCCGTTGAAATGCGCGAAGGACTTCGGCTCCTCATAGGTGTCCGTGACGGTGCCGAGATCGGAAAGCTTCACGAACCTGCCGTTCGACAGGGCAATGGTCGTATTGGCGAGGTCGGCGACGCTGCGGGCATCGCCGAGCGTGCGGATGCCCTGTTCGCTGCCACCCACCTGGCCGCGGCCGGAGCCGAGGTCGATGTTGACGCTGCGCAGCTGCGCATTCACGTCGGGGGCGGTGATGCGGTAGGCGCTGAGCTTTTCCGGATCGAGCGCCACCCGGATTTCGCGTTCGGCGCCGCCGTAGCGGTCGATACGGCCGATCCCGGGCTGGCCCTGCAGGGCGCGCTTGATCGTGTCGTCGACGAACCAGGAAAGCTCCTCCAGCGTCATGTTGGGCGAGGAGACGGCAAAGGTCTGGATCGCCTGGCCTTCCACATCCACCTTGGAGACGATCGGTTCATCGACCGAGGCCGGAAGGTTGCCGCGAATGCGGTCGATCGCGTCCTTGACGTCCTGTACGGCCTCCTCGGTCGGCTTCTCGATGCGAAACAGGACCGAGGTCAGCGACTTCCCGTCGGTCACCGTGGAGCCGATCTCATCGACGCCGCTGATCGAGGCGACGGCATCTTCCACTTCCTTGGTGACCTGCATTTCCAGTTCGGAGGGCGAGGCGCCACTCTGGGTCACGGTGATGGCCACCACCGGCACGTCGATGTTCGGAAAGCGGGTGATCGGCAGCTTGTTGAAGGCGCCGATGCCGAGAAACACCAGCAGCGCAAAGGCCAGAAGCGGCGCGACCGGATTGCGGATGGACCAGGCGGAAAAGTTCATGACGCGTCGTTCCCGTCAGTTCGCTGCAAGCGTTTCGGCAAAGACCGGGGTAATGTGGTCTCCGTCGCGCACGAAGGCACCTGCCTTCGCCACCACCACGTCGCCGCTGGCGAGCCCGCTCAGGATCTCGACATAGCCGCGGTCCTGAATGCCGGTTTCGACGACGACCTGCTTGACGACATTGTTCTCGACCTTGCGCACGATCGCGCCAGCCCGTTCGGTGTTGACCGCCGCTTGCGGCAGGGCAAGCGATGTCGTCTCGCGGATGATGATCTGCGCGCTCGCATACATGCCCGATTTGGCGCCGGAATTGCCGTCCACCACGATGCGCACCGAACCGAGGCGGGTGGTCTGGTCGACGAGCGGCGAGACGAGGCGCACCTTGCCGGGCAGCGCCGTTCGGGTGCCGGCAACGGTGACCCGTGCCATCTGGCCGGCCTTGATCCGGCCGATCTCGCTTTCCGGCACATCCGCCACCAGCTCGATCTCGCCGTCGCGGATCATGGTGAAGAGCGGCGTGCCCGATCCCATGGCGATGGCGCCCACTTTTGCATCGCGTACCGAAATGATGCCGCCGACCGGCGCCTTCACATCCGTGCGGGCCAGCTTGAGATTGATATCGTCAATCTGGGTGTCGACCACCTTGATGTCGGCTTCTCCGACGCTGACGGCCTGACGGGCGGCATTGAGGCGCGCATCGGCGGCGTCTGCGGTCGCGGTCAGTTGTTCAACCTGCGAGGTCGACACGGTGCCGTTGCGGCTCAGCGTGATCGCCCGGTCGCGCTGGCGGACGGCGTCCTTGGCATTGGCCTCGGCCTCGATCACCTGGGCGCGATACTGGGCGAGGGCGGCTTCGGCCTTGGCCTTGTTGGCCTCGAGCTGGCTCTTCTGCAGGATCAGCGTGTCACTGTTCAGCGTCGCAACCACGGCACCTGCGGCAACCCGGTCGCCGACATCGGCATTCAGGGTCTTGATCGAGAGGCCGTCCACGAGAGGCTGCACGAAAACGTCCTGGACCGGGCGTATTGTGCCGCTGGCGACCACGCTGTCGACGAGCGCCCGCTCCGCCGCCTTGGTGACGACGATGGAGGGAAGGCGGATTTCCTCGGCCTTTGCGGCGGGCTCCTGCGCCGCAGCCGGTGCGACCATCATGCCGCCGGCCAGGCCGGCCACAAGAACTGCAGTCATCGATTTGCGAGAAATGATCATTCCGTCCGACCCGATTGCTTCATTCATGCCAACTGCAGTTGAAAGGCCGGGCGCAGATCATCCTCCACGATACGACCGCCGATCCGCCATGACATTGCATGCGCGTCAGCGGCCGGGCTCCCATTCCCCCCGTCAACCTGCTGTCAGGTGGTTACGCAGATGTGCCTGCACAAGGTCACCAGACAAGAAAACGTGATCAAGTCTAACGGCTGCACGCTGAGCGTTCAATCGCGGATAACGACGGTTTTGCTGATTGCGACATGGTGTAACGGAAAACGCGCAGCCGCGGATTCTGTCCGGACGGCTGCGCGTTACATAAATCTGGCCTGCCGAGCGAGATTTACTTCAGCGCGGCATTGGTGATGTCGAGCGTATAGGCGCCGGACGGTGCCTTGGTGATGACCGGGTCGGAACCGCCGCCGAGCAGGGTCTTGACGGTGCGCTCATAGTCGGCCACGTCGAGTGCGCCCTTGGATCCGGCGGTCAGCTTGGCCACTTCGCCCATCATCCGCTTCTGGTGCTTTTCGGTCTGGGCGCCGGACGCGTCGTTTTCCAGCACGATGCCGGCTGCGGCATCCGGATTGGCCTCGGCCCACTTCCAGCCCTTCATCGAGGCGCGGACGAACTTCACCATCTTTTCCTTGAAGGCCGGGTCCTTCAGCTTGTCTTCCAGCACGTAGAGGCCGTCTTCGAGCGTGGCGACGCCCTCGTCCTCGTACTTGAAGGTGACGAGCTGGTCCGGCTTGATGCCGGCATCGATGACCTGCCAGTATTCGTTGTAGGTCATGGTGGAAATGCAGGCGGCCTGCTTCTGCAGGAGCGGATCGACGTTGAAGCCCTGCTTCAGCACCTTCACGCCATCGGCGGATCCATCCGTCTTGATGCCGAGATGCGCCATCCAGGACAGGAACGGATATTCGTTGCCGAAGAACCAGACGCCGAGCGTCTTGCCCTTGAAGTCTGCGGGCTTGGCAATGCCGGTTTCCTTGAGGCAGGTCAGCATCATGCCAGACTTCTTGAAGGGCTGGGCGATGTTGACGAGCGGTACACCCTTTTCGCGCGTGGCAAGCGCGGACGGCATCCAGTCGACGATCACGTCGGCACCGCCGCCGGCCAGAACCTGCGGGGGAGCAATGTCCGGACCGCCGGGCTTGATATCGACGTCGAGGCCTTCCTCCTTGTAGAAGCCCTTGTCCTTGGCAACGTAATAGCCGGCGAACTGGGCCTGCGTCACCCATTTCAGCTGCAGCGTCACCTTGTCGGCGGCGGCGGCCGACATCGCCGTCAGCGAGACGGCAGCGGCCAGCATCAGCGATGCGATCTTGGCTTTCATTGTTTCAGTTCCCTCTTTTTCATCGTTACCGCCGCCCACCGCGGACGGACGGGTGCCAGAAGGTGACGGCCCTTTCGCTGAGCGCCACCAAACCGTAGAAGACCGAGCCGGCCACCGCGGCCACCGCGATTTCGGCCCAGACCATGTCGATGTTCGCGCGCCCCACCTCGGTGGAGATGCGAAAGCCCATGCCGACGATGGGCGTGCCGAAGAATTCCGCCACGATAGCGCCGATCAGTGCCAACGTGGAGTTGATTTTCAGTGCGTTGAAGATGAAGGGCCAGGCGGCCGGCAGGCGCAGCTTGACGAGTGTCTGCCACCAACTGGCGGCATAGGTGCGCATCAGGTCGCGTTCCATGTGGCTGGCGGCGGCAAGCCCCTGCACCGTGTTCACCAGCATCGGGAAAAAGGTCATGATCACCACGACGGCGACCTTGGAGGGCCAGTCGAAACCGAACCACATGACCATGATCGGGGCGACGCCGACGACCGGCAGCGCCGAGACGAAATTGCCGATTGGCAGCAGGCCTTTCTGCAGGAAGGGAGAGCGATCGATCAGGATCGCCACGATGAAGCCCAGCCCGCAGCCGGCGATATAGCCGGTGATCACCGATTTCAGAAAAGTCTGCTGGAAGTCCGCCCAGAGCACCGGCACGGAGCCCGAGAGTTTCACCCAGATGGCGGTCGGGGCCGGAAGCAGGATCGGCGGGATGGAAAAACCGAGCACCACACATTCCCAGATGATGAGCAGCGTGATGCCGAAGATCAGCGGCACGCCGATACCGATGGCGCGCTGGCCGGCGGGAGTGGCAGGCTTCAGCCGCACCAGCCATTCGTTGAGCGCCCAGGCGCAAAGCCAGACGAGGAGGGCGGTAAACAGATAGGCGTTCATGACTTCACCCCCATGCGCTTCAGGACGAGGCCGTGGGCTGCCCCGACGATGGAGACGAGCACGGCCGCCAGCGCCGCCGCCATGAACAGCGCCGCCCAGATCTGGATCGTCTGGCCGTAATAGGAGCCGGAGAGCAGGCGGGCGCCAAGGCCGGCGACGGCGCCTGTCGGCAGTTCGCCGACGATGGCGCCGACCAGCGAAATCGCAATCGCCACCTTCAGCGAGGTGAAGAGATAGGGCATGGCCGCCGGCCAGCGCAGCTTCCAGAAGGTCTGGGTGGAACTGGCATTATAGGTGTGCATCAGGTCGAGCAGCAGCGTATCGGGGCTGCGCAAGCCCTTCACCATGCCGACCACCACCGGGAAGAAGGAAAGGTAGGTGGAGATCAGCGCCTTCGGCAGCAGGCCGGAAATGCCGATGGAGTTGAGGACCACGATGATCATCGGTGCGATGGCAAGGATCGGGATCGTCTGGCTGGCGATCACCCAGGGCATCAGCGACTTGTCCATGGCCCGGTTGTGCACGATGCCGACGGCCAGCACGATGCCGAGCAGGCTGCCCATGCCAAAGCCCATCAGGGTAGCCGACAGCGTGACCCAGGCATGGTAGACGAGGCTGCGCTTGGAGGTGACAGGTTTTGCGACCGTCGTATCCCAGAGTTCGGCCATGATCTGGTGCGGCGCCGGCAGCACCGGCCGCTCCTGGTTCAGCGTCTGGCTGACGATCTGGCCGAGCGTCACGCTCTGCCCGGCCCGCGCCGCCTGATCCCGCACGAAGGGCGCATTGAGATAGATCACTGCCCCGTGCCAGAGGACGAGGATTGCAGCAATCACGGTGAGGACCGGCAGGATGCGGTCGCGGAAGAGGGAGGGGGCTGTCATGGGACAAGCTCCCTCATCAAGGAGCTCTTATCTTGAAGCCTACTCCTCATAGCTATGCCCCGCCTTCAGCCCCTCGCGCACGCGGTGGGCGATTTCCAGGAATTCTGGCGTGTCGCGGATTTCCAGAGGGCGCTCGCGGGGCAGGGTGGATTCGATGACGTCGGTGACGCGGCCGGGGCGCGGGCTCATCACCACGATGCGGGTGGAGAGATAGACGGCTTCCGGAATGGAATGGGTGACGAAGCAGATGGTCTTGTTGGTCTTGTCCCACAGCTTCAGCAGCTGTTCGTTGAGGTGATCGCGCACGATTTCATCCAGCGCGCCAAAAGGTTCGTCCATCAGCAGCAGGTCGGCATCGAAGGCAAGCGCGCGGGCGATCGAGGCGCGCTGCTGCATGCCGCCGGAAAGCTGCCACGGATATTTCTTGCCGAAGCCCGAGAGGTTGACGAGGTCGAGCATCTCAGCGATCCGCCTCTTCTGGTCGTCTGCGCCGTAGCCCATGATTTCGAGCGGCAGCGCGATATTCTTTTCGATGGTGCGCCAGGGATAAAGGGCGGCCGCCTGGAAGACATAGCCGTAGGCGCGGGCGAGGCGGGCATTTTCCGGCGTCATGCCGTTGATCTCGATCGAGCCCGTGGTGTGCTTTTCAAGGTCGGCAATGACACGCAAAAACGTGGTCTTGCCGCAGCCGGAGGGGCCGATAAAGGAGACGAAGTCCCCCTTGCGGATATCGAGATTGACGCCGGCCAGCGCATGCACCGGGCCGTCATTGGTGTCGAAGGTGAGACCCAGATCGCGGGCTGAAACGACGGAGGCGGCGCTTGTCATGCAAAACACTCCGGCGGGGACTGGGAAATGGTCAGGGGCATTTTATCTGCTATCTTCTGTGGCTGTGGCCGAACCGGCAGGTCTTGGGAGCCGCCGCCGGAGAGCCGGATGGAGGATTTCTGACATGGATGCATCATCGAAGCCCACCTGCCGGCTGGTGAAGCCGGGCGCGACCTATGCCGGCAAGCAGGGGCTCAACTATTTTGAAGGCATTGCAGCCGAGACGGTGGGGGCTAAGGGCATCTGCATGCACATTCTCACCATGCCGCCCGGCGCGCGGGCCAAGGCGCATCTGCACGAGAACCACGAAACGGCGATCTACATGCTCTCCGGCCGGGTCGACACCTGGTATGGCGAGCGGCTGGAGCACCATGTGGTGGTGAGCGCCGGCGAGCTTTTCTACATTCCGGCCGGCGTGCCGCACCTTCCCGCCAATTCCTTCGACGAGCCGGCGACAGCGATCATTGCCCGCACCGACCCCAACGAACAGGAAAGCGTCGTGCTTTTGCCGGAACTGGATGCGCTGGCGGGCTGAGGATTTTTGGGCTTTGAGGGCCGCGGGGGCGTGGTGCCGTATCGGGGAGGTTTGCGGGTGGGGCGTAACCCGGCGGCACGACACCGCCGGATCCCAGGCCGGGATTCGCCGCAGGAGCGAAAGCCCCAGGATCGGCTTTACGGCGCGTGCACCAACCCCATCTCCCGCCATCAGCGGAAGATGCCCGATCGGGCAGAGGGGGATCTGTAACGCGCGCACCGCCGTCATCGAACCGCTCACACGCCCGAAGCCGGAATGCCCGTGCGTTCCACCTTGCGCGGCGCCGTCAGTTCCTTCCAGGTGGACAGCGCCTTGGAGACGGCCGGATAAGGCTCGCGGGCGACGAACTGGCCATGGCCCTCGCGGGTCTTGATGGCGCCATCCTCGATGGCGACCACGCCGCGGGTCAGCGTATAGCGCGGCAGGCCCTTGACGGTCTTGCCCTCGAAGACGTTGTAATCGATGGCGGACTGCTGGCTTTTCGCGGTGATCGTCTTTTCCTTGGCCGGATCCCAGACGACGAGATCGGCATCGGCGCCGACCAGGATTGCGCCCTTTCTCGGATAGACATTGAGGATTTTCGCGATGTTGGTGGAGGTGACCGCGACGAACTCGTTCATGGTGATGCGGCCGGTCGCCACGCCATAGGTCCACAGCATCGGCATGCGGTCTTCCAGACCGCCGGTGCCGTTCGGGATCTTTCGGAAATCGCCGATGCCGTAGCGCTTCTGGTCGGTGGTGAAGGCGCAGTGATCGGTCGCCACCACCTGCAGGGAGCCCGCGGCAAGGCCGGCCCACAGCGAATCCTGATGCTGCTTGTTGCGGAAGGGCGGGGACATGACGCGGCGCGCCGCATGGTCCCAGTCCGGATGGGCATATTCGGTTTCGTCCAGCGTCAGGTGCTGGATCAGCGGCTCGCCATAGACGCGCATGCCGTTCTGGCGCGCGCGGCGGATCGCTTCATGCGCCTGCTCGCAGGAGGTGTGGACGACGTAAAGCGGCGCGCCCGCCATGTCGGCGATGATGATGGCGCGGTTGGTCGCTTCGCCTTCCACGGTCGCGGGCCTCGAATAGGCATGGGCTTCGGGGCCATTATTGCCCTCATCCATCAACTTGGCTTGCATGGCGGCCACCACGTCGCCGTTTTCGGCATGGACGAGCGGCAGCGCGCCAAGCTCCGCGCAGCGCGAAAAGGAGGCGAACATCTCGTCATCGTTCACCATCAGCGCGCCCTTGTAGGCCATGAAGTGCTTGAAGGTGTTGATGCCCTTTTCCTGCACCACGGTCTTCATGTCGTTGAACACCTGCTCGCCCCACCAGGTGACGGACATGTGGAAGGAATAATCGCAATTGGCCCGCGTCGCCTTGTTGTCCCAGCGCTTCAGCGCATCGAGCAGTGACTGGCCAGGATCGGGCAGACAGAAATCCACCACCATCGTCGTGCCGCCGGCCAGCGCCGCCCGCGTGCCGCTTTCGAAATCATCGGCGGAATAGGTGCCCATGAACGGCATTTCCAGATGCACATGCGGATCGATCCCGCCCGGCATGACGTAACAGCCCGTGGCATCGAGAACCGTATCGCCCGCAAGGTTCGGGCCGATCTCGATGATCTTCCCGCCATCGACCTTGACGTCGGCCTTGTAGGTGAGATCGGCGGTGACGATGGTGCCGTTCTTGATGACTGTGGTCATGATGTGTGTCTCTCCCGGGAATAATCGTGGCTTGTCATGGGGCGTTCCCCCTCATCCGCCCTCCGGCCCCCTTCTCCCCGAGGGGAGAAGGGATCTTTGGCACGGCATGCGCTCCCTTTCTCACGGTATGCGTCGTTGTAACGTGCCTGAGCGATGGGAAAGGGTCTGGGGGCGCAAGGTCAGCAACCAGCGGGGTTAAGCGTGGTCTCTGACGGGACGGCGTGCGCTCTCCCTTCTCCCCTCGGGGAAAAGGTGCCCGAAGGGCGGATGAGGGGGGCGTACAGGCGAGTCGTATCATTTCGCCCTCCGATCTGCCGGCGAAAAACGGATGGTGTTGCAGCCTTCCGTCAGCCGCCCGTCCAGAACCGCCAGAATGGTTTCCAGCACGGCCAGACGCTCTCGCAGCACCTCATGGTTCCAGAAGCGGATGACGGAATAACCCTGGCTGTTCAGCCAGCGGGTCCGAACGATATCATGCAGGCTCTCTGCATGCTGGCTGCCGTCCAGTTCAACGACCAGGCCTTTTTCCCGGCAGAGGAAATCCACAACATAGGGGCCGAGGGGGATCTGGCGGGCAAATTTGTAGCCGCTCAGCCGGCGCGCGCGCAGGTCGCTCCAGAGGTAATGTTCCTCTTCGGTTTCCAGCTGCCGAAGATGTCGGGCATGTTTGGTCTTGCCGGGGCGGCGCTTCGTGACACTTTGCTTGGCCATCCGGGCCGCCCCCTCATCCGACCCTTCGGGCCACCTTCTCCCCGTGGGGGAGAAGGGATGTCTGCCGCTGCCGTTTTCATCCGGCCTGATTGTTCTGCGGGTGGAACGCTCAACGTGTGTTGATGCCGGTGCAACAGGCTCCCTCCCTTCGCCCCACCGGGGAGAAGGTGCCCGAAGGGCGGATGAGGGGGCCAGATGCATCAACACACTCACCCCACGATCTCCGCCGTTTCCACCACCGCATGGAACAGCACGTCGCAGCCGGCGGCGGCCCATTCCTTGGAAATCTCCTCGGCCTCGTTGTGGGAAAGCCCGCCGACGCAGGGGCAGAAGATCATGGTGGAGGGGGCCACCCGGGCGGCCCAGCAGGCATCGTGGCCGGCGCCGGAAATGATGTCCATATGGCTGTAGCCGAGCTTTTCGGCAGCACCGCGCACTCGCTCCACGAGCACAGGATCGAAGGTCACGGGGTCGAAATGGCCGACGGCCTCCACCGAGCAGCCGACGCCGAGGGGTGCGCAGATGTTGGCCGCTTCCGCCTCGATCTTCGCCCGCATGCGATCAAGCTTTTCCTGGGAGGGCGTGCGCAGGTCGACGGTGAACACCACCTTGCCCGGCAGCACATTGCGGGAATTGGGCGAGAAGAACACCTGGCCGACGCCGGCAACGGCGCCCGGCTGTTCCTCCATGGCAACCCCCTGCACCATCTCGATGATGCGCGACAGGGCAAGCCCGGCATTCACCCGCATGGCCATCGGCGTGGAGCCGGTATGGGCCTCCTTGCCGGTGAGGGTGAATTCCAGCCACCAGAGGCCCTGGCAGTGGGTGACGACGCCGATCTGCTTCTGCTCGGCTTCGAGGATCGGGCCCTGCTCGATGTGATACTCGAAATAGGCGTGCATCTTGCGCGCGCCCACCTCTTCCTCGCCCAGCCAGCCGATGCGCTTCAGCTCCTCGCCATAGGTCTTGCCCTCGGGATCCTTGCGGCCATAGGCATAATCGAGGGAGTGCATGCCGGCGAACACGCCGGAGGCCAGCATGGCGGGGGCAAAGCGCGCACCTTCCTCGTTGGCCCAGTTGGTCACGACGATCGGGTGCTTCGTCTTGATGCCGAGGTCGTTCATCGTGCGGATGACCTCAAGCCCGGCCAGCACGCCAAGCACGCCGTCATACTTGCCGCCGGTCGGCTGGGTATCGAGATGGCTGCCCACATAGACGGGCAGCGCATCCGGATCGGTGCCGGGGCGGGTGGCGAACATAGTACCCATCTTGTCGACGCCCATGGTCAGGCCCGCCGCCTTGCACCACGTTTGGAACAGATGGCGGCCCTCGCCATCGGCATCCGTCAGCGTCTGGCGGTTGTTGCCGCCGGCAATGCCGGGGCCGACCTTCGCCATGTCCATCAGGGTTTCCCACAGCCTGTCGCCGTTCACGCGCAGGTTTTCGCCTGGTGCCGCCACCATACGTTCATTCCTTCATCTGTTTCAGCCGGGTGTGCTGATGTCCGGCTGCTGTTCCCTTGGGTCTTCGCGCCATCTTCTTCTGGCTTCGGGCCGCCCTGGGCTTGCCTTCGCTGGATGGGTCATCGATAAATTGACCGATTGGTAAAAGCTTACAATTTCCACGGTGGCACTCAAGCGCAAAATCGTGGAAGCGATGAAAAAATGAACAAGTTTCCGGCAGGCATTCTGCCGGGGTAAATTTTGTGCACGTGCGTTCCGTGCTAGGACACCGACAAGGAGACATGACGGCAGATGATTCCCAGAGCGGCGAAGACGCAGCGGCGCACCCGCATTCAGGAAGAGAAGGAGGAAAAAATCCTCGAGGCGGCGCTCGACGTGTTTTCCGCCTATGGCTTCCGCGGTGCGACCATCGACCAGATCGCCGATGCCGCCGGCATGTCAAAGCCCAACCTGCTCTATTATTTCCGCACCAAGGAGGCGATCCATCGCGCGCTTTTGGACCGCATGCTGTTTACCTGGCTGGAGCCGCTGCGCGCCTTCGATCCGCAGGGCAATCCCGAAAGCGAAATCCGCTCCTACATTCGTCGCAAGCTTGAAATGTCACGGGATTTTCCGCGTGAAAGCCGGCTGTTCGCCAACGAGATCCTGCAGGGCGCGCCGCATATCGAGGATGAGTTGAAGGGCCCGCTAAAGGCGCTGGTGGATGAAAAGGCACAAGTGATTCGCGCCTGGGCAAAAGCGGGGAAGATTGCGCCTTGCGACCCCTATCACCTGATCTTCTCCATCTGGGCGACCACCCAGCATTATGCGGATTTCGATGTGCAGGTGCAGGCGGTTCTGGGTGATAAGGCGGGCGGCGGTCGGTTTGAAGATGCGGCCCGCTTCTTGGAGGATCTGTTCATGCACGGGTTGGCGATTAAATAAAGGTTGCGGCGGGCAGATGGCTGGGCGATGCCTGCGTGTTTGGTGAGCGCACGTATGGTTTCAGTCCGACGCCAGAGCCATGCGTGAAAAAGGGGGCGTATGTGTATCCCACTCTGAGAGTCATTATTCTTTTCACCCTATGCCCTGCCATTCCCGGTTTCAGCTTTGGCGCTTATCTCTGGCTTGGGATATTTTCAGAACATGCTCGGCGGTTTTATCTGCTGGAGGTAATCCAAGCCTTCTTTGCAGCCACGTTTTTAGCGACTTTGGGCGCAATGGCTTTTTATGGTATTCCTGCTTTTATTCTGTCGGTGATCTATGTTTGTTTAAAGCCGCGCAAACGGCTGAAGGATATTGCGCTGATCTCGATAGCAGGTGGATTGACCGCGTTGATGTGGCGGCATTTCGTGCCAATTCCTTCCCATCCAGCCGTTGGCTTTGCCTGTGGTTTTATCAGCTCATTCCTGATGTCGTTTCTTGCCCTGCCTGCTCAGGAGCAGGCTTCCAGTGCGTAGGACACTTGGTATTGCACGCCAATTCGTGGCGCTGTCTTTTAAAACGGCGCCAGCCGGACCATCAGGTAGCCGAAACCGGAGATGAACAGCCAGCCGAATGCCCCCAGCAGCAGCGGGCGCAAACCTTGGGCGGCAAGTTGCTTCATGTGTGTTTGCAGGCCCATGGCGGCAAGCCCGCAAGAGAGCAGGAAGGTGGCGAGCAGATTGCCATGCTGCACCACGGCTTGCGGAATGTGAACCGCGCTATTCAGTGCCACGACCGCCAGAAAGCCGAGCACGAAAAGGGGGAAGGGAGTCGATTCTTGGTTTTGCGCGCCGCTTTTCGGGCTGCGAAACAGGGTTGCCGCCAGTGTCATGACAAGCGGGGCGAGCAGCACGATGCGGGCGAGCTTGGCAATGGTGCCGAACTGGCCCGCTATCTCGCCGCTCTGGAACGTTGCCGCGACCACCTGTGCCACTTCATGGATTGTTGCGCCGGACCAGACCCCGTAGGCCATGGGGCTCAAGTGCAATGGCAGCATCAACAGCGGATAGGCCAGCATGGAGAGTGTGCCGAAAATGGTGACGCAGGCCACCGCATAGGCTACGTCTTCCTCTCTCCCCCGTATGGCGGCATTGGCGGCAATGACGGCGGATGCTCCGCAGACAGAGGTTCCCGCCGCGATCAGGCCGGTGAGGTGGCGATCCACGCCCAGGGCTCTGCCCATCAGGGTTACGGCGATGAAGCTTGCGGCAAGCGTGACGGTGACCGTCAGCAGGCCGGGAAGGCCCAGAGACAGCAGTTGTGGCAGGGTGATCTGCAAGCCCAGCAGCACGATGCCGATCCGCAGCAGCCGCTTGAGCGAAAAGGTGATGCCGCTGTGAAACTGCACGGATGGGCGGCGAATATTGCCGATCACCATGCCCATGACGATAGAAAGAATGAGTGGCGACAGCGTTTGAATGCCGGTTGCTTCACGAAAGAGCATGGCCGTCGCCGCAATGCCGCCGGTCAGCAGCAGGCCCGCAAAGGCTGGGAAGGCGGCGGGTCTCCTGTGATCCACATACTCCGCGCGGCTGACCATGGCGTGCCTCATTGGGTTGACGTTTCGCTGCTTGGCTTATCGCGCGCCGAGAATGATCGTTCCAACAAATTGATCTTGTTATTATGATCGTCTTGATCGATGGTTGGTCATGACCTTCGAGCAGTTGCGCATCTTTCTCGTGGTGGCAGAGCAGCAGCACATGACACGCGCTGCCGAGCATCTGCATCTGACCCAATCCTCCGTCAGCGCCGCCATTGCGGCGCTGGAGGAACGGCATGCGGTGAAGCTGTTCAACCGGGTGGGTCGGGGTATCGAGTTGACGGAGGCTGGCCGCCTGTTTCTGCCCGAAGCGCGCGCCGTGCTGGAACGGGCCGCAGATGCGACGCGGCTTCTGAAGGATCTCTCAGGCGCTCCGGCCGGGCATCTGCTGCTGCATGCCAGCCAGACGGTGGCAAGCTACTGGCTGCCCTCGCGGCTGATGCGCTACCGCGAGCGCTACCCGCAGGTGGCGCTGTCGATGAGTGTCGGTAACACGCGGGCGGCAACCGACGCGGTTCTTGCCGGCCAGGCAGATCTTGCCGTCGTCGAGGGGCGTGTCGATCAGCCGGCGCTCTCGGTCACGCGGGTGGGGGAAGACCGGCTTGTGCTGGTGGTGGGCCGGCGGCACCGCTGGACGAAGGGGCAGGGGCTTTCTCCTGCCGATCTCCTGCAGACCGCCTGGATCCATCGCGAACAGGGATCCGGCACGCGGGCCGCGCTGGAGGAGGAACTTCGCCGTCTGGGCATTGCGCCGGCTGCCCTCGATGTGGCGCTGGAACTGCCCTCGAACGAGGCGGTGATCGCCGCCGTGGAAGCCGGCACCAGTGCTGCCGTGCTCTCCTTCCGCGCGGTGGAGGCGCATCTGGCACAAGGGCGGTTGCGGATGCCGGACTTTCCGATGCCGACACGCCCCTTCTTTCTGCTGCTTCACCGCGAGCGGCACGTGACGCGCGCCATGCGGGCGATGATCGAGATCCTGGGGGAGGCGGCGGAGCCCGAGCAGCGGTGATGGCGGGCAGTGGCGGCCTGTTTTGCGTCAGGGCGCGAGATCCAGCGCGAAAGCCGCCTTGCCGCCGGCCTTGACGCTGTAGAGCGCCCGGTCGGCGCGCAGGAAAATCGCTTCCGGCGTGCTGTCCGGCCGGATCGCTGCGACGCCGATGGAGGCGCTGACCGCCAGCCCGTGGCGTGCCAGAGACACCTGATCATCGAGCAAGTCGGCAACGCGCCGCGTCAGCGCGGTCAGATCCTCCGGCGTCTGCCAGGCATGCAGGATCGCGAATTCATCGCCGCCGAGGCGTGCCCGTGTCAGTGCGTCGGGCGTGGCCTCGGCAAGACGGTCCGCGGTCAGGCGCAGGAAGGCGTCGCCGGCCTGATGCCCCAGCCGGTCATTGACCGCCTTGAACCCGTCGAGATCGATCAGCAGCAGGGCATGCGGCTCGGGCAAGGGGTGCTGGCAGAGATTCCGAAACAGTTCCTCGAACTTGGCGCGGGAGGTCAGCCCCGTCAGGCTGTCGATCTCGGTCATGCGACGGATTTGCTCGAACATCACCTTCTCGGCAGTGATGTCCTGCTTCATGCCGAACAACCGCACCGAATGGCCGTTTATCCGGTCGACGATTGCGGTGATGCGGATCCAGCGCAGATTGCCCTTGGCGGTGGTGATGCGCGCGTCGAGGGTAAAGCCTTCGCCGCTCTCGAGCGCGCGGTCGCGCACGGCCTTCAGGTCCAGCCGCGATTCCGGGGCATAGAGCGAGACAATATAATCCCGGCTGATCTTCGATTGCGGTTCGATCTCGAACAACTCGAACACGGTATCCGTCCAGCGCAGCGTCTCATCCGGCAGGCTGCACTCCCAGATGCCGACCCGGGCCGCCTTGAACGACCGGTCGATCAGCATGTCCAGCTCTCCAAAATCCTCCGACGGCGCCGAATTGCGCAGGATTGGCCGTGATCCGTCCCGAACCTGCCGGTGCGTTTCCAGCCAGGATCGCAGGATATTCGGCATCGACTCCACCATGGAATGCTGATCCAGACCCGTTCCGATAAAGCTTGAGCATAGGAACAGAAGCTTAATCTTCCATTAAGCAATTCTTCAGTCTTATTTTACCAGATCGTCACTTTCGTCGGCAGGCGCTGGAATGGGCCTAGTGTCCATCCATCGCCGGAAGTCTGGATACGGTTTCAAGTGATCCCTCTTGCCGGCGGGGAGACGGTCCGCCGGGCTTTGGCGGAGGTGGGGTGAGGCGGTGTCATTGGTTGCTGCCCCCGCCATCCGCCCTCCGGGCACCTAACCGGGGACGAACCACGGGTCTCGCCCCGTCCTTCGGACCCCCGCTGGGGAGAAGGGAGGTGTGGCGATACTCAGTCTGCAGGTGTAGCATCGTATGATCGCGAAAAGGTTGGCGGTGACGACAATTGGAGTGGTCGCTTTCGGCCCGAAGCGGAAATATGCCGTCGCATAAATCGGTCGCGAAATTCTGGTTTTTGCAACTGAGTTCCGCGATACAAATTCCGTTTAAATTCAAATGAGGTCGATCTGTCGCAAATGTCAGGATCTTCGTAACGCCGCGACAATCGCATGCAGCAGCTTCGCGTTGCTGAAGCCGATATCTTCTCGTGTTAATCCCATGCGTAGGATCACGAGTTTTAGCGAGGGAATGATCGCAATCACCTGGCGCAGATGCCCCTGCATCATGAACGCGTCGTCTGGTAGGGGAAACCCCTGACCCGGTCCTAACCAAAGTTGTCCGCGACCGTAAGCGGGACCATGTCCCTCGTCGGAGGCTTGCACAGGTGAGCGCATGTAGTCGACAAAGTCGCTCGGTAAAAGCTGTTCACCGTTCCAAGCCCCATTCAGACGTAGGAATTCACCGAAGCGCGCCCAATCACGTGCATTGGCGTAGAGATGGGCTTCACCGAGAAATGTGCCAGAAGGATCGGTCTCAAGCACAGCACTGGTCATGCCCAGAGGCTTGAACAATCGTTCCTGCGGAAAAGCTTGTGCGTCTGCCCCAACCGCATCTTGCCAAAGCCGCGCCAGCAGAACCGACGAGCCACTCGAATAATTGAATTTTGTTCCCGGCAGAGCGACAAGAGGCCGGTCTCTCGCGAAAGCCGCCGCATCTTCGGCGAGATCCTCCAATATGTATGTATCGGGAAAATTGCCTTCTTCACTCCATTTTAAGCCGCTTGTCATGGACATCAAATCGGCCACGGAAATGTCCTTGCGTGCATCATTGGCCCATTGCGAGAATAGACTTTTCTGATCGAGCGACAGCTTTCCGTCCTTGATCACCAAGCCGACCAGTGCCGCGTTCACGGTCTTCGTCATTGACCAACCTAGTAATGGTGTCGAAGGCGCGAAACCTGCACCATAGGTTTCACCAACAATGTGCCCATCATGAACGACGACGATCGCGCGCATCCCAGGTCCCTGAAGAGCCGGATCATTCAGCACAGCCAGTAAACGTTTGTCGTCTGACAATTGCACCCCGTCGCCCGCCGGCCAGAGCGCATTTGATGGCTTTGGCGGCAAGGAAATTGCGGCTGCACGAGAGCCGACCCCTTCCGTTGAGTCCAGCGTACAACCTCGTCCCTCTTCGTATCGAGCACGACGTCTGGCGAACAGGCCCATATATGCCACTTCGACACGTTGTCTGCCGGTATCGACGTTGATCCTCATACGTTTGACGGCATCCGATAGCGCAAACTTCACGTCGGTTGCGATAACCGCATCCGCGTCGCGTTTGGCAATGAACACGTTCGCGCAAACCATTTGGGCTGCATAGCCGGTAGCGACCAGCAGCAGATCGGGTGGACTGAAGATCAGCCATCCGGTTATCCCGAAAGATCCAAAAACGATAACCGCGATAATAAAAACGAAGAATTTCCGGATGCGGCGCATATTCCAGGGCCCGCTAATTAAAAAATCGGAATAGAAAGTCGCAAAATTCCCAATTAAAGCGACACTTGTTTTCCTGATTTTTACGACGTCGCAGAATAGGGAGTTTTGCGGCAGGCACAATGGCAGCTGTTGGCGCAAAGCTGCCGACCCGCCCGTCTTACATCCTGCCGAAAGAAGCAGGGCGCCTCGCAGCGCCCCGCCCAATCTCTGACCTCAGCTTACTCCGCCGCCACCTGGGCCATCGGGTTATTCGGGTGCGTGGTCCAATTAGCGTAGGTCGGCTCCACCACCTTGCCGGTGCGCTGGTCGAGCGTGCCGGGCTCCAGCCCCACCATGGTGATGCAGTTTTCGACCGGGCAGACGTTGACGCACAGGTTGCAGCCCACGCATTCGTCTTCCATCACCTCGAAGTGGCGCACGCCATTCACCATGCTGGTGATCGCCTGATGCGAGGTGTCCTCGCAGGCGATGTGGCAGCGGCCGCATTTGATGCAGGCATCCTGGTCGATACGGGCTTTCGCCACATAGTTGAGGTTCAAGTATTTCCAGTCGGTCACGTTCGGCACGGCGCGGCCGCAGATGTCATCCAGCGAGCGGTGGCCCTTCTCGTCCATCCAGTCGGAGAGGCCGGAGATCATTTCCTGCACGATCTTGAAGCCATAGGTCATGGCGGCGGTGCAGACCTGCACGTTGCCGGCCCCCAGCGCCAGAAATTCCGCCGCATCCCGCCAGGTGGTAACGCCGCCGATGCCGGAGATCGGCAGGCCATGGGTTTCGGCATCGCGGGCGATTTCGGAGACCATGTTGAGCGCGATGGGTTTGACGGCCGGGCCGCAATAGCCGCCATGGCTGCCCTTGCCCCCCACGGTCGGCATCGGCGCGAAATTGTCGAGATCAACCGAGGTGATGGAGTTGATCGTGTTGATCAGCGACACCGCATCGGTGCCGCCGCGTTTTGCGGCGCGGGCCGGGTGGCGGATGTCGGTGATGTTCGGGGTCAGCTTGGTAATCACCGGCATGCGGGTGTATTGCTTGCACCAGCGCACGACCATTTCGATATATTCCGGCACCTGGCCGACGGCCGACCCCATGCCGCGCTCGCTCATGCCGTGCGGACAGCCGAAGTTGAGTTCGATGCCATCCGCCCCGGTTTCCTCGACGAGCGGCAGAATGGCCCTCCACTCTTCCTCCACGCAGGGCACCATGATGGAGGCGACCAGCGCCCGGTCCGGCCAGTTCATCTTCACCTGCTTCATTTCCTGCAGGTTCACCTGAAGCGGCCGGTCGGTGATCAACTCGATATTGTTCAGGCCCAGCAGGCGGCGGTCGGCGCCCCAGATCGCACCGTAACGCGGGCCGTTGACGTTGACGACCGGCGGGCCCTCGGAGCCGAGCGTCTTCCAGACCACGCCGCCCCAGCCCGCCTTGAAGGCGCGTTCCACGTTATAGGCCTTGTCGGTCGGTGGCGCAGAGGCCAGCCAGAAGGGGTTCGGCGATTTGATGCCGACGAAATTGTTTCTGATATCAGCCATGGTTCATCTCCCGGTTCAAGCGACGGCCACAGCCGGCTGACCGGCGGAAGCAAAGGCAAGATGAATGGCGTCGGCGGCATCGCGCCCGTGCGCCACGGCGGAAACGGTGAGGTCCTCGCCCCGGTTGACGCAATCGCCACCGGCATAGACCCGGTCCATTGAGGTGCGACAGTGCTCGTCCACCACGATGCGGCCCTTTTCCATGGACAGTGCGCCGAGACCGCTTGCCCGGAACGATTGGCCGATTGCCTTGAAGATCTGGTCCGCGGCAATCACGCCGAGTTCGCCGGTGCCGGTCAGATGGCCGTCGCGCAGCGCGGTATATTCCAGCTCGATGCCGGCAACCGCGCCGTCACGCTCCAGAATGCGCTTCGGTGCCAGCCAGTGGCGGATGGTGACGCCTTTCGAGGCGGCGAGATCCTGCTCGAATTCGGAGGCGTTCATCTGCTCCTTGCCGCGGCGATAGCAGATGGTCACTTCCTCGGCGCCGAGCAGTTTTGCCTGGATGGCGGCATCGATGGCGGTCATGCCGCCGCCGAGCACCACCACGCGCCGGCCGATCGGCACCTCCGCCTTGTCCCTGGCCTGGCGCAGGGCAGCGATGAAATCCACCGCATCCTCGACGCCGGAGAGATCCTCGCCCTCGATGCCGAGGCCATTGACGCCGGCAAGCCCGATACCGAGGAAGACCGCATCATACTGGGTGGTGAGATCCTGCAGCGAAAAATCGCGTCCGAGCGCCATGCCGTTGCGGATTTCGATACCGCCGATGGCGAGCAGATAATCCACTTCCTTCTGGGCAAAATCGTTCGGCGCCTTGTAGCTGGCGATCCCGTATTCGTTGAGGCCGCCGGCCTTTTCCCGCGCATCGAAGATCACCACGGAATGGCCGTTCATGGCCAGCCGATGGGCGCAGGCAAGACCCGCGGGGCCTGCCCCCACCACGGCGATCAATTTGCCGGTTTCGGCGGCGCGGTGGAAAAACTGGCGACCCTGTTCCATCGCGATGTCTGTGGCATAGCGTTGCAGCCGGCCGATATCGACGGGCCTGTCTTCGGCCGTGTTGCGCACGCAGGCCTGCTCGCACAGCGTTTCGGTGGGACAGACGCGGGCACACATGCCGCCCAGAATGTTCTGGGAGAAGATGGTGCGGGCAGCGCCCAGCGGATTTGCCGTCGAGATCTGCCGGATGAATAGCGGAATGTCGATTTCGGTCGGACAGGCCGTCATGCACGGCGCGTCATGACAGAAATAGCATCGGTCGGATGCCACCAGCGCCTCATGCTTGTCGAAGCGCGGATGAAGGTCTGAAAAATTCGTTTCGTACTCCGCGGGCGCCAGACGGCCCCCCGCGATACCGCTTCCCAGTCTGTGCATGTTGCTTCCCTCTTTTATGGATTTCTATGCAACTGGCCGAGCGTAACACGGGATAAATATTTATCAAACGGTCAAATTTTCGTCTTGCGCTTCGTCAGGTCCGGCCTGAAATTTCCTGATTGGAATGCTCAAGTTTATACTTTACTCGATTTGTCATGTTAATTATGGTGCCCGCCAACCCGCCCTTGAAGGGCATGACTCGGACGACAGGGAAGACGAGCCGTGGCGAAGAAGGACAAGCGCAAGCCGGAACAGAAGACGCGCGCCAGCGAGGAGGCGGCGAGGACGCAGAGCCAGCGCGGCGTGAGAAGCTTTCTCTATGTCGGCGGGCGCGATTGCCAGGTGGCGCATCTGCGCGAGATCGCCAGCAATTTCGGCGCGGAACTGATCCACCACGATGGCGGTCTGCGCGAAGCGGTGTCGCGCATCGATACGCTGCTGCCCTCCGTCGACTGCGTGTTCTGCCCCATCGACTGTATCAGCCATGATGCGTGTCTGAGGGTGAAGACCGGCTGCAAGAAGTTTTCCAAGGCCTTCATCCCGCTGCGCAACGGGTCCAAATCCAGTCTGGAGCGCGCGCTGCAGACCATGAGCGAACGGAATGCCGAATGATGAACGACGATCAGCCCGACCGGTCCCTTTTCATCGGCCTGCACAAGCTGGCGCAGCAGAATGGCGACGGGCTTGTGCCGGAACTTTATGATCTGCTGACCCGCCGCCCGGACGAACTGCCGGAAGGCAATGGCATCCTGCGCTTTCCCATTGGCCGCACAAGGCCTGCCGGGCAGGCGCACGGAGAGGCGGAAATCGCCTTCGAAGGCAAGGTGATCGCCCTGCGCAGGCCAGCCTGAAATATGCTGATTTCCTATCCTAAATACAAGAAATAACGTCTATTTTAGGTAGATGAAAACTACCAGTTGATTACCTGCTGCATCGGCGTAGCCTCATCTTCGGGAGGACCGTCCGATGTGGCAGGCAACCGTGTTTCTCGTCGCAGCCCTTTCGACACCGCAGGTCGCACCCGCCGCGGAGCCCCAGGATCCGCGCGGCATCTTCGCCGCCTATGCCGTCTTCATGGTCGCCAATGCAAACTGCCCGGATCTGCATTTCAGCGCCGGGCGGCTGCACAAGGCGATGTTTGTGGTCGGTGGCCAGATGAGCTGGGTGGATCGGCGCATCCGCCAGCAGGCGGAGGCGCATATCGCGGCCAATGTCCAGGCTTTTGCCGACAATGCCGATGCCTTCTGCCGGCAGGCGCGCATGATGGTGGAGGCGCTCGGGCCGGCGAAACTTGCAGCGGAGGGTCTGCTGCTGGGCAGCCCGAAGCCGGTCAACCGGGCCGGCCTGCCGATCCGTTGAGGCGACGGCCACGTAAGGGCAGGCAAGATCCCCTGCACCGGACCCGTCTGATGCCGACCCGCCATCTCATTCTCGTTCTCGGCGACCAGCTGAGCCTCACTCTGACCAGCCTCGCCGATGCCGATCCGGCGCGCGATGTCGTCCTGATGGCGGAGGTGCTGCAGGAGGCGACCTATGTGCGTCACCACAAGCAGAAGATTGCCTTCATCTTTTCCGCCATGCGCCATTTCGCGGATGAACTGCGTGGCAAGGGGTTCGACGTCCGTTACGTGACGCTCGACGATCCGGACAATGCCGGCTCGCTCGGCGCGGAGGTTGTGCGTGCGGTCGAGGCGCTTCGGCCGCAGGCGGTGATCGTCACCGAAGCCGGCGAATGGCGGCTGATGGAGGAGATGAGGGGCTGGCGGCAGGACTTCGGACTGCCGGTGGAGATCCGCCCGGATGACCGCTTCCTCTGTTCGCATGCCGAGTTCCGACACTGGGCCGCGGGCCGCCGCGAACTGACGATGGAATTTTTCTATCGCGAGATGCGCCGCAAGACCGGGCTTCTGATGGAGGGCGAGCAGCCGGCCGGCGGCCGCTGGAATTTCGACGCGGAAAACCGCAAGCCGGCCAGCCCCGATCTTTTGCGCCCGAAGCGCCGGCGGATCGAACCGGATGCCGTTACCCGCGCCGTGCTTGCCATGGTCGAGGCGCGGTTTCCCGATCACATCGGCCGGCTGGACCATTTCGGGTTTGCCGTGACCCGGGCAGAGGCCGAGGCGCTGCAGGAGGCCTTCCTGGAAAACCACCTGTCGCAGTTCGGTGCGACCCAGGATGCGATGCTGGCAAGCGATCCCTTCCTCAATCATGCGCTTCTCTCCTTCTACATCAATATCGGCCTTCTCGATCCGCTGGCGGTCTGCCGGGCGGCGGAGCGGGTCTGGCTGGAAGGGCGCGCGCCGCTCAATGCGGTGGAAGGCTTCATTCGCCAGATCATCGGCTGGCGCGAATATGTGCGCGGCGTCTACTGGCTGAAGATGCCCGCCTATCGCGACAGCAATTTTCTGGAGGCAAGCCGTGCGCTGCCGGCCTTCTTCTGGACGGCGCAAACCGACATGGCCTGCCTTTCCACGGTGATCGGCGAGACCATCGACCATGCCTATGCGCACCATATCCAGCGCCTGATGGTGACAGGCAATTTTGCGCTTCTGGCCGGGCTTCTGCCGCAGGCCGTGCATGAATGGTATCTGGAGGTCTATGCCGATGCTTATGAATGGGTGGAACTGCCCAACGTCATCGGCATGAGCCTGTTTGCCGATGGCGGCGTGCTGGGCTCCAAGCCCTATGCGGCAAGCGGCAATTACATCTCGAAGATGTCCGACTACTGCCGGACCTGCCGCTATGACGTGAAGGTAAAGACCGGCGAGGGGGCGTGTCCCTTCAACACCCTCTACTGGGATTTTCTCGATCGCAATGGCGAGAAGCTGGCCGGCAATCATCGGCTGGCCCAGCCCTACGCCACCTGGCGGCGGATGAGCGAGGCGCAGCGACAGGCCTATCGGCAAAGTGCCGCGCGCTTTCTGGCGCGGCTCGATGCCGGCGAGCGGGTGTGACGGAAAACCGTTCGTCACCTGACTGCGTAGTTCCCTCCATTAAGGCAGGAGGACGAGACCGATGACCCTGATGACATCCCTTCCGCAAGGCTACCGCGCACTGGTGATCGGCGCGAGCGGAGGTATCGGCAGCGCGGTGGCTGCGGTGCTGCAGGCCGATACGGCCTGTGGCGAGCTGCTCAGCCTGTCGCGCAGAATCGACGGGTTCGACGTGACGCAGGAGGATAGCGTCGCGGCCGCCGCCGAACGTCTGACGGGTGAATTCCACCTGATCTTCTGCGCCACCGGCGGGCTCACCATCGATGGCGTCGGTCCGGAGAAATCGCTGCGGCAGATTTCCGCCGACGCCATGATGAAGCAGTTTGCGCTGAATGCCCTTGGCACCGCGCTGGTGACCAAGCATCTTGCGCCGAAGCTTGCGCGCAAGGAGCGGGCGCTGATGGCCTTCCTGTCGGCCCGCGTCGGCTCGATCGGCGACAACCATCTGGGCGGCTGGATGTCCTACCGCGCCTCCAAAGCGGCGCTGAACCAGATCGTCCGCACCGCCTCCATCGAGCTTGCCCGCAGCCACCCGCTGTCGGTGCTGCTCGCGCTGCATCCCGGTACGGTCGCAACCTCGCTGTCGGAAAAATACTCCGGCAATCACGCCCGCACCGAACCGGTGGAAAGCGCGCGCGCCATGCTGTCCGTTCTCAATGGCCGCGAGGCTGCGGAGACGGGGCGCTTCTACGCCTATGATGGTCAGCCGATCGAATGGTGAGGCTCAGCCCAGCACGATGCGGACGGCATAGGCGAGGCAGACAATCCCGGTGATGCGCAGCCGCAGCTGCCAGTACCAAGACTGTTCCAGACCCTGACCGGCGAGGTGTCGGTCGACGGCGAGGAGGCCGAGGAAGGCGCAGAACTGCACGGCAAGCGCAATCTCGCCGGGTGACAGCAGCAGTGAGGCCCAGGCTGCAAGTGCGAGCACATTGCTGGCAATCAGCGGCGCGACCGGCACCTCGTCATCCCGCTGAACCAGACCCCACAGCGTGCCGGCCATGAAGCCCGCAATCACCGCGCCATAGGCGAGGAAGGCAGAGAGCCGCGCCGCCGCATCGAAGAACGGCAGGCCGGGCACCATAAGAATGAGGAAGGGCAGGGCGCCGGCATAGGTGAGGCTTCGTGTAAGCGGTCGGGAGAGGGCAGTGGACATGATCAGCATCCCTTCGCAAGCTGGGGTTCCATCACGTCGGCAAGCGCCGTGGCGCTGAGGAAGGCGGCTTCCACCCGGTTGCCGACGCACCAGTCACCGCAGGCCGCAAGCCCGAGACCATTATCCAGCAGGAAGGGCTGGCCGAGCGGCGTTTCCACATTCGCATAGCGCCAGCGGTGAATGTCGATCGCCAGAACCGCGTCCCAGTCAAAATCCGCACACAACGTCCGGCACGCGGCCATCATGCTGTCGCGCACCGTCTCCAGCGGCGCCTCCAGATGCTGGTCGGCCCAGCGATTGTTGGCATGGACGACGAGCGCCGGTGCTGTGTCGCGGTCCGGCTTGCCATGATTGGCGGCGATCCAGCTGATCACCGGATGTTCCACCTGCGCGGCTTCCGCGGGCGGCAGCGTGCCCTCTTTCAGTGTCAGCATCAGGGTGAAGCAGCCATTCATCCGCACGCCGTCGAGTGCTTCAAGATCCGCCGCGGCAAAGGGCATCAACTGGCGTGTCTGCGGGGCAGGTGCCGTGGCAACCACGCGGTCGAAGGGGCCGAAGGTCCTGTCCTTCGTCGCCAGGTGCCAGCCATCGCCTGTCTTCTGAAGCGCGAGGATCTGACAGCCAAGCCGCAGATCGAGCCCCTCGGCCAGCGCCTTCGGCAGCGCCGTCATTGCGGGAACCCCGACGAACCGCGGCGCGCGATCGGCCAGCCGCTCCGATGCCCCATCTGCGCCAATCCGCATCAGGGCTGCCGCCCAGGCCTGCACCTGACCGGCCTCGAGATACGGCTCGAGAGCGGTGTGGAACCGGCTGTCGCGAATGGTGAAATACTGTGCGCCGTGATCGAAAGCCGTCGTTTCCGTGCGCCTCGTGGCCAGACGCCCGCCTGTTCCGCGGCTTTTGTCAAACACCGTTACCCGCGCCGTCGCGCTCAGCCGCCGTGCCAGCGTCAGGCCTGCCATGCCGGCGCCGATGATTGCAACGGACGGCTTCGTCATCGCGCGTTCCCCCGGCTTCGGCGGCAGCGCTCCGAGCAATACTTCACCGTTGCCCAGTCCCGCTCCCATTTCTTGCGCCAGACAAAGGGGCGCAGACAGGCGACACAGGTCTTGCTCGGCAAATCCGCTTTCTTCACACCCGCAGGCATGCTGCCTCCATTATCACACGTCTGTGATTACGCGGCGACGAGGGGAGTGGATCAGCAGAAGAGGGACAGGAAATCGCGCGCTACGTCATTCCATGTCTGCCAACATCTCCGCGGGTTTCCGGGGTGTCAGGGGGTTAAGCGCATCAGGCTGCATCGCTGACGGTCCGTTCCAGCCTGTTATCCGCCGGTCACAGCCCGCTGAACCAGTTGTAGCCCTGGTCCTCCCAGTAGCCGCCGGGATAATCGTTGGTGACGAAGATCTCGACGATATGCTTCGGGTTCTTGAAGCCGAGCTTCGTCGGGATCCGCAATTTCACGGGCGAGCCGTATTTCAGCGGCAACGGATCATTGCGGAAGTCGAGCGCCAGAATGGTCTGCGGATGCAGCGCGCTCGGCATGTCGATGCTGGAATAGTAGCGGTCGGCGCATTTGAAGCCCACATAGTTTGCGGTGAGATCCGCGCCGATGCGTTGCAGAAACAGGCCGAGCGGGACGCCGCTCCACTGGCCGATGGCGCTCCAGCCCTCGATGCAGATATGCTGGGTGATCTGCGCGGCCTGCGGCAGGCGCCGCAGATCCTCCAGGCGCCAGGCAGCCTTGTTGTCAACCCGTCCGGACACGGTCAGCCGGTAGTCCGAAAGGTCGATGTCTGGAACGCTGTCTTCCGCATAGAAGGCGTTGAACGGGAAGGGGTCGGTGATATCATCCAGCCGGAAGGTGGGGGCCAGTCGATGGGGGTCGAACAGGAAGGCCTGGACGCGGTCATTCCAGCGCGACATGGCCCAGAGCGCCCTGTCGACCGCCGTATCGTCCTGCAGATTGCAGCCGGTCAGCATGGTCAGCGCCCCGAGCGACAGGCCCTGGCGGAAGAAGAGGCGGCGGCTGACATTCTCCAGCTGCCTGCGGTGATCCTTCATGACGATGCCTGGCGGCGTGCGGCGAGGCTGGGACGGCTGCTTGCCCGCGCTGCCGGAAAAAGGTTCGGAAGCAGGCTTGTGATCACGTTTGGGATCAGGCTTGTCCATCGCGGCCCGGCTCCTTCTTCTTGTCGAAAATCGATGTGCCCACACTCATCGACAGCAGGGTGCGGGGGACGATCGCGACCATCGCCACATGGATGAAGACGAAGCCGAGAAGTCCCGCCATGCCGGCGAAATGCACCACGCGCGTGGTGGCGAAACCGCCAAACAGCGTCGTCAGCCAGTGAAATTGGACAGGCTTCCAAAGCGCGAGACCGGACGCCACCATCAGCACGCCGAGCAGGAGCGCTCCGAGATACATCAGCTTCTGGATGGCATTGTAGTCCCCGCTCTGGTGCTGAAGCCTGAAGGCCAGCGCCTGCCGCAGATCGCGCAGCACGTCACGGGGGCCGACCTTCAGCAGGCGCGCGCGGAGATAACCGCTTGCACTTCCGAACAGCAGATAGGCAAGCCCGTTGCCGATCAGCAGCCACATCACGGCGAAGTGCCATACGGTCGATCCGCCAAGCCAGCCGCCCAGCGTCACGGCCTCCGGAAACCTGAAGGGCAGGATGGGATGGGCATTGTAGATGCCCATCCCGCTCATGACCATGCAGACCATGGCGAAGACGTTGATCCAGTGCGTGACGCGGATCACGCCGGGATGTGCCGTGCGACCGGACCAGCGGTTCTCCCTCTGCATCGCACACCTCACATCGGCGGCGCGATGCCGTTGGCACCGACACTGACCGACAGCGCCGTCAGCGATCCATCGTCCGCCTTCGTCGCCAGGATGACCAGCTTGGCGCCGGAGGCGATCAGCGAACGGTCGCCCGGCTCGATGCTGACAACGGGAACATCGGCCGGCACGAACACCTTCTTCTCGCCGTTCTTGTACTTGACGGTCAGCGTGCGGCCATCTGAACCGACAATGCTGCCGACGGCGCCATTCGTCATGGACGTGTCCTTGCCGCTGTCCCAGGGACGCGTGCCTTCGCCCGCGCCGCGCATGGAGGCCGGGAAGATATGCACTTCCAGCGCCTTCAGCGTGCCGTCCGGCTGCGGCGCGGCCGCGGTGCCGATATAGCTGTCCGGCTTGATGGCGGACAGATCGGTCAGCACCACCGAGGCGACCTTGGTGTCTGCCGAAAGCTTGACGGCAACATCCTTGCCGTCGCGGGTCTTGACCTCTATGCCATCGGATGTGACGGCGGTGATCGCGCCGCGGATGCGGACGGGATCGGCAGCGTTGGCGACGCCGGCTGCGGCTGCGGAAAGGGCAAGCGTCAAGACGGCGGATTGCAGGGAGGATTTCATGGACAGGCGCATAGGGGCCAACTCCGCTTCCTGTTGATGGGAACGTCGTGACGCTAGCGCTTTGCCCGGCTCCGGAACGTGACGCCGGAATGACAATTTTGTCATTCACGGTTCAGCAAAAAGACCCCGATAGGCTGCTAGAAAATGCGGCATACTGAATGCGCGCGATAGGGCTTGTGCGACGTGGCGATCCTCATCATCGAAGACGATCCGAAAACGGGAGACTATTTGCGCAAAGGCTTGCGGGAATGCGGCTATTCCGTCGATCTTGCCCGCACGGGCACCGATGGCGTGCACATGGCGATGCAGCAGTCCTATGATCTGGTGGTTCTCGACGTGATGCTTCCCGGCATGGACGGATGGGAGGTCATTCACCGGATCCGCGAGCGCGGCGATATGCCGGTCGTGTTTCTCTCCGCGCGCGACGATGTCAGTGACCGCATTCGCGGCCTTCGCCTCGGCGCCGATGACTATCTGGTGAAGCCGTTCTCCTTTGTCGAGCTGGAACTCAGGATCCGTACCATTCTGAGGCGCGGGATCGTGCGCGAAAGCGATGTCTTCGAAGCCGCGGATCTGCGTCTCGACGTGCTGCGCCGCAAGGTAACGCGTGACGGTGTCGAGATTGCGCTAACCAACAAGGAGTTCATGCTGCTGCATCTGCTCATGAAGCGGCAGGGCGAGGTGCTGTCACGCACGCAGATCGCCTCCGAGGTCTGGGACATGAACTTCGACAGCGACACGAATGTCGTCGATGTCGCGGTGAAGCGATTGCGCGCCAAGATCGACGGCCCCTTCCAGCAGAAGCTCATTTCGACGATCCGCAGCGTCGGATACAGCCTGAGCGCCTGAGCATGATGCGGTTGCGGCTTCACCTGAACTCGCTGATCGTCAGGCTTCTTCTCGCCTGCATCGGTGTCCTCTGTCTTCTGACGGGCGCGCTCGGCACCTATTTCTATCACTCGGTCAGGCTGGCGCAGGAGCATCGCATCGAGACGGTTCTCTCCGGCCGCGCAGCCTATTTTGCGAGGCTCGTCAGCGAGATGTACCCGCTGGAGGAGTTGAAGGAGCGTCCCCTGCTGGTGGCGCGGATGCTGGGGGCCGAGCGGGACGTGCTCGCTTTCCGCCATTCCTCCGGGGATCCGGTGATCGAGGTCAACCCGGATCGGCTTCCGCTTCCGCCTGTCTTGGATGCCGAAAGGCCTCTGATCCGGCAGACGGTGACGACAGATGGCGTCGAGGTCTACTGGGCCTCCGTGCGCACGCGGGCGCTGACGACCAACGACACGATCGACGTGCTGGTCGGCCATCCCATGAGCGAAGAGCGCGCCATGCTGGCCACTTTTCGCGACCGTTTCTTCATGGCGACCCTTGCGGGCGTGGCGATGGCCGCGGCCATCGCCTTCTGCCTTCTGAAACGCGGCCTGCAGCCCGTACACCAGATGGCGACCCGGGCGGCGGAGGTGCATCCGGGTCAGTTGCATGTGCGGCTGGACGTGAAGACCGCACCGAGCGAGCTGCGGGCGCTTGCCGCGGCCTTCAACGCCATGCTGGACCGGCTCGCGGATGGCTATCAGCGGCTGTCGCAGTTCTCTGCCGATCTTGCGCATGAAATCCGCACGCCGCTCGGCATTCTCATCGGGCAGACGCAGGTCACGCTCGTCCAGCCGCGATCGCCAGAGGAATATCGGGCCATTCTGGAATCGAACCTCGAGGAATTCGAGAGCCTGAACAGGCTCTCGGAAAACATGCTGTTTCTGGCGCGCGCCGATGAGGGGCGCCAGCAGGTGGAGCGCTCCACGATCGATCTCGATCGCGAACTCGGCAAGATCCTCGACTACTTCGAGGGTTTGGCGCTGGAGCGCGACATGGCGTTCAGCCTGGAGGCGTCCGGCACCGCCAGCGCCAGTGCAGATCTGTTCCGGCGCGCCATCGGCAATCTGATCGTCAATGCGATCCGGCATGGCCGGGAAGGCACCACTATCCGGATACGGGCCGATGCCTCCGAAGGTCAGGCGACGGTGCACGTCATCAATGCCGTGGACGATCTTTCCTCCGTTCAACTGCATCGCCTGTTCGACCGCTTCTACCAGGCCGACCAGGCGCGCAGCGGCAATTCAGCCTCGCATGGGCTGGGGCTCGCCATCGTTGATGCGATCATGCGCCTGCATGGCGGCTCCGCCGAGGTGAGCTGCCCGCAGGCGGGAGAGATCCGCTTCCGCCTTGTTTTTCCGGGTTAGGTATCCTCCGGCTTCGGCCATTTGCGACATGATGCCGGATGCAGTCGAAAGTGACGACCGATTGGCATTACGGCCGGAAGTGAAAATCCGATTCAGGCTGATTTCATCCCGCGACACTTGTCCGAGGGGCAGGACCCACCTGGAACCGCAATGACAGGATCTACTGTTGTCAGTCCCGCCAGGCCGGATCGTCCTTGTCGAGGCAGGATTTCAGATAGGCGAAGTGCTTCTCCGCCATGCCGCGATAGGGAACCCAGCCGTCCGCCGTCCCTTGCGCGATCTCGTCTGACAGCACCGCCAGCGGTTTGCCGGTCGACAGCGCCAGCACCATCGTCTGCGCTGCCTTCTCGAAGAAATAGAGGTCCTCGAAGGCATCGGCCACCGTCTCGCCCGCGATGGAGACGCCATGATTGCCCATCACAAGCACCGCCTTGCCACGGATCATCTCCGCCAGACGCTCGCCTTCTTCCGCCGCATCGGCGATCCCGCCGAAGGACAGGTCATAGCCAATTCTCCCGAAGAAGCGCGCCGTGTTGTTGTCTAGCGGCAGAAGCGTCGGGTCCTTCAGGCAGGAGAGCGCCACTGCGTAAGGCGAGTGGCAATGCAGGATGACCCGCGCCTCCGGCAGCATCCGGTGCAGCGTGCCGTGCACGGTCCAGGCCGACGGGTCCGGCGCATCGGGGCCGTTCATCACCCCGGGATCGTCGGCATCGAGCAAGAGCAGGTCGCTCGCCTTGATCGTGGCAAAATGCTGCCAGCGCGGATTGAGCAGGAATTTCCGCCCATTGGTCGAAACGGCCGCGCTGAAATGGTTGCCGACCGACTCGCTCCAGCCGAAGCGATGACAGAGCCGGAAGGCGGCTGCGAGGTCCTGACGCAGCGCTTTCAGCGCTGCGTCGTCGAGGATGTCGTTTCCGGAAGCGGCGATATTCATGCCTTGAACCGCCCTTCGGTCGTCAGCGCCCGGTAGGTCGAGCGCATCTCTTCGCGGTCGGCATAGCAGCCGCGCAGATAGCGGTCGCCGCTGGTGGCCGAATAGGCGAGCCGCCCATGCACGATGCGGTGGTTGTCGAACACCATGCATTCGCCGGCCTTCATCAGGAAGCGCATCATGAACTTGTCGTCCTGCAGCATCTTTCCGAAGCGGCAGAAGGCCGGGTAATAATCGTCGAGCACGGTCTGCGGCAGGTCGAACAGGTCGGCCATGTGCTGGCTGATCGTCAGGCCCGAGACTTCGCCGTGCTTGTCCAGTTCGATCACCCGCTGCCGCGAGCGCATGTCATAGGTGTCGTGTTCGCAATAGAAGGGAATGTCGATTTCCGACAGAAGCTTGAAACCCTCCGGATCGATCTCGCGGAAGGCGTTCGCCACCGCCACGCCGTCCGAATAGATGCTGAGGCCGCCCTCGACGCTGTTGGCCCGGCAATGCAGGAACTGAACGCCCGGCGCATGTTCTTCCGCCGGCGTATCGGTGTGCAGCTCCAGCGCCTTTGCGGTATAGGCCGTGTTCGTCGGGTTGATGTGCGTCTTCACGTCGAAATATTCGCCGAAGAAGGTCGGCCGCACATGCCCCATGAGCTTCACGGTGTCGGTCAGCCCCTGATCGTTGTCCGGCATGTCGGTCACGATTGTCAGCCCCTCGACGATCATCGCCTCAAGCCACTGCGCCACCTTGGCCGGATCGCGCATCAGTTCCGGCTGGGAGAAGCGGGCGATATGAGGGTAATGGTCGCTGAACCACGCCTTGCGCCGCAGGTCGGCCGGGTCGGCCCGGTGTTTGCCTTCGGCATATTGCGACAAGAGCGCCAGAGGGAAGCGCGAGACGTGGTTCTCGCCCGCCCAGCGGATCACCAGAGTTCCGTTCTCGATCTCGGCGCCCTCAGCGCGAGGTGCTGCCGACAGATGGAAGATGTCGAAGCTGCGCTCGCGCGTGACGCTGTCAAAGGAGGAAGGGCAATTGTCGCGCAGCCAGTAATAGTTGAAATAGGCCACTTTCCCCTCGGAAAGTGGCAGGTGAAGTCCTTTCTCTGCCAGGGTCACATCGCCTGTTGCAACATGCATGTTCATCATCAATTTCCTTAACTTGGGGCGGTGGAAAATTGGATCTGTTTTGACGATCATCATTCGCCTTCCCAGGGGAGGCCAGAGCGATTATGCTAATTCTAGGTTAAGCTGGAGATTAAGTTGATCCGCCTGCCGCCTCTGCGCCTCCTCACCACGTTCGAAACGTTTGCCCGGCTTGGCTCCATGCGCGAGGCGGCGACAGCGCTGAACGTCACCCAGCCCGCGGTGACGCAGGCGCTGAAGGCGCTGGAGGATCATGTCGGCGCCGTCCTGATCGACCGCACGACACGGCCGGCCAGGCTCACAGAAACCGGCCAGCAGCTCGCTCGCGCCACAAGAGACGGCCTCGACCTGATCGTCGATACCATCGAGGAGATCCGCATCAGCACGGGCCGCGAAGATCAGCGCTTGACCGTCGCCTGCACCATGGGGCTTGCCACCCACTGGTTGATGCCGCGCCTCAGCGATTTCTACGCTCTCCATCCCGGCTACGTCGTCAATGTCCAGGTTCCGCCCACGGACCTGCCTCAGATGTGGCCCGGCACAGACCTCGTCCTGCGTTACGGTCGCGGCACCTGGACCGATGGTACGACGTTGCGCCTCTTCAACGAGACCGTCTGCCCCGTCGGTCGGCCGGCTTTGGTCGATAGCCTGCTGGCAAGAGGCGAGGGGCTGGAAATCGCCCCGCTCATCCATGTTCGCACCGTCGAGGCACGCCATTGGGAAGGCTGGACGGATTATCTTGGCAGACGCGGCCTGCCCAAGCCGAAAGGGCCGGGGCACATCTTCGACAACTACGTCCAGGCCGTGCAGGCGGCCCTGGACGGTCGCGGCCTGATGCTCGGCTGGCGTTCGATCACGGATGCCCTTGTCTCCGACGGCAGCCTCAAAGCATGGCCCGACGGCGCCCTCGATCTTGGCACCGCCTATTTCGCCACTGTTGCCCCGGCTGCGGCGAAGCGCCCGGCGGTCCAGGCATTCGTCGAGTGGGTCCGATGCGTCTCCGAGCAGAGCAAGGCAATTAAACTGTAGCGATTATTGACGTTATGACGAACAAGATGAATGGCGCCACAGACTTAACATCCATGGAGCAACAGGGAGAGCTATCCGCGGAAAACTGGGCAGGTTACATGCGCGGCCTTCGGCGCATCAACACGGCGGCATGCCGGAAATATTCTCCGTCGCCACATAAGCGCGGATTCATGATTTCTGAAATCATTAGCATTTTCAGGCTTTCCGCACACATTAATCCGCACTGTGACCCCATAAACGCGGATTAGGACTGCCCCTGAAGGCATAAGTGCGGATTCGATTTTCGGGTCAGAAACGACCGAATCTCAGTGGTAAAAACGATGGTCGAAGCGGCGACATCAAGCAAGTCTCCGTCGACCATTTATTCGTGGCGCGCAGTCCGCTTCTTCAACATTGAGTCCTTGAGTTGCCAGTAATGACGCGCATAGAATATGTGCGACTCGACATCGTCAGGGAATGCAACGCGTCGTGTTCGGGGCGGGGGAAACATGATCACCATAGGCATTCGGGCGGCTCCGAAGGTTGTCACCTTCGCGATCTACGACGCCGACGAACAGGCCATCATCAACGTCGAAGAGATTAAGATCCCTGCCGCGTTCGAAACCCCGGCGGCCTTGAAGTATGTCCGCTCGAATCTTCTCGACGTCCTTCGCGAGTACAAGGTCGAGCGCGCTGGGGTCCGAGTGACGGAAGGAATGGCCACCCCAAACATCGAGCGCATCCAGATCGAGGGCGTCATCCTCGAGGCCTTCGCCAGCAGCGAGCTGCGCTCCTACTATGTCGGACAGATCGCGTCGATCTCGAAAAGGCTCGGCATCGACCGGGAAGATTTCAAGCCATTCGCGGACGGCAAGAAGGATCCAGGTGTCGAGAACTGTGACCTGCTCCCCTGATTG
>NZ_VJMG01000005.1 GCF_007004135.1 Affinirhizobium straminoryzae
ATTCCAACTCCTCCGCCACAGCACAAGTGGGAGGGGCAGATTCCATTTTCAAGTGCGACTTGCGAATGATACCAATGGGTTATCACTCGCAAGAACGCCGCAATGAATCGCACGATGAGCAATCATCCGATCATCAGCCTGAAAGCGACAGGCTGACACATTCCCGGTTCTCTCCGAAAGACCCGGCGGTTGCCCAAGCTACACCACACGGCGGGCCACGATCTTTCCGCGTCGGAGGAAAGATCTCTTAGCGGGTACCATAGCAGAGATTGCCACGCAGCATCGTCAGGCCTCGGTCGGCCCTCAACGGCCCTGATGCTGGGTCAGGTTGTGGCGCGGGCGCTTTTCACGAAGGCCGGAAGCAGCAGGATGGCTGCAACCGCCGGGATGGCCGCAGTCAGGACGATCTGCTGCGGGGGCCAGCCGGAGGCCAGAACGAGGCCGCCGACACCCGGACCGGCAATCGAGCCGAGCCGTCCCATGGCGGCCGCCCAGCCAATGCCGGTGGTGCGCAACGCGGCCGGATAGAGGGCAACGGCCAGCGCGCTCTGCGCCACACAACAGGGAATGAACCCCATGCCGATCAGGATCACCAGCGGCATGATCGCCGCCTCGGAGACGCCGACCAGTCCGAAAAGAAGCACCCCGACAAGACCAAGGGTTGCGGAAACCAGCAGGGTCGTCGCCGTGTGGACGCGGGCCGAAAGCAGGATCAGCAGCACGTCGCCGATCAGGCCGCCCATGGCGAAAGCCGCCGCAACGGCCGGTGCCTTTTCCGGGGCGAGCCCGATCTGCAACGCCAGTGTCGGCAGCCAGGAGGTCAATGCATAGGCAATCAGGAAGACGAGGAAGGCAAACAGCCAAAGCATTGCCGTGGCACCGCCCAGCCCCTTGCCAAACAGCGCGGAGACGGCGTTGCCGCCCGAGGCGTGCCGTAGGCGCGCTCCGTCATCGCGAATGGCGATGGCAATCCAAGGCAGCAGCAGAAGCGGCAGGACACCGCCGACGATGAAAATCGAGGTCCAGCCGGCATGCGCCATCAGTGGACCACCGGCAATGCCGGCGAGGACACCCCCTGCGGAAATGCCGGTCGCGATGATCATAGCGGCCGTTGCGCTCCTGCGTCCCGGCATCAGGTCGGCGGCTCTGGAAATCGCAACGGGCAAAGCGCCGCCGAGACCGAGCGCCGTAATGAAGCGCAGGGCGGTGAGACTGACAATGTCGCTTGCCAGCACCGTGGCAAGCGAGCCCAGCCCGAACAGAAGCACGCTGCCGAGCGCCAGGGAGCGCGTGCCGAAACGCAAGGCCAGCGGCCCGCAGGCCATATAGCCGATGACGGCCCCGACACTGGTGGCCAGAAACACCGGAACCATGGCTGCGGGCGCCATGCCCCAATCCCTTGCAAGGATCGGGGCAACGAAGGTGATTGAGATCGTGTCGAAGCCGTCAAGTGTCACGATCAGGAAGCAGAGGAGCATCGTGGCAAGCACGGGCTCCTTGCCGATGGCAGTCCTGTCATTGTCTCTCATGTCATTCCCCTCTCTGTTTTTATGAATGACGTCAGATGCTTGCGTAGGCTTGCACCCTCCTGTCGAAGTGCAGTCGCGTACCGTTTGCCCCATAGGGCGGCCAGGCCGGATGGTCTTCGGCTTCAGGCGAACCGGTGCGCACAAAGCGCATCAGGGCACCCTGGAAGATGCGCGACAGGTCCCCCAGTTCGGCAGGGTCCGCACCGATCACCGAAGCCGCCTGCGCGCCGGTCCAGGTCTCGATATTGCCGAACAGGAAAGGAAGGTCGAGGCAGTGGCAGGCGCCCAGGTCCGCCAGGGGCGCCTGCCAGTCGAATTGATACATGTAGGAGCGCGCACCGTGACGGGCCTGGGCATCGGCAAAGGCAGCGCTCGGTGCACTGAAGGATTCGTCGGCGCGCAGGTCTGCCAGGATGGCGCCAGGCCGGGAAGGCGCGCGGCGGGCACGCGCCGCAGCCAGTGCCTGACCGGCCCCCTCCCCGAACACGCGGACAAACTCGGCCTGCAGGTTTTCCTCGGTGAAACCGGCAAACAGCGGGTTGCCCAGTGCGAAGGAGCCATATTCCTCGCGGGTGATGCCGATGATCGTGTCACACCATGCCCCCTCCCCGTCGAGGATCGCATCGATCGGGTCACGTGCGATCACGTCACCATCAATGACCGGCATGAAGGGCGGCGCGACATCACCGGGCACCGGCGAGGCCGGCAGGTTCTGCTGCAGCAGCCGCAATGCCTCAAGGAAGCGCTCTGCCGGCAGCGTGCGCAGTTGCTCGAGATCGTTGGGAGCGAGCCCTAGCGCCTGCAGCATGGCACGGGCGACCGGAGGCGCCTCCTGCGCCCTGCGCAACTTCAGCCCCAGCGGTGCGCTCATCAGGATCGCCCGCTGGAAAAGGCCCTTGCAGACGGGGTTGGCGAGCATCGCGGCGATGCTGTAGGCGCCCGCGGACTGGCCGGCCACCGTCACGGCCTGCGGATCGCCACCGAAGGACGCAATGGCCTGCCGGACCCAGCGCAGCGCAGCGATCTGGTCGCGAATGCCGAGATTGGTCGGCGCAAAGCCCGGCTGGGACAGAAAGCCGAGCGGACCCAGCCGATAGGTGACGGTGACGACGACACAGCCGCTGTTCTTCGCCAGCAGCGCCCCATCATAACAGGGCAGCGACCCGCCGCCGGTCATGAAGGCGCCACCATGCAGGAAGACCAAAACAGGTGCAGAGGCATCCGGTGCTACGGGCGACCAGATGTCGAGATGCAGGCAATCCTCATCCATCTGCATCGGATAGACACCCATCACCGCATCGAGCCGGGACGGCAGCTGCGGGGCAACATGTCCGGTATCGAAGGCATCGCGCACGCCCTCCCAGCGCATGGGTTCGCCAGGCAGCGCATAGCGACGCTCGCCGGTGGCGGGGCTTGCATAGGGAACGCGATGGAAACTGGTGATGTCGTTCTGCCGGATCCCCCTCAGGGAGCCGAAGGGTGTTTCAAGAGTGATATGGTTTGTCGTCAGCATGGGCGTGATCCATCCATTTGGGTTATTGGATAATAGCCACGACTTTCTCGTCCGTGTGTTCTATATTCAGGATCTTATCGTCCCGAAAAAGAGACAGAAATGAATGGCCTTGATGACATGTATCTGTTTCGAAAGGTTGTGGAATGCGGCGGCATATCCGCTGCGGCGCGGCGTCTCGGCGTTGCCAAGTCAACGCTGGCACGGCGGGTGGGCGAGCTGGAGACCCGGCTTGGCCTGCCGCTCTATCATCGAGACAGCCGCCGCTTCGGGCTGACGAATTTCGGTGCCGAGTGCTATCAGCACTGCGTGCGTCTCGCCAACGAGGCGGACAAGGTTCTCGCGCTGGCCGAGCGGGCGCGGGCCTATCCGACCGGTGTGCTGCATGTGGTCTGCCCACCCGTCATCGGCACGGCCATCGTTGATGCGCTCGCCGTGGAATTCGCCGCCTCCGTACCGGATGTCCGCCTGCATCTGGAGGAGACCATGGGCATTTTCGACCCGCGCGAAACCATGGCCGATTTTGCCATCTATCCGAGCTTTACCCCGCTTGCCGATACCAGTCTCGTGGCACGCAAGATCATGACCGCACCCTATATTCTGGCGGCGCGCCCGGATGTTCTGGAAGGGCGTGCCATTCCAAAGAGCCCGGAAGAGTTGCAGGGGCTTCGCTGCATCGGGCTTGGCAGTCGGGGCACCGAATGGAAATGGCGGTTTCGCAAGGGAAGACACGTGCAGACGCATCGCTTTGCACCGGTATTCACCACGACGCTTCCGAGCGCGCTGCTGAGTGCAGCACGCCAAGGCCTCGGCATCGCCTCCCTGCCAGTCGCGCTCTGCCGTCGCCCCTTCGATGAAAAGCAGCTGATCCCGCTGCTGGAAGACTGGGCGCCAGACCCCGTCACGATCTACGCGGTCTATCCGAGCTCGAATGCGCTTTCGAACGCTGCCCGGCAGTTTCTCAATCTGCTTCTGGAACGCCTTCCGAAACTGATGTCGGCATGACAATGGCGGACACACGGAGATGGCATCATCGAAGCGCGCGCAGGGCGTTCAGGATCACCGCCACATCGATCGCCTCCTGCGTGAGGGCACCCTCCACGGGGGGAAGATAGCCGAAGCCTGCCAGCGCCATGGCGGCCAGCGACAGGCCGAGGCCTGCGACCACGCTTTGCAGCGCAATCGCCCGGCTGCGGCGGGCAATCGCCATGGCCTTCACCAGCGGTGCAAGTTCATCCACCAGCAGCACGACACCGGCAGCCTCGGATGAGGAGGCCGTGCCATGCGCGCCCATGGCCACACCGACGTCAGCGGCGGCAAGGGCGGGTGCGTCATTGACGCCATCGCCCACCATCATCACCGGGCCGTTGGGGATTTCATCGCGCACGGCGAGCACCTTGGCTTCGGGCGAGAGATCGCCAAGCACGCGGTCAAACCCCAGTTGCTCACCAACCGAGCGCACGATGTCGCCACGGTCGCCTGACGCAAGCACGAGACGCCGACAGCCCGTCTGCCGCAAGGCATCGAGCATCGGCCGAGCATCGGCGCGGATCTGGTCCTGCAGCAGGATGAGGCCCGCAAGCCTGCCCTCGATCGCCACAGCCACCGTCAGCGCGCCGGGGTCGATGCCTTCGAGAAGGTCATCCGGCGCTGCCTCTGCGGTATGCCCGGTCACAAAATCAATGCCGCCGAGGGCAACACGCCGTCCCTCCACCCGCCCCGCAAGGCCGCGGCCAGGCGTTTCCACCACATCGGCCGGTGCAGACAGGGCAAAGCCCCGTGCCTCGGCCGCCTTGACCAGCGCTGCCGCGACCACATGGCCCGATGCCTGGTCGAGACTGGCGGCCGCTCTGAGGATCTCCGCTGCCTCGAAGTCCTTGCGTGCGCGGATATCCGTGATGACCGCCTGCCCGTGCGTCACCGTTCCGGTCTTGTCGAGGATCACCGTTCTGACCCGCGACAACGCCTCCAGCACGCCACCCCCTTTGACCAGCACCCCCATGCGCGCCGTGCGCGACATGCCCGAGATCAGCGCGACGGGCACTGCAAGGATCAGCGGACAGGGCGTGGCGACGACGAGAACGGAGAGTACGCGGATGACATCCCCGGTCAGAAGCCAGGTCACCGCGGCAATCGCGAGCGTCAGCGCAAGGAATCCGATGGCATAGCGGTCGGCCATGCGCACCATCGGCGCCTTGCTGACCTGCGCCGCCTCGACCAGCCGCACGATGCCGGCATAGGTGCTTTCGGCGGCCGGGCGGATCGCCACAAGCTGGAAGGCCGCACCGGTACAGGCCGAACCGCTCAGCACCTCAGCCCCCTCCTGAAACGTCTGCGGCAGGGATTCGCCCGTCAGCGCCGAGAGGTCGAGGACGGCCACCGCGCTGCCCACGCGCCCGTCGACCGGCAGCACATCGCCCTGGCGGATCAGCAGGCGGTCGCCCGGACAGATCGCGGCGATCGCCACCTGTCGCAGCCCCTCCCCCTCGAAACGCATCGCGGTCTGCGCCACCCGGCCCATCAGCGCCGTCATCTCCCGGCGGGCGCGCCCCTGTGCAAAATCCTCCAGCACCTGTCCACCGGCATACATCATTGCCACCACGTTGGCCGCAAGCGGCTCGCCGAAGGCAAGGGCTGCCGACATCGACAGCGCCGCCACGATATCGAGGCCGACATCGCCCCGACGCAGCGAGAGGATGATCTGAACGAACAGGCCGGCAAGCACGGGCGCGGTCGCCGCAGACCAGGCCCAGCCTGCGGCAATCGCCTGCCCGTTCGAGACCAGGACGCCACCGGCCACCAGCCCCGCCGCAGCAATGCCGATCAGGATCCGCGATTGCTGGCGACGCATCAATTCCGCGACATGCAAGGACATTGGCACCTTCCTGCGCGCCCCTCGGCGGCATCCGTGAATCGGAGCGATCGCGCCTGACATTTGTCCGGAAAAGGAGGATCGCTGTCCCGACAAGACAAATGAAACCAAGGCAATCTGGCGTCTATCGGGCCCAATGCGAACCCGGCAGAGTCCAAGAATAGCCCCAATCCATCGCGTCCGTTCGAACCCATGTCAAACGCCAGATGAATGTGCAGCAGGTGCCCGATCAGGCAAAAAGGCTATTTCCACTGAGAGAGGGGATTGCCTCCCACCGACAGACAGGCTTCGGCAAGCGAAGGAGCCCCGGCACGCGGCAGGCGAGCCACCGATACCGGTCATGGCGTCCCGACGAGGGAAGATCTTCGGCGCAAAATGCTACCGAAGGAAGGCCCGCGCCCGGGCGCTCGACATCAACCAGAATGCAGGGTCAGGGTCGGCAGACCGCCGTCACGTCATGCCTGTTGCGCCCGCATCGTGGGGCAGCCCGCGGACAGGTGGCCGGCACCGGAATGCCGACCACCCGCGTCCTGGGCGACTTACTTCTTGGTCCAGCTCTTCACCAGCTCGTCATAGTTGACGGTGATCGGCTTTTCCTTCTCGTTCTTGATGGCAAGCTGCGGGGCAAGGTTACCCTTCTTCACCGCGTCGTCATGCCAGTATTGCAGGTCGTGCTCCTTCTCGAGCTTGGGGCCCAGATCGCCCTGAACCTTGGCACGCTCGATGCGGGCCATGACCTTTTCCTGCTCGGCGCAGAGCGAATCCATCGCCTGCTGCGGGGTCTTGGTGCCGGCCGCCGCATCGCCGATCGCCTGCCACCACAGCTGGGCAAGCTTCGGATAATCCGGCACGTTGGTGCCGGTCGGCGACCACTGCAGGCGGGCGGGCGAGCGGTAGAATTCCACCAGACCGCCAAGCTCCGGCGCACGCTTGGTGAAGCTCGGATGGTCGAGCGTCGACTGGCGCACGAAGCTGATCGCTGTATGGCTCTTCTTCAGGTCGACCGTCTTCGATACGACGAACTGGGCATAGAGCCAGGCGGCTTTGGAGCGGTCGAGCGGCGTCGACTTCAGGATCGTCCACGAGCCGACGTCCTGGTAGCCAAGCTTCATGCCCTCCTTCCAGTAGACGCCGTGCGGCGACGGGGCCATGCGCCACTTCGGCGAATTGTCCGCGTTGACGACGGGCAGGCCGGGCTTGACCATGTCGGCGGTGAAGACGGTGTACCAGAAGATCTGCTGGGCCACCTCACCCTGCGCCGGAATGGGGCCGGCTTCGGAGAAGGTCATGGACTGGGCCTGCGGAGGGGCGTATTTCTTCAGCCATTCCAAATATTTGGCGATGGAGTAGACGGCCGCCGGGCCATTCGTGTCACCGCCGCGGGCAACGCAGGAGCCGACAGGGCGTGACTTCTCGTCAACCTTGATGCCCCATTCGTCCACCGGCTTGCCGTTCGGGATGCCCTTGTCGCCATTGCCGGCCATGGAAAGCCAGGCATCGGTGAAGCGCCAGCCGAGCGAGGGATCCTTCTTGCCATAGTCCATGTGGCCAAAGACTTTCTTGCCGCCGATCTCGCGGCCGGTGAAGAATTCGGCGATGTCCTCATAGGCCGACCAGTTGACGGGAACACCGAGGTCATAGCCGTACTTGGCCTTGAAATCGGCCTTGTTCTTCGGGTCATTGAACCAGTCGTAACGGAACCAGTAGAGGTTGGCGAACTGCTGGTCCGGCAGCTGGTAGAGATCGCCATCCGGTGCTGTCGTAAACGACGTGCCGATGAAATCCTTCAGGTCGAGGCCGGGATTGGTGACGTCCTTGCCTTCGCCTGCCATCCATTTCGTGAGGTTGCGCACTTGCTGATAGCGCCAGTGCGTGCCGATCAGGTCGGAATCGTTGACATAGGCATCATAGACGTTCTCGCCGGACTGCATCTGCGTTTGCAGCTTCTCGATGACATCGCCTTCACCGATCAGGTCATGGGTGACCTTGATGCCGGTGATCTTTTCGAAGGCCGGCGCCAGCACCTTCGATTCGTAGTCATGCGCGGTGATGGTTTCCGAAACGACCCGCAGCGACATGCCCTGGAAGGGCTTTGCCGCGTCCACGAACCACTGCAATTCCTTTTCCTGCGCGGCGCGGTCCAGGACGGACATGTCCTTGATCTCGCTGTCCAGGAACTTCCTGGCCTCCTCCATGCCGGCGAAGGCGGATCCCGCCGCCAGAACCAGCGCAATCATGCTTGCCGATGCCATTATGTGCTTCCGCATGTTTTCCTCCCATTGCGTTGCACGACTACCCCTCCCCGGCGACGTCCCGCCGCCGGCATACCTCACTACACGAAGCGGAAAACGCCGATGGCGTAGACAACCGAGAGAGCGAGGGCCCACCACAGGCTCGGACCCACGAGACCGAGCCATGCGATATTGATGAACGCGCTGCCGAGCAGCGAAATGAACAGGCGGTCGCCGCGCGTCGTGGTCATGCGCAGGATGCCGTAGCGCGGGCTGCCGCCGGGCGAGACATATTCCCACACGCCCATGCCAACCAGCAGCACCGCTATCGAGATGAAGAAGGCCGCCGTCTCCCAGGTCCAGGCCATCCAGCTGAGATCGATCATGGTCTTGATCCTCCCCGTTTCCTAAACGCGGCCCAGGGCAAAGCCCTTGGCGATGTGATTGCGCACGAACCAGATGACGAGCGCGCCTGGAATGATGGTCAGCACGCCGGCCGCCGCCAGCACGCCGTAATCGAAGCCGGTGGCAGACGAGGTGCGCGTCATCGCGGCGGCAATCGGCTTGGCATCTGTCGTTGTCAGCGTCCGGGCGATCAGCAGTTCCACCCAGGAGAACATGAAGCAGAAGAAGGCGGTGACCCCGACCCCGGAGGCGATCAGCGGCATGAAGATCCGGCCGAAAAAGCGCGGGAAGGAATAGCCGTCGATATAGGCGGTCTCGTCGATTTCCTTCGGCACGCCCGACATGAAGCCTTCGAGGATCCACACCGCCAGGGGCACGTTGAACAGGCAGTGGGCGATGGCGACCGCGATATGCGTATCGATCAGCGCGAAGGCCGAATAGAGCTGGAAGAAGGGCAGGATGAACACGGCCGGCGGCGCCATGCGGTTGGTCAGCAGCCAGAAGAACAGGTGCTTGTCGCCAAGGAAGCGGTAGCGCGAGAAGGCATAGGCCGCCGGCAGCGCCACCACGATGCAGATCACCGTGTTCATGACCACATAGGTCATGGAATTGAAGTAGGTCTCGTACCAGGAGGGATCGGTGAAGATCACCATGTAGTTGCGCAGCGTCGGCTGTTCCGGCCAGAGGCTGAGCCCGCTCAGGATCTCGTTGGTCGTCTTGAACGACAGGTTGACCAGCCAGTAGATCGGGATGATCAGGAACAGCACATAAGCCGTCGGAATGAGCCAGCGGAACGACCGGCGGGCGCGGCGGCTGTGAATGCTGTGTGCCTTCGCCATTGCATCGACCGGAAAGGGAGCCATCGTCTGGGTGTCATGCGTCATGCGGAACTCCTCAGGCGCGATCTTCATCGGGCTGCGTGGTGACGGTGTAGAACACCCAGGACACCAGCAGGACGATCAGGAAGTAGATGATGGACATGGCCGAGGCCGGGCCGAGGTCGAACTGGCCGACGGCCATCTTGACGAGGTCGATGGACAGGAAGGTCGTGACGCTGCCCGGACCGCCGCCGGTGACGACGAAGGGTTCGGTATAGATCATGAAGGAGTCCATGAAGCGCAACAGGATGGCAATCTGCAGCACGCGATTGAGCTTGGGCAGCTGGATGAAGCGGAAGACGCTCCAGCGCGAGGCGCCGTCGATCTTGGCGGCCTGATAATAGGCATCCGGGATCGACATCAGGCCCGCATAGCAGAGCAGCACGACAAGGCTCGTCCAGTGCCAGACATCCATCAGCACGATGGTGAACCAGGCATCCAGCGTGTCGCGGCCGTAATTGTAGTCGAAGCCCAGCCAGGTCACGACAGAGCCGAACAGGCCGACATCGGTGCGGGCAAACAGCTGCCAGATGGTGCCGACCACGTTCCACGGAATAAGCAGCGGCAACGACATCAGCACGAGGCAGACGGGAACGCCGATGCCGCGCTTGGGCATGTTGAGCGCAATCACGATACCGAGCGGGATCTCGATGGCCAGCACGATGGCCGAAAACAGCAGGTTGCGCGCCATGGATTCCCAGAAGCGGTCCGAAGCGAGCACCTGCTGGAACCATTCCGTTCCGGCCCAGAAGAACTCGTTGTTGCCGAAGGTATCCTGGACCGAATAGTTGACGACCGTCATCAGGGGGATGACGGCAGAGAAGGCCACCAGCAGAAGCACCGGCAGCACGAAGAACCACGCCTTGTTGTTCCAGGTCTTGTCCATCGTCAGGCTCCGAGTTCGACGCGCCACGAATTGGCATAGAGGTTGATGCCACCGGGCAAGAACTGCACATGCGGCGTGGCCGGCAGCGGTTCGCTTTCGTCGGCAAGTGCCGCGATTTCCCGGCCCTCCAGGAGCGCGCGCACGATGCGGTGGCGGCCGACATCCTCGACCTTGCGGATCTGTACGGGAATGCCGGTCTCGCTGATCCGGGTATATTCGGGCCGCACACCGAGATCCGTGCGGCCGGCCGGCAGGCTGCGGGCAGCCCCCGGCAGCGTGACGGCGTGCGGACCGATATGCGCGATCTCGCCACTGACCTCCACCGGCATGAGATTCATGCCGGGCGAGCCGATGAAATAGCCGACGAAGGTGTGCATGGGCCGTTCGAACAGTTCGGCCGGCGTGCCGATCTGCACCACCTGCCCCTCATACATCACCACCACCTCGTCGGCGAAGGTCAGCGCCTCGGTCTGGTCGTGGGTGACGTAGATCATGGTATAGCCGAAGCGGCGGTGCAGCTTCTTCAGCTGCGAGCGCAGCTCCCATTTCATGTGCGGATCGATGACTGTCAGCGGCTCGTCGAACAGGATGGCGTTGACATCCGCCCGCACCAGCCCGCGCCCCAGCGAGATCTTCTGCTTCTGGTCGGCGGTGAGACGGCGCGCCTTGCGGTGCGCGCGTTCCGAGAGCCCGATCATGTCCAGCGTCTCGCGCACCTTCACGTCGATCTCGGCCGGATCGACACCGCGGTTGCGCAGCGGAAAGGCCAGGTTCTCATAAACGCTCATGGTGTCGTAGACGACCGGGAACTGGAACACCTGGGCGATGTTGCGGTCCTGCGTCGACAGGTGCGTCACGTCGCGCCCGCCGAACATCAGTCGCCCGTGCGAGGGCTCGAGGAGGCCGGAGATGATGTTGAGCAGCGTGGTCTTGCCACAGCCGGAGGGGCCGAGCAGCGCATAGGCGCCGCCGTCCCGAAAGGCATGGTTGATCTCGCGGAGGGCGAAATCCTCGGGCTTTTGCGGATTGGGGCGATAGGCGTGGCGAAGTCGGTCGAAGCTTATTTCTGCCATGTCCCGTCTCCTTTACGCAGCCTTGGCGGTCCGGTGTTCCACGGCATGGCCGTCTGCACCGAAGATCAGCAGGTTCCTCAGGTCGAAGCCGAGCCGGATCACCTGCTCGGGATCGTATTCCAGCACGCCGGCGGCAAGGATGACCCAGCGGGCATCGGCAAAGGCCACGTGGATGAAGCTTTCCGAGCCGGTAATCTCGGTCACGTCGACCCTGGCATCCAGCGCCACCAGGGCCGCCCCCTCTGGTTCGACGACGAGGTGATGCGGCTGCAGCGCGATCGTGTAGGCGCCGTCCGGCAGATGGGCGAGCGTGTCAGGTACCGGCACCGAAAGCAGCCCGCCATGGGCGAAGAGATCACCGGTCTTGTGCACGCTCAGCGTATTCAGGGGCGGATCGGCAAAGGTTCTGGCGCTTGTCAGATTGACCGGGTGGCGGAAGACCTCGATCGTGCGGCCGAACTGCGCGATCCGCCCTTCATGCATCACCGCCGTGTTGCCGCCCAGAAGCAGGGCCTCCTGCGGCTCGGTGGTGGCATAGACGAAGATCGCCCCGGTCTCGGCAAAGATCTTCGGCAGTTCCTCGCGCAGTTCCTCGCGCAGCTTGTAATCAAGATTGGCGAGCGGCTCGTCGAGCAGCACCAGCCTTGCCTGCTTGACCATGGCCCGGGCAAGCGCCGTTCGCTGCTGCTGGCCGCCGGACAGGCTGAGAGGGGTACGGTCGAGATAGGGCGTCAGCCGCATCAGCTCGGCGGCCCGCTTCACGTCCCGATCGATCGTTGCCCTGTCGACACCCTTCACCCGCAGCGGTGAGGCGATGTTCTCATAGACCGTCAGAGACGGGTAGTTGATGAATTGCTGATAGACCATCGCCACGTTGCGCCGCTGAACCGGCACGCCCGTGACATCCTGGCCATCCACGTGGATCGTTCCGGCCGTCGGCACATCCAGTCCCGCCATCAGGCGCATCAGCGATGTCTTTCCTGCCAGCGTCGGCCCGAGCAGGACGTTCAGCGATCCGCTTTCGAGCGTCAGCGAAACATCGGTGATGTGTCTGGACACACCCACGGACTTGGAAACATTCCGCAGTTCAAGCATGCCATCCTCCTCCCAAAGGTGCCGGCGAACCGGCGGCAAGCGAATCTGGCCCCTCCTCCTCCCGAAGGAGCCAGAGCCCTACGTTAGAGATCTGGCGAAATCTTCCAATCCCTTAATTTGTAAACCGTGCCCGGACGCGGACGAATTTCGCCGCCCTCCTTCATCCGCCGCTTGAAGCTGTGGATCGGCGTGGCAAGGTCGTTGATGCGGAATTCCACCACCGAGGGACCGTCATGGGCAAAGGCACGGTCGAGCGCGGGCTCGATCTCGTCGGGCGTCTCGACGGCAATGCCGAGCAGGCCGAGGCCGGCACTGGCCGCGGCAAAGCTCGGTCTTGCGCTCTGCGTTTCCAGAAGCGCCGACTGGACATTGCCGAAATAGAGCTGCTGCCAGAGCTGGATCCAGCCGAGACGGCCATTGTTGAGGACGATGTTGACGACACGCTGGTTCTGCTGCAGCTGCGTGGCAAGCTCGCCGATCGTGTAGGAGAAGGCCCCGTCGCCCGACACCGTCACCACCCGTGCATCGGGCCGCGTGGCGGCGGCCCCGATCGCGCCGGGAACGGAGTAGCCGAGCCCCCCCTGCCCGCGGGCATAGAGAAACTGGCGGCCGGGCTTGCGGGCGGGAATATAGCCGCCGATCCAGCCGGCCGAGAAGCTGGCATCGGAGACGACGATATCGTCCTCCTCCAGCCGCTTCGCGACCGCCGCCATGATGCGCGGCGGCGAAAGCGGGATTTCCTCGGACTCGATCTCCGCCTGTTTCGCCCGTTCGCCCGCGGCCTTCACCTCGGTGATGCGCGCCCGCCAGTCGGCATTCTCGTTTGGTCTCAGGCCCGCAGCCAGAAGCTTCACCGTCTCGCGAATGTCGCCATAGAGCGAGACCGTCGGGCGGAAGGTGCGACCATGTTCCAGCGGATCGGCGTCGATTACGATCGTCGCCTGCTCGGGAAGCGGCAGGGTCCAGTTCATCGCGGTGTTCTGGCTGGCCTTGGAACCGCACCAGATGACAAGATCGGCCTCCTTGATCAGTTCGATGGCAGCCCAGGAGCCCAGCGGATTGAGGATGCCGGCGGCATAATCACGCGTCTCCGGCACCGAGCCCTTGCCGGAGAGCGAGGTGACGACCACCCCGTTCAGCCGGTCGGCAAGTGCGGTCACGTCCGGGGCCGCATCCGAACCGTGCACGCCGCCGCCACACACGAGCGCCGGCCGCTTGGCCCTGGCGATGAGATCGAGCGCCTTCGACACCTCGGAAGCGACCGGCACCGAGCGCAGATAGGGAATGTGGATCGAGCGGTCGTCCACCAGCGGCTTCAGCAGGTTCTCGTCCCATTCGGCATCGAAGACATCGTGCGGAATGATGACGGCGACCGGCCCCGGCCGGGGCGCGACCGCCGTACGGAAGGCGGTGCGCAGGATCTCCGGCAACGCGGTCACCGAGGGCACCAGCCAGGCATTCTTGGAGATGGACTGGAAGAATTTCAGCTGGTCGAAGCCCTGGCTCGCAATGCCCTTTTCCTTCAGCGTCAGCCAGTCGAGCGGCAGTTCGCCGATGATGCCGACCATCGGGATCGAGGCATTGAGGGCTTCCAGAAAGCCGGCGGAGAGCAGGTTGGCGCCGGGACCGACGGTTACGTCGCAGACCCCCGGCTTTCCCGTCAGCCGGGCATAGGCATCCGCCGCATAGGCGGCATTGCGCTCGTCGCGCATCAGCACGTGGCGGATCCGGTCCGTGCGCCGCGAGATTCCGTCATGGAGAGCGGTGGTCTGGCCGCCGGGCATGCCGAACACAAGTTCGACCCCGGACTGCGCCAGCATTTCAGAAATGAGATCGCCGATATGCGCCATCATGGTGTCCAATCGTCATGGGAAGATCAGGTTGCGCGGCCCGCGTCAGTGAAGGGCCGCCAGGTTTTCGACCACGGACTTGTAGGCCGTGAGTTTGCGAGCCATGGCCCGGTTGCGCTCCAGGCGCGGCTCGTAATGGCGGGACACGCGCACCATGCGCCGCGCCGCTTCGCCAAGATCCGGGTGATGCCCAAGCGCCACGGCAGCACAGATGGCGCCGGCCTTGGCGCCGAATTCGCTGCCGTCGGCCACCTCCACCCGCATGTCCAGCGCATCGGCGAACATCTGGCACCATTGCGCGGATTTCGAAGCGCCGCCCGCCATGCGGGCCACCGTCGGCCGGCGGTTGGCCTCCGGCGGCAGCAGGCGGTCGATATCGGCCTTGTGGGCGAAGACCACACCCTCGAAGGCGGCGCGCAGCACGTCGCCCAGCGTGTGGCGGGCGCAAAGCCCGAGGATACCGCCCGGCACATGCGAGGGGCCGCCATAGAGAAAGGGCAAAAACAGGATGTCGTTGTCCCGGTCCAGCGCTTCCGCCACCAGCCGGTTGCCCACCTCGTAGATGGAGGAACCCATGGCCCTGGCCCGGGCGCCCTCGGCTTCCAGCAGCGTGGAGAAGATCCACTCGACATTGCTGGCCGAGGTGGCCGCCCCTTCGGTTGCGATGAAGCGGTTGCCGATCGGAAACGAAGACTGGATGAAGGGCGGTGGCGCCGTCAGCGGCTCGTCGAGGATGATCGAATTGATGCTGAAGGTGCCGGCGACCACCGAAATGGAGTTCGGATCGGTCACGCCCGAGGCAAGCGCCGAGCCCGTGACATCCACCACGCCGCGGATGACGGGCGTGCCGGCCTTCAGGCCCGTTGCCTCTGCCGCCTGCTCCGTTACATAGCCGGCGACCGCGACGGAAGGTCCGACCTCCGGCAGCTTTGCCAGCCAGCGCGACACCCCGCCGACATGGAGCGCCTGATCCGCATAGCGATGGTTGACGAGGTCGAAGATGCCGGCAATGCCGCCATCGGTGGGGTCGGTCGACACCTTGCCCGTCAGCCGCGCCCGGATGAAATCCTTGCAGAACAGCACCGTGTGCGTGCGGTCGAACAGATCCGGCTCATTGTCGTCGAACCAGCGCAGCAGCGGAATGGCGTGCGTGGCAAACATGCGCGCCCCGATCAGCCGGTCGATCTCGGCCACCTCCCCCGTCAGGCGCAGGGCCTCGATCAGGTCCAGCGTGCGGGTATCCGTCGAGACAAGCCCCGGCCGCACCGGATTGAGATCGCGATCGACGAAATAGGCCCCTGCCCCGTAGCCCGACGGCGTGACGCCGGCAATATCCTCCGGCGGCGTGCCGGTGATCTCGAGCAGTTCGCGGATGGCGGTGCAGGCGGCTATCCACATCGCGTCCGGATCCCGTTCGGTAAAGCCCGGGCGGGGAAACTGCATCCGGTTGGGGCTGCTGCGGCAGGCCAGTTCATTGCCGCTGAGGTCGAACAGTGCCGCTTTGGTCATAGTTCCACCGGCGTCGATGCCGATGAGGCGCTCGCGCATGGCATTCTCCTCCCATGTTCCGGAGTGGCTCCTCTCCGCCCCGGTCGTCCCTCTGATGACGAAATTTGTTTCCGTCAGATCCCTTGCTTGAGGCAAGGTTGTTATAATAAGTTGAGGCTAGGCGAGTTGATCTGAGCTGTCAATACGTCTCGCATCACTTGTTGAAGGAGGTCGACAGGCGGTGCTGCAACGGGAATGCCAGAGGGAGGATGAGCATGAGAACACGGGCGCAAGCGCTGGACGCACTGGAACGGGGAGAGAGCGGCGACATCCTGATCATCGGCGGCGGTATCAACGGGGTCGGCGTGTTTCGCGATCTCGCCGCGCAGGGGGTCGGGGCAACGCTTGTCGAGATGGGAGATTTCTGCAGCGGCACGTCGGCCGCCCCCTCGCGTCTCATCCATGGCGGCCTGCGCTATCTGGAGCAGGGCGAGTTCAAGCTGGTGCGGGAATCGGTGGAGGAGCGCGACCGGCTGCTGAAGAACGCGCCGCATCAGGTGCGGCCGATCCGCGTATGGGTGCCGGCCCTGTCCTGGGCGGGTGGCACGCTGCAGGCGGCCTTGCGCTTCCTGCGGCTGATGAAGGATCCCGGCCCCAAGGGCGCGCTGATCCTGAAGCTTGGCCTTACCATCTTCGACGGCTTCAGCATCCGCGATCGCTCGATGCCGCGCCACAGGCTGGTGCCAAGACGCCAGGCGTTTGCCAAAGTGCGCGGACTGGCAAACGAGATCCGCATCGTCGCGGAATATTTCGACGCCCGCATCGACAGCCCGGAGCGGCTGACGCTTGAACTGGTGGACGATGCCGAGGCCGCCTGCCCGGAAAGCCTTGCCATTCCCTATCTGAAGCTCGTCGGTGTCGAGGGCGATACCGCACTTCTTCAGGATGTGCTGTCAGGCCGCATCATTCGCAAGCGCTGCCGCTTCATCATCAACTGCGCTGGCGCCTGGATTGACCATGTCGACCGGGATCTCGGCATCGGCGAAGGGCTGGTGGGCGGCACGCGCGGCTCGCATCTCGTACTGAAGCGACCCGATCTCGCCGCTGATCTCGGTGATGTCATGCTGTATTTCGAGACACCCGATTTCCGCGCCTGCCTGATCTACCGACTCGATGCCGATCACGTGCTGCTCGGCACCACCGACATTCGCACCGAACATGCCGGCGACAAGGAAACCTCCGAGGCGGAGATCGACTATCTGTTCGATGTGATCAGGACCGTGCTGCCCAAAGCCCGCCCCCGGCGGGAGGACATCGCCTTTGCCTATTCGGGCGTGCGCCCCCTGCCCCGCCAGGCCGCAGGCGCGGCTGGTTCGATCAGCCGCGACCACACGTTTCGCACCTTCGAGCCGACGGGCACGCGCACGGTGCCAGTGCTGACGCTGATCGGCGGCAAGTGGACCACCTACCGGGCCTGCGCCGAACAGATCGTCGATCTCGTCCTGCCACGGCTTGGGCAAGACCGGAGGGTGACGACGGCCGACCTGCCGATCGGCGGCGGAACGCGCTTTCCGCGCGATCCCGCCGGTCTTTCGGCACTCGCCACGGAACTGATGCGGACAGGCGCGCTTGGTGCCGGGCGGGCCGAAAGACTGCTGAAGCGCTACGGCACGCGGGCGGCCCGCATGGCGGCCAGCCTGCGTGGCGAAACCCCGCTCCGTTCGGCCGCTTGCTATTCGCGGGAAGAGATCCTATGGATCGCGCAGAACGAGCGCGTCACCCGTCTCGACGACATGATCCTCCGGCGAACCCTTATGGCCTTCGAGGGCGTGGCCAGTGAAGCCTGCCTCATGGAGCTGGCGGATCTTCTGGCCCCCGCCCTGTCCTGGTCGCCGGAGCGATGCCAGGCCGAGGTGGACGCAACGCGCCTGCTGCTGGAAAACCGGCATCGCGCCCGTCGGCAGGTCAGCCTGGAGGACGCCTGATCGCCAAACAAGGGGTACGCCCGTGTCCGACCCGTCCGTCGAAGATCCCGTCGTTCACGACCGCGCCCCCAAAGTACCGCTCTGGCTGCAGCTGAAGACCGCCATTGCCGACATGATCGTCAAGGGCGGCATGCGCCCGGACGACAAGCTGCCGAGCGAAACGGAACTCTGCAACCAGTTCGGCGTCTCGCGCATCGTGGTGCGCCAGGCGATGAGCCGTCTGGTGACGGAAGGGCTGGTCTATCGCCACCAGGGCCGGGGCGCCTTTGTGGCCCAACAGAGCGAGGACAGCGATTTCGTCGGTCGCATTATCGGCTTTTCCGGCGATATCGAGCTGCGCAACCATACCGTCAGCCGTTTCATCCTGACGGCCGACATCCGCGACCCCGATCCCCGGGCCGCCAAGGCGCTGGGCCTTGGCCCCGGCGAGCGGGTCGTCTTCCTGAGGCGTACGATGAGCGTCGATGGCGTGCCGCGCATTCTGGTGGAAAGCTCGCTGGTGGAAAGCCGCGTGCCCGGCCTGCTGCATCATCCGCTGGAAAACCGCTCGCTCTATGCGATGCTGCTCGAACATTATGGCATCCAGTTCGAGGGCGCCGAACGCTGGATCGAGGCAGCCAGCGCCAGCAAGGAAGAAGCGGAACACCTGAAGATCAGCAAGGGAACGCCACTCATCAAGATCGAGTCGCGCTCCAGCGATCGTACCGGTCGCCATATCGAATATTTCTCCGCCCTCTACCGCACGGACAGCGCCCGCCTGCACTTCACCATCCGGCCGGAACAGGGGCGCTGAAAAGCAATTGGCGGGTTTGCGCGGAGGACGCCGATCTGCCGGCACCGCCCGCAAGACACACGAGGATCAGCCGAAGGCGATATCGCCGATGACGCGCACGCGCACGCGCCGCGCGCCGCCCGGCAGATAGGCGATCGGGATATCCTCGATCTCCAGCGTTTTCAGGCTGTCCACCGCCGCACCGGAGGCAACCGCGGCATTGCGGGCGCCGGTTTCGGCCGCCGCCAGCGCCGCGTCGCGGCTCATGCCGGAAAACACCTGATCGACCTCGCCCGAGACCTGCGCCATGGCAGCGCCCAGTGCGTTGGCGACGCCGGCATTCTCCACCCGCACCACTTCCGAGGCACCCGGCACCTTGTCCGGGATCAGGAAGGCGCCGCCGCCGACGGCGATCAGCGGAACATCCTCGGCAGAGGTCTTCATCCGATCGAAATTGTCGGCCACCATCTCGCTGATCCTTGCGAGCGTCGCCCGCACGAGACCCGCGTCGAGCCCTTTCACCCGGTCCCGGTCGCCCATCTCGACAATGCCGGCGGCGACCGCGATATCGGAGGTGGTGAGCGTCGAGCCGCCAAACACCTTTGCTTCGGTGAGGATGCGATAGCCGACGGAGCGCGGGCCGATCGCGCCGTTTTCCGGGTTGATGATGGTGCCGCCGCCAAGCGCGATCGGCAGCAGATCCGGCATGCGGAACAGCGTGCGCACGCCGCCGATATGGACGATGTTGTTCGCCTCGCGCGGGAAGCCGCCGATGAGGCAGCCGATATCGGAGGTGGTGCCGCCGACATCCACCACCATGGCATTCTCAAGCCCGGTGAGGAAGGCGGCGCCGCGCATGGAATTGGTCGGGCCGGAGGCAAAGCTGTGCACCGGATTGGCCGCCGCGACATCCGCAAGCGCCACCGTGCCGTCGTTCTGCGTGAGATAGAAGGGGGCGGTCACGCCGATCTCCGACAGCGCATCGGCAAAGGCCTGCACCGTCGTCTTGCCGAGCGATTGCAGCGCGGCATTCAGGATCGCGACGTTTTCCCGCTCCAGAAGGCCGATGCGCCCGAGCGTGTGGGAAAGCGTGATCTTCGCATCCGGAATGACGGAGCGGACGATTTCTGCGGCCCGCACCTCGCATTCGGTGGTGAGCGGCGAGAAGGTGGCGGAGATCGCAATCGAGGTGATGCCGGCATCGCGGATGCGCATTGCGGCATCGCGGATTTCATCCGGGTTCATCGGCACCAGCGGGCTGCCGTCATATTCATGCCCGCCATGCACCATGACGATCATCGGATCGACGGCGTTGTAGAGGTCGCGCGGCCAGTCGCACATCGGTGGCAGCGAGCGGCCGGTCGGCAGCGCCACGCGGATTGCCGCCACCCGTTCCAGACGGGCGCGCTCCACCACCGCATTGGTGAAATGCGTGGTGCCGATCATCACCGCATCAACGGCGATACCGGCCGCGGCGGGCGCGTTGATCACATGCGAGAGGGCAGCCTTTACGCCCGAAAGCACGTCCTGGGTGGTCGGAACCTTGATGGCGGCCAAAATGCGCTCGCCATCGACAAGAACAGCGTCCGTGTTCGTGCCGCCAACGTCAATACCGATGCGTTTCATGGAAATACCGATCTGAAGTCAATGTCATAGCCGAAGGCGCGGGGGCCGACGGCGGCAATGCCGGCAGGCGTGGTGAGAAGGGCCGGCGCCGGCAGCGCCACCACGGTGACGCGCTGGCCGTAGCGGACGGATTCCGTGCCGATCGCGCTGCCCGAGATGGTGTCGAGAAGGCAGAGCAGATCCGGCGTCATCGCAACCGGTTCGCCATCGCGGAAGGCAACCGCCCATTCGTTCTGGAAGGCAAGTTCCAGCCGTGATCCTCGATCGCCATCGATCCCCTCGATGATCGTGCGGCCGCGCAGGAAGCCACCGGTCGTTTCGCGGGCAACATCGATCACCTTGCCGCGGAACAGCTGCTTGCCGCCCTCGTGGTCAAGGATGGCATCCACCGGGTCGGCATGCCTGCGGCGGGCATCAAGCACCGCCTTGCCGAGTTCGACGGCCTTGGTGACCGTGTCGTGAATGCCCCATTCCTTCACTTCGCGGCCGGTGCGGGGCGCCTTGCAGGTGGCAGCCGTCGAGCCGACTTCGGTGCAGACCTTGCGTGAGATGCGCTCCATCCATTTCCACGAGGCGGCCCGCGTCACGATCACCTCGTTGTCGCGCACGTCGACCAGCGACAACGGGAACATCGGCAGGTTGCCGATCGCAAACGAGGTCATCTGCGCTTCCGGATAGGCGCGGCCCATGGCATCGGCATTGACGACGGGACGATCGAGAACGGCAGCGGCAAGGAAGGAGGAGAGCGCATTCGAACCGCCGATCTCCACGCTCATGATGGCGCGGAAACGCTTGCCGATATAATCCTCCATCACCTCGACGGCGCGGGCCAGATGCACGGGATCGCCGAGCCGCTCCTGGCCGACCAGCGGCGCACCCATCTTGGAGACGACGGCGACCATGTCGTCATCGTCGAGCGCCATCGGGTCCATCAGGTCGACGCGGGCGCCCTCGGCATAGAGCCGCCGGAGGTTCAGCGTCGAGATATAGGGGTCGCCGCCGCCGCCGGTGCCGAGAATCCAGGCGCCGATGGCCAGCGGTTCGATGTGTTCTTCTGCGAATTCTTCAAGCATGTCCGACCTTCGGCAGGGCAAGGAGGGGTATGCCGGCCCCGCAGGCGGGGCCGGTTGTCATCATGATGCGGGAAGGATCACTTCGCCTTGCAATCCCAGGTGAAGTTGGCAAAGTTCAGGTCCCAGCTCTGCATGGGAATGAACTGGTAGCCCTGCAGGCACTTGTTGGCGGCATAGCGCCGGTTCGGTGCCACGGCCCAGACATCGGGCTGCAGGTCGGCGATCTTCGCCTGCAGGTCCTTGTAGACGGCGTTCTGCTCGGCAACGTCGGTCGTTCCGCGCGTCTTGTCGATCAGCGCGTCGATCTCCGGGTTCTGCAGCCATTCCATCGACATCCAGGTGCCGGAGGCCTTGGAATGGTACTGGTTGTAGAACATCGAGTCCGGCGAGGGATAGGTCGGCGAGATGTTGACCTGGGTGGAAGCGGGCGTCGTGTCCGGCTTGGAGGAAAGCTCGACGATACGGTTCCACGGCTCCGGCTTGATGTCGAGCGTGATCCCGATCTGCTCCAGATTCGCCTGCAGCAAAAGCGCTACTTCCGCCTCGAAGGCGAGCGAGGCGACATAGCTGTTCACCAGCGTGATCTTCTGGCCCGCATATTTCGACTTCGCCAGTTCCTCCTTCGCCTTTTCGAGATCGAAGGTGCCGGGCTTGATGTCGCCGTTATGGGCATCCTTGAAGGCGGTCGAGAGCGGGCCCTGCATGTCGGTGCCGGGATAGATGATCTCCTGGATCGTCTTGTAGTCCGTGGCATAGGCGATGGCGCGGCGCACATGCACGTCGTCGGTCGGATAGACCTTGGTGTTCAGCTTGATGACGAAGCCGCCGGAGGTGCGGGTCTGGATCAGCTTGTAATTCGCCATCTTGCCGATGGCCTCGTAGGTATCGTTGCCGAGGCCGTGGGAGGAAAGACCCAATTCGCCCTTCTCCGCCAGCGCCTTGACGGTGGCATCGTCGCTGGTCTGCACGAAGCGGACTTCGTCGACCGGCGTGCCCTTGGTCCAGCCGAGGAAGTAATCGGCATTGCGGGCGATCACCATGTCGGCGGAGCGGTTGTAGCTGACGAGCTTGTAGGGGCCGGAGCCGGCGGAATGTTCGCCGACATAGGCCTCGCCCCACTTGTCGTCGGCCTTGGCATTGGCGGTGATCAGCGTCTTGTTGAGCGCCATCATCAGCGGCGTTGCCGCAAGGAATGGCGAAAACTGCCGGTCGATCTTCAGAACGAGCGTCTTCTCGTCCGGAGCCGTGACGTTTTCCGGCTTCAGTACGCCCACGATGAGGTTGGACGGGCCCTTGTTGATGCCGAGCAGGCGCTGGATGGACCACACCATATCGGCGGCCTTGACCGGCGTTCCATCCTGGAACTTCGCATCGTCGCGCAGGTGGAAGGTATAGGTCAGGCCATCGCCCGAGACATCCCAGGACTTTGCCAGATGCGGCACGATCTCGCCGGAGGGGCTGACGGTGGTCAGCCCGTCATACATGTTCACCACGGCCATATAGCCGGTATAGTCGGTGACCTTGGCGGGATCGAGCGAGCTGAAGATCTGCTGCACATTGACGACGGTCGAGATCTTGTCGGCGGCAGAGGCTGCCGGAAGACCTGCGGAGAGCGTGAGCGCCGTGCCGAGCGCAAGTGCGGCGAGACGCCTGTAAGCCATGGATTTCATGCTGGAAGTTCTCCTCTTTTATGCGGCGGGACCTGTCCCGCCTGTTGTTTGCGGATGGGACGCGAAAAGGATCAGGCCGCCTTTGGCAGCGGCGAGAAGGCGATGTCCGGATAGCCGAAGGCCGAGGGCCCCACGACCTCGAGCGCGGCTGCCGAGCGCAGCAGGTCGTGGCAGGGGATCGCAATCACCGCGACGCGCTGGCCGTAGCGCAGCATTTCGGTGGTGATCGGATAGCCGGTATCCACATCGAGCAGCACGATCAGATCGGGCACCGTCACCTCGACCACGCCATTGCGGCGGAAGATCAGGAATTCGTTCTGGATCGCGACGCTTGCGGTTTCGCCGGTCCAGCCGTCAAAGCCTGCAAGCTCCAGATCGCCGACCGCAAAGCCGCCGCGCAGATGGCGCTTCAGATCGGTGATCTTGCCGTTGAAGATGCGGCGCCCGCCTTCAAGGTCGCAGACGGCCGCGATCGGATCCTCCTGCTGGCGGCGGGCGCGGATGACCGCTTCGCCAAGCGCGATCGCCTTGGTATAGCTGCGCGGAATGGCGAACTGGTGGACGAAGTGCGCCTGCATGGGCGCCGTCGCCAGCATCGCCCCGCCGCCCTGGGCGACGACACAGGCGCGCGCCATGCGCTCGTGCCAGACTTCCGAGACCGCATGGCTGAAGATCACCGCATTGCCATGCAGGTCGCACATCACGGACGGCGTGGAGCTGTGGCCGTAGATCGAGAAGGTGGTCATCTGCATTTCCGGGAAGGCGCGGCCCATGCCGTCGCAATCGAGGATGGGCAGGCCGCCGAGTGCTGCCGTCACCAGCGGGCTCATGGAATTGGCGCCGCCAATCTCCTCGCAGACGATGGCATCGACCGGCGTGCGGATCAGTTCCTCCATGGCGGTGAGGCAGCGCAGGCCCTCGCGGCCCTCGCGGATGCGCTCGACGCCGACGACCGGTGCGCCGATGCCGCCGATCGACATGCACAGCGCATCCGCCTCGATGGCATCGGTGGCGAGGATCTTCATCTCGTAGCCGGCCTTCAGCGCCTCGAGCGCCAGAAGCTTGCCCTGGTAGGGATTGCCGCCGCCGCCGGTGCCCAGAATGCCGGCGCCGATCTCCAGCGCTTCCAGGTCATCGCGCGTCAGGGTGCGCAGGGCGGCCTCGTCATATTTGCGTTTGCGGCTCTCAGCCATGATAGGCTCCCATCTCTCCGACGACCTTGACGTGAATGCGGGTGGCGTTGCCCGGCAGATAGGCGAGCGGCGTATCCTCCCGCTCGATGACTTCGAGCGTTTCGGGGATCGCGCCGGCGGCGATCGCCTTGTCGCGCGCCTCGGCCTCCGCCTCGGCAAGCGCAGCCTCGCGCGTCTTGCCGTCGATCAGGGAAAACACACGGTCCGTCTCGCCGCTGATCTGGGCGATCGCAGCACCCACCGCGTTTGCGACCGCGAAGTTTTCGGGACGTAAGACCTCCAACTCGCCGATCCGGTCCGGCATCAGGATCGAGCCGCCGCCGACGGCGATGACCGGCACCGGGGTAGACGAAATGCGGCTGCGCTCCACGCAGGCTTCCAGCATGGCATTGATGCGGGCGACGGCCGCCTCGACCAGGGCCGGGGCGAGGCTGTCGACCAGAGCCTTGTCACCGACATCCGCCTTGCCCGCCGCAACGGCGATATCGGTTGCCGTCAGCGTAGAGCCGCCGAAGCACAAGGCCTCGCGGCGCACGCGGTAGCCGACGGATTTCGGGCCGATCGAAATTCCCTTCTCGCCGTTGACGACCAGCGAACCGCCGCCGAGGCCGATGGAGAAAACGTCGGGCATGCGGAAATTGGTCTTCACGCCACCGATATCGACGGTGGTCGAGGCCTGCCGCGGAAAACCGTGCGAGAGCGAGCCGACATCGGTGGTGGTGCCGCCGACATCCACCACCACGGCGTCTTTCAGACCGGTGAGGAAGGCCGCACCGCGCATGGAATTCGTCGGGCCGGAGGCGAAGGTCAGCACCGGGAAGGCGCGCACCACATCGGCCGCCATCAGCGTGCCGTCGTTCTGGGTGATATAGAAGGGGCAGGTGAGACCCGCCTGCACCAGCGCCTTCTGGAAGGCGGCAACCGTGCGGTCGGCAAGCGAGAGCAGGCTGGCATTCATGATGGCCGCACTTTCGCGCGCCAGAAGGCCGTGACGGCCGATATCCTTCGACATCACCACCGGCACGCCGGGGCAGTGGCGGTAGAGAAGCTCGCGGGTGCGCAGTTCCATGGCATCGTTGATGCCGCTGAAGACGCAGGTGACGGCGGCCGCTTTGAGGCCCTTGGCCCGGATCTCGCCGGCAATGCGGACGATCTCGTCTTCATCGAGCGGCGAGAGGATGCGGCCGTCGAATTCATATCCGCCCTTCACCTGATAGCCGTGATTGCCGACGATCTCGCGGATGTCATCGGGCCAGTCGACCATCGGCGGCAGGCCGGCGCCGGATGGCAGGCCGAGCCGGATGGCAGCGACTTCATCCATGTGGCGGCGCTCGATCACCGCATTGGTGAAATGCGTGGTGCCGATCATCACGGCGTCGATCGCCTTGCGGTCGATGCCGGAAGCCGCGATCACGTTTTCCAGAGCCTCGATGACGCCCGTCGTCACGTCTTCCGTGGTCGAGGCCTTCACCCCGGCCAGAACCGTCTTGTCCTGCAATATGACGGCATCCGTATTGGTGCCGCCGACGTCGATCCCTACACGATACACGTGAGGCTCCTCTTGCGTCAGTCTGTTGATTTGACGAGGAAGCGCATGCGTTCCTCTTCGGTCACGACGGGCTTTTCGCGCTCTTCCACATCGGAAACGACGGGAATGGCCGCAATCAGCGCCCGGGTGTAGGGATGGGAGGGGGCGGCGAACACCGCAGGCGTCGCGCCCTCCTCGACGATCTCGCCGCGCAGCATGACGGCGATGCGCGAGCAGAAATTGCGCATCAGCGACAGGTCGTGGCTGATCATCAGATAGGTGAGCCCCAGTTCCTCGCGCAGCTGCACCAGAAGCTCGATCACCGTCTTCTGCACCGAGACGTCAAGGGCTGCGGTCGGTTCGTCGAGGATCAGGATTTTGGGCTCGGCCGCCAGCGCGCGGGCAATCGCCACGCGCTGCTTCTGGCCGCCGGAGAGTTCGTGCGGATACTTGGCGAGATAGGATTGCGGCAGGCGCACCAGGCCCATCAGCTCGATCAGACGCGCTTCCCGCGCATCCCCCTGCATGCCGATCGATTTCAGCGGCAGGGTCAGCGTCTGGCGGACGGTCCGCTTCGGATTGAGCGAGGTGCCGGGGTTCTGGTAGACGATCTGGGTCAGGCGGCGACCTTTTGCCGGCGCCGGCGCGTCGATCATCAGTTCGCCGGAGGTCGGCCGCAGAAGCCCCATGATCATCCGCGCGACCGTCGTCTTGCCCGAGCCGGATTCGCCGGCGAGCCCGAAAATCTCGCCTTCACGCAGCGTCAGGTTGACGTCGCGCACGGCGTGATAGCCGTTGCGGCGACCATAGATCTTGTTGAGGTTGCTGATGCGGACGATCGGCGCGCGGTCGCTCTGGGCCATGTCGATGACGCGGGGTCCGTAGAGGGCCGGCACGGCATCGAGCAGCGCGCGGGTATAGTCCTTTGCCGGTTCGCTGAGGATCGTTCGGCACGGGCCTGTCTCGACGATATCGCCGTGATGCATCACCACCACGCGGTCGGAGACCTTGCGGACCACGCCGAGATTGTGGGTGATCATCAGCAGCGCCATGTTTTCCTCGCTGACCAGGCTGTTGATCAGGTTGAGGATCTCGTCCTGCGTGGTGACATCGAGCGCGGTTCCCGGTTCATCGGCGATCAGAAGTTTCGGCTGGTGCAGCAAGGCAAGGCCGATCAGCACGCGCTGGCGCATGCCGCCCGAGAGCTCGAACGGATAGGCATTCATCACCCGCTCGGCATCGGCAAGCTGCACCCGGCGCAGCACGGCGGCAATGCGGCTGCGGCGTTCGGCGCGCGACGTCGCGATGCCGTTGCGACGGTCGGCAAAGCGCATCACGTCGTCGAGATGGGTGCCGATGCGGAACACCGGATTGAAGGAGGAGAGCGGGTCCTGCATGATCAGCGAGAAGGCCGTGCCCTTCAGCGCCTCGCGCCCGGCGCGCGGCAGGTCCAGCACATTGCGGCCCTCGACAAGGATCTGGCCGGTGCGGATGGTCGCATTGCGGGGCAGCGTGCCGATGATCGCCTTGGCGGTGACCGACTTGCCGGAGCCCGTCTCGCCGATCAGGGCGACGCGTTCGCCGGCGGCAACCGCAAAGCTGACATCGCGCAGCACCTGGCGCGTGCGGCCATAGGAGGTGAAGTCGACGGACAGGTTTTCGACGCTGAGAAGAGTGTCGCGCATCATCAGCCCTCCACGTCGAACATGTCGCGCAGACCGTCGCCCAGCAGGTTGAAGCCGAGGGTGACGTAAAGCACTGCAGCCCCCGGGCAGAGAACCTCCCACCAGAAATCCGGCATGAACTGGCGTCCGTCCGCCACCATCGAGCCGAGATCCGGCGTCGGCGGCTTCACGCCGAAGCCGAGGAAGCTCAGCGTCGCGCCGAACAGGATGACGAAGGCGGCATCGAGCGTCGTCTTGACAGAAATGACGGCGACGCAATTGGGCAGGATTTCGCGGAAGAGGATGTGGAAGGGGCCGGCGCCGGCCAGCCGCGCCGCCTCGATATAGTCTTCCGAGGCGATCGACTTCGACACCGAATAGATGAGCCGCGCATGCCAGGTCCACCAGAGCAGCGTGATGGCAATCATCGCATTCATCAGCGTCGGTTCGAGCAGGTTCGAGACGGCAAGCGCCATCACGAGCGGCGGCATGGCGAGCATTACATTGGTGAGCCCGCTGATCAGCCGCTCCGTCCAGCCGCCGACATAGCCCGCAATCAGGCCGAGCACGGTGCCGACCGGCACGGAAATGCCGAGCACGCCGAGAACGAGCAGCAGCGAGACCCGAAGGCCGAACACTGTGCGCGAGAAGATGTCGCGGCCGGCCTTGTCGGTGCCGAACCAGTGGCCGGCATCCGGCGGCAGATGGCGCGCCTTGAAATCGACGATGCTGCCGACATGCTTCGGATAGGGCGTGAGCCACGGCGCAAAGACCGCGAGAATGACGACCGACAGCAGGATCAGCGTGCCGATGACGGCAGCCGGATTGCGGCTGAAGCGGTACCACATCATGTAACCGGCGCTCAGGCCACGGTCGGCCGGATCCAACATCTTGATGTCGGCCATCAGAGTGCCTCCTTGCGGCGCATGCGCGGATCGATGATGGAAATCAGGACATCGACGACAAGGTTCGCGACGATGAAGAACAGGCCCGCCACCAGCACCACGGCGGTGACCGCGTTGAGATCCTTCTGCAGGATGGCGTTGAGGCCGTAGGAGGCGAACCCGCCCCAGGCGAAGATCATTTCGATGACGAAGGCATTGCCGATCAGCGAGGCGAATTCGAGCCCCATGATGGTGAGCGGCGCGATGGAGGAGAGCTTCAGCAGATAGCGGAAGATGATGACGCGCTCGGGCACGCCGAAGCTCTGCAGTGTCAGCACATGGTCCTTGCGCTGGTTCTCGATCATCGAGGAACGGGTGATGCGGGTGATCTGGCCGATGCCGGCCATCGACAGCGCAAAGGCGGGCAGCGCGATGTGCTGGAGCGCGCTGCCGACGACATCGAGCCGCCCGGCAAGAAGGCCGTCGAGGATCAGGAAGCCGGTCGGGCCGCCCTGCCAGCCAAGCCCATGATCAAGGCGCCCGATGATCGGCCATCCTCCCGGCACCCGCGCCGCCAGCAACTGGAGCGTGATGGCGAAGAGGAAGCTCGGGATCGTCACCCCCGTCAGCGACAGGATACGGCCCCCATGGTCCAGCGCGCGGTCGCGGTAATGGGCGGTGACAACGCCAAGCGGAATGGCGACGAGGAACATGAAGACGACGGAGACGAGAACGAGTTCCACCGTCGCCGGCACCGTCTGGGCAAGGTCCGTTGTCACGGGACGCTGCGAGACGAGCGAGGTGCCGAGATCGCCGTGCAGCGCCTTGGTGATATAAGCGAGATACTGCACGACAACAGGCTGATCGAGCCCCATCTGCAGGCGCAGCGCCTGCACCTGTTCCGGCGTCGCCGCCGGTCCGAGCGCCATGCGGGCCGGATCGCCAGGCACGACGCGGGCAAGTGTGAAAATCATCAGGGACAGCACGACCATCACCAGCAGGAAGGTGCCGAGCCGGGCCAGAATGGCTGTCAACGGGTGATGCCGCATCGTCGTGAAAGATCCCCTTGCCAGGAAACATGCGCCGGCAATCTCTCTTGTCGCCTTCCCACGAACAAGCGCGGCCCGGTATAGTTTTTTACTCCAAAGGTATAGGTTTTGGAGTTCGGATGCCCTATCCCCTTACCATGGACATGCTTCTCGACAGGCCCCGCCTTCGCCGTCTGATGACAGACGGCAATCACCGCGTCCTCCTTCTCCAGGCAGGGGCAGGCGCGGGAAAAAGCGTACTGCTGCGGCAGATGGCAGAGGATGCCGGGGCACGCGTCTGCACCGCGCTCCATCCGCAGCAGGCGGATCTCGAAGGCGGCATGCTGTTCTGGGACCTGCCGCGCAAGGCCCGGTCGCTCAGGCTTTCCGACGCCGTCATCGACAACGCCGAGCGGATCGTCATCGCCTGCCGACCGCAACAGAAGGTCACGGGCCTTGCCCGCGCCAAGCTGCATGGTGGCTGCCGTGTCCTTCTGGCCGAAGACCTGTCCTTCAACGACGAGGACCTGATCACGCTGCCGCCGCAGACGCAGCGCGCGGTACTCGAAACCTATGCCGGCTGGCCGGCCTTCCTGCGGCTTGCCCTTGGCGACGGAGAGGATGATGGCAGCCTCGTTGATTACTGCCGGGAAGCGCTGTTTGACCATCTGACGCCGGGCGACATGGCGGCCCTGTCTTTGTGGCTGAAGGCACCCGACCAGCCGGTGCCGGCGATTGCTGCCACCCTCATGCCACCGCGTCTCCTTGCGGAACCGGATCGCTACCCAGTGCTGGTCGAGACCCTGCGGCGGGCAAGCGGGGAGAGCCTTGCGGCCTATGTCAGCCCGACCGCCCTCAAAGATATCGCGTCCACGCTCGAACAGTCCGGACAGGTGCTTGCCGCCATGAACCTGCTGCTGGACCATGGTCTGGAGGCACAGGCCGCCGCCATCCTGGAGCGGGCGGACGGGCGCGACCTGATCTATCGCAGCAGTCTGGCCGAGTTCCAGGATATCGTCCTGCGCTTCTCGCACGAGAGCGTGGCGGAGAACGAGACGATCCTGTTTGCCATCTGCCGGGCGTTGATGAAGCAGGGCGAGTTGCACCGCGTGCGCCATCTTCTGTCGAAACATCTGGGTCTCGACTACCTCGACCCCATGAAGGTGCTGGTCAAGGGCTCGCGCTTCTCGTTTGCCGCGCGAACCTTCCGCCTCAACCTGATGATTTCCGAGGACCTGACGCCGAATGACGCGATGATCGAGCGGCTGGCCGAATTCATGGCGGATTATCCGCTGGGCGAGCATGGGAAATGGGCGGCCTATTACAATGCGCTGCTGGAATTCGAGATCCGTCGCCGCAATTTTCGCGAGGCCGAGGCCGCCGCCGCGCGGGCGCTGATCTACCTTAAGAAGATGGGGGGCCAGCCGCTGCTCGAATTCTTCATCCATCTGCACCAGACCGTGCTGCGACTGATGAGCGGCGATGCACTTCTGGCCCGCAAGGCCGCACAGGATGCCCGCGTACGCCTTGAACAGGTGCCGCATCCGGCGGACGCTGAGTTTCGCATGCTGCGCCTGGCGGAGGCCTGCCTCGATTACGAAGTGGGCCGCCAGCGGGCCCTGCTGCAATTCGTGCAAAACGAGTTTGAGGAGTTCGCCGCCGCCGAAATCTGGCCGAGCCTGATGCAGTTCGCCCTGCATTATGCCGCGCAGGCGCTGATCGACCATTTTCCGATGGGCGTGCGGCCGGGCTTTCTCGACGGGCTGTGGATCCACCTGTCGGATGGCCTGCAGTTCCATGCGATGATGGAGATCCGCACGGCGATCGCCTACCAGAATGCCGGGCGCTGGCGCGAGGCGGCGGCCACCCTGTCCGCCATCCGCATGCCGATGGGCAAGCACTGGATCGACAGCGCGGTGGAGGACCTCACGCGCTTCAGCCGTCGTGACGAGATCGCCTATGTGATGGCCTGGTTTCGCGAGGCGGTCCATCTGTGGACGCCCCGCCCCTATCTCGCCCGGCAGCTGGAGGCGCTGATCGCCAATCCGAAGGTGACCCATCGCGAGCGCGTGGCGCTGGAGATCTGGCTGGGCTACACAGCCCACCAGCGCCGCGAGACGGCCGCCGCCCGCAGTCACCTGCTGTCGGCGCTCGAAAGTGCCCACCGGCTCGGTTGCCACGGCGTTCTGTCCGAAGAGCGCCTGTTTCTCTCGCCGCTTCTGGAAAGCCGCACGCTCCGCGCCTTCGTGGAAACCTCCGTCGGCGTGCGCAGCGCGCTTGCGATCTTCACGTCCTCGCTCAACTCGCCGCATGCCCGCGCGCTGAAGGGCGGACTATCGCAGCGTGAAGCCCAGATGCTGCAGCTGGCAGCCGGCGGCCTCTCCAACAAACGCATCGCCGCAACGCTCAACATTTCCGAGGTCACCGTGAAATACCACCTCGGCAATCTGTACCGGAAACTCGGCTGCAACCGTCGCGCCGAAGCGCTGCGCGCCGCAATGGCGCTCGGCTGGATCAGCTGATGATCGCCGGGCTTCCGCTCCCTTCGCCCTGTGGGAACATGTTGCCCGTTCCCGCGTTGACGGGCGTTTGTCATGCGACGTTTCGCGAACAGCGAGGGGGCGCAGAGGGGCAAGCGGGCTGGACAACGAGGGAGCAGGATGAGGGGACGGGTGGCGATAGCGGTTGCAATGCTCCTCGGCGGGAGCGTCGGTGCACGGGCCGAAGTGGGCGATATCTGGGTCTGGAGCACGCTTGTTCCCTCGATCGCGCGCACCGATACGCTCGGCCTGCTGCTGCAGGACCGGCTGAACCAGGAAGCGGAAGCGCGCAACCGCGCCGGCGGTAGCCAGCCCGGTGCAGGCACCCCGAATGCAGATGACGGGGACCTGCCGCCGGTACGGGAGGTGACACCGGCCGATCTTGCCGCGCTCCGCTACACACCCTCGCCGGCCCGCCGCAGCGCCAATCTCGCCCGTTTCATTGAAAGGACGCGGGCCGCCGACCCGGCCGGCGCGGCAGACCTGCAGCGCCTGTTTGCCGATGGCGACATCATTTCCAGGATCGACGCACTGATCCGCCCGCAAGGTCTGCGCATCGACAATCTTGCCGATGCCTATACGCTCTGGCTCTTGACGGTCTGGCAGGCGGCACACGGACGAAACGACACGCCCGAAAGCGCGACGCTCCTGGCCGTGCGCGCGCAGATGGTGCTGGCGCTGCGCAATGCCGGCGGCATGACCCGGGCCTCGAGCGCCGATAAGCAGGAACTCGCCGAGGCGCTGCTGGTGCAGGCCATGCTGATCGATGGCGCCGTGGAACAGGCGAAGGGCACCCCGGCCCGCCTTGAACAGGTCCGCGCTGCCGCCCGCAAGAATGCAGGCAGCCTCGGCATCGATGTGGACAGGTTCGATCTCACGCCGCAGGGTTTTGCCGCGGCGGATCAGGCCAGGCGGTAAGCGACTCCGAGCGAAACATCGCCGAGCGACGGTAGCCGGCCCGTAAGCCGCGGGCGGCTGAACAGCCTGCGCCCGCGCCGCCACTCCGTTTGCCCGCCGGCCCTCTTTGCCTCCGGGCGGGTGAGCTGTCTGGCTGCAACCGCAGGCGCCACCCCCATTCGCCTCCCAGCCTTGGAAAACGGCGATGTCGTCATTGAAATGAGCGTCACGGCGTCCAAACCGCCGCAGCGGCCTGCGTCTCCACCAAATCTCCACACAATCTCGGCGCGACATTCACGGGCCCATGAGAACGGGATCGCCAGGGAAAGCGTTTCCGGTGAAGACGGATTGCCCGAACGAATTTGCCGGAAGCGCTCTCCCTGCCTTCATGCAGTGCCGAAGGCGACACCCGGGGCGATGACCCGGAGGATCGCCGGAACTGCTCATTCGGCAACCCGGAAAGTTCAGATGTCATCCTCCCGCCTTTTCCTTCTCGCCCTGTTCGGCACGGCCGTGACGGCAGCCGTCCTGCTGGTCCGTTTCGATGGTTCGGCGGACGAGGCAGCGTCATCCGCGCGCCTTCAGCCGGTGCAGGTCGTCGTGCAGACGCTCGTTCCCGAAACCGTGATCCTCTCCGACGAGTTGACCGGCCGCGTGGCGGCGGAGCGGCGGGTGGAGATCCGGCCTCAGGTCGGCGGCGTGATCACGCAGCGCCTGGTCCGCGAGGGCATGGCTGTCACACGCGGACAGGTTCTGTTCGAGATCGACACCGCCATCCTCAAGGCGGAGCTTGCCACAGCGGAAGCCGGGCTGCAGCGGGCCGTTTCGGCGGAAGCGCATGCAAGCCGTGCCGCCGAACGGGCCGCGGCGCTTCTCTCGGGCAATGCCACGAGCCTCGAGAAGAGCGAAAGCGCCCGCAACGATCTCTTGACCGCCCGCGCCAACCTCGCCGAGGCAAAGGCGGTGGTGGAGCGCCGCCGGCTGGATCTTGCCTTTGCTACCATACGCGCGCCCATCAGCGGCTATGTCGGCGCAACGCTCGCCGACGAGGGGGCGCTTGCCAACCCGCAATCGGATCGTCCACTTGCCGTGCTGCAGGCGGTCGATCGGGTCTATGTGGATCTGCGCCTTCCCGCCGGCCAGCTGGAGGCGCTGGCAGAGGCCGATGCAACCGGACTCGGGCCCGTCACCATCGCCGTCGGAAAAGAGGGGGCCCGCCCCCTCAAGGCCGGGACGTTGCGGTTTGCGGATGTCGTCGTCGATCCCGGCACCGGCAGCGCCCCGGTGCGTGTCGCAGTGGACAATCCTGATCTGTCGCTGCTGCCCGGCATGTATGTGCGGGCGCGCGTCCCGCGGGCACGACTGGAGAAGGCGCTTCTGGTGCCGGCCGATGCCGTGCTGCGCGCCGGTACCCGGCCGGAGATCGTGGTGGTGGCAAGCGACGGACAGGCGAGCCGCCGCTCCGTCACGCTCGGCGAAACCGTTGGCGAACGGGTCATCGTCACCGACGGGCTTGCAGCGGGAGAGCGTGTGGTCATTCGCGGCCAGGACCGGGTCCAGGACGGCATCCCCGTCACGCCCCTTGACGCCGACGCCACCACCGCCCCTCAACCGGCATCGAGCCGCGATGCCACATCGGCCGGCGCCGTACAGCCTTAAAGGTCATTTCCCATGTCAAGGATCTTCATCGAACGCCCGGTTCTTGCCTGGGTGATCGCCATCTTCATCGCGCTTGCCGGGCTGGTGGCGCTGCCGCAATTGCCGGTGGCGCGCTTTCCCGACATCGCCCCGCCCAGCATCAGCATTTCTGCAAGCTATACCGGCGCGAGCGCCGAGACCGTGCGCGACAGCGTGGTCGCCCCTGTCGAGAAGGAACTGTCGAGCGTCCGCAACGTGCTCTACTACGACACGACGATGGACGCGACCGGCAATGCCAGCGTGACCGTCACCTTCCGGCCGGGCACTGATCCGGAACTGGCGCAGGTGGATGTGCAGAACCGGCTGAAGAATGCCGAACCACGGCTTCCCGAAGCGGTGCGTCGCGGCGGGCTCAGCGTGGAGGCGGCCGAATCCGGCTTCCTGATGGTCATCACGCTGAAGTCGAAGAGCGGAAAAACCGACGAACTGACGCTTGGCGACTATATGGTGCGCAATCTCGGCGAGGAGCTGAAGCGCCTGCCGGGCGTCGGCCGCGTGCAGCAGTTCGGCGCGGAACGAGCCATGCGGATCTGGGTCGATCCGGCAAAGCTTGCCGCTCATGGGCTTGGCATGTCCGATGTCACCGAGGCGATCGCGCGCGAAAACGTCCAGATCGCCCCCGGTCGGGTGGGCGACGAACCGACCGTGCCGGGCACGCGGCTTTCCACACCGCTGACGGTGCAGGGACAGCTGACGACGCCGGAGGCCTTCGCGGGCATTGCGCTGCTCAGCCGCGCCGATGGCAGCCGCCTGCTGCTCTCGGATGTGGCACGCGTCGAGCTTGGCGCCCAGTCGCTCGCCTTCAGCGTCAGCAGCAATGGACGGCCGGCCGCCGCTGCCGCCATCCAGATGACGCCGGGCGCCAATGCGGTGCTGACTTCCAATGCCATCGAGCAGCGCCTTGCCGAGCTTGAGGCGACCATGCCCGCCGACATGCAGGCCTCGATTTCCTACAACACGGCCCCCTTCGTCAAAGTCTCCATCGCCAAGGTGGTGCAGACGCTCGCGGAAGCCATGGTGCTGGTCTTCCTGGTGATGCTGCTCTTCCTGCAGAACATCCGCTACACGCTGATCCCGGCCATCGTCGCGCCGATCGCCCTGCTCGGCACCTTCGCGGTGATGCTGGCGGCGGGCTATTCCATCAACGTGCTCACCATGTTCGGCATGGTTCTGGCGATCGGCATCATCGTCGATGATGCCATCGTGGTGGTGGAGAATGTCGAACGCATCATGCGCCAGCAGGGTCTATCGCCAAAGGCGGCCACCCGGCAGGCCATGCAGGAGATTTCCGGCGCGATCATCGGCATCACCCTGGTGCTGGCGGCGGTCTTCCTGCCGATCGGTTTTGCCGCCGGCTCGGTTGGCGCCATCTATCGGCAGTTCACCCTGTCGATGTCGGTCTCCATCCTGCTATCGGCCTTCCTGGCGCTGACGCTGACGCCGGCACTCTGCGCCACGCTGCTGAAGCCCCATGCATCACATGCCCCCGAAGGTCTTCCGGGGAGCCTGTTCGGCCGTTTCAACCGCGGCTTCGAGCGGTTGACCGCCCGCTATACCGGCTGGGTGGGCGCACTGCTCAGGCGCGGCGGGCGCATGGCGGTGATCTATCTCGCGCTCGTCGCCGTCACGGGCCTCGGTTACGGGATGATCCCCTCTTCCTTCGTGCCGGAGGAGGACCAGGGCAGCTTCATGGCGATGTTCGAACTGCCGGCGGGCGCCACGGCGGAGCGCACGCGTGCGGTGGTTGCCACCTATCAGGCCCATGTCGAAACCCGGCCCGACATCATCGAAAATACCGTGATCTATGGCTTTGGCATGTCCGGTTCCGGCCCCAATGCCGCGCAGGCCTTTACCAGCATGCGGCCGTGGGGCGCCCGCAGCACAGGCGCCGACGAGGAGGTTGCCCGGGCGCAGGCCGCCGTTTCCGGCATCGCCGAGGGCACGGCGCTCATCCTGAAGCCGCCGGCGATCGAATCGCTCGGCAGCACCTCCGGCTTTTCGCTGCGGCTGCAGGACAGAGCGGGCCGCGGACTTGCAGCGCTGAAAGCCGCCGAACGGCAGCTGATCGCGCTGGCCGCCGCAAGCCCGCGCCTCACCGACGTGCGCAGCGACAGCCTGCCGGATGGAGAAAGCCTTGCCCTGTCCATCGACCGCCGCAAGGCGCAGGCGCTCGGTGTCGCCTTCCCCGCCATCAATGCCACGCTGTCGACGGCGATCGGCTCGACCTATGTCAACGATTTCCCGAATGCGGGCCGTCTGCAGCAGGTGATCGTGCAGGCAGATGCGCCGGCTCGCATGCGCATCGAGGACGTGCTGAAGCTGGAGGTGCGCAACGACGCCGGCGGCATGGTGCCGCTCTCCGAACTCGTCCAGCCGACCTGGGACGCAGCCCCCCTGCAGCTGTCGCGCTACAACGGCTATCCGGCCGCCCGCCTCTCCGGCGCGGCGGCGCCCGGTATCGCAAGCGGCGCGGCCATGACGGAGATGGAACAGCTGGCGAAACAGCTGCCGCCGGGCTTTGCGCTCGAATGGACAGGCCAGTCGTTGCAGGAAAAGCAGTCGGCCTCGCAGGCGCCCCTGCTGCTGGCAGCCTCCATGCTGGTGGTGTTCCTGGTGCTGGCCGCACTTTACGAAAGCTGGTCGATCCCGCTGGCGGTGATGCTCATCGTGCCGCTTGGCGTCCTTGGCGCCGTCACCGCCGTGCTCATGCGCGGGCTGGACAATGACGTCTTCTTCAAGGTCGGCCTCGTCACGATCATCGGACTTGCCGCGAAGAATGCCATCCTGCTCGTCGAATATGCGCGCCACCTGCAACAGGGCGGGATGGGCCTTCACCGCGCGGTGCTGACGGCTGCGCGGCTTAGGCTGCGACCGATCCTGATGACCTCGCTCGCCTTCCTTCTCGGCGTCGTGCCACTGATGATTGCCCGCGGTGCAGGCGCCGAAATCCAGAATGCCATCGGCACCGGCGTGTTCGGCGGCATGTTGACCGCAACGGCGCTGGCTGTTTTCTTCGTGCCGGTCCTGTATGTGGCAATCAGCCACCTGACCGGATCGGGCACCCGACCCCGCCAGCCGCAAGGGCATGCAGCCACGAGAGAGTGACGATGAACAATGCCCTGATCCTCATCATCGAAGACGAGCCGGAAATTGCCGAGATCATCGAGACCTATTTCGCGCGCGAGGGGTTCCGCACGATCAGCGCCGGCAATGGTACGCTCGGCCTTGCCCACCACCAGCGACTGCGGCCGGATCTCGTGGTGCTCGACATCAAGCTGCCCGGCCAGGACGGCTACGAGGTGCTGGCGGCCATCCGCCGGCGTGGCGACACACCGGTGATCATGGTCACCGCACTGGCCGAGGATCTGGACAAGCTGCAGGCGCTACGGATCGGCGCGGACGATTATGTGGTGAAGCCCTTCAACCCGCTGGAGGTCGTCGCCCGCGCGAAGGCCGTGCTGCGCCGCACACTCGGCAAGGGCTCCGGCGAGCGCACCGGCCACCTGCTCAGGATCGGGCCGCTGACGGTCGATCGCGAGGCACATCGCGCCACCATCGACATCGGCAACGGCCCCGTGGCGCTCGATCTGACGCGCACGGAATTCCGCATTCTCGCGCACATGGCCGCCTCGCCCGCCCGCGCCTTCGAGCGCTCGGAACTGGTGGATGCCTGCCTGCCGGAAAGCGAGGCGCTGGATCGCACTGTCGACAGCCATGTCAGCAATCTGCGCCGCAAGCTTGCGGCGGCTGGCGCCGATGGCCTTCTGAGCGGCGTGCGCGGCGTCGGCTACCGGCTGGATGCTCCCGATGCGCGATAACCTGAACACGCGCATCGTGCGGGCCATGATCGGCCTGACGCTGCTTGCCTGCGCGGTGGTCTATTTCGGCCTTCTCGCTTATTTCTTCTTCATCTATGACTGGCTCTATCCGGACGCCCCGCCCTATGATGACAGCTGGCGTCTCGGTGACGCCGTCATGCTGGGTCTGCTGCTCGGGATCGCCATCCTAGCCGCCCTGCTGTTCGGCTGGCGGTTGGCCCGCCCGATGATCGTGCCGCTGAAATCGGTCGCAGCGGCAGCCCGCCGGCTGGCGGAGGGCGATTTTTCCGCCCGCGCCGACCTTCCGCCCCGCACCTTCAAGGAAGCCGGTGATCTGGTGGCGGACTTCAACCAGATGGCAGAACGTCTGCAGCGCGCCGAGGCCGAGCTCAGCTATTCCAATTCCGCCATCGCACACGAGCTGCGCACGCCTCTCACCATCCTGCGCGGCCGGCTACAGGGCCTGCTGGACGGCGTCTTCGAGCCGAGCCCCGAGCTTTACGGCCGGCTGATCGAGCATGTCGACGATCTCTCGGGGATCGTCGAGGAGCTGCGCACGCTGGCGCTCGGCAATGCCGGGCAGCTGGATCTGCAGTATGCGCGCCTCGATCTGGCGCAGGAGGCAGAGGCCGCGCTCGGCGGTATCGATCACCAGCTGGCTGCGGCCGGCATCACCGTCAGTCGTTCGCTCGCCAGCGTGGCGATCCGGGGCGACCGGGCGAGGCTGCGCCAGGCCATGATCGCGGTGCTGGACAATTGCCGCCGCTATGCCCCGCAGGCGAGCGTGCATGTGGAAACCGCCGTGACGGGCGATTTTGCGGTGTTCCGCTGCATCGATACCGGCCCCGGCCTGTCGGCGGAGAGCCGCACTCATGCCTTCGAGCGATTCTGGCGCGCAGACGATTCGCGCGGCCGAAGCCTTGGCGGTTCGGGTCTCGGCCTGCCGATCGTGCGCACCATCGCCCGCGCCCATGGCGGCGAGGCGCTGCTTTTGCCTCCCGACGGCCCCGGACTCGGCGTGGAAATCCGCCTGCCGCGTCAGATCTGACGGGCATTACCCTCGGCCCTATCCCTCACCCGTGCCCGCCCGACACGGGGCGATAGCTCTTCAGCATGGCAAGGACGAGCAGGGACAGCGCGCCGATCAGGGCTGCGGCCGTGGTCAGCAGCACCGAATGGGTCGCCGTGAAGGCCTGCCGGCCGGCATCGATCAGGCCTTGCGCTTCCCCCGGCGGCAGCTGGCGCGCGACCAGATAGGTATCACCGATCGAGCGCGCCGCGGTCTCCGCCAGCGCCGGCGCAAGGTCCGGTGGCAGCACGATGGTATGGCTGAAGACCGCCGACATGAAGACGCCGAACAGCGTGATGCCAAGCCCCGTGCCCAGCTCGTAGCCCGTCGCTTCCAGTGAGCCGGCGGCACCTGCCCGCTCCGCTTCCACCGCCCCCATGATGGCGATCGAAGACGCGGTGAGGCCGATGCTCAGCATCAGGCCGAGCAGGGCGAGCAGGCCCGGCACCAGCACGCCCGGCCTGCCGAAATCCGTGAAGGCGAGTGCGGCCAGCGCAAGGGCCGAGACCAGCAGCGAAAGGCCCGCCACCAGCCGCAGGCCGAACAGGCCGGACAGCCGCCCGGCGACAGGGCCGCCGCAGGCGGCGGCGGCCATGATCGGGATCATGAAGAGGCCGGCCTCGATCGGCGTCTTGCCCAGCACATATTGCAGTTCCTGCGCCAGCGTCAGTTCCACGCCGGCAAGCGCCCCGGTCGCCACGAGGGCCATGATCATGCCGGCCAGGATTGCCGGGCGGGCAAACAGCGACAGATCGAGCATCGGCTGGCGCGAGCGCAACTGCAGGCGGGCGAAGAAACCAAGCATCGCAAGGCCGAAGAGAAGCACCAGCGCCACCACCGGCAGCGGCTGCTTCGCCCCAAAACCGGCCTTGATGGCATAAACGGTGGCTATCATGCCGAGAATCAGCAGCAGCGCCTGGCCGAAGGCCCAGCGGCCAGTGCCCGCAGGCTCGGCGCGCGGCAGAAGCAGGGCTGAGGCCGGCGCGACCACCAGCATGACCGGTACGTTGATCAGGAACACCGACCCCCACCAGAAATGTTCGAGCAGCGCGCCGCCGATCAACGGACCGATCGCGGCACCCGCAGCACCGACCGTGCCCCAGAGGCCGAGCGCCATCGCCCGCTCCGCGTCGTCCTCGAAGGCGCGACGGATGATGCCGAGCACGCAGGGCATGATCATTGCCCCGCCAAGTGCCAGCACCAGGCGCGCGCCGATCAGCATGCGGGCATCCGGGGCAAAGGCGGCAAGCCCGGAGGCCGCGCCGAACACCACGAGGCCCGTCAGCAGCAGGCGGCGATGGCCCACTTTGTCCGCCAGCGTTCCCATCGGCACGAGCAGGCCGGCCATCACCAGTGGATAGATATCGATGATCCACAGAACCTCGGTGCTGCTGGCGCCGAGCGACTGGGTGAGCGTCGGCACCGCCACATGCAGGATCGTCATGTCGAGAACAACGGGGAGAAAGGCCAGCATCACGGCCAGCAGCACCAGCCAGCGGCGGGAATCGGCGGAGGTCTTGCGCATGGTTCACCTTGCATGCAGACGGGATCACGTTTATAAATACGTACGTATGGATTTAAATAAACAAGGTCAAGAGGGGCAAGATCGGCCATGGGCAGGCAACCGACCATCAATCGCGACAGGCTGCTGGATCTGGCGGAAGAGATCGTGCGCACGGAAGGCGCCAAGGCGCTGACGATCGATGCGCTGGCGAAGGCAGCAGGCATTTCCAAGGGTGGCGTGCAATATTCCTTCGCCTCGAAGGACCAGCTGGTACAGGCGCTGGTGGAGCGCTGGACGCGCCAGTTCGACGACATGCTGGAGCCGGACGACCAGCTGACCGCTCCCGACCGGGTGCATCGCTACATCGGTTCCATGCGCGCCTCGCAGCAGGCGATGAATGCCAAGATGGCGGGACTGATGATCGGCTACCTGCAGGAACCCGGCAATCTCGAGGAGGCGCGCAACTGGTATCGCGGCGTGTTCGCCCGTCTCGGCGGCGATGCCGCAGACCTGCAGGCCGCCCGCGTTGCCTTCCTCGCCGTGGAAGGCCTATTCCTCATGCGCATTGCCGGACTCGACGAGGACGGCAACTGGAAGGCCGGGCTTGACGACGTGGAAGCGGTTCTGCGGCGCATGACGGAGACACCGAAGGACTGAGGGCGTCTGCCCGCCTCACCAGAACAGCAGCAGCGCGATGCCGGCGGCCACCCCGGAACAGAGCGAAACGGGCCAGCCGAAGCGCGGGAAATCCACGAAACGGTAGCTGCCGAGGCTGAAGGCCAGCATGTTGTTGTGGTGGCCGAAGGGGGTGAGAAAATCGAGCGAGGAACCGATGGTGACGGCCATCAGGAGCATCTGCGGCGACAGCCCGGTGGCGCGGGCCACTTCCAGCGCAATCGGCGCAAGAATGGCCAGCGTCGTGGTGTTGTTGACGAAGGGCGTGATCAGCATGGCGCAGGCAAGCAGCGCAAAGACCGCCATCGGCCCGCTGTCGATGACATGCGCGCCGGTCAGCGCGTGCGCGATGGCCGCGGCCGCCCCGGTGGTGCCAAGCGCGGTGCCAAGCGGCAGCATGGCCACCAGGAGCATGATGATCGACCAGTTGAGATTGCGCAGCGCAAGCCGCAGATCGAGCCAGCCGGCGAGGCAGAACAGCGCAACCACGCCGCCGAGCGCGATCTCGGCTGGAAGGAGGCCGAGCGCGGACACCGTCACGCCAAATCCGAAGACGAGAAGCGGCAGAAGACCACCTGACCCCGGCGGGCTGACGGGCGGCGAAGGCACCGTGGCCACCTCGATCAGATCGTAATAGCCGATGAAGGCCTTCAGCGCCGGCCCCGCCCCCTCCAGCAGCAGCAGGTTGCCGACCCGCAGCGGCAGTTCCTCGAACGGCCCTTCGAAGCGGGTGGGTTCGCCCTCCACCCTGAGGATCGCAACCCCCGCAGCAATCTGTGGATGGAGGGTCGCCACGCAGGAGCCGACGGCGACACTGTGCGGCATGACGACGGCCCCGGCCCGTTGCAGACGCCTGTCGTCTCCCGCCCGCGCATAGACCACAAGGCCGGCGGACAGGCAGAAATCGAGTGCGGCGGGTTCCGCCTCCGCCAGCAGACGGTCGCCCGGCAGGACCGGCGTGTCCGGCCGCAATGGAAAGAGCCGTCGCCCCTCGCGCACCACATTGCGCAGCCGGCCACGCAGACGCGCTTCCAGGCTGGCAGCGGTCTCGCCTTCGGCGGAGGGGCCGGGCGCCAGTTCGCACATCACCCGGCGATAGACGGGGGCGACATCCTCCGGGCCGCCCTCCTGTTCTCCCCTGCCGGGCCCGGCCTCCGCCTCCGTCCCGCCCTCAGCGACAGCACGCTGATCGCCTCGGCGGGAAAACAGGCTGAACGGCAGCCACAGCGCCATGGCCGCAAAACCGGCGATGGTGGCCGCAATGCCGGCCGGCGCGAAATCGAGAAAGGCATAGCCCTGCCCCGTCGCCTGCTGCAGAAGCGTGCTGGCCATCAGGTTCGGCGGCGTGCCGATCAGCGTCCACAACCCGCCGAGCAGCGTGGCATAGGAGAGCGGCAGAAAAATCCAGCGGGCGGGAATGCGATCCCTGGCCATCAGGGAGAAGGCGGCCGGCAGCATCAGCGAAAAGGCCGCCACATTGTTCATGACGGTGGAGAGGCAGGCGCCGAGCGCCGACAGCGCCAGAATGAGCGGCAGCGGCCGGTGAAAGCGGCTCTGCAGGCTCTGGCCGAGCCGTTCGAACAGCCGCGTGGGTCCAAGCACCTGCACGATCAGCAGCACCTCGATGACCGTCACCACGGCCGGCGCCGTAAGGCCGGCAAACACGCCGGAAACAGGCACAAGTCCCAGCACGGCGGCCGCGGCAAGCCCGCCGATCGCCACCGTTTCGGCCCGGAAGCGATCCACCGCAAACAGCACGAGCAGAACCAGCAGAAGGACCGTGATGAGGAACTGGTCTGGTGTCACCCTTGCGTTTCCCCGCGCGTCCCGTCTGATTCTGGACGACTATAAAGCCCGGCGCCAGAATAGGCGATCTGTCTGGCAACGCCAGCCCTTGACCCGCCTTCCGGCCGATCCTGCCTTAACCGGGCCGTGGCCCCGGTCTTTTGGCCCTTCCGGCTGCTTACGCCCAACAGTCTATTTGAGCAGTAGACATTCCTTTAATTTGCGTTAACCTGCGTGATGTCGGCATCGGATGGACTGGCCCCTCGGGAGGGGTGCCCTGTCCGATGCGCGGCCTGCTTGCGGAGGTCATCCCATGCGTGACGGCAGACAGCTGAAGACCGGTCCCCGCCTGCTTGCATGGGCCGCCTTCATCGCGGCCTATATGGCCATTGCCCTGATGATCACCCTCTCGCCCGTCCCTGCCCGTGCTGCGGCGAGCGGCATTCACGGGCACGATCATCCCCTTTTCGAAACAGGCCCCGGCGTCCAGCGCCGGGAACAGAGCAAGGCAAATCCCGTTGCCGGTCAAGGCCTCGAACCAGAGGAGTGCTGCGATGCCCGGAAGGAATGGCAAGGCCGCGCCGAGCGCGCTATATAGCGGAAAGAGATGTTTTCTTGCTGACGTCCGAAAGGAAAACGCATTCCATGTTGTCGATGAAGGGCAAGTACGGGCTCAAGGCGCTCTATCACCTTGCCGGCCTGCCCGAAGGTGCGGTGGCGCAATCCGTGGAGATTGCCGAGACGCATGCGATTTCCAAGAAGTTTCTCGACGCGATCCTGGCGGACCTGCGCCACAGCGGTTTCGTTGTGGCCCGCAAGGGGCGGGGTGGTGGCTACTGCCTCAGCCGCTCACCGGACGAGATCATGGTCGGCCATGTGCTGCGCGTTCTCGACGGGCCGCTGGCCCCCATCCTGTGTGCCAGTCGCACGGCCTATTCCCGCTGCCACGACTGCAGGGACGAGACGGCCTGCGCCGTACGTCTGACCATGCTGGAAGTGCGCGAGGCGATCGCCGCCGTGCTGGACAACAAGTCGCTGAGTGCCATGCGCCAGATGGTGGACGACGAGACATCCGATCTCGCCGCCGCACTGGCATCATCCTGACGGGACAGGGTCGCTTTCCGTCCCGGCCCCAGCTTGCGGAGGACATGCGATGACCCTTCATATCGTCATTATCGGCGGCGGCGCCAGCGGAACGCTCGCGGCGGCCCATCTGCTCAGACAGCGCGAAACGCCCCGGCAACTGCGCCTCACCCTGGTGGAAGCCCATCACGAGATCGGCTGCGGCATTGCCTATTCCACGCCGGACAGCTGCCATATCCTCAACACGCGCGTGCAGAACATGAGCGCCTTTCCGGACGAGCCGGATCATTTTTCCCGCTATCTGGCGCGCGAGGGGCTGGGCTCCGGCGAACCGATGAGCTTCGTGTCGCGCAAGGTCTATGGCCGCTATCTCCAGGAGCTGCTTGCCGACGGCAGCGGCCAGTCCGCCGTGCCCCGCCTTGCCTTCCTGCGGCAGGAATGCGTGGGGCTGACCGAGCATGCGCATGGCGTGGAGGTAAAGCTCGCCGATGGCAGCGTCGTTCCCTGCCACCATGCCATTCTCGCCACCGGCTATGCCCGCGACGGCCGCTCTCAGACGGCACTTGAAGATCCCTGGTGTCCCACAACCAAGCATGATCCGGACAGGCCCGTGATCCTCATCGGCACGGGGCTGACCATGGTGGACATGGTGCTGTCGCTGCTGGGGCGCGGTCATCGCGCGCCGATTTATGCCCTGTCGCGGCGGGGGCTTTTGCCGCAGCCACATCGGGTGACCCGGCCGCTGAAGCTTTCGGCAGCCGATATTCCCTTTGGCACCAGCCTTGCCTATCTGCTGCGCTGGATGCGCGCCACCATTCACGATCACGTGGCGACCGGCGGCGACTGGCGCGACGTGATCGATGGCTTGCGGCCGCATACGCAGGCGCTCTGGCGCCACCTGCCGGCGGCAAGCCGCGCGCGCTTTCTGCGCCATGTTTCCAGCCTCTGGGACACGCACCGCCACCGCATGCCGCCGGAATCGGAGACGAGGATCCGGGCGCTGCTCGCCAACGGCCAGCTGTCCATCCTGCGCGGCGCCTTCCAGGGGGCGGCCCGCGAGGACGGCGAAACCCGCATCACCTATCGTGCTGCCGGCAGCGGGACGCTGGAAACACTTTCCGCGCAGTATGCCATCGATTGCCGTGGCTTTCGCCGGCTGCAGCCGCCGATCACAACACCGCTGCTTGCCTCGCTGATCGGTGAAGGACAGGCGGCGATCGATCCGCTTGGTCTCGGTCTTGTCTTCGATCGCGACGATCGACTGGTGGATCAGGCCGGACGAAGCCATGCCCGCATCTTCGGACTTGGCCCCCTCACCCGCGCTACGCATTGGGAAATCACGGCCGTTCCCGACATTCGCGAACAGGCGGCACGACTGGCCGCCCGCCTGCTCGACCACGACCAGCCGCAGGCGATCGAGACGCCCGTCAGCCACCGCCGTTAGAATTTGTCAGGAAAGCAAAAGAATAGCCCGTCCGTCAGGTTCACGTTGAACCGGACGGACGGACGCTTCAGGTGACCGGCGCCCCACACGCTCCATCTTCGTGCTTTCATGCAGTCCGGACGCAATTCCGGCAGCATTTTCGTGGCAATGTCTCATGAAAGTGAAGCATGCCAAATCCAGATCGAATAGCCCATCGAACCAGTCTGGGCAGCGCTTCAGCAGGTCGAGAGATTATGCCCCATGGAGTGGTGCAGGCCGGTGCACCGTTGAGCCTCCTCCCGCCGGTCTCTCCCGCCTGCCGGGCGACTTATGTGACGGGTTTGACTCCGATGAAGGTTGGTGAGTCATCTCTATGCCCCCGACTCCATCAGCCTCAGCCTCAACCTCACACCCCGTATCCTGAAAGGGGCAGTTGGCGAAAAGGGCGCGGCACATCTTTTCGGCGAGGACCATCCAGGGAGGAGGAACTTGCCTCGTTCAGGAGCGAAAATAGAATACTAAATCACTAGAAATTATTGAAGATACTGCGCAAAACTGTACCCTTGTTTCCAGTCCAACACCGCTGGAAAATCCGAAATGACCCTCCGCAAACATTTGCTTGCTCCCGTCTTCGCGCTGGCTGCCGCCGTCAGCCTTTCCGCCATCGCGGCCGCCGCTGATACACCCGTCCAGGGTGGCACGCTCGTCTACCTCGAGCAGCAGGCCCATACCAACCTGTATCCTCCGGCGGGCGGCTTCTATCCGAACGGCGGTATCCTCAACCAGATCACCGACAAGCTGACCTACCAGAACCCGCAGACACTCGAGATCGAGCCGTGGCTTGCACAATCCTGGGAGGTCAATGCGGATGCAACGCAATATACCTTCAAGCTGCGTCCCGGCGTAACCTTCTCAGACGGCTCGCCACTTGATGCGGCGGCGGTCGCGAAGAACTTCGACATTTTCGGCCTTGGCGACAAGACGCTGAAATATCCGGTGTCCGAGGTGGTCAACAATTACGACCGCAGCGAAGTGATCGATCCGCTGACCGTGAAATTCTACTTCAAGAAGCCTTCGCCGGGCTTCCTGCAAGGCACCGCCGTCATCGGCTCCGGCCTCGTGTCCTTGAAGACGCTGGCCCTGCCGTTCGATCAGCTGGGCGATGCCACCAAGATCATCGGCTCGGGCCCCTTCGTGGTGGCAAGCGAAACGCTTGGCAAGGAACTGACGCTGAAGGCCAGGCCGGATTACAACTGGGGACCGGCGAAATTCGAGCATCAGGGCCGCGCCTATCTCGACGGCATCAAATACATCGTGACCGGCGAAGACAGCGTGCGCATCGGCGCGCTGCTGGCGGGACAGGCCGATTTCATCCGCCAGGTTCAGGCCTATGACGAACCGCAGGTCGAGGGCCAGGGCTTCAAGATCTATGCGCCCAGCACGCGCGGCGTGAACAACAGCATCGTCTTCCGCCCGGACAACCAGCTGGTGGCGGATGTGCGGGTGCGCAAGGCGCTCAGCCTCGCGACCAATCGCAAGGAAATCGTTTCCACGCTGTTTTCCAAGAACTATCCGGTGGCGACCTCTGTCATCGCCTCCACGGCGATCGGCTACAAGGACCATTCCGCCGATCTCGGCTTCGATCTCGACAAGGCAAGGCAACTGCTGGACGAGGCAGGTTACGTGGCGGGACCGGACGGGACGCGGGCCAAGGACGGCAAGAAGCTGGTGCTGACGGCCTACGAATCCCTGCCGCAGCCGCAAAATCGCGCGACGCTCCAGCTGATCGCCCAGCAATGGGCGAAAGTCGGCGTGAAGCTCAACGTACTGGCCGGGGATGCCGGCAGCCGCACCGTCGATGATCTCGATCCGCAGAAGACATCGGTCTCGCCCGCCATGGTCGGCCGCGCCGATCCGGACGTCATCAAAAGCCAGTTCTATCCGAAGAACCGCGACGCACTGCGCCAGAAGGGCGGCGGCAGCGACAAGATCCAGTCCTTCGTCGATGACAAACTGAACGGTATTCTGGAAGAGATCGCCTCTCAGCCCGACAAACAGAAACGTCTGCAGGCCGTTGCCGATGCGCAGGCCTATCTGCTGGAGCAGGCCTATGCCATCCCGATCTTCGAGGAACCGCAGGCCTTTGCCGGAGCGCCCTATGTGAAGGGCATTGCTTTCGAGGCCGTCGGCCGCCCGAGCTTCTACAACGTCTGGCTGGCCAAGTAATGGCCCGGGCGACGGCGCGGAGACACGCCGTCGCTGACCTTTCGAGGGAGACCCGCGGATGACGCGCTATATACTGAGCCGGATCGGACAGGCATTGCTGGTGCTGTGGGCAGCCTTCACGCTCTCCTTCCTCCTGCTGCAGGCCATGCCGGGCGATGCCGTTCTCATCAAGTTCCTCAACCCGGACTACGGCTTGAGCCCGGAACAGATCCAGGCGATTCGGGAAGCCTATGCCGTCGACGGCACGCTGCTTACGCAGTATCTGAAGACGCTCGCCAATTTCCTGAAGGGTGACTTCGGCTACTCCATCCAGGCGGGCGTACCGGTTTCGGCCCAGCTTGCTGTCAATCTGCCGCCCACCTTGATGCTCGCCGCGCTCGGTTTTGCCGCCGCCGTCGGCCTTGCTGTGCTGATCGCGGCCTTGTCGTCCCTCGCGCCCTTTGCCTGGCTGCGCAACCTCGTTCAATCGATCCCCTCGCTGTTCGTCTCGGTGCCCGTCTTCTGGCTCGGCATCATGCTGATCCAGATCTTCTCCTTCCGCCTGAAGCTGGTGTCGGTCATCAATCCCGGCCCCTGGGAAAGTCTCGTTCTCCCGGTCGCGACCCTGTCGGTGCCGATCGCAGCCCCCCTGGCGCAGATCCTGATCCGCAGCATCGATGAAATCCGAACGCGGCCGTTCATTGCCGTTGCCGTTGCCAAGGGAGCGACGCAGAGACGGATCCTGTGGCGCCATGTGGCGGGCAACGCGATCCTGCCGGCGCTCACCATCGCCGGCGTGCTGTTCGGCGAACTGATTGCCGGTGCGGTGGTCACGGAAACGGTCTTCGGCCTCAACGGCATCGGCGTGCTGACGGAAAAGGCCGTCGGCAACCAGGACCTTTCCGTCCTGCAGGCCGTCGTGGTGATCTCGGCCGCCGCCTTCGTCACGATCAACCTGCTGGTCGATCTGCTCTACCCCATCCTCGACCCGCGCCTGAGAACACCAAGCGGAGCCACAGCATGACCACCCTTGAAACCTCCGCCGGTCTTTTGCCCGCACGCACCGCTGCGAAAGAACCAGCAAGACGGACTTTCCGGCTCAGCCACATCTCCTTCGGACTGGTGCTGGCCTGGCTGATCCTCGGCACGGCGCTGCTCTGGGCCATCGCGCCCGGTCTGTTCACCATCTACAATCCGATCGAAGGCGTACCGGGCGGCCAGTTGAAGCCGCCCTCCGCGCTGCATCTGCTGGGCACGGATTCGCTCGGCCGCGACCTGTTTGCCCGCATCGTTCACGGCGCGGTGCATTCGCTGTCCGGGGCCGTCGCAGCGGTCACCGTCGGCCTCGTGGTCGGAACCGGACTTGGCCTGTTTGCTGGTGCGATCGGCGGACGGATCGACGCCGTCATCATGCGGTTCGTCGATGTGCTGCTGTCGGTTCCGACGCTCCTGCTCTCGCTCAGCATCATTATCCTGCTGGGCTTTGGAACGCTGAACGCCGCCATCGCGGTCGGTGCAACGGCGATCGCCGGCTTTGCCCGCCTGATGCGTTCGGAGGTGGTGCGGGTACGCAGGGCGGATTACGTCGAAGCCGCCTTCGGTAGCGGCGGCACATTCTGGAACGTGCTGCGGCGGCATATCCTGCCGAATTCGCTGACGTCGGTGATTGCCTACACGGCCGTGCAGTTTGGGTGGGCGATCCTGCAGCTCTCGACGCTCGGCTTCCTGGGCTATGGCGCGCCCCCGCCCACACCGGAATGGGGCCTGCTGATCGCCGAGGGCCGCAACTATCTCGCCACGGCCTGGTGGCTGACAGCCGCCCCCGGCTTCGTGGTCGTCGCCGTCGTGCTTTCCGCCAACCGCATCAGCCAGTCGATCGGGAGGGGCCGATGAGCGCGAACACGACACCCATTCTGGAGATCCGCAATCTCAGCATCTCCTATGGCGAGGGCGAGGCGCGGACACGTGTGGTCCATGATGTCTCCTTTTCGGTCGCCCCCGGCGAGGTGCTGGCGCTTGTGGGAGAAAGCGGTTCCGGCAAGACCACGACGGCGCAATCCGTCCTCGGGCTTCTGTCGGGCTCTGGGCACATCGATGCCGGCTCGATCCATCTCAATGGAGAGGATATCTCCCGCTGGACCGAAAAGCGCCTGCGCGGCATCCGGGGACCTGTGGTCAGCCTTATTCCGCAGGATCCGTCGAATTCGCTCAATCCGGTGCTCTCGGTCGGCGCTCAGGTGCGCGAAATCCTGGAGATCCATGGCCGCCTCAACCGGGCAGAGGCAGACCGGCGGGTGATCGAATTGCTCACGCAGGTGGGTCTGTCCGAACCGGAGCTGCGGGCGAAGCAGTATCCGCACGAACTGTCAGGCGGCATGAAGCAGCGTGTGCTGATCGCCATCGCCATTGCGCTGAAACCGGCGCTCATCATCGCCGACGAGCCGACCTCGGCTCTTGATGTGACCGTGCAGCGTCGCATTCTCGACCTGATCGACGACCTGCGGCGCGCATACGGCACCTCGCTTCTTCTGGTGACCCACGACCTCGGCGTGGCGGCAGACCGTTCGGATCGCCTGGTGGTGCTGCAGAACGGCCGCATTCAGGAACAGGGACCGACAGCCGAGGTGCTCGCTACCCCGCAAAGCGCCTATACCCGCAAGCTGCTCTCCGACGCGCCCTCGCTGGCCGTCAGGTCAGCCCGCCCGGCGATTGATGCCAATAGCAAGCCTCTGGTCACGGTCGAAGGGCTGAGCCTGGATTTCGGCCTGCCCGGCGGACGCCGCTTCCGCGCGGTGGACAATGTCTCCTTTACCGTGCGCAAAGGCACCACGCATGCCATCGTCGGCGAAAGCGGCTCGGGCAAGACGACGACGATCCGGGCGATCGCCGGCTTCCAGAAGGCAACCGGCGGGACGATCCATGTCGGCGACACCGATGTCGCTGGCTTGAGCTCTCGCACGCTTCGGCCGTTCCGCCGCAAGATCCAGCTGGTCTACCAGAACCCCTGGGGGTCGCTCGATCCGAGGCAGACGATCTTTTCCATCGTGGAAGAGCCGCTTCTGAACTTCGATCCGCTGCCAAAGGCGGAGCGCTCGCAGCGTGTCGAGGCCATCATCGAGCGGGTCGGCCTGCCGACATCCGTGCTTTCCCGCCTGCCCCATGCGCTGTCCGGCGGCCAGCGACAGCGGGTCGCGATTGCGCGGGCGCTTATTCTGGAGCCGGAGGTCGTGGTGCTGGATGAAGCCGTCTCCGCCCTCGATGTCACCGTGCAGGCGCAGATCCTTGCGCTGCTTGGTGAATTGCAGCGGGATCTCGGCCTGACCTACATCTTCGTCTCGCACGATCTCGCCGTCGTGCGCCAGATCGCCGACACCGTCTCCGTCCTGCAGAACGGCCGACAGGTGGATTACGGCCCGGTGGCGCAGATCTTCGAGAGCCCCGCCAGCGACTATACCCGCGAACTGATCGAGGCCGTGCCCGGTCGCACGTTTCCGCATCACCTCCACCTCGCAGCACAGACAGCCGGACAGGGATCATGAGCGAACATCCGACGAAAAAACGACTTGGCTTCTTTACCCGGCTTCTGGACGATACGGGGCCAGGCGAGCGATACCGTCTGGCGGAGGCGCAGATCGTCCACGCCGAAGCACATGGCTTCGACAGCGCCTGGATCGCCCAGCACCATTTCCATGCCGATGAAGGCGGCCTCCCCTCCCCGGCCGTGTTTCTGGCGCATGTGGCGGCAAACACCTCCCGCATCCGCCTGGGGACCGGCGTCATCACGCTCCCTATGGAAAATCCGCTGCGCGTCGCGGAGGATACGGCGGTTGTCGATCTCCTCTCCGGCGGCCGCCTGGACGTCGGCTTCGGCACTGGCGGGACGCGCGAATCCTTCGAGGCCTTCGGCATTTCACCGGAGAGGCGCGGCGAGGTTTATGCCGAATATCTCGGCATCGTCCGCAGGGCCTGGGCCGGAGAGGATCTCGGCGCCGGCAACCGGCTCTATCCCAAGGCGCCGCATCTTCTCGATCGCATCTGGCTTGCGACCTTCTCGGCCAATGGCGCGAAGCTTGCGGGCGAAAAGGGGGACGGCCTGATGCTGTCACGCACGCAGCCGCGCCCGGCTGACAATCACGATGCACGGCTGGACGCGCTTCAGAACCCGATGATCGATGCCTATCTCGCCGCTCTTCCCGCCGGCCGCGCGCCCCGCATTCTCGGCTCGCGCAGCCTCTTCGTGGCCGATGACCGCAAGCAGGCGCTGAAGCTGGCCGAAGCGGGATTGACCCGCGTGGCCGATCGCTTCGCCGCGGCCGGGCACCGCATCCCGGGCCGCAGCCTGGAGGATCTGATCAAGGCGCTCGACAGCCATGTGGGAACGCCGGACGACGTGATCGCCACCCTGAAGGCCGATAGCGCCCTTGCGCGCACCACCGACCTTGTTTTCCAGGTCCATTCGATCGATCCGCCGCACGAATACATCCTGCGCTCCATAGAACTGATCGCGGCAGAGGTCGCGCCGGCTCTCGGCTGGACCCCGGACACGGCGCCCACCCGTATTGCGGCAGAGTAAGCAGCGAAGAAAGCAACAGGCATGACCACGACCATTCCCGATATCATCGACCATCTGGCAGGGATCGCATCCGGCTCGGCAGGTGCCGTCCTCCGCGCGCGGCGCCCGGTGACCAGAGAAGGCGCACAGGCAAGCTGGGTCGCGCTTTTTGCGCCCGCCGATGCCGGCGATTTCCCCCTGTCCGATCGCTTCGCGCTTGCCGCCTTCGTCTCGATCCTGCACGGGCAGGCAGCGATTTCCGCTTTCTATGCGGACCACCTCAATGAGCAGGCGAACGGAACGGCGCTTCGGGTCGCGGTGGAACAGGCCGCAGCCGCTGGCCTGACGAACGGACCCTACGGGCATTATCCAGCCGGGCCGCTCTTGCGCGAAAACCGGGACGGCCTGATCTTCCAGGTGGCAGATGCGGAACGCGCCGTGCTCGGTGAAAAGCTTTCCACACTCCTGGAACACGCCCATCTGCTGGTGCTCCACCCGCGCGATGCTAAGCCCGAGGCACTGTCAAAGCTGCTGGCGGCCGGATGGAACACGACATCCATCGTCACCGCGTCGCAACTCGTCGCCTTCCTTGCCTTCCAGATCCGCGTCATCGCGGGTCTGAAGGTCCTCAATGCCGCCTGACCGGAGAGACATCATGACCGAAACGATCATCGAGCCGCAGGTGGAGAATGTTCCGAACGTGTTCACCCAAGCGCAGATCGGCTGGACGCCCTGGCTTCAGCCGCTGACGGCGGACGAACTGACCGAGCGCCATTATGAGGCGCTGGTGGACAGAGCCCGCGCGCAATCTCCCTACTTCGCGCTTCTGGTGCGCGATCCGGACATTCTGGAAGCCCGCACGAAGACAGACAAGGACATCTTCTACAACGTGGCGGATGGCCTGCCGCGGGCGGAACGCGAGCTGGCGGCGACTGCGGCCTCCCGCGCCAATGGCTGCATCTTCTGCGCCTCGGTGCATTCGCGCTTCGCCTCGCACCATTCGGACCACAAGGCCGAAGTGCAGAAACTGCTGGATGACGGCGTATCCGCCGATCTTGGCGAGCGCTGGAATGCCATTGTTGCGGCCACGGTGGCATTGACCGCGACGCCGCCGTCCTTCGGATCTGACCATGTGGAGCGACTGCGCACGGCCGGCCTTTCGAACGAGGAGATTTCCGACGTCATCCACGGGGGCGCCTTCTTCAACTGGGCCAACCGTCTGATGCTGTCGCTGGGCGAGCCGACGCCGGCACAGTAATCTCTCACAGCCCGAAAAAGAATTGCCAGCTTGCAGGCACAAGCCGCAAGCTGGTGGGCGCCATTCTGTACCCAATGAAGGAGTTCACCGTGACCCATCCGGTTCTTGGCATCGACCACACGTTCCTGCTGGTCAACGATCTTGATCAGAGCGCCGAAGCCTATCGCCGGCTGGGCTTTACGCTCTCCCCGCGCGGCCTGCACAGTGCAGAGAAGGGAACAGCCAACCACACCATCATCTTCCGGCATGACTATCTCGAACTGCTCGGCGTGGTCGCCGAAACGCCTGCCAACGTTGCGCAACGCCAGCGTCTTGCCCAACAGGGCGAGGGTCTGCTGGCGGTCGCCAACCGCACGCTGAGCGCCGATGCGGCGAAGCCGGCCCTGAGGGCATTGGGCATCGAAACCGGCGACGTCAGCGCCTTCTCGCGTCCCCTCCCCCTGCCAGAGGGCGGCTCCGGCATCGCCGCCTTCCGGACGCTGGTGTTCGATGCCGCACAGGTGCCCGTCGGCCATTTCTTCCTCTGCGAGCAGCAGACCCCGGACATGGTCTGGCGGCCGGAACTGCAGGACCATGCCAATGGCGCACAGGGGCTTTCCGCCATCATTGCGGTCGTGGCCGATCCGCAGGCCACGGCGCAGGCTTATGCACGCTTCTACGCAAAGGGAGCCGTCGACGCACTGGACGGCGGCCACCGGGTTGCCACCGGCGATCAGTCCGCCTCGCTTGAATTCTACGATCCCCAGGCCTTTTCCAGCCTTTTTCCCAGTCTCGACGTGATCGTCCAGCCAAACGGCGGCTATGCCGCGCTTCGCCTTTTCTCCCGTCATCTCGATGACACGAAGTCGGCGCTTGCGGCAGGCGATATTCCCTTTGTGACAACCGAACGCGGCAGCATCCTTGTGAAACCACAGTATACGAGCGGCGTCGTTCTGGAATTCGTTCACGGCTGAGACGCGCCGCAATGATAGCGCATACCGCCTGTCGCGCCTTGCCTGTGATCGGTTCCTCGGGCGACGGGCGGGATGCATCAAAGGATGCCCTGCCACCGCAGTAGCACACAGGCAAGGGTGAGCCGCTTACGCCCCAGCGGCCGCCTCAAATGGCTCCATGCCTCGGGGGCAGCAGCCCATTGAGATAGTAGTTGCCGATATGGTGATACTTCCATCGCACCGGATCGTGCAGCGAATGGGTGCGGGCATTGCGCCAGAACCTGTCGAGCCCGTAGGCCTCCAGCGTGGAACGGGCTCCGCCAAGTTCGATCAGCTTGTTGGCGGCAAGCTGCGCGGCCTCTGTGCCATAAGCCTTCACCTCTGCAACGGCAATGGAAGCCGCGGCGACGGTCCGGTCATTGGGCTCTGCCGTCGCCGCATCCAGCAGATGACCAGCCCGGACGAGCAGTGCATTTGCGGCATGCACGCGGATCGAGACGTCGCCGACGGTGTGAATGCTGTGCGGATCCTCATAACCATGCTCGATGTCGAGTTCGAAGAACGGACGCGCATAGGCCCTGACATAGGAAATCGTCTCGGCCAGCGCGCCGCGTGCGATCCCCACCTGCACGGCCGCATGGACGATCTGCGCGAGCGGCCCCATCGGCGTCGGGCGCTCGAAGACAACGTCATGATCCACCACCTGAAAGGGTGAAACCTCGACATCGTCAAAGGTCACCGTACCGCTTCCGGTCGACCTCTGGCCGAACGAGCTCCAGTCATCGATCAGCGCCAGACCCGGCGTGGCGCGATCGATGAAGACGATCTGCACGCGTTCCCGGTCATCCTTCGCGACAGCCACGACAATATGCGCAAAGAGCGATCCGGTGGCATAGAACTTCTGTCCGTTCAGCAGCAGTTTTCCATCCCGTGCGACGATCCGCGTCTTGAAATCCACGGGCGTCCGGGTGCCGATCTCGGTGAAGGCGTTGCCCAGCCGGTCGCCATCCAGAATGCGGCCGAAGTAATGCGCCTTCTGCTCTTCCGTTCCCGCCAGCCGCAGGGCCTCGACCATATAGAAATGGTTCTGCGGGATCTGGCCGATGGAGGAATCGGCTGCCGAGATGATCGCCGTCACCTCGGCAAGGGTAGCGGTGGAAACACCTGCGCCACCATAGTCCTTCGGCACGGTGATCGCCCAAAGACCGGACTGCGAAAAGCGTTCGATCTCGGCAATCGGCAGCTTTCGCTCCCGATCGCGCGCCACCGCACCAGCAGCAAAATCCTTGGCCAGATCATGCGCAATGGCTATGGCTTCGGCATCGCTGGAAATGCGGTGGGCCGGCTGGCGGCGTGGGGCGATGTGAGGTGCCGGGCGTCCCGCAACCAGGGCCGCCTGACGGTGCAGTGTGCGATCATCGCTGGTCATGGCCGGCCTCAATTCCAGGCGTGACGCGGCGGATGCACGCCGTTCAGATAATAATTGCCGACATGGAAGAACTTCCAGCGCACCGGATCGTGCAGCGTGTGGACGCGGGCATTGCGCCAGTGGCGATCGAGATTGTGCTCGGCAAGCGTGGAGCGCGTGCCTGCCAGCTCGAACAGCTTGTTGGCCGCCAGAATGGCGATTTCCGTCGTCAGCACCTTGGATTCACCGGTCTTGATGGTGGCTTCTGACACGGTCTCCAGCGTCGTGTTGGCGCGTGCCGCATCAATCGCGCGACCGGCGATCTCCAGCAGGGCTTCGGCGGCGTGCAGCCGGATTTTCAGATCGCCAACTGCTGCGATGGTGAAAAGATCCTCGCCGGCCGTTTCCTTGCCACTGTCGATCCAAGGGCGGCTATAGGTTTTGATGAAGGCGATCGTATCCTCGATCGTGCCTCTGGCGATCCCTGCATCAATGGCCGACTGGATGATCTGCGAGACCGGGCCGCCCACGGTCGGGTGGTCGAAGGAGGTCACCGTCAGTGCCCGCACGCGCGGCAAACGTACCTCATCGATCTTGACCGATCCGGATGCCGTGGTGCGCTGACCAAAGCTCGACCAGTTGTTGGTAACCGTCAGGCCCGGAGCATCCCGTTCGGCAAAGACGAGATGGCCCTGGCCGGTCTCGTCGACACCAACGATCGGAACAAAATGCGAGAGAAGGGCGCCCGTGGTGTAAAATTTCTCGCCACTGACGATCACGTCATCGCCTTCAAAACGCACCTTGGTCTCGAAGGTCGCGACGTTCTTGCTCTTCAATTCGGAGAAGGCGTTGCCGTATCGCAGGCCGGCCAGCGCCCAGCCGAAGAAAAGTTGCTTCTGTTCCTCGGTGCCGTCGAGATCGACGGTGGCAACGATCGCCAGGTGGTTCTGGGTGATCTGCGCAATGGCCGGATCGGCGGCGGCGATGATGGAGATGACCTTCGCCAGCGTCGCATAGGAAACCTCCGGCCCGCCATAGGCCTTCGGTACATTGATGCTCCAGAGGCCGCTTTGCGAATACTCATCCAGCTCCGCAATCGGCAGCAGGCCTTCCCTGTCCCTGAGGGCGGCGCCCAGCTTGAACCGTTCGGCCAGTCTTTCGGCAATCTCGATCGCCTCCGCATCACTGCGGATGACATGCGCCGGCTCAGAGGGCCGTGGCCGCGGTGGAATGGGATCGGTGGAATTGACGCGGGGATGGACCGAATAGTCGATCTTCGTCTCGGGAAGCGTGCCCATGGTCGAAATCCTGTTGTTGTGATGTGATCGTCAGCTGCCGGTGGGAAGCAGTGCCTGCGCACGCTTCACCGCTTCAATGTCGCGATAGCGATTGGCGGGATGGGATTCGGAGAGGTAAGGCCCCTTGCCGAACAGCTTTTCCCGCAGGGTGCCCGGCCTGTAAGCCTTGGGGTAGACGCCGCGCTGCTGCAGTTCCGGCACAAGGAGGTCCACGATGCTTTCGAAGGTTTCCGGCGTGACCGCATAGGCAAGGTTGAAGCCGTCCACACCGGTCTCCTCCACCCAGGCCTGCAATTCGTCCGCAACCGTCTTGGCAGAACCGACGACCACCGGACCCATGCCACCGATACCGCCCCATTCCGCCAGTTCGCGAATGGTCCAGCGCTTGTTCGGATCACCTTCCGAAAGGCTTTCGATGGCGGAATGGATCGCGTTCGTCTCCACCTTGCGCACCAGATCCTCCGGTGCGTATCGGGAGAAATCGACACCGGTCCAGCCGGACATGAAGGTAAGAGCCCCATCATAGGAGACGTAATCGAGATAGTCGCGGAACCGGTCGCGCGCCTTCTCGTCCGTTTCGTCCACGATGACCGTCAGAAGGTTGTAGATGCGGATGTCGGCCCGCGAACGGCCGGCCACCAGCAAACGGTCCTCGATATCGCGGATGTAATTGCGCAGGATGGTCTTGGTCTGGGCCGCGACGAACACGCATTCGGCATGGTCGGCTGCGAATTTCTTGCCCGGGCCAGAAGCGCCCGCCTGATAGAGAACCGGCGTCCTCTGCGGCGAAGGTTCGGTCAACGCATAACCCGGCACGTGGAAATGTTTCCCGTGATGGCCGATCTCGTGCACCTTTTCCGGAATGGTGAACACCCGGGCGTCGCGATCGCGCACGACCGCGCCTTCCTCCCAGGAGCCTTCCAGCAGCTTGTAGATCACCTCCAGATATTCGTTGGCGATCTCGTAGCGATTGTCGTGCCGCTGCAGGCCCGTCTGGCCGACATTCTTGGCCCCGCTTTCGAGATAGGAGGTCACGATGTTCCAGCCGATGCGGCCCTTGGTATGGTGGTCGGCCGTCGCCAGACGGCGCGCGAAGGTGTAGGGATGCTCGAAGGAGGTCGACGCGGTAATGCCGATGCCGAGATGTTCGGTTGCCAGCGCAATCGGCGCGGCAAGCTGGATCGGATCATTGACCGGGATCTGCGCTGCCTGATGGATCGCGTGGTAGTTGTTGCCCTTGTAGACGTCGTAGTAGCCGATCACATCGGCGATGAAGATGCCATCGAAAATACCGCGTTCAAGGGTTCGCGCCAGGTCCTGCCAATAGTCGAGATCCTTGTATTTCCACGATCTGTCCCGCGGATGGGCCCAAAGGCCGGGGGACTGGTGGCCAACGCAGTTCATGTCGAAGGCGTTGAAATGAATCGTCTTTGTCATTTCTCTCTCCACGCCGGCCAAGGGCCGGATGAAGAGAGCATGCCAGAAAAATAATAAGTCTATAGGAAAAGTAGATTAATCAGCGCCGAAGGGGAGGAAGATTTTTGCGCCGGACGCGCGGACCGGGGAAACAGGGAATGGCTCTCCGAGCCCCTCCCCTTTTCCAGATCACGGCCGTGGTGTTGTCATCCGCCGTATTCGATGATTTCCAGCCCGGCATTGTAATCGGTCGCGTAGATCAGCCCCTTCGCATCGACGAACACATCGGCGGACTGGATGACCTTGGGCCGGCCGGGGCGGCGATCCGTCATGACGGTCGGCCCGGCCGGGACGAGCGCGCCGGTCTCGACCGGATGATAGGGATCGGAAATGTCGAAGGCGCGAATGCCGGCATTCTGCCAGGTGGCGAAGATCAGGGTTTCCGACTGGAAGCTGCCCGGGCGGTTCTCATGCAGGTTGTGCGGGCCGAAGTGACCGCCCTTCGTGACATAATCCGCTTCGTTCGGGATCGGGAAGGTCGAGATGCTGATCGGGTTTTCCGGCACGCGGATATCGAAGACCCAGGTGTGCTTGCGGCCATCCTCCTCGTTGTCGAGCACGGCTTCGTCCGCCACCACCAGCAGATCGCGACCGGGAAGCGGCAGCGGCGAATGGGTGCCGCCGCCGTAAGGGGGGCACCAGTTGTGGTGCTTGATCAACTTCGGCGCCGCATGATCGGTAATGTCGATGAGCGTCAGCCCGCCATCGCGCCAGCAGGCATAGGCAGTGTTGCCGTGAACCAAAGCATGGTGAAGTGCATAGCGGCGCCCCTCGCCCCAGTTCGGCTCTTCGCCTGCTGCGCGGTTCATCCCCGGCAACCACCAGCGGCCGACCAGTTCCGGCTTCGTCGGGTCCGCCATGTCGATGGTGACGAAGATATAGTCGGAGAAGCCATCCAGCAAAGCGGAGGCATAGGCATAGCGTCCGCCGACATACCACAGGCGATGGAAGCCGACGCCCTCCACATCCAGCTGGCCGATCTTGCGGGGACGATCCGGCACGGAAATATCGTAGACCGTCATGCCGGCCGTCCAGGCCCGTTCCCGCTTCGTCGCGGCCACCGTCTCGCCGACCGACTTGGTATAATAAGCCTTCTCGTCGGTGAAGGTGTCCACGTCCGCGAAAAGATCCAGCGCGTTGATGACCAGCAGCAGATCGCCATGGGTCTGCAGGTGGATGTTCCAGGTATTGGCCGGCGCCTGCACGTAATTCACGGTCTTCGGGTGGGCCGGATCGCGCACATCCACGATGGAGAAGCCTTGCGACCAGGGATGCGCCACATAGGCATGGCCGCGATGCACCATCAGTTGCAGGCCATCGCCACGGCCGCCGATATCGCTATGGCCGATCAGTTTCATGTTGCGGGCATAATCGGGGGTCGGCAATTCGGTCTGGGCCATGACGTTTCTCGTATCGCGGTTATGAAGACGCACCGCCTCTCCGCGAGGCGGTGCTGAGGGCTCGGTTCGCGGTGGTCAGTTCTTGGCGGCCGGAATCCAGCTCGCCGTTGCGGCATCGCTCTTCTGGAAGGCCGGGAACTTCTTCTGCAGATCCTCGATCGTGCCGATGGAGTTCCTGGTGAGATCGTCGCGGGTAATCAGCGTCGGCTTCAGCAGCACCGACTGGCCCGGGAACTGGCCGGCGATATCCAGCGAAACGGCGCGGACGGACACTTCGCCCACGACCGCAGCATTGGTGGCCGCCGTTGCGACCCAGGCACTGTCCGGCTCGATCATCAGCTGGATGTCGGCGGTGGAGGTATCGACGCCGTAGATCTTCACCTTGCTTGCAACGCCAAGCTCGTCGATGGCGAGCTTCACGCCCTTGGCAAACTCGTCCCAGGGGGTAAAGATCACGGAAATATCCGGGTTGGCGCGCAGCACAGCCTTGGTCTGGTCGGCGACAGAGGCCGGAACGGTATCGTTGACCACGCCCCAGACGGCCTTTTCCTTCAGGTTATGCTTGGCGACATAATCCTTCCAGACGGCATAGCGACGGTCAAGCGGCGCAAAGCCGGCCACGTAGACGGCACCGCCGGTAAAGCCATCGCCCTTGTCCTTGATCGCCTGATCGAGAACGAGCGTCGCCATGTCCTTGTCGCTCTGCTCGATCTGGGCAATCTTGGGATTGTCGAGGTTGACGTCATAGGCGACGACCTTGATGCCCTTGTCGAGCGCCTTCTGGGCGACGTCCTTCAGCACTTCGGGACGGCCATTGTTGATGATGATGCCATCGACGCCGAGATTGATGGCCTGCTCGACCAGATTGCGCTGCGTCTCGTTGTCGTTGCGCGCCTGCGAGACGGTCAGCTTTACGCCGAGCGCATCGGCCTGACGCTTCACGCCGGCTTCGAAAGCCTGCAGCCAGTCGCCGCTGCCGAGGAAGCTGACGACGGCAATGTTCACCTGACGCTTGTCGAAAGGCGCCGGCGCACCGGCAATGCCCGCCGCCATGGCTGCCTGGGCGAGGAAGCTTCCGCCGATCACGGCGGCGGCAAAAGTCTTGATCAGTCTGTTCATGGATGTCCCCATAGCTGTGAAAAGGAATGTGTTTACGTGCGGGCGCGGCTGAAGCCGTAAGTGAGCGCCAGGGCCCCGACAAGCACCGCGCCCTTGATGAAATCCTGCGTATAATAGGGCGCGTTCAGCATGGTGAGCCCGTTGAGAAGCACGCCGACGAAGACCGCGCCGACCGTGGTGCCGAGCACGTTCGGGCGCTTGAGGCTCAAGACCGCAAAGCCGATCAGCGAGGCGGCCACCGAATCCATCAGAAGCGACGCGCCCGACGAGACATCGCCGCGCCCGACACGGGCGGCGACAATGATGCCGCCCAGCGCCGCCAGGGTTCCGGAGAGGACATAGGCAATGGTGCGGATGCGGGCCGTGTTGCCGCCGGCCAGCCGGGTCGCGATCTCGTTGCCACCGGTCGCGAAGAGAAGGCGGCCAAACCGCGTGTGTTCCGTGAGCACGTAAAGGGCGATGGCCACCAGAACCATCAGGATGACCGGCAGCGGCACCGTTCCGAACAGGCTGGAACGGCCGATCAGCAGGAAGGCGGGATCATATTTGCCGGTGGCCGTCGTCCCATCCGGCAGGATCAGGCCGACGGAGATGGAGCGTCCGGCCGTCGGGATGAGTTGCAGGCCGGTCAGCAGGAACATGGTCGCAAGGGTCGCCAGCAGATCCGGCACCTTCAGTTTGACGATCAGGAAGGCGTTGACGAGCCCGACCAGTGCGCCAAAGGCCAGCACCAGCGGCACGGTCTGCCATGCGGAAAAGCCGAGCACGATCATCGCATAGCTGGCCGCCATGACGCTGGAGGCCGCCACCGCGCCGACCGAGAGATCGAAGCCGCCGATCGCCAGCGTCACCGTGACGCCGGCGCCGATGATCGCCACGACGGAGACGGCCTGCAGCACGCTCATCAGATTGTTGAGCGTCAGAAAGGCCGGCTGTGCCGCGGTGAACAGCACGAACAGAGCCGCGAGCAGCAGGAAAACAGCACCGCGGCGGACGATATCCTTCAACACGTCGCCCGTGGATCGATGATAGGAGGCCGCGACGGCCTCACCCTGGCTGATCTCGCTCATGCATGTTCCTCCAGCAGTGCAGGCGCACTGCCTTGATGTTCCGGTCTGAGGCTATGGTGGTCCATCACCAGAACCCGATCCGCGACCTCGAGGGCCTCCTCGGTATCGGATGTGGCAATCAGGGTGGCGCGGCTGCGGTCGGCACGGATGGCGGCGATGATGTCCTGGCGCGCGCCGACATCCACCCCCTGGAAAGGCTCGTCCAGCAGCAGGAGACGGCTTGGCTCCGCTTCCCAGCGCGCCAGAACCACCTTCTGCTGGTTGCCGCCCGAGAGCGCCCAGATGGATTGTCCCGGCGATTGCGCCTTGATGCCGAGGCGAGAGATGGCCTTGCCGGCTTCCCGCGTCTCCCGGCCGGACAGCATCAAGCCCTTTGGATACCAGCGCGGCAGGTGCGGCAGGCTGATGGTGGCCGCGATCGTCTCTCCCGGCCAGTCGCGCGGCATCAGGGAGGAGCGATGCCGGTCCTCGGCGGCCATCACGACGCCCGCGGCAATCGCGTCGGCCGGATCGCGCGGTGCATAGACGCGCCCATCCAGCAACACCTCGCCGCCGGCAAGATGATGCGTGCCAAACAGCGCGGACAACAGGCGGCTCTTGCCGGCCCCCAGCACGCCGGTAATGGCGACAACCTCGCCCTCCCGCACCTGAAGGTCGAAGGGTTGGGCACGACGATGCAGTTGCACCGCCCGCAGCTCCAGCACGACCCGGCCGCATGAAGCCCTCGCTTGCGGACGTGCCGCGTTGAGCGGCCTGCCGATCATCGCCGCAATCGCCTCATCGAAATCGATCGGTCGCGTGAAGGTGGCCACATCCCTGCCGCCGCGCAGTACGACGGCGCGGTCGGCCAGTGCCGCGATGTCGGCCGTCCGGTGCGAGATGTAGAGAACCGAAATCCCCCTTGCTTTCAGGCCAAGCACGGTCTGGTACAGGCGGCCTGCCTCTTCCGTCGAAAGGCTGGCGGTCGGTTCGTCAAGGATCAGCAGCTGCGCCTTCATGGAGAGAGCGCGCGCAATCGCGATCAACTGCCGGTCCGCAGGCCCGAGTTCCGAAAACCGGCGCTCAAGCGGCAGATCGAAACCCGCCTCGCTGAGGATCGTTGCAGCGGTCCGGCGAACACTGCGGCGCGTGAGGAAGAAGGGTTGGCGGCCATCGACGAAATGGTTGAGCAGCAGCGCATCCGCAACCGTCAGATCCGGGATGCCGACCAGATCCGTCGACTGATGCACGGTGACGACGCCGAGAGCCGCTGCCGCTGCCGGTGTCTGCGGCGCATAAGCCCGTCCGTTCATGCGGATCGATCCGCTATCTGACGTCTGGACGCCGGACAGGATCTTCACCAGCGTCGATTTGCCGGCGCCGTTCGCCCCCATCAGCGCGACGATTTCGCCCCGCCCGATGCCTAGAGACGCCCCGGCCAAGGCCCGGGTGGAGCCGAAGGATCGGTGAATATTTTCGATCTCGATAAGAGACATGGCGCGGCCTGTGATTGATGCGTGCTGAGTGGTAATCGCAACAGGCTTACGTTCAAGAACGCGACTTGCCTGCCAAAGCGAAACTGTAGAAAAGATTTCTCATTTCAGACGCTTGCCCGTTTTCGTCGCGCGTAATGCCGGCGCTCGCGCAACCACAGCAAGCCATGACTTGACGATAGCCAGATTTTCTCCTGAGCCATCGGCTTCTGAGCAAGAAAACCCGCCTTGCCTCACCAAGACGCAACAATCCGCACTCATTAATCTATAAAAACTATGGATTAATAGGGGCGCCGCTGAGGACAGAGCGGCATAGCCGGTTTTCGCGTCTCGATCGGGCATGTCCCCAGACAGACGCCTCACAAGGGATCATTCCATGACATCGCTTTTCCACGCATTGAAGTCCCCTGCGGGCGCGGCACTCGCGCTTCTGGCAGCATCACCGGTCATGGCGGCCGGATTGACCGGGGCGCCCGCGCCGTTCGACAAGGGGGGCGTGAAGATCGCGCTCATCAGCTACATTTCCGCCGGCGACTTCTTCCAGGCCTACCAGGCCGGGGCGCAGTCGCAGGCCAAGGCGCTGGGCGTCGATCTCCAGATTTTCCCCGGCCGGCAGAATGCGGCCGAGCAGCGGGAACAGATCCTGCAGGCAATCAATCTGGGCGCCAAGGCGATCGTGATCGACCACGGACAGCCGGAAGCGCTCTCCGACGTGGTGCAGCAGGCGCTCGACAAGGGCATCAAGGTGGTGGCTTTCGACGTCAACCTCAACAATCCAAAAATCCCGCAGGTCGAACAGAGCGACCACAGGCTGGCGGAACTGACGCTGCAGCAGGCGCTGAAGGATAATGGTACCAGCTTCAAGGCCGGTTACGTCTATGTCGCGGGATTTGCGCCGCTCGACCGCCGTAACGAGATCTGGGAAAAGGTGAAGGCGGAAAACAAGGGTATTACAGAGACGGCGCGCTTCGGCACTGTCAGCGATACGACGGCGACCGCCACCGCCGATCAGGCAAAGGCCGTCTTCCGCGCCAATCCCGACATAACGGTGGTCTTTGCGCCCTATGACGAATTTGCCCGCGGTGTGAAGCTGGCCGTCAACGATCTCGGCATCGCCGACAAGGTGAAGATCTATTCCGCTGACATCTCGACGGCCGATATCCAGGAAATCACCGAAAAGGGCAGCCCCTGGGTCGCGACCGCCGCCACCAATCCGGCCGTGGTGGGCGCCGTCTCCATCCGGGCTGCCGCCCTTCAACTGGCCGGTGAAAGCGTGCCGCACCAGATCGTCGTCGATCCCGTTCTCGTGACGCAGAAGGATCTTCGTGAAGCGGGCGTCAACACCATCGAGGAACTGGCGAAGAAGATTCCCGCCTTTTCAACCAGCACGGCGGTGACCGCCAGCTGGATTCCATCTGCTGCGTTCTGAGCCGATCCTCCCCGGCACGAGCGCACACGACGGCGAGGGCGGAGACTGGATCATTCCGCCCTCGCCGTCCGGATCACGCCTCCGGATGAGGTCGCGGGGGTTACACCGCGCGCGTTCCAAAATGTTTGATCGCCAGCATGCAGATCGCTCACCGGTAAGCGCACTGAGCGTCATCAGCAGCCAGCGCAGGCCGCTATCGCCTCACGACGTGCCGGCTGCACGATGATCGCAAACCTGCCCTCGATCATCTGCCCTGGCGTCAGCATGCCGAATCCATGACGGATTGCATTTTCCGGGTCGCCGAGAACCCCGGCTCTGTGGGAGACCGGCTCAATGCAGATGTAATCCTTCATCCGGTGGACAGACAGATGCGGCACCCCCTCAAGGGCTTTCACTTCAACCTCCCACCCTGTTGCCATGTCTATTCTCGCAGTCTGCCACCCGGCGAGATGGATGGTATAGGCCGTGGCGGCCGGCAGCGCGCCCGGGGGCCGCGGGATTGCCTCTGAAGCTGTCGGAAGGTCTTTGCCATCAAGGGGAAAGGCAAGAGACGCATCCGTTTCCGCTCTTTGGTCCGTAGCGGCCCGGAAATAGGGATGCCAGCCGAGCCCACCCGGCATATTGCCCTGACCATTGTTGCGCAGACGCAAGGTGACCAGGAGCCGATCCGGGGCGATCGCAAAATGCTGCTGCGCAGTAAAATCGAAAGGCCAGTCCGCATCGGCTTGATGTGCCAGTTCCAGCGACAGGCTGTCGGCACTGTGCTCTACGGCGGTCCACGGCCGTCGATGGGCGGGGCCATGGATAGCGTCCGGCGCCAGGGCCGGATGTGGCGCAATCCGATATTCACATCCCTCAAACGCAACAACACCATCGATCACGCGGTTATGGAAGGGAAACAGGGGATAGGCCCCTGCCTTTGGCCAGTCGAACGGAGCAAAACTCCGGGTGTCCATCGGCACGACAACGTCACCGATAGCCGGATGCACCAGACGGCTCATGCGTCCCCCTGCGCCTGGACGAAAGGCTGCGACAAAGCCGCCTGCTCCGATCTCCAGATCCGCGGGCCCCTGCGCATCAGGCAAAGGCATAGGAACCGTCGGGCCGCTTCGGCACGCGTCGCTGCCAATGCACGTAGCCGTCGTCCTGCATCGCCTTTTCGTCCATCTCGACGCCCCAGCCCGCACGCTCAGGCCTCAACTCAAGATAGCCATCCTTCGGCAGGTAGGGATCCACGACGTAGCGGGTCTCGTCCTCGCGGCTTTCCACCTGCGTGCCGCCATAGACGTAACACTGGCCCCTGGGCAGGCGGTATTCGAGAATGCGGAAGTTCTGCGTCGCCGCAGCAAAGTGAACGTTGACCGCCGTCGCCAGCGGCCCCATCGGGTTGTGCGGGGCCATGCTGACGAAATGCGCCTCCGCCAGAACGGCGATCTTGCGCATTTCCGAAATTCCGCCCACGACGCAGATATCCGGCTGAATCCAGTCGGCGCCCTTCACCTGCAGCAGGCGCAGGAATTCGAAGCGGCTGTAGAGGGATTCCCCCGTGGCGAGCGTGCAGTTGAGCCCCTGTTTCAGGTCGCCCCAGGCCTCGATGTTTTCCGGTCGGAGCGGCTCCTCGAAGAACAGCGGGTCATAGGCTGCCAGCGCATTGCCGAGCTGGCGTGCGGCCGCCGGTTCGAAAATCTTGGCATGGGCATCGAAGGCGATCTCGTAATCCGCGCGCACGGTTTCCCGAAGGGAGCGGAAATAGTCGGCCGAGGAGCGGATGACCTCGCCCCAGCGATGGGTGTGGATGTCGATACGCCAGGGGCTGAGCTTGAAGGCGGTGAAGCCCCATTCCTCGTTCAGGCGGTCGAACTCGTCTCTCGCTGCCGGTGCATCCGGCGCCGTGTAGACGCCGGCATAAACGCGGATCCTGTCGCGTACCGCGCCACCCAGCAGCTTGTAGACCGGCACGTTAACGGCCTTCGCCGCCAGATCCCAGAGGCAGTGGTCGATGGCGGAGATGGCAGCAAGTCCCAGAGCGCCCGGCGGAAAGCGGCATTGCTGGATGAGCAGGTTGACGAGGTATTCCACCCGCGTCGGGTCCTGCCCGGCAACAAAGCCGTAGAGGTAATCGAGCAGCGGCGGCAGCGCGAGATCCGGGCCGTGATTGTAGCATTCGCCCCAACCGGTCAGGCCATCATCGGTGTCGAGGGCAACGATCACGCGCGGACGATCCTTGTCGCGCGTGACGTAGACCCGCATGCGGTCAATCTTCATGTCCCTGCCTCATGCACTGAAATAGGTGCGGCGCTGCAGGCGCGTCTGAACATAGAGACGTTCGCCATAGGTGCCGGGATTGTAGGAATTGGCGCTCTCCTGCACGGGCACGGAGAGATTGCCCTCGCTCGGGAAGCGCGCCACGAACTCTTCATCGATATCGCAGCCGAGACCGGGCGCATCCGGAACGGTCAGGAAACCATCGTGCCGCACCCCGTGCAGCGCGATGGT
>NZ_VJMG01000060.1 GCF_007004135.1 Affinirhizobium straminoryzae
GCCGACCGCGTGATCATCGTCGACGAGCGCGGCGAGATCATCGACGGCGATCAGCTGATGGCCGTCATCGCCGAGAGCTGGGCCGAGGACGAGAAGCTGCGCGGCGGCGGCATTGTCGCCACCGTCATGTCCAATCTCGGTCTCGAGCGTTTCCTGGGCGACAAGGGCCTGACGCTTGCCCGCACCAAGGTGGGGGACCGCTATGTGGTGGAGCATATGCGCCACCACGATTTCAACGTGGGCGGCGAACAATCCGGTCACATCGTGCTGTCGGATTTCGGCACCACGGGCGACGGCCTGGTGGCCGGCCTGCAGATCCTTGCGGCCGTGAAGCGCACCGGCAAGACCGTCAGCGAGGTCTGCCGCCGCTTCGAGCCCGTTCCACAGCTCTTGCGCAATGTCCGTTTCAGCGGCGGCAAGCCGCTGGAGGACATCATCGTGCGTCAGGCAATCGAAAGCGCGGAGGCCGAGCTGGGCGGCAGGGGCCGACTGGTGATTCGCCCCTCCGGCACGGAACCGCTGATTCGCGTGATGGCCGAGGGCGATGACCGCACCCAGGTGGAGCGCATCGTCAACGATCTCATCAATGTGATCGGCAACGTCCGCACCGCTGCCTGATCGCTCTCCTCTTGCTTGCAGCTTCAAGGCCCGCCGGCGTCGCCGGCGGGCCTTTCTGCATGACGGGCCGGCGCGGAACGTTAGCATCCGGTTAACTCGAGCGGAGAAGAAACCTCTGATTTCACCGTATGTTAGGGTTAATCGCTCCTTTACCTTTCTGATCGATGATCGGGGCAAACCGGAATGATTCACGGCGCTCCCCGCGTCGACATGAGAGACCTGGAGTAAATCCCATGAGGAATACCCTGATCGGCGCGCTGGCCGTGCTGCTGGCTGCGGGCGCCGCCCATGCGGCTGACCTTGGCCGGCAACCCGCCATCGATCCGATGCTGCTGAACGCACCGGAGGTGACGGTGCAGGAGGCCGCAAGCGGCTGGTACCTGCGCGGCGATGCCGGCTATGCCTTCCAGGATATGAAGGGCGCCGATTTCTTCCAGGGTGGTTCCTCCGCGGGCAAGGCCGATTTCACCCGTGCCGAACTGAAGGACAATTTTCTGTTGGGTGCCGGCGTCGGCTATCAGGTCAACAACTTCCTGCGAACCGATCTCACCTTCGACTACACGTTCCGCAGCCGCTTCGATGGCTCGACCAGCGGCGGCGGCGCGGCCTCCGGCGCCTGCGTGACCAATTGTACCTCGCAGGATATCGCCCACATGAAGGCCTACAGCCTTCTCGCCAATGCCTATGTCGACCTCGGCACCTATGGTTCCATCACGCCTTACGTCGGGGGCGGCATCGGCGGCACCTATGTGAACTGGAGCAAGCTGAGCAACACCTCCTGCGAGACCGGCAATCCCTCCAATTGCGATGCGACGGTGGAGCATGGTGGCAAGGGAAGCTGGCGCTTCACCTATGCCCTGATGGCCGGCGCGACGGTGGACGTGACCTGCAACCTCAAGGCCGATATCGGCTATCGCTATCGCCATGTGCAGGGCGGCGACATGTTCGGCTATGCCTCGAATGGCGGGCCGGGCTATGACAAGGGCTTCGACGTGCATGAGGCCCGCATCGGCGCCCGCTATCTGTTCGGCGGCTGCCCTCAGCCGTCCGTTGCGGAGGACGAACCCGCACCGCTGGTCTACAAGTAAGGGATATCTTCTGGACGACCAAAACCCGCCCGGTTCGCGCCGGGCGGGTTTTGGTCGTTGTGCGTCTGGTTCGGGGGAGGATCAGAATTCGCGCTTCAGGAACAGCTTGTCTGCCGACCAGTAGCCGCCGCCGAAGGCTGCGAAGAAGAAGGCACCACCGGTCCAGAACAGCGAGGCAAGCTCGGCCTTGGTCTGCACCTGTTCGAGGAATTTCGCGCCGCCATCCATCAGGCGGACAGCTGCGTTCGGCGTGAACAGGTCGCTACCGGCTTTCAGCGCGGCAATGCCGCCATCCGTCAGCAGCGCGTGGCCGTAAGGGTGGGCGAAGTGGAACCACAGGGTGATGGCCAGCATCACGGCATTGGCAAGCGCGACCGGGCGGGTGAAGAGCCCGAGCGCAATCATCAGGCCGCCGAAGAACTGCATGGCGGCGAGCGTCGGCGACCAGATCCAACCCGGATGAAAGCCGAGATTTTCGACAAATCCAACCTGCGCCATCGGCGCCATGATCTTCGGATAGCCCTCGATCATCAGCATGCCGCCGATCGCCACGCGAAATGCCGTCCAGGCAAAGGGCTGGGCGAAGTGTTCGTAGAAGCCGGCGAGGAACGGCAGATAGAAATGGCTCTTTTCCTGCTGCTGCACAGGCGTATAGATGCTTTGCATGGCCATGGTATAGGTCCTTGTTCTCAAACATGAATTGGTCATCGGACCGAAAAAGCGGCTCACCGGTCCAGCGGATGGAACGCACAGGCGCGGCAATCATTGGCACCGCATTCACAACCGATGGCTGATCATAATTCGCCACGAATAATTCATGTTGATCCAGGTCAAGTTTTGGGGCGCGTGCCGGGGGCACGCAAAAAAGACAGAGATCGTTTGATTTGCGACTTGACCGAAAGCCGGGCATCCCATAACACCAGCGGCGGGACACCTCTCCCCAACGAGAGGCTTTCTATCTGGAAGGATAGCCACAATGGCGGATCTCGCAAAGCCGGACGTACGTCCGAACAATACCCATTTTTCTTCTGGCCCCTGCTCGAAGCGCCCCGGTTGGTCGCTTCATGCGCTCGCTGATGCCCCGCTCGGTCGTTCGCACCGCGCCAAGGTGGGCAAGGCCAAGCTGAAGCAGGCCATTGATCTTACCCGCGAAATTCTTCAGGTGCCGGCGGATTACCGCATTGGCATCGTTCCGGCTTCCGATACGGGCGCCGTCGAAATGGCCATGTGGTCGCTGCTTGGCGAACGTGGCGTGGACATGCTTTCCTGGGAAAGCTTCGGCGCCGGCTGGGTGACCGATGTGGTCAAGCAGCTGAAGCTCGCCGATGTCCGCAAGTTCAATGCCGATTACGGCCTGCTGCCCGATCTGACGCAGGTCGATTTCGACCGTGATGTCGTCTTCACCTGGAACGGCACCACCTCCGGCGTGCGCGTCGCCAATGCCGATTTCATCCCGGCCGACCGCAAGGGCCTGACGATCTGCGACGCCACCTCGGCGGCCTTCGCGCAGAAGCTCGACTTTGCCAAGCTCGATGTCACGACCTTCTCCTGGCAGAAGGTTCTGGGCGGCGAGGGTGGTCACGGCATGATCATTCTGAGCCCCCGCGCTGTCGAGCGCCTCACCACCTATGTTCCGGCCTGGCCGCTGCCGAAAATCTTCCGCATGACCTCGGGCGGCAAGCTGATCGAAGGCATTTTTGTCGGCGAAACGATCAACACGCCCTCCATGCTCTGCGTCGAAGATTACATCGACGCGCTCAACTGGGCAAAATCGATCGGTGGTCTGGAGGCGCTGATCGCGCGTGCCGACGCCAATGCCAAGGTCATCTTCGATTTCGTCGAGGCCAATGACTGGATCGCCAACCTCGCGGTTGATCCGGCGACCCGCTCCAACACCTCGGTCTGCCTGAAGATCGTCGATGCCGATGTGGCCGCGCTCGATGCCGACCAGCAGGCTGCCTTTGCCAAGGGCGTCGTCGCTCTCCTCGAAAAGGAAAACGTTGCGCTCGATATCGGCGCCTATCGCGATGCCCCGTCCGGCCTTCGCATCTGGGCCGGCGCGACCATCGAGACCGCCGACATGCAGGCCGTCATGCCGTGGCTCGCCTGGGCTTATCAGACCCAGAAGGCCGCGCTGACCAAGGCTGCCGCTTAAAAGCGTCGATACTTTCGGCTTCGCCGTGTGAGGCGAAGCCGCTTTCCCAGACAAGACTGAACCTTTTTGCTTGAACTCTTCTGAAGGAGGCCTCTCGTGGCACCTCGCGTTCTCGTGTCCGACGAACTGTCGGAAACCGCCGTCCAGATCTTCCGCGATCGCGGCGTCGAAGTCGATTTCCAGCCGCAGCTCGGCAAGGACAAGGACAAGCTTGCCGAAATCATCGGCAACTACGATGGTCTGGCGATCCGCTCGGCCACCAAGGTGACTGAAAAGCTGATCGCTGCCGCCACCAATCTGAAGGTTGTCGGTCGCGCCGGGATCGGCGTCGACAATGTCGACATCCCCGCCGCCTCCAAGCGCGGTATCATCGTGATGAACACGCCCTTCGGCAATTCCATCACGACCGCAGAACATGCCATTGCCCTGATGTTCGCCGTCGCCCGCCAGCTTCCGGCTGCCGACGTTTCCACGCAGGCCGGCAAGTGGGAAAAGTCGAAGTTCATGGGTGTCGAGATCACCGGCAAGACGCTTGGCGTCATCGGTGCCGGCAATATCGGCTCCATCGTCTGCTCGCGTGCCATCGGCCTCAAGATGCACGTGCTCGCCTATGACCCCTTCCTGTCGGCCGAGCGCGCGCAGGAAATGGGTGTGACCAAGGTTGAGCTGGACGAGCTGCTTGCGAAGGCCGACTTCATCACCCTGCACGTGCCGATGACCGACAAGACGCGGGGCATCCTGTCCAGGGAAGCGCTGGCCAAGACGAAGCCCGGCGTGCGCATCATCAACTGCGCCCGCGGCGGTCTGGTGGATGAGGCAGCTCTTGCCGAAGCCATCAAGTCCGGCCATGTCGCCGGTGCCGGCTTCGACGTGTTCGAAGTGGAGCCCGCCAAGGAAAGCCCGCTGTTCGGCCTGCCGAACGTGGTCTGCACGCCGCATCTCGGCGCCTCCACCACGGAAGCCCAGGAAAACGTGGCGCTGCAGGTGGCCGAGCAGATGGCGGATTACCTCGTCAAGGGTGCCGTCTCCAATGCCATCAACATGCCGTCGATCACTGCGGAAGAAGCGCCGATCCTGAAGCCCTTCATCCGTCTGGCCGATGTTCTGGGCTCGTTCGCCGGTCAGGTGACGGAAAACCCGATCAAGGCGATCGAGATCCTTTATGATGGCGTCACCGCCACCATGAACACCAAGGCGCTCACCTCGGCGCTGCTCGCCGGTCTGATCCGCAATCAGGTGGCGGATGTGAACATGGTTTCGGCGCCGATCATGATCAAGGAAAAGGGCATCGTGCTCTCCGAGGTCAAGCGCGACAAGACCGGCGTCTATGACGGCTATATCAAGCTGACGGTGACGACCGACAAGCAGACCCGCTCGGTGGCCGGTACCGTCTTCTCCGATGGCAAGCCGCGCTTCATCCAGATCAAGGGCATCAACATGGATGCAGATGTCGGTCAGAACATGATCTACATCTCCAACACCGACGTGCCCGGCATGATCGGCTTTATGGGCACCACGCTCGGCAATGCCGGCGTCAACATCGCCAACTTCCAGCTGGGCCGCGAGAAGGAAGGTGGCGATGCCATCGCGCTTCTCTATGTCGATGGTGCCGTGGACAAGGCCGTCCTCGACCAGCTGACCGCCAATGCAGCGATCAAGCAGGCAAAGCCGCTCACCTTCAACGTCGACTGATCGGCGTCTCCCAGGACAGATGAGCCCGGTGCGTGAAAACGCGCCGGGCTTTTTCGTGTCCGGTCAGCGCGATATCGACGCGATGCCGGTCAAATTTCTTCACAAATCCGAAAAATCGGATCGGACCTCTAAAACCGTCAACCGTTGATGGCTATATGGGTGGCATAACCCGCCAAAAGCGGTTCTGTGAGGAGAGAGAGATGTTATCCAGGCTTCGGCGCTTCAAGCACGTTCTGTCGGTGATGGTCATCGGCATGGCCGTGTCTCTTGCTGCGGTCGATTTCGCCGAGGCGCGCCGCGCCGGTTCGAGCGGTTTTGGCAGTCGTGGCACGCGCACCTATTCGGCTCCGCCGACCACTCGCACGGCGCCGGATACGGCTGCCCCGATCCAGCGGTCGATGACGCCGAACACCCAGACCAATGCCGCAAATCCCGGCATGGCAGCCGGTCAGCAGGCTGCGGGCCAGCAAGCCCGCCGTGGTCTTTTTGGCGGCTTCGGCGGCGGCATTCTCGGCGGCCTGTTCCTCGGCGGCCTGTTTGGCATGATGATGGGGCATGGCTTCGGTGGCCTGGCCGGCATGTTCGGCATGCTGTTCCAGATGCTTCTGATCGGCGGCCTGATCTTCCTGCTGATGCGCATGTTCGCCCGCCGCACCCAGCCGGCAACGGGCAGCGCCAGCCGTTACTCTTATGATGCGCCGCCCGCGCAGGGGGCGGGCTTCAGGATCCCGCAGATGGGGTCTGCAGGCGCCGCTGCCGCAGGTGCCGCCGCGGCGACCCGCCCGCGCGTGGCTTCCAAGGCGACCGACGAGATTGGCATCACCAATGGCGATCTCGACGCGTTCGAGCGTCTGCTGACCGACGTCCAGAGCGCCTATGGCGCCGAGGACTATGCACGCCTGCGCGTCCTGGCAACCCCGGAAGCCATGTCCTATCTGGCCGAAGAACTGGGCGAGAACGCAACGCAGGGTGTGCGCAACGAGGTGACGGATGTTCGTCTTCTGCAGGGCGATCTCGCCGAATCCTGGCGCGAGAATGGTCTGGACTATGCGACGGTTGCCATGCGCTATCAGAGCATCGACGTGATGCGCAATCGCAAGACCGGCGCCGTGACCCAGGGCGATCCTGCCACCCCGACGCAAACCACCGAGGTGTGGACCTTCGTGCGCAAGCCGGGCGAAGACTGGAAGCTCTCTGCCATCCAGGGCACTGACTGACACAAGCCGCGCTGCGGACGGCATGTCGGCGCATCAGCGTGGAATGACATCGAGAAGGCTCGCCGGCCGGCGGGCCTTTTGCTTGTCCAAAACTCTGTCTTCGGTGTGAAGGATCGTCCGGATTTGTTCGATAGTGCCGGGTTTTGTTTTCGATAGATTGATGAGCGCAAGATGAACTTGCCTCTTTTGCTGCATCTCTGCATGATGGCCTGCAGAAGAGCGCGAGTGTTTACGATGAGACTGTCGAACAGGATGCAAAGGGTCGGTCGTTCGCATGCGGCTGGATGAGGGAGCCGGGGAGGGTCTGCCGTCGATGCCGTGGGATGAACAGGAGCCTGCGGAGGGGGAGAGACCGCTGGTCCGGACGATCCTCTGGGCAGTCGTGGTTCTTGTGGTGGCCGGTTCCGTTGCCTTCTGGAACCGCTACGACATGAAGGTTGTCGCAGCCGGCGACCAGCCGCATGCCTACGTCCTTGACCGCTGGACGGGCACGATGACCTATTACCACCAGGCATCCTCGGTCAGTGTGGACAGGCAGTAGGCCTGCGTTCTGACGCCGAGGTCACAGACGCGCCAGCGTCGCCGCGTCCGGCTCTCCCGCGCAGAACTGCTGCAGGGCCCGAGCGAAGGGCGAGCCGCTCTCGCTGACGGCGGCAAACAGTGTCATGCTGGAGCAGAACTTGAGATCATCCGGTGTGCCGAGGATCGCATGCGCCGATCGGTGCCGATGCGCCAGCATGGCGGCGGTACAGGCGGCAAGCCGTTCGCCGAGAAGGGGATGGGCGAGATAGGCCATCGCCTCTGCCCGGCCGCTGATCGCATAGCGCCTGGCCATTTCGGAATGGCCAAGTCCCGCCATCTGCGGAAAGATGAACCACATCCAGTGCGAGCGTTTGGCACCGGCCTCCAGTTCCGCCAGCGCGGTTTCGTAAACCGGTTCCTGCGCCATCACGAAGCGGGCGAGATGAAAGGGATCGTCGGGCATGGGGGCCTCCTGATGGCTGAAACGCGGCTCACTGGTCCTGATGGGACAGGCGAACTCACCATTTTGTCAACGCCGCTCTCTTTTCCTTGTTGCAGCGCACCCTAACTGCCGGACCATGGAACAGCGTCTCGAACTTTACCTTTTAACGGCCATTCGGTTTCTGCCAGACTGGCTGCTCAGCATGATCATCCTTTGTCTGGCGGTTATCGTCGGCTGGCTTGTGCACCGTTTCGTCTTTCGCCTGCTGACCCGGATTGTCGCCAATCGTGATCTCTTCTGGCGCTCGCTGGTGTCGCGCACGGAACAGCCGCTGCGGCTTGCCATCGTCACCTGGGTGCTGGCGCCGGCTGTCGGCATCGCGCCGCTGAGCGACCAGGAAACAGGCATTCTACGGCATATCCTGCTGCTCTGCTTCATCGTGCTGATCGGCTGGATGGCGCGCACCACGCTGCATATCTGGACCACGGTCTATCTCCGCCGCTTCAAGCTCGATGCGGAAGACAATCTGCTCGCCCGCAAGCATGTCACGCAATCGCGCATCATGGAACGGGTTGCTGCCACGCTGATCATTGCGCTGACGCTTTCGGCCGCGCTGATGACCTTTCCGGCCGTGCGGCAATACGGTGTTTCGCTGATGGCCTCTGCGGGCGTGGCCGGCATCGTGCTCGGTCTGGCCCTGCAGCCGGTTCTGAAGAACCTGTTTGCCGGCATCCAGCTGGCGATCACCCAGCCGATCCGCATCGATGATGCGCTGATCGTCGAGGGCGAGTGGGGCAAGGTGGAGGAAATTACCTCCACCTACGTGGTCGTCAAGCTGTGGGACTGGCGTCGCCTGATCCTGCCCCTCGGCTATTTCATCGAGAAGCCCTTCCAGAACTGGACGCGCGAGGGCGCGGCTCTGATCGGCACGGTGATGATCTATCTCGATTATACTATTCCCGTTGCCGAGATCCGCCGCAAGGTCGAGGAGATCGCCCGCAACTCGCCGCTGTGGGACGGGCAGGTGGTCAATGTCGCCGTCACAGATTTTCGTGAGAGCGTCATGGAGATCCGCATTCTCGTCTCCGCCGCCGATGGTGGCCGGACCTTCGACCTGCGCTGCGAGGTGCGCGAGAAGCTGATAGCCTTCATCCAGCGCGAGTATCCGGGAGCCCTGCCAAAGGTGCGCGCCGAGGCATTTTCTGGCGTCGGTCCCAACTCTTCCGTAGTCCACGACGAGGCCGGGCAAAGGATGTCTTCATAAGCTGCAACCCTGCCATTGCGCCGAAAACCTTGCGTTTTGGCCGCGTCCTTTCTATATCCGCCAGAAGTACTGGGGACGGCCGAACCCGTCCGATGAAGAGATGCTTGGGCCGGCGGAACAGATCGCTGGGCATGGTCGAGCGAGAGAGTTCCTGTGAATACGCTGGATTTTGACAAGAAGCCGGAAGATACGCGCGTTGTCGTCGCCATGTCGGGCGGCGTGGATTCCTCTGTCGTTGCCGGACTTCTGAAACGTCAGGGCTATGACGTGCTCGGCATCACGTTGCAGCTCTACGATCATGGAGCGGCCGTCCACCGGGCCGGCTCCTGTTGCGCGGGGCAGGATATCGAGGATGCGCGTCGCGTCTCCGAAACGCTCGGCATTCCCCATTACGTGCTCGATTACGAAAAACGGTTCCGCGAAACGGTGATCAACCCGTTTGCCGAAGCCTATGCCATGGGCGAGACGCCGGTGCCCTGCGTTGCCTGCAACCAGACGGTCAAGTTCGCCGATCTGCTGGCGACCGCCCGCGAACTGGGAGCCGATGCGCTGGCGACCGGCCACTATATCCGCTCGCGCCCGAACCCGGGCGCCGACAATCCGAACCGCCGCGCGCTCTATCGGCCGATCGATGCCGACCGCGACCAGAGCTGGTTCCTGTTTGCCACCACGCAGGAGCAGATCGATTATCTGCGCTTTCCGCTCGGCGGCATGTCGAAGGCGCAGGTCAGGGCGCTTGCCGAGGAGATGGGCCTCGTCGTTGCCAAGAAGGCCGACAGCCAGGACATCTGTTTCGTGCCGCAGGGCAGATATTCCGACATCATCAGCAAGGTGAAGCCGAATGCGGCCCTTGCCGGCGATATCGTGCATCTCGATGGCCGCGTGCTCGGTCGCCACGAAGGCATCGTGCATTACACCATCGGTCAGCGGAAGGGGCTTGGGGTGGCGACCGGCGAGCCGCTCTATGTCGTCTATCTCGATGCCCGCTCGCGCCGCGTCATCGTCGGGCCGAAGGAGGCGCTGGATACCCACCGTGTCTATCTGCGCGACATGAACTGGATCGGCGACCGTGCACTGGATCTCGATGCCGGCGAGGGCTTTGCCTGCTTTGCCAAGGTGCGCTCCACGCGCCCGCCGACGCCGGCCACGCTGTTTGCCAATGAAAAAGGCATCTATGTCGATCTCGCCGTCGGTGAGGCCGGCGTCGCTCCCGGCCAGGCCTGCGTGCTCTATTCGGCCGAAGGGGCGGATGCGCGCGTCTGGGGCGGCGGTTTCATCGAGCGTTCGGAACGTGCGGCCGATGCGGAAGCCTCGCTGAAGACGCTTCTCTCCACCCCTGTTGCGGCCTGACCACCGGTCCGGAGCGGCGCTTTGGCGCGCCGTTTCACGGGCTTTGGAAAAGCTCGGCTTTTTGAGCGGGGCGTGCTTGACTTTGGTTGGAGCATCCCATTATAAGCCCCCCATCGCGCCGGACGGTTCATGGAACTGACATCACGGCAGCGGTCTGGCGGGGTAGCTCAGTTGGTGAGAGCGCAGGATTCATAACCCTGAGGTCGGCGGTTCAATTCCGCCCCCCGCTACCAAAAAATCCGAAAAGCTTGAAAGTCGAATGGGTTGCGCAGCGCATGAATCGCCTGCGTGTGTGAAAGCCTGATGTGAGCGGGCCCGCCACCCGCTCCCCATCAAGGCATCACACCGTCAGCGACGGAATTTTCAACGCCGCAGCGACGCGACGAAGATGATTGGCATCGGTATCCTTGCCAGCCTCGATGGCCTGAAGTTCAAGCACCGTCAGCCCGCAGGTGACAGCGAGGTCTTCCAGGCTGTAGCCAGAGGCGCGCCGGCTTTCGCCGATGACCTGGGCCGTCGAAACCGGTTTGCTTTCTGCAAAGTTTGTCTGTGACAATGTCATGGGTACTCCTTTGGTAGTGCCGACCAGGGTCGGAAAAATTTGGGCATCAGCTCAAAGGACGCTGCTGCAATACGAAATCTATTTGCTGCAGCGCAACATAGATAGGGCTTTCGCAGCGAGAGTCCAACCCTTTGCGCACGGTGTGCCGGCCGATCACGCAGATTTTCCCGCCTCTGCGCATGAAAGGTTGTCCTGCGGTCTGTCTTAGCAGGTTCCGGTTAGCATGAGGCTACACCAGTATATTCAATTGTTCTTATATTGCTTTCCGCCTGCGGAACCCGAAGCCCCTACCGGAACCATGAGAATTTGTGCGCTTGCGATGCGCTGGATCAAACCATTCGCGTGCCTGCGTGTTAGCCATGGGACACCCGGGCCGATGGCGGCCCCGATGTCCTTCGCGGGCGGAATGGACCGCCCGCGCCGTCACGACCAGGAAGGCGCGCATGTCCCCGATCACCCTGTCCCCCATCACGAGGGCTGAGACCAGCATGTCCCGGATCATCTGCATCACGCTCAATCCCACGCTCGATCTCTCCAATGATGCCACGAAGGTGGTGCCCACTCATAAGGTGCGGGTGCGCAACCAGCGACAGGAGGTCGGTGGCGGTGGCATCAACGTGGCCCGCGTGATCGCCGAGCTTGGCGGCG
>NZ_VJMG01000061.1 GCF_007004135.1 Affinirhizobium straminoryzae
GAAGACTTGAACACCGTGCACGGCCCCTCCTGCACGGTGTTCAAGTCTTCCAGCAGGTTCTGTGCGCTGGTGGTGGCCGTGGCGGCAGAGGTTGAGCACGTGGTCGGACCTGGCCAGAAGCCCCATTCGACGCCGGAATGATAGACGCCCATGCCGGCGGCAATCAGCATCATCACGCCGACCACGCCGATCAGCAGGCGGGTCAGCGCCGGCGGCAGGCGAAAGGCTGCGGTTGCAAAGGCGCCGAGCGCAATCGGCACACCCCAGTAATAGGGCTCGCGCTGCAGCAGGCAGAGCGCGCAGGGGATATAGCCGCCGATATGCTGGAAGCCGAGCGCCGATCCGACGGTGGCGACCATGCCAACAGCCAGAAGACCCGAATAGCCCATCAGGGTGGAGCGGGGATCGGTTGCGGTGGCCATCAAACTGTCTCCTGCGGCGTCTGTCACGTGTCTCCTGCTCTAGTGAACGGGAAGAGGGCTGTAAATGCATCGGGCGAGCCAGGGACGATTATGTCGCGCCACATTTTCGTGAGAAACAACAAGGGCTCCAGCCCAGCCGGTGCTTGCGCGCCTGCTTTTTCCTGTGCTAGACCCCGTCCACCACTTTCGATGCCCCGTTGGCGGAATTGGTAGACGCGCCTGACTCAAAATCAGGTTCCGAAAGGAGTGCTGGTTCGATTCCGGCACGGGGCACCACGGTCACCCGAAACGATATTGTTGCAACGCTGGAACCGCGACCGGAGTGATCGTCACCCGTTGCGATGATAATGGCCGAGCAGCCGCTGGCGCACTTCCTCGACCCCGCCGCGCACGTAAAGCTGCAGGTGGCCGCCATTGTGGGGAATGGCGAGCGCGATCACGGTGACGGCGTCCTCGTAGCGGGTAACATAGGCGACCTGCTGCGGGTTGACGTAGATCTGCTGGTCGTGCGTGTTCTTGAAGCTGATGAGGTCCATCGGTCTGCTCTTGCGGATCACGGCACGCGGTGCCGTGGTGGCGGGTTGCGGGCATGCGGAGAGAGGTGGATGTCTCTCCGGCGACAGCCCGGCGGAAGGCCGGGCGGTCTTCTCTTAGCAAGCGGTCGCCAAAAATCCGGTTAACCGCAGGCCATGCGGATGAGACGGGGTCATCCCTCGTCCCGGTTGCGGAAGCCCAGGATCTTCTCGCGCAGGCGCCGTGCCATGCTGCGGGTGTTCTGGTACAGATGCAGTTGTGTCGCCACCTGCCGCGTGTCGCGGTCGGCGCTGTCGGCAAGGCCGATGATCAGCGTGCCCATGGCCTCCCGTTCGCTCCAGAAGCGGCTCATGACCGGATGATCAGGCACGGCGCAGCTGTCGGAGCGGGTGATGTTGGCGTCTTCCAGGTGCCATTCGGTCAGCTTCATCATCAGCAGCTTGCCCGGCGAGAAGGCCGCAAGGGCCTCGTCATAGGCGGTTTTCCACGTATAGGCCTCGCCAGCCATCAGAAAGACGACGAGGGAGGCAATCGCCTTGCCGTCGATGTCCAGCGTGTGGATGCGCACGGCATCGATCTCGGCCAGATTGCCGATCGCCTCGCGGGCGAAGGCGGAGCGGTAGCGATCGTTGATCAGCGCGGAGCGCTTGCGGCCTTTCCAGCCCTTCGCCTCGAGCGCCAGAAACTCTTCCGTGCGCTGGCGGATCTCCCGCGGCTGGCGCGCCACCCCGTGGGTCAGGGCACCTGTTTCCGCCAGCTTGCGCCACTGGCGGCGCATCTCGCGCAGATGATGGGCCGAGACCGACTGCCTGAGGTAGGTTTCCGGATCAAGATCGCTGTGCAGCATCGGGCGATGGTGGCGGCCAGTGACGGCGACCGGCAGGTTGCGCGACAGGGCCACGGCCCGGATCATCCGGGCGAAGCGCCCGTCGAGCCTGAGGTCCGGCATCACAAGCACGCCGGGCAGCCCGGCATCGCGTCGTCCAAGGCCTTCCAGAAGATTGTCCAGCGTTTCGGCGGCATCCTCGGCATCCACCAGTGGCGTGCCGAGGGGGCCGAACGGGTTGGCCCAGACGCGCAGGATCGGCGCGCCGAGTGCGAAGCCCGGCTTTTCAACCGAAAACGGCATCAGCAGGCGCATTCGCCCGCCGTTTTCCTTCCGGTCGCGCAGGATGGCAAGCCGCACCGCGCGATCCTCGATGCGTGGCATCGCCGGCGCCAGCAGGCGGGCGGCAAAGAAGATGTTCGGTTCCAGCACCCGGTTGGAGAGGAAATCCAGTTCGTCCTGCAGGTCATAGCCCATCCTTGCCGGATAGATGGCAAGTGTACGTCCCGGCCGGCCGATGGCGATCGACAGCGAGGGCTCGGGAAGATCTGAGGGAGCGTGCGCATATGCCGGCGAAACCGCCTGACGCGCCGTATCGGGGAGGTGTGAGGCAGAGGTCTCTGTCATGAGCCTTCTTCCTTGCGGAGGGGAGGGACGGAGCGGGCAAAGGCGAACAGGCGGATCTCAAGCACGCGCCGTGCGGCGAGATGCAGAAGCAGCGCCTCGAAGCCCATGGCCATCGCCGTGGCGCCGGCGGCACCCATCAGGCCGAAATGCGGAATGAGCAGCATGTTCAGCGTCACATTGGTCACGAGCAGGCCGGCATAGAGCATCACGCAGAGTGGCTGGTGCCCTGCCATGTTGAGCAGCACTTCCCCCGGACCGATGCTGGCCTTGGCAAGAATGCCGGCAAACAGAATGAGCATCAGCGGATAGCCGGCGGTGAAGGCGGGGCCGAACAGCGACAGAAGCAGCGGGCCAGCCAGCAGAACCGAAAGCCCGACCGCCAGCGAGGGCCAGAAGGTCCAGCGCGCAGCATCTGTCGCAAAGGCAGCGATTTCGTCCCGTCCGCCCGTTGTCAGGATCGAGGCGATGCGCGGTGCGGCCGCGGCCTTGACCGAAAAATTGACGAACTGGACGAGTGCAATGGTCTTGGCGGCGGCATAATAGATCGCCACCTGGTCCGGTGGCAGATAGAGCCCGACCACCACGACATCGGAATTGGTGAGCAGGAAGCCGATCCCGTCGACGAGGAAGAGCGGCAGGGCAAAGCGCGTCCAGGGGAGGATGCGGAAGGCGAGACCGCCCGGTCCGAGCTGTCGTCTCAGCCGCAGCGTCAGCCGCACGAACTGGAAGAGGGTTGTGAGGTAGGTGCCGGCAAGTGCGGCCGTCATGGCAGTCGTCGCGGTGCGCGGCGCACCCGTCAGCACTGCAAGGCTCATCAGTGCGAGAATCAGCAGCGGTCGCAGGATGAAGGTCGGTCCAAGTGCCGTGACTGCCCAGCCATTGGCCCTTGCGGTTCCGTCCAGCACGTCGCCGAGTGCGATCATCGGCAGGGTGAAAAGGCCAAGAAAGACCGGAACCATCCAGTAGTCGGCAATCAGATGGTCGAAGATGTGGAGAACGAGCAGGCCGAGCCCCGCGAGCAGGCTTGCCGACAGCAGTGCCAGCACACGCGCCGTCCAGTTGAGGCCGCGCACCAGGTCCGTTTCACCGCCGGCGGTGTGGATCGGCAGGAACCGGATGACGGCGGTATGGAAGCCGAGGCAGGAGAGGTTGCCGAAGACCACCACCAGCACCCAGACGAAGGCGAAGATGCCATAATCGAACTCGCCGAGCAGGCGGGCCTGGATGATCTGGGCGAGAAAGGCAATGGCGGCGCTGAGGATGCGGATCGCGAAAGCCGTCAGCGCCATGCGCTGGGCGACGGCCGCGTCGCTGTCGCCGGACAGCCAGAGGTCAAGCCGGCCGAGGAGCGGCGTCAGCCGAATCTTCAGGCCGAGCGGAAGACATCTCTCCGCTTTCTCGATCACCGTCATGGCTGGCACGCATTACTTCCAGGAACCCGGGGCAGCGGGCACTATGCCGGTGTCCCCGTTAAGAAACGCTTTCCTTGCCCCTGCAGGAAGCCCATGCGCCGCCATGTAAAACGGGGCCGCCCGAAGAGCGGCCCCGTTTTACATGGGACGGATGAGCGATGGCCTTTTGCGTCAGGCCGTCAGCACGCCGTGGCAGTGCTTGAACTTCTTGCCGGAACCGCAGGGGCAAAGCTCGTTGCGGCCGACCTTGCCCCAGGTGGCGGGGTTGGACGGGTCGCGGTCGATCGCCTCGTCGGCGGCAAAAATGGCCGGTTGGGCAAATTCGTCCTCGCCCGTTGTCGGGTCGAAATGATGCGCCTGCATGACCGGCGGCGGCTCGGGCGCCTGCGGTGCCTCGCGCACCAACTCCACCCGCATCAGCTGGGCGGTGACGACTTCGCGCAGATTGGCCAGCAGCGCCTGGAAGAGTTCGAAGGCCTCGGCCTTGTATTCCTGCAGCGGATCGCGCTGGGCATAACCGCGGAAGCCGACGACGGAGCGCAGATGATCGAGGTTAACGATGTGCTCGCGCCAGAGGTGATCCAGCGTCTGCAGAAGGATCGACCGCTCGACATAGGTCATGATCTCAGGACCGAAACGCTCGGCGCGATCATGGGCCGCCGCATCCGCCGCAGTCATCAGTCGTTCGCGAATATCGTCCTCGGCAATGCCTTCTTCCTGCACCCAGTCCTCAACCGGCAGATCGAGGTTCAGCAGGCGCTGCACCTCTTCCTTGAGGCCCTTGGCATCCCACTGCTCCGCATAGGCGCGTTCCGGAATGTGCTTGGTGACGAGCATGTCGACCACTTCATGGCGCATGTCGGCGACCGTCTCGGTAAGGTCGGTCGCATCCATCAATTCGATGCGCTGCTCGAAGATCACCTTGCGCTGGTCGTTGGTGACGTCGTCATACTTCAACAGGTTCTTGCGGGTGTCGAAGTTGCGCGCCTCGACCTTCTTCTGGGCCCGCTCGAGCGCCTTGTTGATCCAGGGATGGACGATCGCTTCGCCTTCCTTGAGACCCAGCTTCTGCAGCATCCCGTCCATGCGGTCGGAGCCGAAGATGCGCATCAGGTCGTCCTGAAGCGAGAGGTAGAATTTCGAACGACCCGGGTCGCCCTGACGGCCCGAACGGCCGCGCAGCTGGTTGTCGATGCGGCGGCTTTCGTGGCGCTCCGTGGCGATCACGTAGAGACCGCCGGCGGCGAGCGCCTTCTCCTTGAGCTGCTTCACCTCGGCGCGGATCGCTGCTTCCTTCGCGTCGCGCTCCGGGCCGGGTTCCATGCCTTCCAGATCGCGCTCGAGGCGCATGTCGATATTGCCGCCGAGCTGGATGTCGGTGCCGCGGCCGGCCATGTTGGTGGCGATGGTGACGGCGCCCGGTACGCCGGCCTGGCTGACGATATAGGCTTCCTGTTCGTGATAACGGGCGTTCAGCACGTTGAACTGGGTAAAGCCTTCCTTCTTCAGCATGGCGGCCAGAAGCTCGGACTTCTCGATGGAGGTCGTGCCGACGAGCACCGGCTGGTTGCGCTGGTGCGCCTCGCGGATCTCGACGATGATCGCCTTGAACTTTTCCTCGAAGGTCCGGTAGACCTCGTCGTCCTCGTCGATACGCTGGATCGGCAGGTTGGTCGGCACCTCGACCACTTCGAGACCGTAGATGTTGGAAAATTCTTCCGCTTCGGTGGCGGCCGTGCCGGTCATGCCGGCCAGCTTCGCATACATGCGGAAATAGTTCTGGAAGGTGATGGAGGCCAGCGTCTGGTTTTCCGGCTGGATCGTCACCTTTTCCTTGGCTTCGAGCGCCTGGTGCTGGCCTTCGGAATAGCGGCGTCCCGGCATCATGCGGCCGGTAAATTCGTCGATGATGACGATTTCGTCGTTGCGGACAATATAGTCCTTGTCGCGCTGGAACAGCTTGTGCGCCTTCAGCGCGTTGTTGATGTGGTGGACGATCGCGACGTTTTCCACGTCGTAGAGGCTTTCGCCCTTCAACAGGCCGGCCTGCCGCAGAAGATTTTCCAACTTCTCCGTGCCGACTTCCGAAAAGATCGCCGAGCGCTGCTTCTCGTCGATTTCGTAATCGTCGGCCGTCAGCGCCGGAATGAAGGCATCGATCGTGTTGTAGAGATCCGAGCGGTCGTCCAGCGGGCCCGAGATGATCAGCGGCGTGCGCGCCTCGTCGATCAGGATCGAGTCCACTTCGTCGACGATCGCGAAATTGTGGCCGCGCTGCACCATCTGGCCGCGGTCATATTTCATGTTGTCGCGCAGATAGTCGAAGCCAAGCTCGTTGTTCGTGGCGTAGGTGATGTCGCAGGCATAGGCCGCGCGGCGCTGCTCGTCGTCGAGGCCGTGCACGATGACGCCGGTGGTCAGGCCAAGGAAGCCGTAGAGACGGCCCATGATACCGGCGTCGCGGCTCGCCAGATAGTCGTTGACGGTCACCACATGCACACCCTTGCCGGACAGCGCATTGAGATAGACCGGAAGGGTCGCGACCAGCGTCTTGCCTTCGCCCGTCTTCATTTCGGCGATGTCACCGTCATGCAGGATCATGCCGCCCGTCAGCTGCACGTCGAAGGGGCGCATGCCGAGCACGCGGCGCGAGGCTTCGCGCACCACGGCAAAGGCTGGCGCCAGAATGTCGTCCAGTGTCTTGCCTTCGGCAAGCTGCTGCTTGAATTCCTGGGTCTTGGCGGCAAGCTGCTCGTCGCTCAGAGCCTTGATGCTCTCTTCCAGCGCGGCAATGGCGGCAACGCGGCTGCGATACGAGCGGACACGGCGGTCATTCGCCGAGCCGAAAAACTTGCGGGCTATCCCACCGAAGCTGACCATGCAAATGGTCCTTTCCAAACTGAAGTGGCATCACTTTTGATCGGCTTCCGGTGGGTTCCTTCCGCTCCGGTTTTACACAGGCAAAAGTGAAGACCCGCCCGGAAACTCTTCTGGACGCGAAGTAGCGTGACAGATAAGAGGGGGGTCGAATGATGTCAACGGCTGCCGCCGTTACAGAATGGCCATAATCCGGTGTTTGTGGACGTGTTCCAGCCGGTCTCGGAGGCCGAGGCCGGCGCCCATTTCGAAAGGTAGTTCCTGATGTTTCGTCATAAGTTCCTCGTGACTGCCGCCGTGGCCGCGGTTGTGTTCCTGCAGGTGCCGGCCTTTGCCGCCGACGACGCTGTCGTCGCCAAGGTTGGCGGCGTGGAAATCCACCAGTCCGACCTGGATACCGCGATGGCCAATCTCAGCCAGCAGTATCAGCAGCTTCCCGACGAACAGAAGAAGGTCGCAGCCCTCTCGCAGATCATCGACATCAAGCTCGTCTCCAAGAAGGCCGAGGCCGCCGGCCTGCAGAACAGCGACGATTTCAAGAAGCGCATGGCCTATCTTCAGGAGCGCGAACTGCACAACGCCTACCTGCGCGACCAGTTCGACAAGCTGAAGCCGGAAGAAGTCAAGGCTCGCTACGACAAGGAAGTCGCAGCCATGCCGAAGGAAGAGGAAGTGCATGCCCGCCACATCCTGGTAAAGACCGAGGACGAGGCCAAGGACATCATCAAGCAGCTCGACGCCGGCAAGGACTTCGTCGAACTGGCCAAGGAAAAGTCGGAAGACACCAGCAAGTCCGATGGTGGCGATCTCGGTTACTTCACCAAGGGCCGCATGGTTCCTGAATTCGAGGAAGCAGCCTTTGCCCTGCAGAAGGGCCAGTACACCAAGACCCCGGTCAAGTCGCAGTTCGGCTGGCACGTGATCAAGGTGGAAGACAAGCGCGACGCACAGCCGCCGGCCTTCGACCAGGTCGAGCCGCAGGTTCGCCAGATCGTCATGCAGGAGAAGTATTCTCAGATCATTGACGACGCGAAGAAGGACCAGAAGGTCGAGATCGTCGACCCTGCGCTCAGCAAGGGCTACGAAGCGCTGACCAAGGGCGAATAATCCGCTCGTCACATCGGCAACCGGGCCCGCGTCTGCGGGCCTTTCTTTATCCGGGTCTGAAGCACATGTCCGCCACCGTCTCTCCCCTTGCTCCGAAATCCTATCCCGACATGCCCGTGCTGCGCGGCGTGCGCATGGCAACGGCAGCCGCCGGCATCAAGTACAAGAACCGCACCGACGTGCTGTTGATGGTGTTCGATGAACCGGCCGCGGTGGCCGGCGTGTTCACCCGCTCGAAGTGCCCGTCTGCGCCGGTGGACTTCTGCCGCGCCAACCTGCCCACCGGCCGCGCCCGCGCGGTCGTCGTCAATTCGGGCAATGCGAACGCCTTCACGGGCGTGAAAGGCAAGGCCGCGACGGACCTGACGGCGCGCTCCGCGTCGGACGCCGTCGGCTGCGGCATGGACGAGGTTTATCTCGCCTCGACCGGCGTCATCGGCGAACCGCTCGATGCGACGAAATTCGCCGGCGTGCTGGGCGACATGCACGGTTCCGCCACTGGCGATTTCTGGCTGGAGGCGGCCAAGGCGATCATGACCACGGATACCTATCCGAAGGTCGCGACCCGCACCGCCGAGATCGGCGGGGTGACGGTGACGATCAATGGCATTGCCAAGGGGGCCGGCATGATCGCGCCGGACATGGCGACGATGCTTTCCTTCGTGGCGACCGATGCCGACATCGCGCCGGCCGCCCTGCAGGCGCTGCTGTCCGAAGGGGTGGGCCCGAGCTTCAACTCCGTTACCGTCGACAGCGACACCTCGACCTCCGACACGCTGCTGCTGTTTGCGACCGGCAAGGCCGCCGCCGATGGTCAGGTGAAGGTGGAAAGTGCGGACGATCCGCAGCTTTCCGGCTTCCGTGCTGCGTTGAATGACCTTCTGAAGGATCTCGCCCTGCAGGTGGTGCGCGATGGCGAAGGCGCCCGCAAGATGGTGGAGGTCACCGTGACCGGCGCCGAAAGCGACGCGGCCGCCAAGCGCATCGCGCTGTCGATCGCCAATTCGCCGCTGGTGAAGACCGCCGTTGCCGGCGAAGATGCCAACTGGGGCCGCGTCGTCATGGCTGTCGGCAAGTCCGGCGAAATGGCCGACCGTGACCGCCTGGCGATCTGGTTCGGGGATGTGCGGGTTGCCGTCAACGGCGAACGGGATCCGGATTACTCCGAAGAGGCGACCACTGCCGTCATGGAAAAGCAGGATATCGTCATCCGTGCTGACATTGGTCTGGGCCATGGCACGGCAACGGTCTGGACATGCGACCTGACGAAGGAATATGTCGCCATCAATGGTGACTATCGGAGCTGACCGTTTGATGCAGGCAATTTCTCCCCACGGCAATCTTCCGCTTGTCCGGCGCCTGGAAGCCGTGGGGTTCCGCGCCTGGCCGGCGGCTTCCGTCGTCTATGACGGCAGCTGGCAGGTGCGGTTGACCGGCGGCCATCCCTCCAAGCGGCTGAACTGCGTGGTGCCGCTCGATCCCTCGGATTACCGGGACGCCGCGATCCGCATCGAGAGGGCACGCAAGCGGTTCGAACATTACGGACGTCCGCTTCTGGTGCGCGAGACACCGCTTGCGCCGCAGCCGCTGCTGGAGGCCCTGCGCGCCGATGGCTGGGCACCGTTCGAAACGGTCAACGTCATGACGGCGGATCTCGCCGGACTGGAACTGCCCGATACGATCAGCCATCTGCCAAGCCACGATATCGGCCGCTATATCGATGCCTCGCTTGCCGTGCACGAGGAAGATCCGGCCATCAAGCCGGCGCTTGCGGAAATTCTCTCCGCCATCAAGCCGCCGACTGGCCTCTTCATCGCGGAAGATCCGGGCAATGGACCGCTGGCGGCCATGCTGTGCGTTCAGGACAATGATCTTGCCGGAATTCTATCCTTTGCCGTGGCGCCTGATCGCCGCCGGCAGGGGCTCGGCACCGAGATGCTGACGGCGGCGCTGCGCTGGGCTCGCATCAGCGGCGCCCGCACGGCCTGGCTGCAGGTGGATGCATCGAACGCATCGGCGCTTTCGCTCTACCACCGTTTCGGCTTCCGCGAGGTCTACCGGTATCACTACTGGCGCCAGGAGACGGGGGCATGAGCGGGGGCGAGCGCAAGATCGTTCTGGTGGCAGCCTGCGCGCTGGTCGATGCCGATGGTCGCATCCTCCTCGCCCAGCGTCCTGAAGGCAAAAGCCTTGCGGGGCTCTGGGAGTTTCCGGGCGGCAAGGTGGAGCCGGGCGAGACGCCCGAGGAAACCCTGGTGCGCGAACTGGAGGAGGAGCTTGGCATCGCCACGCGCGTGCCGTGCCTTGCACCGCTCACCTTCGCCAGCCACACCTACGAGACCTTCCACCTGCTGATGCCGCTTTATGTCTGCCGCCGGTTCGAGGGCATTCCGACGGGGCGGGAAGGGCAGGCGCTGAAATGGGTGCGTCCCGCAAACCTGCGCGACTATCCGATGCCGCCGGCCGACGAGCCGCTGATCCCCTTCCTGCAGGATCTTCTTTAGTCGCGCCCGCCGGGCGTGGCCATTTATCCACAGCTTCTGCAAAATCGGTGTGCCTCTCCAAACGACGTTAACAGATCCTTTAACCGATTGGGACAATATGCGGCATCGATCATGTATTGCGTAACGAGGCTCCCATGGATGAGGAATTCTGGAAGACTGTCCGTACCCAGCAGCAGACGCTCGGCAAAACCGGCAGGACCGGCGCGCTGAATGTCGCCCTGCTGTTCGGCACGGCCGCGATCGCCCTTTCGTTGATCGTCACCCCCATGCTCGCCAAGCGACAGGACAGCCAGCACATGGCGCATGTCCAGGAAGAGTTCGATTTGATCACCACCGGTTCGATCAAGTCCGAGGAACAGGGCAGCAAGCACTATACGATCCGCCGGAGCGTGCTGCAGCCGACACCGGGCGCCGTTTGCGTCATCCAGGGCTTCGAGTCCGGCAATCCCTGCTGAGATTGGCAGCGACCCGCCACTGTCGGCGCGAAGGAAACGTCATGTCAGAGTTCATCCGCCTTCTTCGCGACCGTTCTGGCGCTACGGCCATGGAATATGGCCTGATCGTCGCTCTTGTGTCGGTGGCGCTGATTGCCGGCCTCGGCACGTTTACCGATGCATTGCAATCGACATTCGCCATCCTGTCGGACGCAGTGCCCGGCCAGTGATCTCTGGCAGGGATGCGCGAGGTCTACTTCGCCTCGCCCGTCCCGTCCAGCTTGAGGGCGTCCGCCAGCCGCATCCTGGCCGAGCCCGGCTTCAGTGGCTTCTGCTGGCTTTCGTGCGGCGCCCAGCCGGAGGCGTAGACAATCGAAAAGGTAGCGCGGATCCTGCCATCGGGATCGGAATAGCGCTCCGCATACAGTTCCGCCGCACGCACGAAGAAGGCGCGGGTGAGCGGCCTGTTGTTGCGCCCGATCAGCGGATTGGCCATGCCCATGGCCTTGAGATCCCGCATCAGGTGAAACAGCGTGTCATAGCGGACGGTATAGTTTTCCTGGTCGATGACGGGCAGTGCGAAGCCCGCGCGCTGCAGCAGGCCACCGATATCGCGCACGTCCGCAAAGGGGATGACGCGCGGGCTTGCGCCGCCGAGGATGTCCGCCTCGGCCGCCAGCAGAACATCGCGCAGTTCGGCGAGCGTGCCTGCGCCGGGAATGGCTGCCAGCAGCAGGCCGTCCGGCTTCAGCGCCCGGCGGATGCGGATCAGCATGCCCGGCGTATCATTGGTGAGATGCAGCGAGAGCGGCGACAAAATCAGGTTGGCCGATTGCTCGGCCAGCGGCACGTCTTCCAGCGCGGCCAGCGATACAGCTTCTCCGAAAACCGCAGAGGTCTCGTAACGGGTGAGGTGCCCGATCTTGCCCGTCGCCATCGCGAGGCGCGCGGCATTGCCGCCGCCACCGTGCAGTTCGACGGCCTCGTCGAACTGTCGCTCGACCACTGCCAGCCGTTCGGCAAGTTCGCGGGCCGCCACATCGAGCAGGAAGTCTGTGCCGGGCACGGCCCGGGCCATGGCCCGTTCCCGCCGTGCGGTGACAAGAGGCAGGTCGAAAAGGAGATCCATCGCGTCGATTCCATCAGATTTGCGGGTCGCATGGGCGCTTGCCTGCGGCTAAAGTCAAGACATGGGGGATGCAAGCGACAAATTCGAGGTGAGGCGCGCGCGGTTTTCGCCGGCGGTTCTGCTGCGACCTGTTCTCGACGTGCTCTACCCGCCCTGCTGCGCTGCCTGCGGGGTGCGGATGGCAGCCCATCGGGCGTTGTGCGGCACCTGCTGGAGCCGCATGCGCTTCATTGAACGGCCCTATTGCGACATCCTTGGCATACCCTTTGCGAAAGAGCCGGGTGAGGGCATGGTGTCTGCACTGGCCATTGCCGAGCCGCCGGTCTTCGACCGCCTGCGGGCGGTCGCCCTGCATGAGGGGCCGGCACGCCATCTGGTGCATGGCCTGAAATATCGCGACCGCACCGACCTTGCGTTGATGATGGCGGCCTGGATGTGGCGTGCCGGGCGCGCCGAACTCGAGGCCTGTGATGCGATCCTGCCTGTGCCGCTGCATTGGACGCGCATGATGGCGCGCCGCTTCAACCAGGCAGCCGAGCTCGGCCGGCATCTCGCGCACCAGTCCGGCAAGCCCATGCTCTCCGGTACGCTTGTGCGCAGGAAGCGCACCAGCCGTCAGGTGGGGCTGACAGCGCGCGGGCGGGAGGAGAATGTGCGCGCCGCCTTTCGCGTGGCGAAGGGGCAGGAGGACCGCGTGTTCGGTCGCCGTCTTGTGCTCGTGGATGACGTGTTCACTACCGGCGCCACGGTCTCGGCCGCCGCCCGCGCCCTGAAGCGGGCGGGCGCGGCGGATGTCACGGTTTTGACCTTTGCAATGGCTCTTGCCGAGCCTATATGACAAGGCGTATCAGGGCCGCCTGCAAGACCCTTTCGTGCGGTCCGTCACGGAGATTTTCATGGCTGAAGTCGTCATCTATACCCGCCAGATGTGCGGTTACTGCGCCCGCGCCAAGGCGCTTCTCACCGCCAAGGGCGTCACGTTCACGGAGCATGATGCAACCTTCTCGCAGCAGTTGCGCCAGGAGATGATCGACAAGGCGAATGGTCGCACCACCTTCCCGCAGATCTTCATCAACGGGGAGCATGTCGGCGGCTGCGACGACATCCATGCACTGGATCGCGACGGCAAGCTGGACCCGCTTCTGGCGGCCTGAGAGGCAGAGACGATGGTGAAGGTTGCCGCGGTCCAGATGTGTTCGGGCGTCGATCCGCAGAAGAATGCGGATGCCATGGAGCGGCTGGTGCGTAAGGCCGCCGCTGCCGGCGCCACCTATGTCCAGACGCCGGAAATGACGGGGGCTCTGCAGCGCAACCGCCCCGCGCTCAAGGCCGTGCTGGCCGATGAGGCCGGCGATGTAATCGTCGCCCGGGCTGCAGCGCTTGCGCGCGAGCTTGGCATCTTTGTGCATGTCGGTTCGACGGCGATTGCGCGCGGCGACGAGAAGATGGCCAATCGCGGCTTCCTGTTCGGACCAGACGGCCAGCGCATCTGCGTCTATGACAAGATCCACATGTTCGACGTCGATCTCGACAATGGCGAGAGCTGGCGCGAAAGCGCGGCCTACGAGCCGGGCTCCTGCGCCCGCGTGGCCGATCTGCCCTTCGGTCGGCTGGGCTTTGCCATCTGCTATGACGTGCGCTTCCCGCAGATCTTCCGCACGGAAGCCATGGCGGGGGCCGAGATCCTGACGGTGCCGGCCGCCTTCACCCGCCAGACGGGCGAGGCGCATTGGGAAATCCTGCTGAGGGCACGTGCCATCGAAAACGGCGCCTTCCTGATCGCTGCCGCCCAGGGCGGCGTGCATGAGGATGGGCGCGAAACCTACGGTCACTCGATGATCATCGATCCCTGGGGCCGCATTCTGGCCGAGGCGGGCGGTGCCGGGGAGGCGGTTCTGCTGGCCGATATTGACATCGCCGACGTTCAGGCCGCCCGCGCCAAGATCCCGAATCTGAAGAACAGCCGCGATTTCACGCTGGACCGTGTCACCTCCACCGGAAGGGCTGAGGCGTGATCCGGTATTCGCTCATCTGCGACAACGCGCACGAGTTCGAAGGCTGGTTTTCCGGCAGCGCGGATTTCGACCGGCAGGTGGAGATGGGATTTCTCACCTGCCCCGTCTGTCATTCCGCTTCCATCAGCAAGGGGCTGATGGCTCCATCGGTGTCCACTGCGCGCAAGCAGGAAGCCCGCCAGCAGGTGGCAATGGATCTCGCCCGACAGGAGATGATGAGCAAGCTGAAGGAAATGGTCGCCAGCATCAAGGCCAATGCCGAGGATGTGGGCGAACGCTTTCCGGAAGAAGCCCGCAAGATCCATTACGGAGAAGCGGATCAGCGCGGCATCATCGGCCAGGCCAGCCTCTCCGAGGTGCGCGAGCTCATCGACGAAGGCATCGAGGTGGCACCGCTGCCGGTGCTGCCGGACGACGCCAATTAAGCTCCTGTCCGGCCGGGATCGAACGTCAGGCTGGCCGCTTGGCCAGCATCATGTAGTTCACGTCCATGTCGCGCGACAGGTTCCAGCGATCCTGCAGGACATTGTAGAAGACGCCGGTGCGATCGATGATCTCGAGACCGCCGGCTGACAGCGGCCGCTCAAGCTCGTCCGGGCGCACCAGCTTGTCATAGCTGTGTGTGCCCTTCGGCAGCCAGCGCAGGATGTTTTCCGCCGCAAAGATCGCAAGCGCATTGGCCTTGAAGGTGCGGTTGATGGTGGCGACGAACATCAGGCCGCCGGGGCGCACCATCTGCGTGCAGGTGGAGATGAATAGGTTCACGTCCGCCACATGTTCGACCACCTCCATGTTGAGGATCACGTCGAAGGTTTCACCGGCCTCTGCCAGCTGCTCGGCGCTCACGGCCCGGTAATCGACGCTGACGCCGCTTTCGCGGGCATGTGTCTGGGCGATGCCGATGTTCTTCTCCGATGGGTCTGCGCCAACGACCTCTGCCCCCATGCGGGCCATCGGTTCGGAGAGCAGGCCGCCCCCGCAGCCGATATCGAGGAAGCGAAGACCTTCGAACGGACGGTGGCTCTTCGGATCGCGGCCGAAATTTGCGCAGACGCGGTCACGGATATAGGACAGGCGCACCGGGTTGAACTTGTGCAGGGGACGGAACTTGCCGGTCGGGCTCCACCATTCCGCAGCCATCGCGGAAAAGCGATCCACTTCGCTCTGGTCAATCGTTGTGGGGGACGCGTTGGTCATGATCGGGCTCCCTGTCATCGTTGTCGTGAAGTCGGCTCATGGGCGCGACTTGTCAAGTCTGCCATCGTGTCGCGGCGGCACAAACACGGCCGCCCTCGCGCTTTGTCAGCTTGTGTTCATGATTGTGTTGCTACGCAGCAGAAGACGGTGGCAGATCACGTGGTCGGCTGCCTGCGGGACTTAAAAAAACCAAATTCCGCACGGTCTCTGTTTCTTGAAGGGACATTGCGTCAAGGAAAGCATTTCCAGGAGGAACCTGTGAAACGTCAAGTATTGAAGGCATTGGCAACCGGATTGTTGCTTCTGTCACCCTCCATTGCGGCGGCGGCCGCCAATGGTTACGCCACCGCCGATGTGAACATGCGCTCCGGCCCCAGCACGCGCTATCCGGCGGTCGTGGTCGTTCCGCGTGGCGCGCCGATCGTCATCAATGGCTGCCTCGACAGCGTGAACTGGTGCGACGTCACCTTTTCGCGCGGCCGCGGTTGGGTCTCGGGCACGTATATTCAGGCGACCTACCGCCAGAACCGGGTTTACGTCGATCGCCAGTACTACCGCCCGCTCGGCATTCCCACGATCACCTTCGATGTCGATACCTACTGGCGTCGCTACTACAGCCACCGCGACTTCTATCGCGAGCGTGATCGCTGGCGGGACTGGGATTACCGTCGCGATGCGGCTCCACCGCCCCCGCCGCCGCCGCCGCGCTATGACAGCCGCCGTGACGACCCGATCAACGATCCGAACCGTTACCGCGACGACGGTCGTTATCGCTATGAAGACCGTTACGGCATGGACAATCGCTATCGCTACGACGAGCGGCCACGCCAGCCGGACAGCGGCCGCTATGACGATCGCTATCGCTATGATGATCGCCGCCCGCAGCCCCGTTACCTGGAAGGTCCGGTTCCTGCTTATCGCTGCACGCAGGATAACCCATGCCCGCTGCCGGGGCAGTGATCGGCTCCCACTCTTGACGCCTTGAGGGCCGGGGTGCATCGCCCCGGCCCGTCTGTTCCGGTCACCGGCTTTTCCATTGCACCCGCCCCCCCTTTTCGATAAGAGGACGCCGCAAGATCTGCCCGGCGGGCAGGGGCTTGCTGTTTTCAGAGCGGCGCCCGCCACGGGTTCGGGCGCGCGATAGGGTGGTTTTGGTCGGATATGGCTCGCATTGTCATGAAGTTCGGCGGCACTTCGGTCGCCAATCTTGAACGTATTCATAATGTTGCGCGCCATGTGAAACGTGAGGTGGATGCCGGCCATGAAGTGGCCGTGGTCGTCTCCGCCATGTCCGGCAAGACCAACGAACTCGTGGGCTGGGTGCAGGATACGCCGAAGGCTGCCAGCGCAAGCTCGCCCTTCTACGATGCGCGCGAATACGATGCCGTCGTCGCCTCCGGCGAACAGGTAACCTCCGGTCTCCTGGCGATCGCCCTGCAGTCCATGGGCATCAATGCCCGCTCCTGGCAGGGCTGGCAGATCCCGATCCGCACCGACAACGCGCATGGCGCGGCCCGTATCCTCGACATCGACGGCACGGAAATCATCCGCCGCATGGGCGAAGGCCAGGTGGCCGTCGTTGCCGGTTTCCAGGGGCTTGGACCCGACAACCGCATCGCGACGCTTGGCCGTGGCGGTTCCGACACCTCGGCGGTCGCGATTGCTGCCGCCGTCAAGGCTGATCGCTGCGACATCTATACCGACGTGGATGGTGTCTACACGACCGATCCGCGCATCGTGCCCAAGGCACGCCGCATGAAGAAGATTTCGTTCGAGGAAATGCTGGAAATGGCATCCCTCGGCGCCAAGGTGCTGCAGGTCCGTTCCGTGGAACTTGCCATGGTGCACAAGGTGCGCACCTTCGTCCGCTCCAGTTTCGAGGATCCCGATGCGCCGGGCATGGGTGACCTCATCAACCCGCCCGGCACGTTGATTTGCGACGAGGAAGAAATCGTGGAACAGGAAGTCGTCACCGGTATCGCCTATGCCAAGGATGAAGCGCAAATCTCGCTGCGTCGCGTTTCCGACCGGCCGGGCGTTTCCGCCGCCATCTTCGGACCGCTGGCCGAATCCCACATCAATGTCGACATGATCGTCCAGAACATCTCGGAGGATGGTTCCAAGACCGACATGACCTTCACCGTGCCGTTTGGCGATGTCGAAAAGGCCATGAAGGTTCTCGCCGACAACAAGGACAAGATCGGTTTCGATGTGGCCCAGAACGAGACGGGCCTCTGCAAGGTCTCCGTCGTCGGCATCGGCATGCGCAGCCATGCGGGCGTGGCTGCGACCGCTTTCAAGGCACTTGCCGAAAAAGGCATCAACATCAAGGCCATCACCACGTCGGAAATCAAGATTTCCGTGCTGATTGACGGTGCTTATTCCGAACTTGCAGTTCGGACTTTGCATTCTGCCTACGGTCTCGATAAGAGTTGAGTTTAAACCGGTTCGCTGCGTCGCTTCGTTTTGGGGCGACGCACCGTCTTCCGGATGGGCAGAGTTGAATTCGGGAGCGAACATGCCGATGAGAGACCTGTCGGCGGGCCCGCGTGTCTTGCTGAAGCGACTGCGGGAATTGATGGCCGAGCCGCTGGAGCCGCAGGAGCGGCTCGACCGGATCGTGAGCCAGATTGCCAGCAACATGGTGGCCGAGGTCTGCTCGGTCTACGTGCTGCGATCCGATGGCGTGCTGGAACTGTATGCCACCGAAGGTCTGAACAAGGGCGCCGTGCACCTTGCGCAGCTCAAGATGGGCCAGGGTCTCGTCGGAACGATCGCCGCTTCCGCCCAGCCGCTCAATCTCTCCGATGCCCAGGCGCATCCCGCCTTCCGCTACCTGCCGGAGACGGGCGAGGAGATTTATCATTCCTTCCTCGGTGTGCCGATCCTCCGGGCCGGTCGCACTTTGGGCGTTCTCGTCGTTCAGAACAAGGCGCAGCGCAACTACCGCGAAGACGAGGTAGAGGCGATGGAAACCACCGCCATGGTGATCGCCGAGATGATCGCGACCGGGGAACTCAAGAAGATCACCCAGCCGGGACTGGAACTCGACCTGACGCGCTCGATCACCATCGAGGCGGACGGCTACAACGAGGGCATCGGGCTCGGCCATGTGGTGCTGCACGAGCCGCGCATCGTCGTCACCAACCTGCTGAACGATGATGCCGAAAAGGAAATCATCCGTCTTGCCGAAGCGATCGGCTCGCTGCGCCTGTCGATCGACGACATGCTGTCGCGCCGCGAGGTTGCCCAGGAAGGCGAGCATCGCGAGGTTCTGGAAACCTATCGCATGTTCGCCCATGACCAGGGCTGGGTGCGGCGCATGGAAGAGGCGATCCGCAACGGCCTGACGGCGGAAGCGGCGGTCGAGAAGGTGCAGAGCGACACCAAGGCGCGCATGATGCGCCTGACCGATCCCTATCTGCGCGAGCGGATGCATGATTTCGACGATCTTGCCAACCGGCTGCTGCGTCAGTTGACCGGCTTTTCCGGCCGTGCCTTCGACGAGGGCTTTCCGACCGATGCGGTGATCTTTGCCCGCGCGATGGGGGCCGCCGAGCTTCTCGACTATCCGCGTGCCAATATTCGCGGTCTCGTTCTGGAAGACGGTGCCGTCACCAGCCATGTGGTGATCGTGGCGCGCGCCATGGGCATTCCGGTCATCGGCCAGGCGGCGGGCATCGTGGCGCTCGCCGAAAACCGCGATCCTGTCATCATCGACGGCGACGACGGCCAGGTGCACCTGCGCCCCGTGGCCGACATGGTGAAGGCTTATGAGGAAAAGGTGCGCCTGCGCGCCCGCCGTCAGGAACAGTTCCGCGCCCTGCGCGACGTCGATTCGGTGACGAAGGACGGCCAGCGCATCAGCCTGATGATGAATGCCGGCCTGATGGTGGACCTGCCGCAGCTGGTGGAATCGGGGGCCGATGGCATCGGCCTGTTCCGCACCGAGCTGCAGTTCATGATCGCCTCCACGATGCCGAAGCTCGAGGAGCAGGAGGCGTTCTATCGCAATGTGCTGCGCCAGACTGCCGGCCGGCCGGTGACCTTCCGCACGCTTGATATCGGTGGCGACAAGGTGGTCTCCTATTTCCGGGCGCAGGAAGAAGAAAACCCGGCGCTTGGCTGGCGGGCGATCCGCCTGGCGCTCGACCGGCCGGGCCTGTTGCGCACGCAGTTGCGTGCGCTGCTGCGCGCCTCCGCGGGTTCCGAATTGAAGATGATGCTGCCGATGGTGACAGAGGTTGCTGAAATCCATGCGGTGCGCGACCTGATGCAGAAGGAAGTTCAGCATCTGTCGAAGTTCGGCCATTCGCTGCCGCGCAAGCTGCAGTTCGGCGCGATGCTGGAAGTGCCGGCCCTGCTGTGGCAGCTGGACGAACTCATGACGGAGGTCGATTTCGTCTCCGTCGGCTCGAACGACCTGTTCCAGTTCTCGATGGCGGTGGATCGTGGCAATGCCCGCGTGTCCGACCGCTTCGACATTCTGGGCAAGCCGTTCCTGCGAATCCTGCGCGACATCGTGCGGGCCGCCGAGCGCAACAGGACACCGCTGACACTGTGCGGCGAAATGGCCGGCAAGCCCTTGTCCGCGATGGCGTTGATCGCGCTCGGCTTCCGGTCGGTTTCCATGACCCCGACGGCGATCGGTCCGGTCAAGGCCATGTTGCTCGGTCTCGATGCCGGCCAGCTCGCTGCGGAGCTGAATGCGATGCTGGACGATACCCGCTCCAACGCATCGGTGCGTGAGATGCTGGTGTCGTTTGCCGCAGGCCACAACATCCCGATCTAGCGCGGTACACCGCGCGTCCTCAAAGTCGGGCCAAGAAACAGAAGATGGCGCCCACGCGCCGGCCTCGTGCCGGCAGCGGCCTAACAAGACGAGTACTGGAGTAAACAAGGGTGGCGAAGCTTCCTGTCGACAAGATGCGTGAACTGGAGCGCCGCTTCGGCGAGATCGAGGCGCGCATGTCCGAAGGCCCGTCGGCGGATGTCTATGTGAAGCTCGCCTCCGAATATTCCGAGCTTCAGCCGCTGGTGCGCAAGATCCGGGATTACGAGAAGGCCCTCTCCGAGGTTTCAGACCTGCGGACCCTGCTGGACGACCGAACCACCGACCGCGAGATGCGTGATCTCGCCGAACTGGAGCTGCCGGAGGCGGAGGGGCGGATCGAGGCGCTGGAAAAGGACATGCAGGTCCTGCTCCTGCCGAAGGATGCGGCCGACGAGAAGAGCGCCATCCTGGAAATTCGCGCCGGCACAGGCGGCAACGAGGCCGCGCTGTTCGCCGGCGACCTGTTTCGCATGTACGAGCGCTATTCCTCCACCAAGGGCTGGAAGGTGGAGGTGCTGTCGGCCAGCGAAGGCGAGGCGGGCGGCTACAAGGAAATCATCGCGACGATCACTGGCCGCGGTGTCTTCTCCAAGCTGAAGTTCGAATCCGGCGTGCACCGCGTGCAGCGCGTGCCGGAAACGGAAGCGGGTGGACGCATCCACACCTCTGCCGCCACCGTCGCCGTGCTGCCGGAAGCCGAGGAGATCGACATCGAGATTCGCCCGGAAGACATCCGCATCGATACGATGCGCTCGTCGGGCGCCGGCGGCCAGCACGTCAACACCACGGATTCGGCTGTCCGCATCACCCATCTGCCGACCGGTCTCATCGTCACCAGCTCGGAAAAGTCGCAGCACCAGAACCGGGCCAAGGCCCTTCAGGTGCTGCGCTCGCGCCTCTATGATATCGAGCGGCAGAAGGCCGACAGCGAACGCTCCGCCGACCGCAAGAGCCAGGTCGGCTCTGGCGACCGCTCCGAGCGCATCCGCACCTATAATTTTCCGCAGGGGCGCGTGACCGACCACCGCATCAACCTCACCCTTTACAAGCTGGACCGGATGATGGAGGGCGAGATCGACGAGGTGGTCGACGCGCTGATCGCCGATTTCCAGGCCGGGCAGCTGGCGCAGCTGGGAGAGCAGGCGTGAACGAAACGCTGTCGGCCGTTCTGGCGCTCTGCCGCGCGCGACTGGCCGAAGCCGGGCTTGCCGATGCCGCCACCGATGCCCGCGTGCTGGTCGCCGGACTTCTCGATCTGTCGCCGACCGAGCTTTTGCTGCGCAGCGACCGTATCGTCGATGCCGCGGACCGGGCGCGCATCGAGGCCGCCCTTGCCCGGCGCATCGCGCGGGAGCCGGTGCACCGCATTCTCGGCGCGCGTGATTTCTACGGCGTGCGCCTCACCTTGTCGCCGGAAACGCTGGAACCGAGGCCCGATACCGAAATCCTGGTGGAGGCCATGCTTTTGCCCGCGCGGCAGCTCATCGCGCGCAAGGGCAGCGCCCGCCTTCTTGACCTTGGCACGGGGACCGGCGCGATTGCGCTTGCCCTGCTCAAGGAGATTCCGGAATTGCAGGCCGTTGGCGTCGATCTTTCGTCGGGTGCCCTTGAAACGGCTCGCCGCAATGCTGACCTCAATGATGTCGCAGAGCGATTTTCCACGGTAGAAAGTCGCTGGTTTGATCGGCTCGTGGGGCGTTTCGACATAATCGTGTCAAATCCGCCCTATATCACTCGGGACGTGATTGCAGAACTCGATCCGGATGTCCGCCGCTACGATCCGATCCTGGCCCTGGACGGCGGACCGGACGGTCTTGATGCCTACAGGGCGATTGCCGGCGGTATCGACAACTTTCTCGAAGAGGACGGATGGATCGGTCTGGAGATCGGCTTCGATCAGAAGCAGACGGTGACCGCTCTCTTTTCCGATGCCGGTTATACTTTGACAGACGCCTTCCGCGACTATGGAGGACAGGACCGCGTGCTGGTGTTCACGCGGAAAAATCCGTGACTCGCCCGAAGCTTACGCCCTTTTTGCAACAGCGAAAGAAAAGGCTTGGATTCGGCAATGAAGCGGGATAGGTTGCGGGCACGCAATGGGCGGCTGAGAATGAACGGAGATTCGTTCAGGTTAAGCTCAACCGGACAGCAGCCTTTCCAGGAAGGCTTCCAGGGTTGAAATTTACCCAGTGCGTGCATCAGAAAACTGACTTTCACATGCGGCAGGGATGGATGGATCTCACCTGTCCGCGGCACGTGAAGCCTTGTTTCGGCGGGTAGCCGCATGGCCGCGTGGCCCTTAATCAGCAAAGCACAGAGAATTCAGGTGAAAAATCGATGAGGCCAGGACAGCAGAACAAGCGTGGTCGGGGGCGCGGCAATAATAACAACAACAATAACAATGGTGGCGGTAACAATTTCAACCGAAAGGGTTCCAACCCACTGACCCGGACCTACGACAGTTCCGGCCCCGATGTGAAGATCCGCGGCACTGCCCAGCATATTGCCGAAAAATATTCCGCCCTGGCCCGTGATGCGCAAAGCGCCGGTGACCGTGTGATGGCGGAAAACTATCTCCAGCACGCCGAGCATTACAATCGCATCATCGCCGCCGCCCAGGCGCAGATGCAGGAGCGCTTCCAGCGCGACGATCGTCAGGATTACAACGATCGGGATGGCGACGAGATGGAGATGGGCGATGCCGATGAAACCGTTGCCGCACAGCCGCAGCCGGTTCAGCATCAGCCGCAACACCAGCCCCAGCAGCACCAGCGCCGCGAGCGTCCGGCTCCGCAGCCGGTGCCCGAAGTGGTGGCGGAAGACGCGCCCGTCATCGATGGAACCGGCCCCCAGCCGGTGATTGAAGGCACGCCTGCCGAGGTTGCCATGGAAGAGGAAGGGGCAGCGCCCCGCGAGCGCCAGCCGCGCCGTCGCAACGCGGGCACCCGCCCGCGCCGCCCGCGCCGTGGCGAAACGGCCGGCGAAGGCGAAGCCGGCGCTTCCGATGCAGCGCCTGCCATGGCCGAAGCCACCTCGGAATAAGCCTTTCCGGCTCACCAATTGACACGCATCAAGCCCCGGTCCCAGCGGCCGGGGTTTTTCTCTGTCCGGTCTTTAAACCGAAAAATGCGCCTCCCATATCTCGGTCAGAATGCATCTCCGGTTTCGGCCGGAGATCGGGGCTCGCCTTTGAGGGAGCTCAATCCCAACTGTCGGCCTGTGCCTTATGAGGGCAGGGCGATCCAAGGAGGTTACGGATGAACATCGAGAAATATTCGGAGCGGGTTCGCGGTTTCCTGCAATCGGCTCAGACCTATGCGCTCTCCGAAGGGCACCAGCAGTTCACGCCCGAGCATGTGCTGAAGGTTCTGCTGGATGACGACCAGGGTATGGCCGCTTCGCTGATCGAGCGGGCCGGCGGCAATGCCAAGGAAGCCCGCCTTGCCAATGATGCCGCCCTTGCCAAGCTGCCGAAAGTGTCCGGTGGCAATGGGCAGGTCTATCTGGCGCAGCCGCTCGCCAAGGTGTTTTCGACGGCGGAAGAGGCTGCCAAGAAGGCCGGCGACAGTTTTGTTACCGTCGAACGGCTGCTTCTGGCGCTTGCCATCGAAAGCTCCGCCTCGACATCCGCCAGCCTGAAGAAGGCCGGCGTCTCGGCGCAGGGCCTCAACCAGGTCATCAACGACATTCGCAAGGGCCGCACGGCCGACAGCGCCAATGCCGAACAGGGCTTTGACGCGCTGAAGAAATTCGCCCGTGATCTGACAGCGGAAGCCCGCGAGGGCAGGCTCGACCCGGTGATCGGCCGCGACGACGAGATCCGCCGCACGATTCAGGTTCTGTCGCGTCGCACCAAGAACAACCCCGTGCTGATCGGCGAGCCCGGCGTCGGCAAGACGGCGATCGCCGAAGGCCTTGCGCTGCGTATCGTCAATGGCGACGTGCCGGAGAGCCTGAAGGACAAGCGGCTGATGGCGCTCGACATGGGCGCGCTGATTGCCGGCGCGAAATATCGCGGCGAGTTCGAAGAGCGCCTGAAGAGCGTTCTTTCGGAAGTACAGTCGGAAAATGGCGAGATCATCCTGTTCATCGACGAGATGCACACGCTGGTCGGTGCCGGCAAGGCCGATGGCGCCATGGATGCCTCCAACCTGCTGAAACCGGCGCTTGCCCGCGGCGAACTCCACTGCGTCGGGGCGACCACGCTTGATGAATATCGCAAGCATGTGGAAAAGGACCCGGCGCTCGCCCGTCGCTTCCAGCCGGTGATGGTGGAGGAGCCGACCGTCGAGGATACGATCTCCATCCTGCGCGGGCTCAAGGAGAAGTACGAGCAGCACCACAAGGTGCGGATCTCCGATTCCGCGCTGGTGGCGGCCGCGACGCTGTCCAACCGCTACATCACCGACCGCTTCCTGCCGGACAAGGCCATCGACCTGATGGACGAAGCGGCATCGCGGCTGCGCATGCAGGTGGATTCCAAGCCCGAGGAACTGGACGAACTCGACCGCCGCATCATCCAGCTGAAGATCGAGCGCGAAGCCCTGAAGAAGGAAACCGACACGGCCTCCGCTGACCGGCTGGCCCGCCTTGAAGGCGAACTGACCTCGCTCGAAGAACAGGCCGATGCCCTGACGGCTCGCTGGCAGGCGGAAAAGCAGAAGCTCGGCCTTGCTGCAGACCTCAAGCGCCAGCTGGACGAAGCCCGAAACGATCTGGCGATTGCCCAGCGCAAGGGGGAATATCAGCGTGCCGGCGAACTGACCTATGGCGTCATTCCGAACCTCGAAAAGGCGCTGAAGGAAGCCGAAGAGCGGGATAATTCCGCCTCGTCCATGGTGCAGGAGGTGGTCACGCCGGATGCGATTGCGCATGTCGTCTCCCGCTGGACCGGCATTCCGGTCGACAAGATGCTGGAAGGCGAACGCGACAAGCTGCTGCGTATGGAAGACGAACTGGCGAAGTCGGTCGTCGGGCAGGGCGATGCGGTGCAGGCCGTCTCGCGCGCCGTGCGCCGTTCGCGCGCCGGCTTGCAGGATCCGAACCGGCCGATCGGCTCGTTCATCTTCCTCGGTCCGACCGGCGTCGGCAAGACGGAGCTGACGAAGTCGCTGGCCCGCTTCCTCTTTGACGACGAAACGGCCATGGTGCGGCTCGACATGTCGGAATACATGGAGAAGCACTCGGTCTCGCGTCTGATCGGCGCGCCTCCCGGCTATGTCGGCTATGACGAAGGCGGTGCTCTGACGGAGGCGATCCGCCGCAAGCCCTACCAGGTCGTGCTGTTCGACGAGATCGAGAAGGCGCATCCGGACGTGTTCAACGTTCTGCTGCAGGTGCTGGATGACGGCCGCCTGACGGACGGTCAGGGTCGTACGGTGGACTTCAAGAACACCATCATCATCATGACCTCGAATCTCGGGGCCGAATATCTGACCAATCTCGGTGAAGGCCAGGATGTGGACCAGGTGCGCGAGCAGGTGATGGATGTGGTGAAGGCCTCGTTCCGGCCGGAATTCCTGAACCGCGTCGACGAGATCATCCTGTTCCATCGTCTTGCCCGCAGCGAGATGGGGGCCATTGTCGATATCCAGATGGTACGCCTGTTGCAGCTTCTGGCTGATCGCAAGATCACGCTGGAACTGGAAGCGGATGCACGGGAATGGCTGGCCGACAAGGGCTACGATCCGGTCTATGGGGCACGCCCGCTGAAGCGTGTCATCCAGAAATTCGTGCAGGATCCTCTCGCCGAACAGATCCTGGGCGGGCAGGTGCCTGACGCTTCCACCGTCAAGGTGTCGGCGGGGTCGGACCGACTGCTCTTCTACGTCAGGAAGGCGGTCGCCGAAGCTGCCTGATGTTTCCCGGAGGGGCCGCCACACCGGCGGCCCTTTCTGTTTCATTCAACGGGGACGACCGCATGATGGAGACGGATTACCGGACGCGCTTTGCCCGATTGAGGTCAGGAGATCGCGTCCGGTTCGTCTCGCCGGCCAGCACGCCCGATCGCGATGCGGTTCTGGCGCGGGCAGCCAGTCTTGAGGCCTGGGGGCTTGACGTCGAGTATGGCCCGCACGCCTTTGTCGAGCACGGCTGGTTTGCCGGAACCGATGACCAGCGGCTGGCCGATCTCGACGATGCGCTGCGCGACCCCGAGATCCGCGCCGTCCTTGCCACCCGTGGCGGTCGCGGCTCCTACCGTATTGCCGATCGGCTGGATTTCGAGGCGATCCGGCGCGATCCAAAACCTTTGATCGGCTTCAGCGATATCACCGCTCTGCACATGGCCATCCTGCGTGAAACCGGCCTGGGCGGCGTTCATGGTGCACTCTATGGCGACGGTGCGGGCGCTCTCGAGCCGGACAATGCAGACATCCTGCACCAGATCCTGTTTGGCAACGAGGCTATTTCCTATGCCGCAAGACCGGAGGAGCCGACCTTCCGGCTGACCACGACGGGAACGGCATCCGGCCCGCTGATCGGCGGCAATCTCGAAACGCTGGCCACCACGGCCGGCTGGGCGCTGCCGGATCTGCGCGGCGCGATCCTGCTGCTGGAGGCGGTCGATTGCATGCCGGGCCTTACCGACCGCATGCTTACCCTGCTTGCCAAGGGTGGCCATCTCGCCGGTGTCGCAGGCATTGCCGTCGGGCAGTTCACGTTGAAATCGCCGGAGAAGGCGGACCAGATCGACGATCTTTTCCGCCTTCTCCGGCGATTT
>NZ_VJMG01000062.1 GCF_007004135.1 Affinirhizobium straminoryzae
GCGGATCAGGATCTCGTCGAGCGACTGGCTGGCGCGGCGGCCACGTCCGAGATCGACGAGATCCTGATCCGCAAGCAGATCGAGATGCTGCCGACCGTCTACGAGCACGAAAGCGTCGATACCGTGTTCGAACTGTTCCGCAGCAATCCGCGCCAGTCCTTCTTCCCGGTGCTGAACGCCAATGGCGAACCGCGCGGCATCATCAGCGAGCATCACCTCAAGGAATATATCTACCGCCCCTTCGGCCGCGACCTCCTGAAGAACAAGATCTACGAGCGCGCCATCTCGCATTTCGTGGAAGGCGCGCCGATCGTCGGCCTCGATGCCAATGCCGAGCGGCTGATGAACATCTTTGCCAACATGGATGGCAGCGACTGCGTGATCCTGACGGAAAACATGCGTTATGCCGGCGTCGTCTCGGCCGCCTCGCTGATCAAGGTCATCAACGAGAAGCAGCTGAAGGTGGCGCAGGACCAGAACCCGCTGACGGGCCTGCCCGGCAACCGCGCCATCCGCGACTTCATGCACGAGGTGGGCCGCAACGACGACCAGACGCGCTTCTTCTGCTATTGCGACTTCGACCACTTCAAGCCGTTCAACGACCATTACGGCTTCCAGATGGGCGATCATGCCATCTCGCTGTTTGCCGCGCTGATGCGGCGCTATTTCTTCTCGGAAGGCCATTTCCTCGGCCATGTCGGCGGCGACGATTTCTTCATCGGCTTGAGCGACTGGACGCGCGAGGAACTGAACGAGATCCTGGAGCGGCTGCTCTCCGATTTCCACGACGATGTGGTGGAACTTTATTCGCCGGAAGACCGAGCGGCCGGCATCATCCGCGGCCATGACCGCAATGGGCGGGAACGGGATTTTCCGCTGCTGCGCTGCTCGATTGCCGTTCTCGAACTGCCCGAAGGCCTGCTGCTCGATGATGTCAACCGCATCAGTGCGGCGATTGCCGGCGTGAAGGCGCAGGCCAAGGATTGCGAGAGCGGGCTGGTGTTCAGCAGTTTTCAGGCACATTCCGCCTGAGACAGCCACTCAGCCCTCGTGCGCGCCGGCCTCTCCTGTCCGGATGCGTTGGAGCGAAAAATAGCGCGGGCGCGGACGCGCTGTCGCTTGCGGCAGCGCGTCACCTTTTCAAGTGCGGTGTCGGGTCCTACATCGGGGAACCGAACGAAAGGAACAGCCCATGCCTCTGTCCGCTCCGCTTCCCGTCTCCATGCGCCATGTCGATCTGCAAAGCTTCGGCGCGCCCGAGGTGATGACCTTCGCCACCGGCCCGGTGCCGCAGCCGCGCCCCGGCGAGATCCTGGTGCGCGTGGCAGCGGCCGGCGTCAACCGGCCGGATGTGGCGCAGCGGCAGGGCAGCTATCCGCCGCCGAAGGAGGCGAGCCCCATTCTCGGCCTGGAAGTGGCGGGCGAGGTGGTGGCGCTCGGCGAGGGCGTCGCCGATTTCGCCGTCGGCGACCAGGTCTGCGGCCTCGCCAATGGTGGGGGTTATGCGCAGTACTGCCTGCTGCCCGCCGGCCAGGCGCTGCCCTTTCCCAAGGGTTATGATGCCGTGCGGGCGGCGGCGCTGCCGGAAACCTTCTTCACCGTCTGGGCGAACCTCTTCCAGATGGCGGGTCTGACCGAGGGCGAAAGCGTGCTGATCCATGGCGGCACCTCGGGCATCGGCACCACCGCGATCCAGCTGGCCCGCGCCTTCGGCGCAACCGTCTACACCACCGCCGGCTCGGCGGACAAATGCGCCGCCTGCGAAGGGCTGGGGGCTCTGCGCGCCATCAATTACAGGACCGAGGATTTCGTCGCCGTCCTCAAGGAGGCGACCGGAGGGCAGGGGGTCGATGTGGTGCTCGACATGATCGGCGCCGCCTATTTCGAAAAGAACCTCTCCGTACTGGCCAAGGACGGCTGCCTGTCGATCATCGCCTTCCTCGGCGGTGCCGTGGCGGAAAAGGTCAACTTGTCGCCGATCATGGTCAAGCGCCTCACGGTGACCGGCTCGACGATGCGCCCGCGCACGGCGGAAGAAAAGCGCGCCATCCGCGACGATCTCGCCACCCAGGTCTGGCCGCTGCTGGAGGCCGGCCGCGTGGCGCCCGTCATCCACACGGTGCTGCCCTTCGATCAGGTGGTGGAGGCGCATCGGCTGATGGAAAGCTCCAGCCATATCGGCAAGATCGTGCTGACGCTCAACTGATCGCGACGGCAGAAAGCGGCCGGACGAGACGCCCGGCCGCCCGTGTTCATAGGCTCAGTTCAGCGGGCAACTGATCACCGGTGCATTGTTCAGCGTCGAGGTGACGCCGGCCAGGGCATAACCCGTCGCGATCGGCGTCACCTGCGTGGGCGTCGAGATCACCCCGGTAAATGTGGCGCCGGCCTGTGAGGCTGCGCCGGTGGTGGCAGCGCAGGTCCAGGGTATCGATGGGTTGGGTGGGGTCGGCTTGTTCATTGAGTTGACATTGTAGCAGCTGCCGGCAGCCAGCGTGAACGTCCCCATGCCTGAGGTCCAGAAACCGCCGGCGCCCTTCCCGTAGTAGTTGTTGGCTGCCACCACGATCTTGCCGCTCGTGTTGGTCAGCGAATTGCCGACATTGGTGATGACGACGCCGGTTTCGGTCGATGAGGTGGCCGAGATCACCAGCAACGCTTCGCTGTTCAGGCAGAAGGCGAAGTCCTGCGGCGTCAAGGCCGACAGTTTCAAATCCTGTGCCTGAACGGGTGTCAGAGGTCCGAGTGCCGCGGCGACCGAGACCAGCATGCCGAAATATTTGCTCTTCATTGCAATTCCTCCCTGCGTTATCGAAGAACAATGCAACCATAGCGCTAATTTTATCGTCGCGCCACAAAATATACTTAAGGTAGAGTAAATTATAATAATGCATCCCAGAAATGCATTTGCTAGAATGGCCGGATTGCGCGTCCACCTCCGGCCGTCAGAGGCAATCGAAACCCGGCAGGCAGCGGGCTCGCGTCTTTTCCAAGGGCTCCTCGGCGCAACCTGGGGGCACGCTGTCCTCGACGAATGGGTGACCGCACCGCACGATGCGGCTGCGGCGTGATGCCTATGGGATTGGCGTGCAGCCCTCTCGGGCGGGGTGGATTGCGGTGCCGGCCCGCTCCGGCGCGCGGCAGGGTTGCCGCCCTTGCGCCTTCGGAGCGGATGCTTTCACGCAATCACATGCCGCTGTTACACAACGTGGCTTGAAGATCGGCGGCCTCGCGCCTACCTTCTTTTCATGTTCAACGAAACGGAAGGAGGTGATCCGATGTCTAATGAGATTGCGGTTTGCAAGGCGGACATGGGAAAGGTTTTGGTCATGACGGGGCAGCCCTCGGCCTGACCGCACCTCCTCAGGGATCTTCCACCGCAAGGTCCCGGTTCGCATTCCGAACCGAACTCATGGAAAGGGTCGCGCAAGCGGCCCTTTTTCTGTTTGGGGCGCATATCGGGCGAGGGCTATATCCCGATGCGGCCGATGGCCGGGATCTTGAGGCCGGGGCGGGCGAGATCCAGCCCGGCGACGAGGCCCAGAACATGCACCTCCAGCCCGCTGCGCCAGCCGGCGGAAAGGCCGATCAGGCCGGCAAGCGTCAGGTGCACGTCGCGTCCGTCCGGGTCGATCACGAGGAACGGCCCTTCCGGCAGAAAATCGCGGCCCACGGCATGCGGCGGCAGCACGGCGCCGAGATCCGGCACGCGGCGCAGCACGAAGGCGACGAAGGTGTTGGAATTCGGCCCCGGCCAGATGCGGTAATCACCCGGTTGGGCGTAGGGATAGGCAGCAATCGCCGCCTCGACGTGCGGGATCAGCCGTTCGGCCTCGGCCCCCGTGACGGAGACCACCAGTTCCGGCGCATTGGAATACCAGTAGGCATCGGCCGGCCGGTGGTTGCGGCGAATGGGAGAACCCCAGCCCACCTTGTCGTAGCGCTGATAGGAGGCGGCGCCCTTTGCCTTGGTGACGATCCAGGCATGGCTCGCCACCGCCCCCTTCAGCCCGCCGGTCTTGGCGGAAAACACATAGATGGCAGCGTCCTTGCTCTCTTGCGGGCGTGGCAGCAGGCCGGAGGAGCCCCAGTTGGCCTCGCTCCAGCGGGCGGGCCTCTCCTGCAGCGCCCACCAGCCGGCGGCGGCGAAGGTGGGGGCGAGGTAGAGCAGGAAAAACGTCGTCAGCAGTCGTTTCAGCAGTGTCATTCCGGTTGTTGCCCGCTTCGCTTGGCCCGTGCTGCGGGCCGGTAAAATGGGTTGGGCTTTTTGTCCCGTCAGGCTATCAGAGGCAGGAAAGCAGCATCAGCAGGGCCTCCCAATGCAAAATCCCGTTACCGTCGAAGTCACCCGTGGCAATCGTGTGGAAAGCCGTCATCGCGGCATGGCTGTCGCCGTGGATGGCGCCGGCCGCATCGTCTTCTCCGCCGGGGATGTGGAGGCCGGCGTGTTTCCGCGCTCCGCCTGCAAGGCCATGCAGGCGCTGCCGCTGATCGAAAGCGGTGCAGCGGATGCCTTCACCCTCTCGGCGCGGGAACTCGCGCTCGCCTGTTCCTCCCATTCCGGCGAGGACGAGCATGTGGCGACCGCCGCCGGCATGCTGCAAAAGGCCGGCCACGACCTTTCCGTTCTCGAATGCGGCGCGCACTGGTCCTCCGACCAGCAGACGCTGATCCACCAGGCCCGCACGCTGGAGCGCCCGACGGCGCTGCACAACAACTGCTCCGGAAAGCATTCCGGCTTCATCTGCACCTGCGTGCAGTCCGGCTGGGATCCGAAGGGCTATGTCGGCTATGACCACCCCCTGCAGGCGGAAATCCGCGCCGTCATGCAGGCGCTGACCGGCGCCGTGCTGGACCGCGATACCTGCGGCACCGATGGCTGCTCCATCCCCACCTATGCCGTGCCGCTCACCGGGCTGGCGCACGGCTTTGCCCGCATGCTGACCGGCGAGGGCCTGTCGCCCGCCCGCGCCGCAGCCTCGCGCCGGCTGATGGAGGCCTGCATGGCCGAACCCTTTTATGTGGCCGGCACCAAGCGCGCCTGCACCCGGCTGATGGAGGTGGCGCCAGGGAAAATCTTTGCCAAGACCGGGGCCGAAGGCGTCTTCGTCGCGGCCCTTCCCGAGCAGGGCGTGGCGCTTGCCGTCAAATGCGAGGACGGCACCTCGCGCGCCGCCGAAAGCATGATCTATGCGCTGATTGCCCGCTTCTTCGAGCCGGGCAGCGAGACCCGCGACACGCTGATCGCCATGGCCAACCGCCCGCTCTCCAACTGGAACGGTATCCATGTCGGCGATATCCGGGTGACGGACGCGCTGTTTGCATGAGGTTTTGGCCGGGATGGCGTGATCGGCCGCACCTGGGTGGCGTTGTGTCGTGTGGTTTGCCGCCTCTGGCTGCCGCCATCTCTCCACGAGGGGCGCGCTGCTGCACCCGCCCGGCTTTCACCTGCTTCGGCGGCTCGGCTGGGTTAAAGCCCTCCCCCTTGTGGGGAGGGTTGGGAGGGGGCTTGTTTCAATTGCAACAGTCGCCCTTGCGGGGGAAATGCCCAGCGGCGCCGATATGCCACAGCGGGCAGAACGCCAGAGCCACTTCAAACGCAACGCAACGTCACGACCGAACCCTTAAATCTCCCCGCCAATCCGCGCCGTGCCGGTCTGGCCGTTGTCGCGGATCCATTTCAGCGTCCGCTCGCCGGTCCTGTAGAGTTCGAAGCACATCGGCGCGCCCTTGTACCAGGTGGTGAACTGCTGGCAGAGGCGGTTGCCGCGGATCCACCATTTGCCGGTATCCGTCGGCTGGATGAAGCGGCCGAGGCCGAGTGCCTCGCCGGAGCCATCGACCACGCCGGAGCGGCGATAGTTCAGCGGAAATTCGCCGCCGAGGGGGGCTGCCAGATAGATCCGCTTGCCGATGATCTGGCGCTCGATGTCGCGGGCGCTGTAGGCCTCGCCGGTGGCGGCGGCGGGACTGGCGGCAAGCGCCAGGCACAGTGGCAGGGTGCGAAGAAGGGGCGGCAGGCGTGTCAACATCGGCAATCTCCTGTGGCAGGGGCGCATCATGCGCCGCGGTCCGGGGCAGACGTCCCGATGCGCCGCGGATCGTCCGGACGCCATGCCATCGCCGACCTGGGGCCAGGCGTCGCAAACCATCCGGATGCGCTCACTAACGCAGACGTTGCGGTGCCGGATCAGTCGGCGGCGATGATTTTGATGCCGGCCTGCCGATAGGGGAGAAGGCGATCCTCGCCGGTCTCCGCCGGCACCACCAGGGTCGAAAGCTGCGCGGTGGGCATGATCACGTGCGGTGAGGTGGCATCCAGCTTTTCCGGTGTAACAAGCGTAATTGTTTCCCCGGCGCGGCCGGCGATCTGCCGCTTGATCGCGGCTTCCTCGAAATCGCCGGTCGAGAGGCCGCGTGTCGCATGGATCGCGGTAACGCCGAGAAAGAAGATATCGGGGCTGAGAAGCGCGATCTGCGCGGCGGCCTGCGCACCGACCGCCACCATGGAATGCCTGTAGAGCGTGCCGCCGATCAGGATCACGCTGGCCGCATGATGCTCCAGATCCGCCGCAATCGTCGGGCTGTGGGTGAGGATGGTGACGGCCATGTCGCGCGGCAGGTGCCGCAGCAGCGCGGCATGCGTGGTGCCGCCATCGACAAAGATCGTCATGCCCGGCCGGACCAGCGCCACGGCGGCGCGGCCGAGCCGATCCTTCACGTCGCTTGCAAGGCCGCGCCGGGCCGTCAGGTCCGGCAGCCCCGGCGCCAGCGGCAGCGCCCCGCCATGCACGCGGGTCAACAGTCCCTCCGATGCCATCTCGCGCAGGTCGCGGCGGATCGTATCCTCCGACAGAGAGAGCGATTGCGCCAGATCGCGGGCAATCACCTGGCCGTCGCGGCGCAGCAGGTCGAGGATCAGGGCTTTGCGTTGGCTGGTCAGCATGGCTTGACTCTTCACGAAATTGCACGAAACCTAGTGATGTTGCCTGAATTGAGTCCTGAAGGCAAGAAAACAAGATTTTTCGTGCGGAGATACACACCATGCTGATCCTGATTGCCGGCCCCTATCGTTCCGGAACCGGGGATGATCCCCGGAAGATGGCGGAAAACCTGCATCGCCTTGAGGCGCCCTCGCATGCCCTGTTCAAGGCAGGCCATGTGCCGATGATCGGCGAATGGGTGGCGCTGCCGATCTGGCGCGCCGCCGGCGGACAGAGGGTGGGCGATGCGCTCTACGAGGACATCTTCTATCCCGTGGCGCACCGGCTTCTGGCGCTTTGCGAGGGCGTGCTGCGCCTGCCGGGCGAATCTAAGGGGGCCGACAACGATGTGCGGATCGCCCGGGAGCGGGGCCTGCCCGTCTGGTACCGGCTGGAGGATGTTCCGGGCGTCGTCACGGAATAGGCACTTTCCCGGCGCCGGGTGATGGGCTACTCCTTGCCCTCGATATTCTGGAGGACTGCTGATGTTGACGCTCTTCTTCTCGCCCGGCGCCTGTTCGCTCGCCGCCCATATCGCGCTGATCGATTCCGGCCTGCCGTTTGCGCTGCATCGGCTGAAATTTGCGGAAAACGAGCAGCGTTCGGCACATTATCTGAAGGTCAACCCGAAGGGCCGCGTGCCGGCGCTGGTGACGGAGAAGGGCACGCTGACGGAAACGCTGGCGATCCTGCTGTTCATCGCCCAGATGGCGCCGGACAAGCAGCTCGCGCCGCTGAACGATCCCTTCGCGCTGGCGCAGCTGCAGGGGTTCAACAGCTTCATCGCCTCCACCGTGCATGTGAACCACGCGCATGGCCGCCGCGCCACCCGCTGGGCCGATGAGCCGACCTCGATCGAGGACATGAAGCGCAAGGTGCCCGCCACCATGCGCGATTGCTTCCGCCTGATCGAGGAGGGCATGCTGGCCGGCCCCTGGGTGCTGGGCGAAGCCTATTCCGTCGCCGACCCTTATCTCTTCGTGATGTCCGGCTGGCTGAAGGGCGATGGCGTCGATATCGCCGAGTTTCCGCGCGTCGAGGATCACTATCGGCGCATGCAGGAGCGTCCGTCGGTGCAGAAGGCGCTCGCCGATGAGGCGGCTGCCTGAGCGGACGGATGTCCGTCGGGCGGTTCAGATTTTCTTCAGGCGCAGCGTGACAGCGGCAGAGTGTTTTGCGCGGCGGTCGGTGTCTCCTGAAACGTGACCTGACCGAGCGGAAGATCGGCGAGATCGCGCAGGCTCATGCGGTGGATCTGCGGATGTTGCAGGATGTCCTCGCCGTTCGCGCCGTCGATGCGGGTCGCCCACGTTGCCAAGGTCAGGATGTTGCGGAAAAGGGTTGGAATTGCCATCGCGGCTACCTCGCAAATAAGAGTTATTTGCAGGCTCGTTATCCGCGAACCGGGCATCGTCTTCAATTGAAGAAATCAGGCGCCTGCTGTAGAAAATCTATATGCAGAACCTCAATCGCGTTCATCTCAACGGCCTGCGGGCGCTGGAAAGTGTGGCCCGCCTCGGCTCGCTGCAGGCGGCGGCCGAGGAGCTTGGCGTCACCATCGGCGCCGTCAGCCAGCAGGTCATCAAGGCGGAAGCCCAACTCGGGCGTCCCGTCTTTGCCCGCACCCCGAAGGGGCTGGTGCCGGTGGAGGGCACGGGGCCGCTGATCGCCCGGCTGGCGGAGGGTTTTCAGGCCCTGTCGGAGGCGGTCGCCATCGGCCGCCAGCCGGACGATACGCTGCTCACCGTCACGGTCGCGCCGGTCTTTGCCTCGCGCTTCATCCTGCCGCGGATCGACCGTTTCACCGCTCGCCATCCGGAGCTTCGCCTGAGGCTCGATGCCACCGCGCGGCTTGCGGATTTCTCCCGCGATGCCGTCGATGTCGGCATCCGCATCGGGCGCGGCGAATGGCCGGGCGTGGATGCGCAACTGCTTCTGCCGCAGACGGTGTTTCCGGTCTGCGCGCCCTCGCTGGCGCGTGGGGTGAAGACGCCGGCCGATCTTCTGAAGCTGCCGGTTCTGCTCGACGGGCAGGCGATGTTTTCCTGGGATGTGTGGCTGGAAGAGGCCGGCCTTGCCGGTCGCAAGGTGAAGCCCCGCCATGTGTTCAGCGAGGCCTCGCTCTGTCTCGAGGCCGCGATTGCCGGGCAGGGGGTGATGCTGGCCTGGCGGCTGCTCGCCCTGTCGGCGATCCGCCAGAAGTGCCTGGTGCGTCCCTTCGCCCTCGAGGCATCGACCGGCATGGGCCATTATCTCGTCACCCGCACCGGCGCGCGACGTCCGGCCAAGGTGAAGATGTTCGCCGCCTGGCTGCGCGCTGAACTCGACGAGGCGATGGCCGACTGGGCCGCGCTTGACGCACCGGCGTCGGACCGGTAACGATCATTCCCGAAGGGTCCGCAGTTCACCCAGGCGTCACCGCCCGATCCCGCATCGGGAGCTAAACCTGCCCACGCATCCCGCACTCACGTTGGTTTCTCCTTCGTGCCGGGTCGGAAGACGGTGACCACCGACGATCACATCGGCACGATATCGAGGACGAAACGATGTCGAAGACCTTGCATGCCGTCACCATTCCGGATCTCTCCGCGCTGGCGAAAACCCTGCGCCGCGAACTTTATGCCCGCGATACCCCGCCGAGCCATGTCGAACTGTTGAACCTGCTCGCCCGCGGCGCGGGTTTCCGCAATTTCCAGCATCTGAAGGCGAGCCACGCGGCTGCCGCCCGGCTGGAGGCCGCACCCGAGCCGGTAGAGGCGGAGCCCGTCGATCACCGCCGGATCGAGCTGGTGCTGCGCTGTTTCGATGACGAAGCCGTCATGGCCCGCTGGCCGAAGAAAACCGCGCAGCAGAAGCTGGCGCTCTGGTGGTGCTGGGCGTCGCTGCCCGCCCGGCGCGAGCTTTCCGAACCCGAGGTGAACGCCATCCTGAAGGCGCTGAACGGCTTTGGGGATCACGTGCTGATCCGCCGCGAACTTGTCGATTGGGGCATGGTTGCCCGCTCGCCGGATTGCCGCATCTACCGGCGGATCGAAACCCGCCCGCCGGCGGACGCGGCGGCCCTGATCGCGCATCTTCAGGCGCGCAAGCGGGCAAAGCGGGTGCCACGGGTCTCGAACCGGCCGCCGTTCACACCGGTCCGGTCGCCGGCTCGGCCAGACGCTTCTCCCACATCGCCTTGAAGGCGGGGCGGGCCTGGGCGCGCTCCAGCCAGGCCTTCAGCGCCGGGCGCTCAACGAACAGCGGCGCATGCGGCTGGGCGTAGCGGACGATCTCGGCCATGTTGATGTCGGCGACCGTGAAGCGTTCGCCGACCATCCAGGTCCTGGCCGTCAGGTGTTTCTCCAGCACGTCGAAGGGGCGGTTCAGGCTGGCGGCGGCCGTCGCGATGGTGGCTTTCACTTCGTCGGTCTGTTCGCCGAGCGAGGCGGCGGAAATCTTCAGCGCGGCTGCCTCGATCTCGGTCGCGGCAAACAGCGCCCATTGCAGCATGGCGGCCTCTTCGACCAGATCTTTCGGGCCGAGGTCGCCGCCGTATTTCTTCGCGAGGTAGAGGTTGATGGCGAGCGATTCGATCACCACCACGCCGTCATCCTCGATGGCGGGAATGGTGCCCATCGGATTGATCGCAAGGAAAGCGGGCGATTGGGTGTTGATTGGCGCATCCGCGGCCAGCGGGTTTTCCAGGCGCTTGGCCTGCACCACGGGCACGTGGGTAAAGGCAAGATCGAGTTCGCCGGCCAGCCAGAGGGTGCGGGTGGCGCGGGAGCGGCAGGCGCCGTAGATCGTCAGCATGGGCAGTCATTCCTGTTTGCGGCTAAGGACCGGAGCCTATTGCGCTGCCGCGGCAACGGAAAGGGCATCCGGCTGCAACCGGCGATGAAATTTTCTGATCGGCAGGCGGCGGAAAAAACCGGAAATTCACGCTGAAAACGAATCAGTTTTCCCTCTTGAAATTTTTTCGTTCTGCCCTGTTGCGATTCGCGACAGGGCAGAACGATCAGAAGCTCTGTTTCAAATTGATGCAACGACAGGCGGGGTTTAAGGGCTTTTCCCGCGATAGATCGAAATTTTCCTATCTTCTTAAATGAAGCGAAGGGTTTGCATCCCATTCTTTGGCCGTCAACGGACCCCGCGACATATTTTGCCCTTCTCATATAGCGGGATGCCCCGCTAGGATTCGCGAATGGGAGGGCGAGGGTGCAGGATGGGTGCAGGAGGCGCATGAATGAGTGACAGTGCAATGCACCACAGGGTTGTCGCAGCCGATGCCGATCCGCTCGATCAACTGCGTCGCCATCTCGTCCAGCTTGCCACCTCCGCCGACGTCGACGCCCTTGGCGCAGCCCATGTCATCCAGTCTCTCGATCCCAGCATGTTGTTCGATCAGTTCTCCGAATATTTCTGCATCAAGGACCGTTGCTGTCGGTTCGTTTTCGCCAATGCGGCGGCAATGTCCTGCATCAATGCCCGGTCCATGTCCTCCGTGCTCGGGCGCACGGAACTCGATTTTCTCGACCGCGAGACGGCCGAGCAGCGGCTTGCCCTTGAGCAGGACCTGATGGCGCAAGGCGCCAACTGCGAGCGCGAGGAGATGGTGCGTCTGCCTGACGGTGCCGAGAAATGGCTGCTCACCACCCGCACCAGCCTGCGCGATGCCAAGGGCGACGTGGTGGGGCTGATGGTCATGTCGCGCGACATCACCCGCGCCCGGCAGGAGGCGGAACTCGAGCGCGGCCATGCGGCGGTGCTGGAAATGGTGGCGCGGGGGCGGCCGCTTCCGGCGGTGCTCGATGCGCTGTGCTGCATGATCGAGAACCAGCTGCAAGGGATTTACGCCTCCGTGCTTCTGCTGGACGAGGCGGGCGAACGGCTGCGCCATGGCGCTGCCCCCAGCCTGCCGCCGTCCTATACACGGCTGATCGATGGCGTTGCCATCGGTCCGTCCGTCGGGTCCTGTGGCACGGCTGCCTGGCGGCGCTGCTCCATCGTGGTGCGCGATATCCAGTCCGACCCGCTCTGGGCGGATTTCCGCCATCTCGCCATGCCTTTCCGGTTGCGCTCCTGCTGGTCGACGCCGATCATGGGCGCCAACAACCGCGTGCTCGGCACCTTCGCGCTCTATTCCAACGAGGTGCGCGAGCCGACGGCGCGCGAGATCGAGCTGACCGCCATGGCGACCGACCTCGCTGGCATTGCCATCGAGCGGGCCATGAACGAGCGCCGCATCCAGCATCTGGCCTATCACGACCCGCTGACGGGCCTGCCGAACCGCACATTGTTCTGGGCGCAGTTCGCGCGGACGCTGATGGACGCCCGCCGCGAGAGCCGCAAGCTGACGGTCGCCTATCTCGATCTCGACAATTTCAAGCAGGTCAATGACACGCACGGCCACGCGGCAGGCGACGAGGTGCTGAAGCGCATTGCCGAACGGATCGAGCAGCGCCTGCGGCCGAACGACCTGGCCGTGCGCCTTGGCGGCGACGAATTTGCCATCGTGCTGGCCGATGTCTACCAGGACGAGGTCAGCGCGCTGATGCGCCTGCGTGAAATCCATGGCGCAATCGCCGAGGATCTGCGTGTCGGCACCGCGCGGACATCGGTGACCTGCAGCATCGGTGTCTCCTTTCATCCGCAGGATGGCGATACGGCGGAAGCGCTGCTGGCGGCCGCCGACCGCGCCATGTACGAGGCCAAGGCGCAAGGGCGCGATGCACTGCAGGTGATCCGCCGCGTGCCAGCCTGACCTTGAGCACAAGATCGCCCCGGTTCAGCGGTCCCGTCCCTCCTCGGGCGGAAGGGGGCGTGGTTCCGGCGGCAGGACCACATCCTCCAGACGCTCCGCATGGAGGAAGATCTCCTCGAACCCGTCGAGAAAGCGCTCGAACAGCAGGCTGAAGGCAAGGCGTTCCTCGGAACTCCAGCCATGGGTCGCCTGGGTGACGATCGCGTGCTTCACCGCCCGGATTTCCGTCAGCAGGGCTTCGCCGGCTTCCGTCGGCGCGATCAGCGAACGGCGGCCATCTTCCTGCGAGGCGTCGCGCTTCAGGATTCCCTGACTGACCAGTTCGGCCACCAGCCGGCTGCCACGCGAGGGGTCGATGCGCATGGCCTCTGCAATGGCGCCGACGGTTGCCTCGCCGCCTTCGCGGCGGATGCGCACCACCACTTCGAGAATGTCGAGCTGTGACAGATCGAGACCCGGAGCGGCACGGGCAATCGCGATGCGACCGATCATGCGCCGTCCCATCATCACCCGCATGCGCGTCATCGTCTGGCCGATGCGGAAGATGTCCGCATCGGTCTGCGAGGCTGTCTCTGGCGCGGTGTGGTCTGTTCTCATGCGGCTGTCGTACACCAAATCGTGAGGCGGCTTCAAGTGCATGCCATCAGCAAGAGCATTCGATTGACAATTATATGCTAAAGGCACATAAATCGGCAAACTTCAGGAAGCCTCCCATGGACATGTCGCCCCAGCAGTTCCAGCCTCTCGTCACCGATCCGCGCAAGAGGCTGATCCTTTTCCTCTTTCTCCTGACGGCCATGTTCATGGCCACGCTCGACAACCAGATCGTCTCCACCGCCCTTCCCACCATCGTCGGGGAGTTCGGGGAACTCGAGCGTTTCGGCTGGGTGGGGTCGGCCTTCCTGCTCGCCACCAGCGCGGTGATGCCCGTCTATGGCAAGCTCGGTGATCTCTTTGGCCGCAAATACGTGATGATCGGCGCCGTCACCATCTTCACCATCGGTTCGCTGCTCTGCGGCCTCGCCTGGTCGATGGACAGTCTCATTGCCGCGCGCGTCTTCCAGGGGCTGGGCGGCGGCGGCATCATGGTGTCGATCTTCTCCGTCAATGCCGACCTGTTCGAGCCGCGCGAACGGGCCCGCTACCAGAGCTATTCCAGCCTCGTCATCATGGCGTCCGGTACCGTCGGACCGACGATCGGCGGCACCATGAGCGACCTGTTCGGCTGGCGCTCGATCTTTTTGATCAACCTGCCGATCGGTATCATTGTGCTGGCCGGTCTGGTGATGATGCTGCCGAACCGGCGTCCCAGCCGCCAGCCGAAGATCGATTATCTCGGTGCCGTGCTGCTGGCGCTGGCCAGCACCACCGTCGTTCTTCTGACGGACGGCATCTCGCTGTTCGGCGCGCTGTTTTCCTGGCAGAGCTTCACGGTGCTGGTGATCGGCATTGCCGCGGCTGTCTCCTGGGTTCTCGTGGAACGTCGCGCGCCGGAGCCGATCATTCCGCTGCGCCTGTTTAAGGATTCGACCTTCTCGCTGTTCCTCGTCGTTTCGCTGATGACGGGCGGTGTTGCGATCGGCATGGTCAACTATTTTGCGCTCTTCCTGCAGACGACCACCGGGCTGTCACCGACCGCCGCCGGTCTGTTCTTCATCGCCGTCACCGGCGGCATCGTCATCGGCTCCCTGTCGGCCGGGCGGCTGATCTCGATCACCGGCCGCTACAAGCCCTTCGTGGTCACGGGTCTGGTGATGAATGTTGCGACCCTTCTCATCTTCTCGCAGCTGCATGCCGGCAGTTCGCTGGTGCTGGTGGCGCTCGTCATGCTGATGCAGGGCCTCTCCGTCGGGCTTGGCCAGCAGGCGCCGATCATCGGCGTGCAGAATGCCGTGCCGCGCGCCGATGTGGGCTCTGCCACTGGCGCCGTCACGCTGACGCGCATGGGCGGGGCGGCGATCGCGATCTCCGTCTATGGCGCCGTCATCACCGCCTTCATGCACGGCGTCACCGTGCCCGGCGTCGAGAATGTCACCACGCTGACGCCGGACCAGCTGGCGAAGCTGCCGGATGCGGCGCGGCTGGCGGTTGCCAATGCTTATGCGCAGGCCTTCGAGCCGATGTTCCTCACCGCGGCCGGCTTTGCCATAATCGGACTGATCGCGGCCCTGATGCTGAAGCCGGTGCGTCTGCCCTCGCTCGGCGAGCGCAAGAGCTGAGGCAGACAGGCAGCCTTTGGTGGCGCGACGGGCAGGGCTTTCAAAGCGCTGCTTTCTGCCTATCTTCAGCGTCATGAAACCCGAAGCGCTGCTCTATCCCACGCCGGCCGGTCTCTATTGCCCGGCCGGCGATTTTCATGTCGATCCCGTGCGCCCGGTGAAAAGGGCGCTGATCACCCATGGCCATTCAGATCATGCCCGCGCCGGCCACGGCGCCGTGCTCGCCACCCGCCAGACACTCGACATCATGGCCCTGCGCTATGGCGCCGATTTTGCGGGTTCGACACAGGCGGTCGCGTGGGGGGAGGCGGTGGATCTCGGCGGCGTCAAGGTCCGCTTCCATCCGGCCGGCCATGTGCTGGGCTCGGCGCAGATCGCCATCGAAAAGGATGGCACCCGCATCGTCGTGTCCGGCGATTACAAGCGTGGCGTGGATCCCACCTGCGCGCCCTTCGAGCCGGTCGCCTGCGATGTCTTCATCACCGAAGCCACCTTCGGCCTGCCGGTCTTCCATCACCCCGATCCGAAGGCGGAAACCCGCAAGCTGCTGACCTCGCTTGTCCAGTTTCCCGAGCGCACGCATCTCGTCGGCGCCTATGCGCTCGGCAAGGCGCAGCGGGTGATCCGTCTCATCCGCGACTGCGGTTACGACCGGCCAATCTACATCCACGGCGCGCTGGCCAGGCTCTGCGACTATTATCGCGCCGAGGGCATCGATCTCGGCGACTTGCGCCCTGCAACCGTCGAGAAGAAGGAACCGGGGACCTTCCACGGGGCCATTGTCGTCGGTCCGCCCTCTGCCTTCCAGGAGCGCTGGGCGCGCCGTTTCAACGAGCCGCTGATCGCCTTTGCCTCCGGCTGGATGATGGTGCGCCAGCGCGCCAAGCAGGGCGGCGTGGAACTGCCGCTCGTCATTTCCGACCATTGCGACTGGCCGGAACTTCTCGACACCATCCGCGAGATCGCCCCGCAGCAGGTCTGGGTCACGCATGGCCGCGAGGAAGCGCTGGTGCGCTGGTGCGAGCTTGCCGGCATCGCCGCCCGCCCGCTGCATCTGGTGGGCTACGAGGATGAGGGGGATTGAGGATGGCTCTACTATCGCCGGGGCAATATGCTCAAGACAACCAACCTCTCCTGCCGAGAGCGATTCCCGCCCGGAGGCAGGCATGAAAGCCTTCGCCACACTCCTCGATCGTCTCGTGCTCACCCCGTCGCGCAACGGCAAGCTGACGCTGCTCGTCGATTATTTCCGCACCACGCCCGATCCCGACCGTGGCTATGGGCTGGCGGCGCTCGCCGGCACGCTCGATCTGAAGGGCATCAAGCCGGCGCTCCTCAAGGAACTGGCGCTGGAGCGGCTGGATCCCGTCCTCTTCCAGTATTCCTATGACTATGTCGGCGATCTTGCCGAAACCATCGCGCTGATCTGGGATGGCGGGGCGAAGGAGCGGGTGGCGGCGGAAAGCCAGCCGCGGCTCGGCGAGGTCGTCACGCGCATGAACAGTCTCGGCCGCACGGAGGTGCGTGCCGCCGTGCGTGAGCTGCTCGATCATCTCGATCACTCGAGCCGCTTTGCCTTCCTGAAGCTTGCGACCGGCGGCCTGCGCATTGGCGTTTCGGCCCGCCTTGCCAAGCAGGCGCTTTCGGAGATGAGCGGCCCCGCTGGAGAGGGCAGGGACGTCACCGAGATCGAAACGCTCTGGCACGGGCTGGCGCCACCCTATCAGCCGCTGTTTGCCTGGCTGGAGGGGCGGGCGGAGAAGCCGGTGCTGGCAACGCCGGCCATTTTCCACTCGGTCATGCTCGCCAATCCGGTCGAGGCGGGGGATCTCGACAGGCTCGACCCTCGGGATTATGCGGCGGAATGGAAATGGGATGGCATCCGCGTGCAGATCTCCTCCTTCGGAGCCACGCGAAAACTCTATTCGCGCTCCGGCGACGATATTTCCGGTGCCTTTCCCGATGTGATCGACGCGATCGGCTTCGAAGGCGTCATCGATGGCGAATTGCTGGTCGGCGGCACGGCCCGGTCGAACAGCGCCACCCGCAGCTTTTCCGACTTGCAGCAGCGGCTGAACCGCAAGACGGTGAATGCAAGGCTGGTGCAGGATTATCCGGCCTTCGTGCGCGCCTATGACCTCTTGTTCGAAGGCGACGACGACCGGCGCGCCAGGACCTACCTGGAGCGGCGCGCGCGGCTGGAGGACCTGATCGACAGGGCCCCGCACGACCGCTTCGACCTGTCGCCGCTGGTGCCCTTCGCAGACTGGCAGGAACTTGATGCGCTGCGGCTGTCACCGCCCGATCCGGTCATCGAAGGGGTGATGATCAAGCGGCGGGACAGCGCCTATCAGGCGGGGCGCCTGAAAGGGCCGTGGTTCAAGTGGAAGCGCGAACCCTTCAACGTCGATGCGGTGATGATGTATGCGCAGCGCGGCCACGGCAAGCGCTCCAGCTATTATTCCGATTTCACCTTCGGCGTATGGGCGGAAGGTCCCGACGGCGAGATGCTGGTGCCGGTCGGCAAGGCCTATTTCGGCTTCACCGATGCGGAACTGGAGACCCTCGACAAGTTCGTGCGCGACAATACGGTGGAGCGGTTCGGGCCGGTGCGGGCGGTGCGCGCCGAACCGGGCTTCGGCTTCGTGCTGGAAGTGGCCTTCGAGGGGATCAACCGCTCGACGCGTCACAAGTCGGGCGTTGCGATGCGCTTTCCCCGCATTGCAAGGCTTCGGCCTGACAAGCTGCCGCGCGATGCCGACCGCCTCTCGACGCTCATCGCCCTGATCGACCAGAGGATCGACCAGAGGGCCGGCGAGGCCGGGGAGGGGCCGGCGTGAGTGCGACGCAAGCCCTGCGATTGACCCGTCGTGGTGGCTCTGCGCCGCGTACGGCCGATCACGGCCGCCGATCCTGTTCGCTTGCAGCATTCAATTCTGCGTGACTGCAAGGTGTGATTGCGTGTTGAATCGGCTGGTCTCTGTTCCGTTTCGGGTCAGACGGCTGGCGGCAGCGCGGCAAAGCCGGCTCCGCCGGCGGCGAAACGCCTGATCACGGCTTCGGGATGGTCGTGTGACACTGGGGTGGACACCGGACGGGGGCTTGTCGGCGCCGCCGGCAGTGCTAGCTTTTGCTGTCATCAACAAACGCGGTCCCATTCATGCTGTTATCCCGCCGTTCGATGCTTGCCGGTCTTGCCGTCGCCTCCGTCAGCCCTGTTGCCGGTGGGGTTCAGGCTGCCGAGCCGCCACCCTTTCCCGTTCCGGAAGACCCGCCGCAGGAGCGGCGCGATTACGCAGAAGCGCGCAAGCATTTCCAGACCCGTCTGTTGCGGCGCGGCCCCTCTCCGGAGCTTGCGCCGCCGCTCGGTACGCCGGCCGGTGCGACGCGCGTGCTCTATCGCAGCGGTGAGCAGAAGGAACTGGAACTGATCGCCTGGGTTTCCGAGCATGCCCCCTCCAGGGAGCTGAAGCCCGCGGTTCTCTTCCTCCACGGTGGCAATGCCACCGGCGATGGCCACTGGCAGCTGATGAAGCCCTATGTCGAGGCGGGTTTCGTGGTGATGCTGCCGTCGTTTCGCGGTGAAAACGGCCAGATGGGCTATTATTCCGGTTTCTATGACGAGACCTCCGACGCGCTGGCCGCTGCCGAATATCTCGAGAACCTGCCGGGCGTCGATCGCGAGCGCCTGTTCCTGGCCGGCCACAGCAATGGTGGCACGCTGGCGCTGCTGGCAGCCATGACACGCCGTTTCCGCGCCGCCGTGCCGATGTCCGCCGGTGTCGATGCGTGGCGCTATTTCTCCCGCTACAGCGACGACATGCCCTTTGATGACCGCAATGCGGAAGAGTTCGTCATGCGCTCCTCCGTCTGCTTCGGTCACAGCCTGAAATGCCCGACGCTTCTCCTGCGCGGCACGGAAGAGCGTCCCTTCGACCGCAATCACCAGCTGACCATCGATCGCGCCCGGGCCGTGGGCGTTTCCATCGATCACCGCCTGCTGCCCGGCAGCCATAATGCCATGGTGCCCGGTGCGGTTGCGGAAAGCATCCGCTTCTTCCGCAGCTACGGCGCCTGATGATCGTGGTCTGCAGGCTGGTGCGAAAGCCTCGCGCCAGCCTGAAGCGGCACAGTCCGGCACGACGCCATCTGCCGGAAGACCCGCCATGTCCCGCACTGCCCAGATCTTCGCGCGCCTGTCTGCGCCCCTCTGCCTGATTGCCGTTGCCACAGGCCTTTCCGGCTGCATTCTGGTGACCGATACCAGCCGCATGAACCCGGACGTCTTCGTGCAGGAGACGGCGCCGGTCTTCTACAACATGGCCGGCGCCAGCCAGCCGCAGCCTCTGCCGGTGCGCAAGCAGCAGCCGATCCCGCAGAAGCGCGATCTCTACCAGACGCAGTTCCACCAGACCTATGGCGTGCCGATCAGCAATCCGGCCTTCCGCACCTATTATGCCAGCATGCAGGATGATGGCCACACCCTGCCGGCCATTCCCTATTCCCGCATCGACCAGCGCTATCTGCGCCAGGAGGTGGATTATCCGACCACCGAGGCGCCCGGCACCATCATCGTGGATACCAAGGCCCGTTTCCTTTATCTGGTAGAGGCCAACGGAAAGGCGCTGCGCTACGGCGTCGGCATCGGTCGCGACGGCTTTGCCTGGTCGGGTCGCGGCGTGATCCAGTGGAAGGCGAAGTGGCCGCGCTGGACCCCGCCGCAGGAGATGGTGGACCGGCAGCCGGAACTGGCGAAGTTTTCCGCAGCCGAGGGGGGTGCCATGCCGGGCCTCAACAATCCGCTCGGCGCCCGCGCGCTCTACATCTACAAGGATGGCAAGGACACCCTCTACCGCGTGCACGGCACGCCGGACTGGCAATCGGTCGGCAAGGCAACGTCCTCGGGCTGCGTGCGCATGCTGAACCAGGACGTGATCGACCTCTTCGACCGTGTCCCGGCCCGCACGCCGATTGTGGTGATCTGATCACACCTGCACGAGACCTGCCGCATTCAGAGGAACGGGCGCCGAATTGCGGCGCCCTTTACTTGTTTAAGCCATATTTAATGGAACAATCGTGCCCATCATTCGTTGATTTCCGTTCGTGTTCCCGCCGTTCCAGTGAAGAAGTTTTTCCGCTCCCATGACCACTGATCTTTTCAGCCGCCGCCGTCTGCTCAGTCTCCTGGCCGTCGGCACTGCCTCCACGCTTGCCAGTTGCGCCTCCTCCCGGCCGGGTCCCGCCGGTCTCAACATCACCTATCGCGATGGTGATGCAGGGCTTCCCTTCGTGCCGTCGCCGCCGATGCGCGGTCGTTCGCCGGAACTCGACGCCATTTATGGCGAGACGGTGGATGGCGGTTTCGTCATTCCGGCCGTTCCCTACTGGCAGATCGACCCGCGCTTCTATCGACAGCGCGTGATGGACCCGACCGGCCAGCCGCCGGGCACCGTCGTCGTCGATACGGCCTCGCGCCATCTCTATCTGGTCGAGCCCGGCGGCACCGCCATGCGCTACGGTGTCGGCATCGGTCGCCAGGGCTTTGCCTGGCAGGGCGAGGGCGTCATCCAATGGCGCCAGAAGTGGCCGAAGTGGACGCCGCCGGATGAAATGGTGGCCCGCCAGCCGGAACTCGTGCGCTATTCCTCGGCCAATGGCGGCATGCAGCCGGGCCTGATGAACCCGCTTGGCGCGCGTGCGCTCTACATCTTCAAGAACGGCCAGGACACGCTCTACCGTCTGCACGGTTCGCCGGAATGGAATTCCATCGGCAAGGCCGTCTCCTCCGGCTGCGTGCGCCTGATGAACCAGGACATCATCGACCTTTACGAGCGCGTGCCGCAGAAGGCCCGTATCGTCGTCTGGCAGTAACACCGAGGGTTTGACGTTTGACATGCGAAAGGCGCCCCATGGCTTCATGGGGCGCCTTTTTTTGAGCATTTCCGGTGAAAACCGGATCCCCTGAAATGCTCTGTCTCTTTGTTTTCACGCAGTCCGGACGCAAAACCGCTGACGCACTTTTGGCTCGGACGTGCTTTAGCCGTCGCCCTGCACCACGGTGCAGGCGAAGCGGCTGGCTGTCAGCGCCTTGCAGGCGGATTGCGCGGCGGCGCGGTTCTGGAAGCCGGAGAAGCGGGCGCGGTGCAGCGGACCGGACGCGCTGCCGACTGTCTGCGTATAGGGCGTGATGCCGTTGAAACGACGATCGAGCGTCGGCATGGCACGCGACAGCAGGGAAATCGCCTCCGACTCGCTCGGCGTTGCCGCAATCTGCACCGCCCAGCCGTCATTGCTGGCCATGGCGAAGGGCATGTTAGCCGGCGGTTGATGGGGAATGGCGGCCCGCGGCGTCGGTGCGGAGACGGTGGGGGCATCCTCCATGGCGACCGGCTCGGCCACGATCGGTGCGGCCACGATCGGTGCGGCAGGTGTCGCCGGGGCGGCATAGGCGAGATCGCTGTTGCGGCTTTCGAGCGCCGCGAGCTTGCGGGCGACCGGATCGTGTCGGCGCGGCTCTACCGGTTGCGGCACGCCGCGTTCCGGCAGGTCGATGCTTTGCGCGACGGCGGCGGGGGCTGCGCCACGGCCGATGCCGGCGCGTGGCATGGCGGCGTCCAGAAGGGCTGCCATGCGGTCATCACGGGCCCGCGCCGTGCGTCCGCCCATCACCACGCCGATGACCCGCTTGCCATCCTCGTTGACCGCGCTGACGATGTTGAAGCCGCTGGCGTTGATGTAGCCCGTCTTGATGCCGTCCATGCCGCGATAGCGGTACATCAGGTGATTGTGACCGCTGATGGTCCGGCCGCGGAACGTGAAGGAACGGGTGGCGAAGATGCGGTATTCCTTCGGAAAGTCGCGCATCAGGGCAAGGCCCAGCGTCGCCATGTCGCGCGCGGTCGTCACCTGCCGGCTGTCGGGCAGGCCGGAGCCGTTGCGGAAGGTGGTGCGGCTCATGCCGAGCTGGCGCGCCTTGCGCGTCATCGCCTGACCGAATTTTTCCTCCGAGCCGTAGAGGTGGTCGCCGATGCCTTCGGCGACGTCATTGGCGGATTTGACCGCCATGCCGTAGACGGCTTCGCGCACCGTATAGGTCTGGCCGGCGGGAATGCCGAGCTTGAAGGGAATGGTGCTTGCGCCATTGCGCGACATGACGATCTTCTGGTCCCAGGAAAGGCGCCCGTCGCGCAGCGCCTCGAAGGTCATGTAGAGCGTCATCATCTTGGTGAGCGAGGCCGGATGGTTCAGCACATCGGCATTTTCCGCCGCCAGTACCCGGCCGGTATTGGCGTCCATGACGAAATGCGCGTAACCGGCCTGTGCCGGTGCTGCCGCAAGGCCGAGCAGAAGCGCCGCCATTCCCATCAGTATCGAAAAAGCCTGCGCGATCTTCGTCATTCCGGTCCCCGTTCGGATGAAGAATGCCATGCATAAGGCCGCTTTGCGGCAACAAAGTCGTTCGAATTTTAGAGAATGTTGACAGACTTAACGAAGGGTGAAGGTCGCGCCGCAGCCTGTGCCGCGATGATGCAGCGCGCCGGCTTTTGCCGCTAGGCAGCCCGGCGCCGTCTCTTTTGACCTGCGCGACTCGGGCGGCGGCATCCGCTCCGCCGCCCCGATCAGCCTTGCGCGGCCACAGTCACGTGGCCGCCTGCATGGCTCAGACGAACTGCGACAGGCCCGGAACCGAATTGACCACCTCGTCCACGGTCTCGGAGCCGGCATGTTCGCGGGCAACGGCAATGGTTTCGCGGGCAAGCGCGGTGATTTCACCCATGCCGAGACCGAGCGACATCAGCTGCTGGCCGAGCGCCATCACGCCACCGCCGAAGGCCGACATCAGGCCGCCGAGCAGGCCGCCGCCACCTGTGCCTTCGCCGTTGAATTTCGCCACCAGTTCGGGCGCGCCGGGAATCGCCTCGATCATGCGGGCGACGGCGCCGTCATCGGCCTCGCGCTGCAGAAAGCCCAGCATCATGCCCACGGCCTTTTCCGCAGTATCCGGCGCAATGCCCACATTGTCCGCCACGCGGGTGACCAGCTCGTTCATCAAACTCTCCTCAGGTTTTTGACGTTAACGTCAAGGTAAATAAAACCCCGGTGCGATGCAAGCCGTCTGCGACCTCTGGCGGTCGCACGGATGGCGAAGGAAGAGGAGGCAACGGGGCGCTTGCGGCGCCTGTCGCCGGGGCCGCGTTGCCCGACGGCGCGCCACATCCTATACATCAGCACAGGGACATCAAAAGACACGGGATGACAAGGGAGACCTGTTCAATGCACGAGGCGGGAAAGCTCTTCATCGGCGCAAGCCGCCACCCGGACGACCGGCTGAAGAAGCCGGAATATCTGCAGCTGTCGCTCGCCAACCGGCACGGTCTCGTCACCGGCGCCACCGGCACTGGCAAGACGGTGACGCTGCAGATGCTGGCGGAAGGCTTTTCCGCGGCCGGCGTGCCGGTGTTCTGCTCCGACATCAAGGGTGATCTCTCCGGCATCGCCGCCCTGGGAGAGCCGAAGGATTTTCTGCTGAAGCGGGCGGAGGAGATCCGCTTTGCAGACTATGACAATGCCGCCTTCCCGGTGATCTTCTGGGATCTCTATGGCGAGAAGGGTCACCGGGTGCGCGCCACCATTGCCGAGATGGGGCCACTGCTTCTCGCCCGGCTGATGGATGCGACGGAGGCGCAGGAGGGCGTGCTGAACGTCGCCTTCAAGATTGCCGACGAGGGCGGCCTGCCGTTGCTCGACCTCAAGGACCTGCAGGCGCTGCTGACCTACATGGCCGGGCAGGCGGCCGCGATTTCCGAGCGTTTTGGCTTCGTCTCCAAGGCCTCGATCGGCGCGCTGCAGCGCGGCCTGCTGGTGCTGGAGGAGCAGGGGGCCGAGCATTTCTTTGGCGAGCCGGCGCTTCAAATCACCGACATCATGCGCACGGCCCCCGACGGGCGCGGCGTGATTTCCGTGCTGGCAGCCGACCGGCTGATGATGAATCCCCGTCTCTACGCCACCTTCCTGCTCTGGCTGCTGTCCGAACTGTTCGAGGCGCTGCCGGAAGTCGGCGATCCCGAAAAACCGAAACTCGTCTTCTTCTTCGACGAGGCGCATCTTCTGTTTTCCGAGGCGCCGAAGGTGCTGCTGGAGCGGGTGGAGCAGGTGGTGCGCCTCATCCGCTCCAAGGGTGTCGGCATCTATTTCATCACCCAGAACCCGCTCGACGTGCCGGAAACGGTGCTCGCCCAGCTTGGCAACCGGGTGCAGCACGCGCTGCGCGCCTATAGCCCGCGCGAGCAGAAGGCGGTGAGAACCGCTGCCGAAACCTTTCGCCCCAATCCCGACTTTCGCACGGAGGAGGCGATCACGCTGCTGGCGACCGGCGAGGCGCTGGTGTCAACCCTCGAAGGCAAGGGCGCGCCCTCGGTAGTGGAGCGCACGCTGATCCGCCCGCCCGCCGCCCGCATCGGCCCGCTCTCGGACGAGGAGCGTCGTCAGGTGATGGCGCAAAGCCCGGTCGCCGGTCACTACGATACCGATCTCGACCGCGAATCCGCCTTCGAGATTCTCATGGCCCGCGCCGGAAAATCCGTCGATGCTACGCCCGCCACCGCGTCGAACCCGGAACCCTCAGCGTCCCCCTGGGGAAGCTCCCGTGATACGCAACCGTCCGATACAGCCGCTGGCCGCTGGAAACTGCCGGGCTTCGATCCCGCAGAGGAGGAGGCCGCGGAACGGCAACGCAGTCCGCGCGGCACCCGTTCCACCGGCTATCAGCGCGAAACCGTGCTGGAAGCCGCGATGAAAAGCGCCGCCCGCTCCGTCGCAAGCCAGGTCGCCAACCAGCTCGGCCGCGCGCTGGTGCGGGGGATCCTGGGAAGCCTGAAGCGGTAGGGGCGGCTTTCGGGCGAAACGGCCCCCTCCGTTTGTCGGGCGCCAATCCCGGGCATGGACGGCGATGACGCCCCCCTTTCGGTCGCGTCCGCGCCGTCTTCGCCTCCGGTCATCCTCGTTTCAGCGTCTCAGCGCCGAACGATCCCGTTCATGAAAACATCCACCAGATGCGCGATCTGCTCCGGTCCTGACCGGTCCTGTTCGGTGGCAAGCGAGATGGCGGTCGCGACGCAGACGAGATCGTTGAAGCGGACATCCGGCCGAACGGCGCCCTCCGTCTGCGCTCGCTGCAAAAGCCGGATACCTTCCGTGCTGGTGGCGAGACATCCCGGTGTTCCGATCTGGAGAACCGTTCCCAGAGAAGCGGCAAAGCCGCGATAGACGTTCGAATAGCGGACCAGGTCTTCGAGATAGGCGCTAAGCGCGCTTGCAGGGTCGAGCGTGGCCGATCTGGCGCGGCTCGTCTCCGCACAGGCCTCGAAACGTGCGCTATAGGCCGCCGCCAGCAGGTCCTCGCGCGTCGGAAAGCGGCGATAGAGCGTGCCGATCCCGACGCCGGCGCGCCGGGCGACATCGTCCAGCGACACGCCGGCGCCGCGCTCCAGAAACACGTCCTCGGCGGCGGCCAGGATCCGCTCCCTGTTGAGTTTCGCATCGGCGCGCAAAGGGGTTTCGTCCGTCAAAAATGCCTCTCCTCGTCACTTGCAAGTGGAGGATATCTCCACATATAAAGTGGAGCAACCCTCCACTTAAAACGGAAGCGAGACAGGCATGACGAAGCGATTTGAAAACAAGGTGGTGGTAATCACCGGCGGCACGGATGGGATCGGTCTGGCAACGGCCCGAGCATTTGCGGCGGAAGGCGCGCATGTCTACGTCACGGGGCGCCGGCAGGATCGTCTCGACGCGGCGCTTGGGGATATCGGCCAGGGTGCCGTCGGCGTGCAGGGCGATGTCAGCAATCCCGCCGATCTCGACCGGCTCTACGCCGCAATCCAGCAGGATCACGGGCGGGTGGACGTGGTGTTCGCCAATGCCGGCGTCTCGGAATCCGCACCGATTGGCGCCATCGATGAGGATCACATTGACCGCCTGTTCGCCATCAACGTCAAGGGAACGATCTTTACCGTGCAAAAGGCTCTGCCGCTGATGTCGGCCGGCGGTGCCGTGGTGCTGGCCGGGTCCGGGGCCGGCAGCAAGGGCTTCCCCAGCCTGTCCGTCTACAGCGCGACCAAGGCCGCGATCCGCTCCTTCGCCCGCACCTGGACGACCGATCTCAAGAGCCGTGGCATTCGTGTCAACACCGTGTCCGCCGGCATGGCGCTGACGCCGGCCATGCAGATCTATCTCCAGAACAATGCCGGCCTCGAGGACTGGATGAAGCAGATGATTCCGTTCGGACGGCTCGGCGAACCGGACGAGATCGCCAGGGCGGTTCTGTTCCTCGCCTCGCAGGACAGCAGCTTCGTGGGCGGCGAGGAACTGCTGGTCGATGGCGGCTTCGTGGCCGTCTGAGGAGCGGCACGGGCCGGGTGGGGCCCCTGATGTCCACCGCGAGGATGGCCTCTGCGTCAACATGGCCGATGTCGTCGGCCGTCGTTTGGCGCTAGTGCTGCTTGACAATAGACAAGATCGAGTACGCCCGTGAATACATCCGATATCTGGGACTGGTTCCCTTACGTCTTCTTCCCCTTGAAGATTCTCGTGCTGGGCGTGGGCATGTTCTATGCCATCAAGTGGCATCACGATCAGGAAAAGAAGAAGAACGAAACCAGCGGGTCGTAACCGCCCGCAGAAGGCAGACGCGCCGCAAGGGCGGCGCGCCTTGCCGCAAGAAACTTACCGCTTGCGCACGAATTCCGTGCGCAGCACCAGCCCCTTGATGGTGTCGTGCCGGCAGTCGATTTCTTCCGGGTTGTCGGTCAGGCGGATCGAGCGGATGACGGTGCCCTGTTTCAGGGTCTGGCCGGCGCCCTTCACCTTGAGGTCCTTGATCAGCACGACGGAATCGCCATCCGCCAGCACATTGCCGGAGGCATCGCGCACTTCGGAAGCCTTGGCCGCTTCGGCCTTCAGCTCGGAGGCCGGGCGCCATTCGCCGCTCGCTTCGTCATAGATGTATTCGTCGTCATCGGCGCTCATGGCGTTCTTCCTTGCTGGTGTTTCAGGCGCCATAGGCCTTGCCGGCCCGGAAGTCAAAGCGGTGCGCCATGCTCGGCCGCCCGATGTTCCGCCAAAAGCGTGTCGATGACGAGCAGTGCGCCCTGATGGGCTGCGCCATCGTCCGTATCCGGCTTGTCGAGCGCCAGCAGCGCCTTCCACAGCGCCCAGCCACGGGCGCGGGCAAAGGTTGCCGCATCAAGGCCGATGCGGCTGCGAAACAGCGCGCGGCTTTCGCCGGCAAAGAAGGTCCAGGTCATCATCAGGTCCGAGGCGGGATCGCCGGTGCCGAGGCAGCCGAAATCGATCACGGCGGCCAGTTTTCCATCGCGCAGCAGAAGATTGCCGGCCGAGACATCGCCATGCACGAAGACGGGCGCCTGCTGCCAGCGGGAGGACAGGGCCGCCTGCCACAGGGCGGCAGCGGTTGCCCGGTCGTAGCGCCCGGCGCAGCGCGTCAGGCAGGCCTGCGTTTCGCCGTCATAGACGGAAAGATCGCCGCCACGGAAGAAATTGTGCGGTCCGGCGGGCGGTGCATCGGAGACCGGCACCCGGTGCAGTGCGAGCAGCCAGTCGGCAAGGTCCCCGGCCAGCGCCGTGCGGTCGACGGCGGACGAGGCCGCAACGCTTTTTCCGGGAATGAAGCTCTGGACCACCCAGGGAAAGGGATAGTCTTCGCCCGGCCGGCCGATTGCCAGCGGCACCGGCAGCTCGCGCGCGACGCTTTCCGGCAGATGGGCTGCGATATGCGGCAGCCAGCGGGCCTCCTTCTCGCCCTGCGCGGCATAGCGGATGGCGGTCGGCATGCGGATCTTCATCGCATCGCCCAGACGGAAGGTGCAATTGTCCCAGCCGTTGACGTCGACCGGGCGCACGGGGAGATCTGCCCATTGCGGAAACTGCGCCGCCACCAGCGCCGCTGCCGTTTCCACCGGAATGCGCAGCCGGTCGTCGCCGGTCTTGTCCTTTTCAGCCATCCTGCTCTTGTCCCCTGCCTGCCTGTTGGCCCCGTCCAGGTCGCGACGCATGGCCATTCCCGGCTCGCTTACCCCTTCCCCTTTGCCGTTTGATGACGCCGGTTGCCGCAGCCGGGAAGCGCTACCAGCGGTCGGGGGTTTTTTGCATCTCGCGCCGCCGCCTGGCACGATGCGCGCCATCCTGAAAGCCCGGCGGCTTGCGGGACACCCACGCGACGAATTTGGTCATGTCGGGATGGGTAAGCAGCGCCTCGACCGTGGAATAGGTCGTCTCAAGCTCGGCCTCGGAGAAGAGCGCATGGATCTGCTTGTGGCAGATGCGGTGCAGCGCCTGGGTGACGCGCCCGCCGCGGCTCTTCGGCACCAGATGATGCAGGTCCCGCTGGTCCTCCGGGATCTCGCGTCCGCACAAGGGGCAGATCTCTGCCGCCGGCGGCTGATACCAGGGTGCGATCTTTTCCCGATGCTTGCGTGCCATGCCCGTTCCGGTGCGGAGCCTTTTTCGGAAAAGATAGGCTTGCACAGACGGCGGGGGAAGGGGCTATTCCACCAAAAGCCGCGCGCCCGCGCCGTCTTCGCCCAGCCGGTCGGCGGCGTTGCGCAGCGGGCACTGGTCGAGCGACAGGCAGCCACAGCCGATGCAGCCGGTCAGGTCGTCGCGCAGGCGGGTCAACTGGCGGATGCGCTCGGAGAGCAGGTCGCGCCAGCCGGCGGACAGTCTCGCCCAGTCCTTTGCCGTCGGCGTGCGGGCCTCGGGCAGGGTGGCAAAGGCCTGTTCGATCTCCCGGAGGCTGAGGCCGGCGGCCTGTGCCACGCGGATCACCGCGATGCGGCGCAGCACGTCGCGGCCGTAGCGCCGGTGGCCGCTCGGCGTGCGCTGGCTGCGGATCAGCCCTTCCGCCTCGTAGAAATGCAGGGCGGAGACGGCAACGCCCGCGCGCCGCGCCACCTCGCCCACCGAAAGCTCGCGCCGCACGGCACGTCCTGCCGATTGTGCCTTGACCTCAACCATGCTCGAGGTTCTACAGGCTCTCTCCGGTCGAGAAAAGATGAAAAGGATCGGAGAGGGTCATGGATCAGATGTCGGGAGGAGCAAAGCAGATGGCGGACGAAAGGACAGCGCCGAGCGCGGCGGCGGATGACGCGCCGACGGCTGTCGCGGAACGGCCCGAATCTGCGGACACCGCCACCGGCTGGCCGGCGCTGCTTGCCGCACCCTATGGGTTGCGGCTGATGGCGGTGTCCGCCGGCATCGGCCTGCATGCCTTCAACGAGGTGGCGATTGCCCCGGTGCTGCCGCTCGCCATGGAGGCGCTCGGCGGCGTGACGCTGCTGCCCTTGATCTATGCGGCCTTCTTCACGCTGGTGATTGCCGGCGGCCTGTCGGCTGCGCCGCTGCGCCGCCGGTTTGGCGCGCGCCGGGCCCTGATGCTGGCCGGGCTTCTCTATTGCGCGGGCATTCTGCTGCAGGTCTCCGCCCCCTCCGCGCCGCTGCTTCTGGTCGGCCGGGCCGTGCAGGGGCTGGCGGATGGCTGGATCGTGGCGCTCTGCTACACGCTGATTGCCGATCTCTTCCCCTCGCGCCTGGTGCCACGCGTCTTTTCCACCGAGGCCGTGGTCTGGGCCATGGCGGCGATCCTCGGCCCCTTTGCCGGCGGGCTGGTGGTTCAGCATCTCGGCTGGCGGCCGGCCTTTGCGGTCAGCCTGCCGCTTCTGGCGCTGTTCTTCCTCGCCATGCCCTTTGCGCTGCCACGGGACGGGCGGGCAAAGGCACCGCTCGTGCCGCATCGCCTGCTGCCGCCGCGGCTGTTCGGTTTCTCCTCCACTGTCGGGCGCGGCAGCTGGCTGCTGTTGCTGATGACGGGCGGCCAGTGCGTGTCCACCGTCTTCCTCGCCTATACGCTGCATCACCGCCTGCAGCTCTCGCCGGTCGAGGTGGGGCTGGTGCTGATCACGCTCTCGCTGAGCTGGAGCGTCACGGCGATCCCGATCGGCGGCATCCGCACAGTCGAACGGCGGCAGGCCATCCTGCGCATCGGCCCGCTGTCGCAGGTGCTGGGGGCGGCGCTGGTGGCGAACGGTCTCTATTTCGGCCTGCTGCCGCTGGTGCTGGCCGGGCAGGCGCTGAACGGCGCAGCCTTTGCCATGGTGTTCGGCAGCGCCAGCCAGGCGATCATCGAGGATGCCGATCCCGAACACCGCATGACGACGAGCGCGCTGCTGCCGTCGGTGGAAACCGGCGGCTATGTGATCGGCGCCAGCTTTCTCGGCGGCATCGGCCCGCTGTTCAACCTGCCGGCGCGGCTTGCGGAAGAACCGCCGGCGCCGCAGATCTTTGCCCTTTGGGGCGTCACCATGCTGATGGCAGCCGTTTCGCTTGTCGCGGCGCGCGGCGTGCGGCTGAAGCCGCCGGGCGCCGGACCGTGATCGGGTAAAGGGCGGTGCTCAGGCTGCGCCCACCAGCGCGAAATAGGCGCCCTGCGGGTCTGTGGCCTGCACGATCTGGCTGCCGCCCGGCACCTCCTGCGGGCCGAACACCACCGTTCCGCCGCCGGCCTTGATCCGCTCGATGGCTGCGCTGATCGAGGCGACGGTGATATAGTAGGACCAGCAGGCGACCGGCACGCTTTGCGGCCGCGTCATCATGCCGCCGATCGGCCGGCCGTGATGGGCAAAGATCAGGTAATCGCCCATCTCGCCCATCGGCATGGCGTGATCCAGCCTCCAGCCGAACAGCTTTTCGTAGAAGGCGAGCGCCTCGCGCCCGTCATTGGCATAAAGCTCGTTCCAGCCGAAGGTGCCGGGGCTGCCGGGGGCTGCCATCGGTGGCGGATTGTCCATCGGCAGCGGCGTCATGATGCACAGAACCGCGCCGTGCGGATCGGCCACCACCGCCATGCGCCCGACGCCCGGAACGTCGAAGGGCGGCTTCATCACCGACCCACCCTCGGCCTCGAATGTCCGGACCGTCTCGTCCACGTCGTCGACGCCGACATAGCCCGTCCAGTTCGGCGGCACCTGGCCCTCCATATCCGGCGGAATGACCATGTAGCCCGCCACGCCACAATCCGCGTCACCGGCGCGGGTGTCGAAGATTCCGTAGTCTTCGCCCTCCATGCCGGGCATCGGCATGGTCTTCGTCGTCCAGCCGGTCACGGCGGTGTAGAAGGCGGCGGCCTTGTCCATGTCGCTGGTCATCAGCTCGCACCAGATGAAGGTGCCGTGGGTGGGAGAGGGCATGGGCGGGGTCCTTGTTCGATGAGGTTGCGGGTCGCCCTGAGGGATAGCGCAAGGCCATCCGCGTTCGGGCACGAAGACGCGTGCGATGCCGTCAGGTCAGGCGAGGCGCCGGTAGTCGGCACGCATGAAACTGTGCCAGCCGCCATCCGGCTGTGCGGCGCTGGAGGTGAAGATGCGGCTGTTCTCGCCGGTCAGGATGATCTGCTCGCGATATCGCTGTGTGACGGCCGGATCGGAAAAGCTCGGGCCCGTCGTGTAGAGGCTGAGCGTGGAGCCATCCTCGGAAAGCTCCCCGTCATAGACCCACATATGCTCCATCATCGTGCCGATCCAGCTGCCGAGATAGCGGCCGGTCGCGCTGTTGTGGCCGAGCGTCAGCAGCGTGGTGGCGGGCGTGCCGTCCGGCATGTTGCCGCGACCTTCCGCCACGAACCAGAGGCCGGAGAGCGAGCGCACCTCCTCGATCCAGTCGCTGCCATCGCTCATTTCTGCTGCGGAAACCTGCCAGCGACCGACCAGTTTCTGCAGGAAAGTGTGCTCGGCACGCGGCTGCGGCATGGGCATGTCCATGGGCGTTCTCCTCCCGTTGGCGCCTCGTGTCCCCGGTGTGTGGGCTGCGCTCAGTGGCAGCAGCCACCGGCCTTTGGCTGATCCTCGTATTCGTCGTGGCGGCGGATGAAATCCATCGTGCCCTTTTCGTTGCGTCCGAGCGGCGCCTGATCAAGGATCATCATCGTTGCCAGCATCTCCTCGCCGCCGCGGGCATAGGAGGAATAGGTGTGGAAGATCTGGTTCTGCCCGTCCCTGAAGAAGGCGGACTGGCCGGGCAGTTCGTCATGCGCCTTGTCGCTCGGCGTGTCGCGGAAATTGTAGAAGACGGAGCCCTCCGCCAGCTGCGATGGCGTGAAGGACACGCCGAAATCGAAGTTGAAATCGCTGCCGAAGGAGGAGACCCAGGGAAAGCGCCAGCCCATGCGGCGCTTGTAGGCCTCGATCTTGTCGAGCGGCGCGCGCGACACGCAGACAAGCGTCACATCATGATGGTTGAGATGCGGCAGCGTGCCGTCCAGATGGTCGGCGAGGAAGGAGCAGCCGGGGCAGCCGGCCTCCCAGTCGGGGCCGAACATGAAATGGTAGGTGATGAGCTGGCTGCGGCCATCGAACAGGTCGGCCAGTGATTGCTCGCCTGATGGAGTGTGGAAGCGATAATCCTTCTCCACCTTGACCCAGGGCAGGGCCAGCCGCGCGCGGTTCACCTGATCGCGCAGCCGCGTCATTTCCTTTTCCTGGACGAGCAGCGCCTGGCGGGCTGCAAGCCATTCCTCCCGCGACACCACGGCATGCTCCATCCCATTCACGACCATCTTCATCCTCCCGATGGCTACGATCTTGACAATTAGGTTGATATCAACGTATATAAGTCATGTCAAATGAAAATGTGATTCCCTTTTCGGTTACGCTTGAAGTCCGGGATACCTGTCTGTGCCTGCATGTGCAGCGTGCGGCCCGGGCGCTGGCCCGACGCTTCGATACCGCGTTGAGGCCGCTCGGTCTCACCAATGGCCAGTTCTCGCTGCTGATGTCGCTGAACCGGCCGCAACCCGCCACCATGGGTTCCGTTGCGCAGGTGCTGGACATGGATCGCACCACGCTGACGGCGGCGCTGAAGCCGCTTGAACGGCGCGGACTGCTGGAAAGCCTTGCCGACCCGAAGGATGCCCGCAGCCGCCTGCTGCAACTGACGCCGGAGGGCAGGGCGCTTCTTTCGCGCGCCGTGCCGATCTGGCGCGATACCCATGCGCTGGTCGACGATCTGCTGGGCGAGGGCGGCCCCGCCCGTCTCAGGTCCGATCTGGCGGCGATCCGGTAGCATATCGCGCCGCAATGCGCGGGTCGGCGGCAAAATCCGCCAGCGAAAAACCGAGCCGAACGCGCGGGAAATCGCACAGCGCCTGCACGTGCCCGGTCGAGAGGTGGATGCGCCAGCTCTGGCGTTCCGTCGGTTCCCGATGGGCAAAGGCGCCGGCATTCAGAAGCGCGATGTTCATGCCGCGCCCCGGGTCGCGGATCGAGCGATAGAGGATCGCATCGATCTCGGTCGCCCTTGCCGTCTCCGCCAGCGTCTGGCAGGCCGCGTAATCGGTCGGATGCTCAAGGGCCGCGCGGTCGCGCGCGAACGGCTCCCGGCTGAGGTCGAGCCCGCGCTCGGTCGCGATCCGGGCGGCAAAGGCCGTGTAATCCGCCGGGCTGGCGGGAAGCTGCGTGGCAGGCGATTCCGTGTAGAACAGCAGACGGTAGAAGGCCATTTCGGCAACGGCGGTGGTCACGCTGGCGGCGGCATAGAACACGCCCGGCGTGCGGCCGGCCTGGCGAAAGCGGGAGCCGTGCGGATAGACCGCGCCATAACGGAAGGGGGTGGCGAGCAGGTAATCCAGCCCGCGCGCCTCGGGCGGCAGTTGCGGCTTGGTCTCGTCCAGCAGGCTTTCCAGCAGTGCCTGTTCCTCGCTCGTCTCCACCAGCTTCATGGTCGAAACCTGATGCTGCGCCTCCACCAGCCGCCAGAACGCGCCGCGAACGGGCACGATCTCAGACAAGAGCGCGGCGGGCGTCCAGATAGGCAAGGACATCGATGAGACCTGCAATGGTGACGATCTTTTCCAGGGGAGCGCTGCCGAGCGCGGTATTCTCGTTGCGCAGCCATGCCTTCGCCACCGTCTCGTCGCCGCCGGTGATGGCATCGAGCGAGCGGAACAGGCGGATGAAGAGAAGTGCGAGTTCGAAACTCTTCTCGCCCGGCGAAAGCCTGAGGTCGCCGCGCTTGAGGCGAGAGACGGAGGCTTCCGAAAGACCGAGAATGCCACCCAGCGTGCGGCCGTTGAGGTTGAGCCGGTCGGCTGCGCTCAGCACGGCCTTGCTGACCACGGCGCTTTCGGAAGCGCGATCGGGGCGGGCGGGGAGTTGCAGGTTCATGGGTACTATCCTTTCATGTGAAAGAATATAGCATGAAATCCATTAAATGAAAGGGCCGCTTGCGCGACCCTTCCGTTTCGTCCCCGTCCGGGGGATGGATATGGGATCCGAGGGATCAGGCAACCGAGACCGGAACTTCGGTCGAGGTGCGCATGGCGTGGCTGTAGGGGCACACGATATGGGCCTTGGCGACCAGGTCTTCGGCCTGGGCCTTGTCGAGGCCGGGGATGTTGACCAGCAGCGAGACCTCGATGCCGAAGCCGGTGCCGTCATCGCGCGGGCCGATGCCGACGGTGGCGGTGACCGTGGTATCTTCCGGGATCTTCACCTTGGCCTGGCCGGCCACGAATTTCAGGGCACCGAGGAAGCAGGCGGAATAGCCGGCCGCAAACAGCTGCTCGGGGTTGGTGCCGGTAGCGCCGTCGCCGCCCAGTTCCTTCGGAACCGTCAGCGTGACGTCGAGGACGCCGTTTTCGGAATGGGCGCGGCCGGCGCGGCCGCCGGTGGCAGATGCCTTGGTGGTGTAGAGAATGGCCATGATCGTCTCCTTGGGTTGCGGTTCTGTTGACGTCTTCGGGTGTCTGCGAATGGCCGAGATTGAAGCGGCCTGAATTTAATATTGCGCAATTCAATTGCGTGCAATACATTTATGCGCATTGAAGTCCGGCGTCAAGCCTGCGACAATGGAAAAAATAGGACGATGTGCGATGAAATCAGGATCCGCCATTCCAGACAACGATCAAGCCGGCGAAACGATCCGCCTGGACCAGATGCTGTGTTTTGCGCTCTATGGCGCAGCGCATGCCTTTTCGCGCGCCTACAAGCCGCTTCTGGAGCCGCTTGGCCTCACTTATCCGCAATATCTGGTGATGATCAGCCTCTGGGAAAAGGATGGCCAGCCGGTGAAGGGGCTTGGCGAAGCGCTGGGGCTCGATTCCGGCACGCTCTCGCCGCTCCTGAAGCGGTTGGAGCAGGCGGGCCTCGTGACCCGCACCCGCGCCCGAAGCGACGAGCGTCAGGTCAACATCACGCTGACGCAAAAGGGCAGGGCGCTTGAGGCTGATGCGGCCGGCGTCACGTCCGCCATTGCCGGCGCCACCGGCTGCGGACTGGACGAGATCGTGTCCCTGCGCGACCGGCTGCAGGATCTCAGGCTGCGGCTGGTGGAGGCCGGCGAGCGGCTCGATTCCGCTCCGGCGTGACCGGCAGGACCTTGCGCATGCGGCAGGCGACGGCTATCCCCGGTTCTGCAGTCATGGCTGCGTACAGCTTTTGCATGACCTGATCGTTTCCATCTGGGGATTTATTGCCGATGCTTCGCACTCTTTACGCCTGGACCATGGCGCTCGCCGCGCGCAAGGCTGCGGCCTGGTGGCTGGCCATCATCGCCTTCGTGGAAAGCTCCTTCTTCCTCGTGCCGGCCGATGTGCTGTTCATTCCCATGGTGCTGGCGCGTCCGCGCCGCGCCTATGTCTATGCGGCGATCGCCACCACGGCCTCCGTGCTCGGCGGCATTCTCGGCTGGGCCATCGGCCATTATGCCTTCGAGGCGGTGGCAAAGCCGGTGCTGGTGTTTTACGGCAAGCTCGACACGTTCGACAGCCTTGCCGCCGCCGTCGACTGGAAGACGATCCTGCTGCTGCTCGTCACCTCGGGCGTGGCGCATCTGCCGCCGATCAAGGTGGTGACGATCCTGTCCGGCGTCGCCAACTTCAATCTCGGCCTGTTCATCCTGTCGGCCATCATCGCCCGCGGCGCCCGCTTCTTCGCGCTGGCCTGGCTGCTCAACACCTATGGCGAGGACATGCGCCATTTCATCGAGAAGCGCCTGAAGCTGATCACCGCCATCGCCGCCGCCGCCCTGATCGGCGTCTATGCGGTCTATATGCTGCGGCATTGAAAAGGGTCTTGACGGCCGTTTCCAGATTGGGAATTGTAGGGCTGGTCTTGGCTCACGGGTGGCGCGGTCGGGATGAATGTCATTGCGAAGGCGGCGCTGGTGCGTTTCTGGCAAAAGCAGCCGAAGGGCGAGCCGCAACGGGCCGCAGAGGCCGCGATGACGCAATGGTTCACAACGGCCTCGGATGCCCTTTGGGGCAATTTCGATGACCTGAAACGAACCTTCAATTCGGCCGATTATGTGGGCAATGGCAAGGTGGTCTTCGATATCGGCGGCAACAAGTATCGGATCGTCGGTCTGGTGGCCTACCGAACGAAACGTATCTTCATTCTCTTTGTCGGCACCCATGCGGACTATGACCGCATCGACGTTCGAGCGCTGTAAGGGAGACGGTTCATGGATATAGCGTCCATCCGCACATTGCAGACGGAAGCGGAATATGAGGCTGCTCTGTCGGCGGTTCGCCCCTATTTCGAGGCAGAGCCAGCGGAAGGCACGCCGGAGGCCGCGCATTTCGATGCCCTCGTGCTGCTCATCGAGGAATATGAGGCGCGCCATTTTCCGATAGACCGTGCCTCGCCGGTCGAGGTGGTCAAGGCGGTGATGGAGGTCAACAACTATACCCGCGCCGATCTGGTTGCGGTGATCGGCTCCAAGGCAAGGGCGGCCGACCTGTTAAACGGGCGGCGCGAAATCAATCTCGACCAGATCCGCAAGTTGAGCCGGGCCTGGGGCATTCCACCGGCCGCCCTGATCGCCGAACTCGTGGCCTGAACGCGAGGGCGCGCGGGACACTGTCCGCGCGCCCGGTTCCATCAATCCCCGTCTCGGTCAATCCCAGTGCGGCGGGCGCAGGTGGCCGGGGTTGACGATGCGGCCGTCGGGCTTGGCCAGCGCGTGGATCGCCTGCATCTCGTCTGCCGACAGTGCAAAGTCGAACACGTCGAAGTTTTCCTTCAGGCGGCTTTCGGTCGCCGTCTTCGACAGCGCGATCACGCCGTCCTGCTGCACGGCCCAGCGCAGCACCACCTGCGCGGCGGTCTTGCCGTGGCGGGCGGCAATGTCCTGCAGCACCGGGTCCTTCGGCACCCGGCCATCGGCCATCAGGTAATAGGCCGTCAGCGAAATGCCCCTGGCACGGGCCGCCTCCAGCAGCTTCGACTGATCGAGATAGGGGTGATATTCCACCTGGTTGGTGGCGATCGGCGCGTCCGAAAGGCTCGCCGCCTCGTTCATCATCGCGATGTTGAAGTTGGAAATGCCGATATGCTTCACCTTGCCTGCCGCCTTCACGGCGTTGAGGCTGTCCATGCGTTCGGCCAAGGGCACGTCGCTCTGCGGCCAGTGCAGGAGCAGCAGATCGACATGGTCAGTCTTCAGTTTCTTCAGGCTTTCATCGACGGAGGCGGAGAAATCCCGGGCCGCGAACCTGTCGACCCAGACCTTGGTGGTCAGGAAGATCTCGTGGCGCGGCACGCCGGAGGCGGCGATCACCTGGCCGACTTCGGCCTCGTTGCCATAGATCTGTGCAGTGTCGATGTGGCGGAAGCCGAGGTCGATCGCCTTCGGCAACACGCTGAGGATCTCGTCGCCCGGCATGCGGAAGGTGCCGAAGCCGAGGGCGGGAATGTTGGCGCCATTGGCGCTGACGGTGTGCATGGTCACTCCTTGCGGGTGGGTTCGGGGATCAGGCGGCGGCGGGCGCCGCGGGGAAGGAGACCCCTTCTACATGGGTCCCCGAGGGGCAAGTTCAAGCACGTCCGCCGGCGGCTGCCCCGCGCGCGGTTCTGTCGAGCAGGCCGCTTGCGACCGTGAGCCCCAGCGCCACGGCCACCAGGGCCGCGCCGAACAGCGGCGTTGCGCCAAGGCCCAGCGGCGAGTCCACCACCAGCCCGCCGATCCACGCGCCGCCGGCAATGCCGAGATTGAAGGCGGCGATGTTGAGTGCGGAGGCGACATCGACCCCGCCCGGGCGGTAGCGCCGGGCGAGCTGCACCACATAGATCTGCAGGCCGGGCACGTTGGCGAAGGAAAGGAAGCCGAGCGCCGCCAGCGTGACGAGGGCCGCAATGGCGTGCGGGGCGGTGAAGGCAAACAGCGCCAACACGACGGCCTGCAAAGCAAACAGGCCGGTCAGCGCCTTGACCGGATCGCGGTCCGCCAGCCGGCCGCCGCTCAGATTGCCGACCGCGATCGCAAGCCCGTAGAGCACGAGGACCAGGCTGACGCTGCCGGCGGAAAGGCCGGTGATCTCCTGCAGCATCGATGCCAGATAGGTGAAGGTGACGAAGGTGCCGCCATAGCCGAAGGCCGTCATCGCCAGCACCAGAAGCAGGCGGCCGGAGCCCAGTACGCGCACCTGGTCCATCAGGCCGGCCGGTGCCGCCTTCGGGAGCGTCGAGGGCAGGAGCGCCAGGATGCCGAGGAAAGCGATCGCGCCCAGCCCAGCCACGGCCACGAAGGTGGCGCGCCAGCCAAAGGTCTGGCCGATCAGCGTGCCGAGCGGAACGCCCGTGACGATGGCGACCGTCAGTCCGGTGAACATCAGCGCAATGGCCGAGGCCCGACGGTTTTCCGGCACGAGATCGGCAGCAATCGTCGCGCCGACGGAGAAGAACACGCCATGGGCGAAGGCCGACAGCACGCGTCCGACCAGCAGCAGGCCATAGCCGGGGGCAAGGGCGGTGGCGAGATTGCCGGCGATGAACAGCGCCATCAGGCCGAGCAGCAGGGTCTTGCGGTTCAGCCGGCCGCTCAGCGCCGTCAGCACCGGCGCGCCGAAGGTGACACCGAGCGCATAGATCGAGACGATCAGCCCGGCGAGCGGCAGCGTGATGTGAAGATCGGAAGCGACGGTCGGCAAAAGGCCGACGATGACGAATTCCGTGGTGCCGATCGCATAGGCCGCGATCGTCAAGGCATAAAGGGCAAGAGGCATGGGAGGGTCTCCGGAAGGGAAAAGCGTTGCACCGCAGATAGACCGTGGCCCTCTTGTGAACTAGATTGCGCATGAGAATATCAGTTGTGAGGCAAAGTCACAGATGGCGCGTGCCGACATCAACCGGTCCGGCGAGATGGAGGTCTTCGTGCGGGTGGTGGAGACCGGCGGCTTTTCGGCCGCCGCCCGCAGCCTTTCCATGACGCCTTCGGCGGTCAGCAAGCTTGTGGCACGGCTGGAAAAGCGGCTGGATGCCCGCCTCGTCAGCCGTTCCACCCGCCAGTTCCGCCTGACGCCGGAGGGGCGGGATTTTTTCGAGAGAGCAACGGCCATCCTCGCCAGCATCGAGGATGCCGAACGGGCGGCGGGGGCCGCGGTGAAGGCGGTCGGCCGCATCCGCCTCAACACCAGCTCGGTCTATGCCACCCATGTGCTGAACCCGCTGCTGCCGGATTTTCTGGCGCTTTATCCGGGCGTCACGCTCGACATCGCCCAGACCGACCAGGTGATCGATCTGCTCGCCGATCATGCCGATGTCGCGGTGCGCACGGGGCCGCTGAAAAGTTCCAGCCTCGTCGCCCGCAAGCTCGGCGAAACACGGCTGGTGGTGGCGGCAAGCCCGGCCTATCTCGCCAGGACTGGCACCCCCCGGGTCCCGGCCGACCTTGCCGGCCACAACCTCATCTCCTTTTCCTACAGCCGCAGCATCCGCGAATGGCCCTTCGTGGTGTCCGGGGAGACGGTGATGGCGGTGCCGTCCGGCGCGGTGCAGGTGAATGACGGGGAGGGCATGCGCCAGCTGGCGCTCGCCGGCGTCGGCATTGTGCGGATGGGGGAATTCGCGCTGGCGTCCGATCTCGCCGCCGGCCGTCTGGTGCCGCTGATGGAGGATCTGAACCCCGGTGATCGCGAGGCCTTCTACGCGGTCTATGTCGGGCAGGGCGGGCCGCTGCCCTCGCGGGTGCGGGCGCTTCTCGATTTTCTGGCCGAACGGGGCCGCGTCGGCTGAGCCGTTCGCCGTTTCGCGCAGGGCAGCCGTCCCCGGCCTGCTGTTCGCTTGCGTGCGTCCGGGCCGCCGTTCAGCGTCCGGAGGGAAACAGGCGGCGGCCGAACCTGTTGCGCAGAAAGGCGGAGGTTTTGTAGCGCAGGCCTGCCGGCCGTTCGGGATCGACCCAGTCGGATTCGGCAATCATGGCGTCATCGATGCCGAGCGGTCGCCGTTCCACAGGGCGAAGTCCGGTGCCGCCCGGCTGCGTCAGGGTCGCGATCGCCTTCAGCAGCGAGCCGCCGTTGCCGGCGATGGCGGCGGATACCTGTTGCGGCGTCGAGCCCAGATGCTCGGCCAGCAGGTCGTCGCGCCGGAATCGGATCCGCTCCCGCACCGTATCGTCCTCCGCTTCGAGGATCACGTCGCTTTCGGTGTCGTAGCCCATGGAGCGGTTGTTGAGGTTGGCCGAGCCGAGCTTCAGGAGGCGGTCGTCGGCAATCATGATCTTGGCATGCACATAGATTGGCGTGTCTGCCGCATTGACCGGGTAGAAGATGCCGAAGCGGCCGAAGCGGTCAGCCTTGCGGACGATGTCGATCATGCGGCTGCGCGCCGTGTCCATGGTCTTTTCCTCCAGCCAGCCGCTGGCGGTCTTCGGGTTGACGATGACGATCTCCGGCCCGTCCGGCTCGGCAAGCCGTTTCGCCATCGCCTCGGCCACCCGCCGCGAGGCGAAATACTGGCTCTCCACGTAAAGACTCCTGCGTGCGGCGGCGATGATGGCAAGCGTCGCCGTCTCGATCTCCACCACCTCGCGGCGCTCGCGGTAGCGGGGTGCCGTGCGGGCAATGCCGACCCTGACGCCGGCAAAATCCGGCGACAGTCCGTCCGGCCAGAGATCGGTCACCTCATAGGGCGCGCGCAAGGCCTCCTCCGTCGCCACGCGCCAGCGATCGCGGGCAAGATCGCCGAGTGCACGCGCGGCCGGGCCGGACATGCAGGTGGTGGCATCATGCCAGGGCGGCTCGGCAAAGCCGAAGGGCGAACGGCGCAGCGGATGGTTGTCCCGGTGCTCGCGCGTGTCCCAGCGGCCGACCGTCATGTCGATGCCGCCGCAGAAGGCCACCGCATCGTCAATCACCAGCAGCTTCATGTGGTGGGCGGCCAGCGGCGGATGCGCCCGGTCGAACTTCAGGTGGATCTGGCGCGAGGTGATCCAGCGCAGCATGTGCAGCGGCGTCTCGCCGCGGGTCAGGGAGGCGATCAGTCCCAGATCCCATTTCAGGATGTGGATCCCGAGCTGCGGCGTGCGGCGGGCCAGATGTTCCAGGAAGCGCCCGAGGCGATCCGGCTCGTTCGTCTCCTGCGGTGTCAGGCGGATGCGGGTGTCGAAATCCCAGCCGATCAGGATGATCGAATGGCGGGCTTTGAGCATGCAGTCCCTGGCGTGGCGGAAGAAATCCGCGGCATCGATGATGACCGAAAAACGATCCGCCTCGGCGATGCGCCAGCAGGTTTCTCCTTCCGCCAGTATGGATGTCATGCCCTCTTCCGTTGCCGCGCCAGACCCCCGGCAAGACGCAAGGAAGGGTAAATTTGTTCCCGCAAATTTGATCTCAATCGAATTTACGCCGCATAAATCTGTCATAATGCGCGGCAGAGAGAGTATGAGGGCTGATGCGAATTTCCTGGTGTCTGGTGTGGATTGCGATTCTGGTCGCCATCGTGCTGTGCATTCCGCTGATTGAGCGGAACGCCTTCGAAACCCGCACGCGCGGCTCCGAGACGGGCGAAAACGCACCCCTGCTGCCGGCTCCGCCGCAGCGACCGTGAAGGCGGCGTGAACGCGCGCTGCGCATTTTCCATCAGCGGCGATGATGGGTGCATTCGCCCCGTTTACCGATGACGAACGGCGATGACCGGGAAGGCCGGGCGGGGAGCAATTTTCTTTCGATTGCGTGCCTTCTTCTAAAAATCCCTTGACCGGGCAAGCCTGCGGCGCGTTCATTTCCACCAGTTTTGCACGCGCACGGAGAATAACATGCCTGTCGATACCACGCCCCGCAGCCCCACCTGGACCTTTGTCGACGGGGACTGGATCGCCGGAAATCCCCCGCTGATCGGCCCCACCTCGCATGCCATGTGGCTGGGCTCGACCGTGTTCGACGGTGCCCGCTGGTTCGACGGCATTGCGCCCGATCTCGACCTGCATTGCCAGCGCGTCAACCGCTCGGCGCTTGCCATGGGGATGAATGCCACGATGGCGGCCGAGGAGATCGAGAGGCTGGCGCTCGAAGGCGTCCGCAAGTTCGATGGCAAGACGGCCATCTACATCAAGCCGATGTACTGGGCCGAGCACGGCATGGCGACATCCGTGGTGGCCGCCGATCCGGAGTCCACCCGCTTCGCGCTCTGCCTGTTCGAGGCGGCGATGCACACCGCAAAACCCTCCTCCATCACCGTCTCGCCCTTCCGCCGGCCGAACCCGGAAGTGGCGATGACCGGCGCCAAGACCGGCAGCCTCTATCCCAACAGCGGCCGCGCCATCATCGAGGCGCGCGCCCGCGGCTTCGACAATGCGCTGATGCGCGACATGAACGGCAACGTGGCCGAAACCGCCTCCTCCAACATCTTTCTGGTGAAGGACGGGGTGGTGATGACGCCGGTTGCCAACGGCACCTTCCTTGCCGGCATCACCCGCTCGCGCGTCATCACCCTTCTGCGCGGCGCGGGGATCGAGGTGCGCGAATGCACGCTGACGGTCGAGGATTTCAAGGCCGCCGACGAGATCTTCACCTCCGGCAACTATTCGAAGATCGTGCCGATCAACCGGCTGGACGACCAGGAATTCCAGGAGGGGCCGGTCGCCCGCAAGGCGCTTGCGCTCTACATGGACTGGGCCCGCGCCACGACGAAGGCCGCCGCCTGAGGCGTGCCGGGCAAGCCCGCGCGATGCCACGGCAAACCCCTTCCCGTGCGGGGAAGGGGGGAGATCGAACCGCGGCTGCGACCGGGTGTTCCCTGCCGGCCGCCGTTTGCCGTCATCCTTCCTCAGCACAGCGTGCGGACCGGCGAAATGGCAAAAATCGCGTACCGTTTTCGGCCCTCGCGTGGTTGCCTCGCGCCGCGTTCAAACCTATGTTCCGCCTCAACATCGCTTCAGGTGTTTTGCCGAAAAGGAGTAAGATCATGGCCTTTGAACTTCCCGAACTCCCCTATGCCTACGATGCGCTCGCCCCGTTCATGTCGGCGGAAACGCTCGAATTCCACCACGACAAGCACCACAAGGCTTACGTGGACAACGGCAACAAGCTGGCTGCCGAAGCCGGCCTCGCCGACCTGTCGCTGGAAGAGATCGTCAAGAAGTCCTATGGCACCAATGCCGGCCTCTTCAACAATGCCGGCCAGCACTACAACCACGTCCACTTCTGGAACTGGATGAAGAAGGACGGTGGCGGCACCAAGCTGCCGGGCAAGCTGCAGGCCGCGATCGACAGCGATCTTGGCGGCTATGACAAGTTCAAGGCCGATTTCGTTGCCGCCGGCACCACGCAGTTCGGCTCCGGCTGGGCCTGGCTCTCGGTCAAGGACGGCAAGCTCGTCATCTCCAAGACCCCGAACGGCGAAAACCCGCTCGTGCATGGCGCGTCCCCGATCCTCGGCGTCGATGTCTGGGAGCATTCCTACTATATCGACTACCGCAATGCCCGCCCGAAGTACCTCGAAGCCTTCGTCGACAGCCTGATCAACTGGGATTACGTGGCTGAACTGTACGAAGCCGCCACGAAGTAAGCGGCGCCGGCGCACGACGCCGGTCACAGCCAGGAAATCAGAAGGCTCCGGTTACGCCGGGGCCTTTTTCGCGTGGCGGTCTTGGCGCCGAATTCGACGCCGGCGGTTCTGGTGATCGGCGGGCGGCTTGTGAGTGAGCGGCATGCTCGTATCGCCGTAGACAAGACCGTCAGCCCTCTGCTGTTGAAACGGGCAGTGTCGCCTATGGCTACCCTCTCTACCGCCGTTCCCGCCCGAGGGAGACCATGGCGCGGTACTTTTTATTTCTTGTATTTCTAAAATATTCAGAAGTGAATGTTGCTGCTCGGAAGCTGCAAAAGCAGAATTTATCCTAAAAATAGGACGTTCTATTTTGGGGCTAATGTATTGCAATGCTTACGGAAAAATATAATCACGGTGAGTGACTGCCCGCTGCACGCGCTATGATTCTTTGTTGTGTACGGGTTTCCCGATGCAAGGTCGGGTCAGGGGTGTTTTAATCAGGTGAAATGATGCAGGGATTTGTTTCAGGAAGGTATTGGTGCGCGGTCTCGGCGCTTGCGCTGATGGTGGGCTGGGGCGGTCAAGCCTGGGCCATGCCGGTTGCTGCGCATGAAATTGTCGGCATGAGCCGCGATGGTTCGGTCTATCTGGATCGTCAGATGGCATACGAGAACAACGATTACGTTGTCACGTATCGCCTGGTTTCCACGGCAAACGGTACGAGCGTGACGATCGAGTTTCCGCCTGGGGCAAATAACCCCTACATCGCTGGCATGAGCCCGGACGGCAGTGTCCTTGCTGGCGTCTATTATACGGACAGTGGCCCGAAGGCCTTCATCTGGAAAAATGGTCAACTGACATTTTCCTCTACGCTCAGTTCGTTTCTCAATGTCGCTGGTGTCAGCAACAATGGAATCGTTGCAGGCACGCAGTTTGATCCTTCGTCATCGAACGCGTTGATCTGGCAGGACGGACGTTTTACGCCTGCCCCGCATGATGGCCCTGTCACCAGTACATCCGCCGCGGCCATCAGCCTTGATGGCTCCACGGTTGTCGGTGAAGTCACGTCATCGGGTGATAACGGCCACTATCATGCAATGGTGTGGAAACTGGCTGATCAAAGCGTCTTCAATATCGATACACTTTACGATCGGTCTTCGGCAGAATTTGTCAGCCGGGATGGTTCCGTTGTTGCCGGCGAGGGAACCCATTTCGGCCAGGACGATCAAGACGAATATCGCGTGTTCCGCTGGTCCATGCTCGGTGGGATGCGCGACATCGGCACTTTGGGCGACTCTGGTCAATACATGTCGCTCTCGGCAATGTCCGATGACGGCAGTGTTCTGGTCGGCACGGGGGGCGTGCAAAGCGGGGCAGACCATGCCTATCGCTATGTCGCGCCGGCACAGCCGAACGGGACCGGCGAACTGACCGATCTGGGCACGCTCGGCGGTCAAAATTCATATGCTCGCAATGTCAGCGCCGATGGGCGCTACGTGGTGGGCTATGCCCAGAATGCCGAGAATGTGGATCGGGGTTTCCGCTGGTCGGAAGCAACCGGCATGCAGTCCATCGAGCAATGGCTGTCGGCGGCTGGCGTGACCTACAACTATGCCACTGTTGATGCCGAGTTCATCTCCGATGACGGCAATGTCGTGACAGGCCTGACGGACGAGGGCAATATCTACGTGGCGCGCGTCGGCGCGGTGAGCGGCATCATCGACGAGGCCAAGTTCTTCCCCACGGTCGTTCAGGCCGCGTCCACCTCGGTGCAGAACAATGTGGGCAACGCCAATACCATCATGTTCGGCGCACAGGGCAATCCGATGCGCAACCTGCTCACCGAGGGACAGCGCTCCGTCTGGGGAACGGTCGATGGCGGCTATGACAACAGCGATCTGTCGGAAGGCGGTCTGGCGCTCGGGGAATTCGGCTTCGGCTACGGCATTGCCGAGGGTGTGACGGCCCGCTTCTCGGTGGGCGGCACCTACAGCAACCAGGATCTCGATGCCGGCGGTTCGGTGCGCCAGCGTGGCTACTATCTCTCGCCGGAAGTCTCGACGCATCTCGGCTCGGATGTCTATCTGACGCTCGGCGGCTATCTCGGCCGCAGCAGCATCGATACGGCCCGCGGCTATCTGAACGGTTCGTCGCAGGACTATTCGAACGGCAGCACCCATGCCGATACCTGGGGCGCCAAGATCCGCTTCGACTGGCTGAACGCGGCCAATATCGGCGCAACCGACATCACGCCCTATGCCGGCCTCTCCTATGCCCGCACGAAGGTGGATGGCTATACGGAAACCGGCGGTTCGTTCCCCGTCAGCTATGACGAGACGAAGGACCATTCGACGGTGCTGCGCATCGGTGCCGATTTCGTGCATCCGCTGACCGACACGGTTCGCCTGCTGGCCAAGGCCGAGGCCGACTACCAGTTCGAGAAGCATGCGGCCACCACCAGCGGCACGCTGATCGGGCTCAACGACTTCAGCATTGCCGGGCAGGATCTGAAGCAGTTATGGGTGCGTGGCGGTCTTGGCGCCGAATTCGACGCCGGCGGCGGCACGGCCTCGCTGATGGTGAACGCCACCACCGAGGGTCAGGATCCCACCGTCTGGGTCCGCGCCAACTACACCGTCAAGTTCTGACGCCACAGACCGGATCGCCGGCGCCACAAGGTGCCGGCGGTTCTGGTGATCGGCGGGCGGTCGCCTGCCTCAGTCCGCCAGCCGTGCCCAGCGCTCGTGGTCGCACCACACGCCGTTGATCTTCAGGTAGCGCGGCGAAAAACCTTCCTTCGAGAAGCCGCAGCGGGAGACGAGCGCGATGGAGCGCCGGTTGCCCGGCTGGATATTGGCCTCGACGCGATTCAGGCCGATCTCGTCAAACGCATGCACCAGCACCCTGTTCAGTGCCGCCGTCATCAGCCCGCGGCCGGCCAGCGCCGCCATGCCGTAATAGCCGAGATAGCAGCTGCGGAAATTGCCGAGCGCGATCTGGCTGAGGTTGAAGACGCCGATGATCTGCTGCGTCGCCGCAAGGCGGGCGATCAGGCTCACATTGGCGCCCGTCATCACCTGCCCGTACCAGGCCTCGAATCCCGCCTCGTCGGTTGGCGGCATCACCCAGGGGCGGTGATGCCAGAGGCTTTGCACATTGGCGGCCAGCAGATCGGCGGCGTCGCTGCGCAGCACGGGGCGAAGATCGATCGCCTCTGCGGCGGGAAGGGGTTGCGTCATCTCTTTCATGGGGCGTCTCCGATCAGGGCACGGCGGTTAAGCCGCAGGGGCGGCGCGGTCAATGGGCAAAGGCACGCGCCACCTGC
>NZ_VJMG01000063.1 GCF_007004135.1 Affinirhizobium straminoryzae
CTCCACCAGTCGGTGGAGCGCAAATGCTCCATCTTGTACTCGGCGGAGTTGACGCGGAACCTTTCCCATTCCTCGCCCTGCTTCGGCCCGGTGAGAATGACGCCGCTCGGCGCCTCGCCATCCGGCTGGATGCCGGTCGCCAGCAGATCGATCTGGCCGCGCACCACCTGCGGCTCGAGGAAGAGCAGCGCCTGCAGTGCCCAGTAGCCGTCACGGTAATAGGTGCGGGTCGGGGCCGAATAGGCCTGACCGGCCGCAAGCCCCAGGAAGCGGCCATCCTCGGCGCGGCGGATCGAAGACAGCGAGGCATGCGCGCTCTGCACGGCCATGGAGCGCATCAGCGGCCCGGCCGAGGGCAGGATATCGCAGCGCGCCACATGCGCCGCGCATTCGGCGATGATTTCCGCGGCGGAAAGCGCAAGGCCGCGCTCGGCCTCCGCACGGCTGGCACCGGCCGCAATCACGATGTCGCCGCCCTCGCGGATTTCCACGATGGTGACGCCCCAGGGCGTGGTGGCCATGCGGCGTGCCCCTTCGCGGCGCACCTTTTCCGGCGTCGTCAGCGTGCCCCACCAGGCGCAGCGGCGGGCGGGACGCACCGCCTTCAGCCGCGCGCCGCGCAGGAGAAGCACCGGCGCCGTCTGCGCCACATGCACGGAACGCGCGCCGGCCACCAGCCGGTTCGGCGCATGCACGAAGGGGCCATCCCATGCCTCGACGAAGATATTGGCCATGTGACCGCAGCCCCAGAGCGACAGCTTCAGCCGCCCTTCGTCGGGAAAGAAATCGCCCTGCAGGCGCGGCGCCATGAAGGCCATCTGCATCGGGTGGGCGGTCTCGACCAGCCCGTCGGGCCGCGCAAAGGCAAGAGTGGTCTCGGTCATCAGGGTCTCCTCAGAGAGCATGGGCTGCGGTGCGGGTGGCGGCAAGATGCGAGGCCAGCATCACGGCGCCGATCAGGCCGGCGCGGGCACCGAAGCGGCTGGGTTCGACGGGGCAGTCAAAGGGCAGAAGCGGGACAAGATGATGGCGCAGCCGCTCGAGAAACATCGCCTGCGAACCGATGCCGCCGCCGACCACGATACGGGCGGGATCGATCAGCGCCTGGACCGCGGCAAGGCCGAGCGAGGCATCCTGCGCCAGCGTGTCGATGGCCGCGACCGCCTGCCCATCGCCGGCTGCGGCGCGGCGAAACAGATCAGCAACGCTTGCCTGACCGAGATCGAAGCGCTGGCGAATGCCGGCCGTGCCGACGATATCTTCGAAAAGGCCGTTTTCGGACGCCGGCGCCGTCGCATGCGGCTGAGGCCCGACCGGCAGATAAGCGATCTCGCCGGCCCGTCCGAAGGCGCCCCGCACCAGCTGGCCGTTGATCACCATGCCCATGCCGACACCGGTCCCAAAGGAGATGAAGACCAGCGATCCGACCACGTCTGCAAGGCCGGAAGCCTCGCCATAGGCGGCCAAATTCACATCGTTTTCGACCGCGACCGGAAACGGCAGCCGCTCGCCCACCAGTGCAGCCAGCGGCCGGTCGGCCGGCAGCGCAAGGTTCGGTGAAAGGGAGGCAAGCCCGGTCTGCGGCGAGACAGCACTCGGCACGCCGATCACCAACTGGGCGATCTCTTCGACGGCAAGGCCCGCCTCGCCCGCCAGGGCCCGCGCCATCTCGGCAATCTGGCCAAGCACGGGGGCATCCATGCCATGGCGGGTCGGTTCCTCGCGGGACAGGAGAAGCGTGCCATCGGCATCGGCAAGCCCTGCCAGAAGCTTCGTGCCGCCGAGGTCGATACCGATCACATGACCGCCCCTGCCTTTGCCCAGACCGAGCCCCGGCTCAGCGGGCTGCCGTTCGTCCGGCGACGTCGTTGTCCCGGCAGCGGTCGAAACGACGGGCGCGGTCGCAATATCGACTGACACGAATGGCATTCCTTCTATTTGTTCGGCACGTTGACGAATTTATTAAGCGGTGCCGCCGCCGGGTGTCAAGCTGGTCATTGGTCGGAGCGGGAGACCTCGTCGCGGGCGCGCCGGGCAATCACCCGCTCCCGGTGCCAGATGTAGAGGCCGGAGCCGATCAGGATCAGCGCGCCGGCAAAGGTCCAGAGTGTCGGAATGTCGCCGAAGAAGACGAAACCGAGGATGAGGACGGCGAGAAACTGGAAATATTGCAGCGGCGCCAGAAAGCTTGCCGGCGCGAACCGATGGGCCTGGATATAGAAGTAATGGCTGAGCGCTCCGAAGAAGCCGGCACCGAAAAGGGCAATCCAGGTCTCAGGGTGTGCCGGCCACACAAAGACGAAAGGGATCAGGGGTGTCAGGATCGCGGCCGGAAGCGCTGCCATGATCAGCAGCATGCTGCCGGGTGATTCGGTCCCGGCCAGCCGGCGCGTCATGATGGAATAGCTGGCGCCGATGATGACCGAGAGAAGAATGATGCCGAAGGCCGGCTCGATGCTGCCGGGCGCCGGCCGCGTGATGACCAGCACGCCGAGAAAACTCACCCCGATCGCCGTCCAGCGATAGCGCCCCACCTTCTCCCCCAGCCAGAAGATGGAAAGGAGCGTGATGAAGGCAGGTCCCGTGAACTGGATGGACAGGGTCTGGGCGATCTGCAACTGGCTGAGCGCCAGGAAATTGAGCCCGGTGCAGACGATCTGGATCAGTGCCCGCAGGGTCTGCAGGCGCGGCTGCTTCGTTCGCCAGGCCTCCGGTGCACGCCATGGATTGAGAACGAGCGCCACCAGCACGAAATGGATGGCGAACCGGAACCAGACGGTTTCGATGGCGGGCAGTTCGCGGCTGGCCATCTTGGCGGAGCTGTCCAGGCAGGCAAACAGCGTGACCGCCACCAGCATCATCACCGCTGCCCTGCCCTTGTTGATGCCCTGCCCTTCTAGGCTTGCGGCGACAGATGCCGCCTTTGCGGCGGAGGAGGGAGAGGCTGTGAGGGCGGCCATGGCAGAAACCTTGATTGACGATACGCACCTCCCGCCTTCTCCTTATCACGAATTTCGATTTAGTCACCCTGCCGAACGAATAAGGCCGACGCTTTGCGCTTCACATTCCAAGCGACGGATTGCAGCGCACAGGCTGTGGATGCAGGGACAGCAGGGTTTCCAACCCGCAATTGGCCGAGACGAGGTCCTCAAGCGTAACACGGTCCATCTCACGGTAGAAGGCATTCGCCGCCCCGACGAGAAAGCCGCGCAGCCGGCAGTGCGGCGCCAGCGGACAGGTATTGCTGTCGGGATCGAAGCATTCGGCGAGCGGCACGCCGTTTTCGAACAGGCGCAGCACGCGGCCGATCACGATCTCGCCGCTAGGGCGCGCCAGCCGTAAGCCGCCGCTTCGCCCCCGCAGCGTCTCGATCAGCCCATGCGCCTGCAGCACGCTCACCACATGCAGGAGATGGTTCAGCGAGGCATTGCATTTTTCCGCAATGTCGGCGGTGCGCACGGTCAGGTCCGCGTTGACGGCGCAGACCATCAGGATGCGCATGGCCAGGTTGGTGCGGATCGTCAGGCGCATCGGAACTCCACGAAGGGTTGTGTCGCTCCTTCTATGCCCTGCACAATCTCACGCGTATGTGATCTGGATCAGTTTCTCTTCGGAATTTACGGTTTAAGTCGCATCCCGCATGCGAGTTTCGAGAATGGAAAAGTGATGACGCAGACAGCAGATCGGGGCGCGGCGCGCGCCGCCTTGGCGCGCCTCATGCAGGCGGCGAAGCGGGATCTCAAGCGGGCCGGCGCGCTCTCGGTGCTGGCAGCGCTTGTCTGGCCGCTGCAGGCGGCCCTCGTCGCCCATGCGCTGGCCGCGCTGCTCACCGCACAGCCGGTTTCCGCCCCGGCCATCGCCGCCGGCTTTGCAGCCCTGGGGCTCGTGCGCGCCCTGCTGTCGCGCGCGGCAGAAGCGGCCGGGCAGACGGCAGCGGATGCGGTGATGCGGACGACCCGCCGGAACATCGTGACGCGCGAGGCGGCGCGCGCCGCCGACACGCCGTTCGGCGGACCGGGCGCCATCGCCGCGCTCGCCGCGGAAAAGATCGATCTGCTGGGGCCCTACATCACCCGCTATCTGCCCGCGCAGATGCGGGTCGGCGTGCTGCCGCCGGTCATTCTGGCGCTCGCCTTCTGGCAGTCCTGGGCGGTCGGCCTCGTGCTCCTGGTCAGCGGCCCGCTGATCCCCGTCTTCATGGCGCTGGTCGGCATGGCAGCCAAGGAGGCGAGCGAGCGACAGATGGCCGAGATCGGCGGCATCAACGACATGCTGGTGGAGCGGCTCTCCGGCCTCGTCGATATCCGCCTGCTGGGCGCCGGCCGTCTGGTGCATCGGGGTTTTGCCGCGCGCGCCGCCGAACTGCGCCGCCGCACGCTGGCGGTGCTCGCCATCGCCTTCCTCTCCTCGACCGTGCTCGAACTGTTTGCCGCGATCGGGGTGGCGATGGTCGCGGTCTATGTCGGCTTCTCGCTGCTCGGCACCCTCCATTTCGGCAGTTGGGGCACGCCGCTCTCCCCGCAGGCCGGCATTTTCCTGCTGCTGCTGGTGCCCGACTTCTACCAGCCGCTGCGCGATCTCGCCGCCGCCTGGCATGACAAGGCGTCCGCCAGTGCTGTTGCGGACGAGGTGGCCCGCTGGGAGGCATCCCGGACGCCTGAGATCGCGGGGCGCGGCGGACGGGCAGAACCGCTGCCGGGGCCGGCCAGCATCCGCCTCACCGGGTGCCGGGCGCCGAACGGACACCCCCTGCCGGACATCCATGTGGCACCCGGCGAAAGCGTCGCGCTCATCGGCCCGAGCGGTGCGGGCAAGACCTCGGCCCTCAGACTGATGGCCGGGCTTTCGCTGCCGGAGGCGGGCCGTATCGAGGTCGCCGGCGTCGCCCTCGACGACGGGAACGCCGATCGCTGGCGCGCCCGGCTCGGCTGGATGCCGCAGGCGCCGCATTTCCTTAACACCAGCCTGCGCCGCAACATCACGCTGGGGCGGCCCGGCAGCCCGGACGAGGCGCTGCGATCCGCCGGCGTCGAGGCGGTGGCGGCCGCCCTCCCCCGTGGTCTTGCCACCCGGCTTGGCGAAACGGGTGCCGGGCTTTCCGGCGGCGAGGCGCGGCGGCTGACCCTGGCGCGCGCCATCCATGGACGGCCCGACATCATTCTTGCCGACGAGCCGACCGCCGATCTGGATGCCGAAACCGCCGCCATCGTGACAGACGGCCTGCTGGCGGAAGCCGCGCGCGGCGCAACCCTGGTCATTGCCACCCATGATGCGGCGCTCGCCGCCCGCATGGACCGGATCATCCGCATCGGAGGCGAGGCATGAGCGCGCTGTTTTACATCTTCCGCCTGATCCTTGCCGATCAGAAGGCGGCGCTGGCGCGCGGCGCCCTGCTCGGCATCGTGGTTCTCGTGATGGGCGCTGCCCTGCTCGGCCTGTCCGGCTGGTTCATCACGGCTGCCGCCGCCGCCGGTCTTGCCGGTCTCGGCACCGTCTTCGATGTGTTCCGCCCCTCCGCGCTGGTCAGGATGCTGGCGCTGGCGCGCGCCGCCGCGCGGTACGGCGAACGGCTCCTCACCCATGAGGCAACGCTTCGGGCACTGGAAAGCCTCAGGCTTCGCCTTCTCTCCGGCTATCTTGCCGCATCCTATGAGCGGATGCTGGCCGTCAGGGGTCCGCAGGCGCTGAACCGGCTGATGGCCGATATCGATGCGCTGGACGGCGTGCCGCTGCGCCTGGTGTTGCCGATTGCCTCGGCGGTTGCCGTGCAGGCGCTCGCCGGCCTTCTTCTGTGGTGGCTGGTGACGCCCGCCATCGCGCTGTGGATCACGCTCGGCTGGCTGTGCGGTGCGGCCCTGATCCTCCTGCCGGTGCTGAAGCGTGCCGCCCCGCAATCGCGACGGCGGGAAGCGGCGGCGCAAACCTTCCGCGCCCGCTTCATCGATCTCATCCGCGCCCGCCGAGACCTGGCCATCCATGGCGAGCTGCAGGCGCAGCTGGCGCGCATTCTCGACGCGGACGACCGGCGCTTTGGCGTGGATCTCGACCGCATCGAGCGCGGCGCCGGCTTTTGGCTGTCGCTGCTCGGCACGCTGGTCGCGGCCGGAACGCTCTATGCGGGCATCACCGCCGTGCAGGCCGGCCGGCTGGAACCGGCCTTTGCGGCGCTCGCCTTCTTCGCCGCGCTGGCGCTGGCGGAAACCGTGGCGCCGCTGCGCCGGGCTGCGGCCGATCTTGGCCGGATGGCGGAGGCAGCCCGGCGCGTGCGGCGCGATCTGGTCGCAACGCCCGAGGCCGGGCCTGTCCCGGCACCCCTCGCCGCCCCGGCGCTCCCGTCCGGCGCTGTCGCCGAGACGGCAATGGCGACACTCAAGATCGAAAACCTGTCGCTTGCCCGCCCCGGCCGCCCCGAGCCGCTGATCGAGCACCTGACACTTTCTGTCGCACCCGGCGAGACGGTGGCGCTGACGGGGCCGAGCGGCTGCGGCAAATCGACCGTGCTGCTGGCGGCCGGCGGGTTGCGTCCGCTTGCGGCCGGAACGATCCGCCTCCTCGGCCGCGATCTGGCGCTGTGGCCGGAGGCGGATCTGCGCGGCGCCCTGACCCTTCTGCCGCAGCGCAGCGCGCTGATGGCTGGAACGGTGGCCGAAAACCTTCGGCTTGCCGCCCCAGACATGGATGAGGAACGCCTGTGGCAGGTGCTGGAAGCCGTTGAGTTACAGGAACTTGTGCGCGAACGCGGCGGACTTTCCGCAAGGCTCGGGCCACGCGGCGAGGGTTTTTCCGGCGGCGAGGCCCGGCGCCTCACGCTCGCCCGCGCGCTGCTGCGGCAGCCGCATATGCTGCTGCTCGACGAGCCGACGGAGGGTCTTGACCAGCCGACGGCAGAGGCGGTGCTTGCCGGCATCCGCGCCGTGCTGCCACGCGCCGCGATCCTCATGGCCTCGCACCGGGCGGCGGAACGGGCGTTTGCAAACCGTCTCGTGGCGCTGCCTTAACTCGTATCCTGGATATGACTTATTGATCCTGATCAAGGTTCGCGGGAACCCGCGGGCCTAGACCGATAGCCAGACTTGACCTTTACGGACGGCACAGAGCCGCCGTCTCTGGAGTAAGCGCTATGGATATCGGAATCGTCGAGCTGTCACGGCTGCAATTTGCCATGACGGCCATGTATCATTTTCTCTTTGTGCCTTTGACCCTTGGCCTGTCCATCCTCGTCGCCATCATGGAGACGGTCTATGTGATGACAAGGCGTCCCATCTGGCGGCAGATGACCAAGTTCTGGGGCACGCTGTTCGGCATCAACTTCGTGCTGGGTGTCGCCACCGGCATCACCATGGAATTCCAGTTCGGCATGAACTGGAGCTACTACAGCCACTATGTCGGCGACATCTTCGGGGCGCCGCTGGCGATCGAGGGGCTGATGGCCTTCTTCCTCGAAGCCACCTTCGTCGGCCTGTTCTTCTTCGGCTGGGACAAGCTCAGCCGCGTGCAGCATCTCGTCGTCGCCTGGCTGGTGGCGCTCGGCTCCAACCTCTCCGCACTCTGGATCCTGATCGCCAATGGCTGGATGCAGAACCCGGTCGGCGCCCAGTTCAACCCCATGACCATGCGCATGGAGATGACGGACTTTTACGAAGTGCTGTTCAACGAGGTGGCACAGGCGAAGTTCGTGCACACCGTCAGCGCCGGCTATGTCACGGCCTCGGTCTTCGTGATCGGCGTCTCGGCCTGGTATCTGCTGAAGGGCCAGCACGTGGCGCTCGCCCGCCGCTCGATCACCGTCGGCGCCGCCTTCGGGCTTGCCTCGGCCTTCTCGGTCGTGCTGCTCGGCGACGAATCCGGCTATTCGGCCACCCATAGCCAGAAGATGAAGCTCGCCGCCATCGAGGCCATGTGGAACACGGAACCGGCACCGGCCCCCTTCACCGCCTTCGGCTTTCCCGACCAGGAGGCGCGCAGGACCCATTATGCCGTCCACATTCCCTTTCTCATGGGCCTGATCGGCACCCGCTCGCTGACCACCGACATTCCGGGCATCAACCAGCTGGTCAACCAGGCGGAGGGGCGCATCCGCTCCGGCCTCATCGCCTATGAGGCGCTGATGACGGTGCGCGAACAGCGCGATGCCACGCCGCCGGAGGTGATGAAGACCTTCGAGACCCATTCGCGCGATCTCGGCTTCGCCTTCCTGCTGAAGAAGTATATCGACAACCCGCTGCAGGCCTCGCAGGAGCAGATCCGCATGGCCGCCAACGACACCGTGCCGGAAGTCTGGCCGCTGTTCTGGGCCTTCCGCATCATGGCCGTACTCGGCTTCGGCTTCATCGCCACCATGGCCTATTTCTTCTACCGTGCCTCCTTCCGCGGCATGCGCTACCCGCGCTGGGCGCTGTGGGTTGCCGTGGTGATGATCCCGGCCCCGTGGATTGCCGCGGAAATGGGCTGGTTCGTCGCCGAATTCGGCCGGCAGCCCTGGACGGTGGACGGCATCCTGCCCACCGCCATGTCGGCCAGTTCGCTGTCCGTCACGGAGCTTGCGCTGACGCTGTTCGGCTTCATCGCCTTCTACACGGTGCTCTTCATCATCGAGATGGGCCTGATGCTGAAATACATCCGCAAGGGCCCCTACATCGACGTGGCCGAGACCGATGACTGGCTGCGTGCCCGCCAGGAGGTTCTGGCACCCGTTGCCCGCACCGCCCCCACTGCCATTCCCGCGGAGTAAGGACCATGATCCTGCACGAACTTCTAAGCTATGAACTGCTGCGCATCATCTGGTGGCTGCTGCTCGGCGTGCTGCTGATCGGCTTTGCCGTCACCGACGGCTTCGACATGGGCGTCGGCGCGCTGATCCCCTTCGTCGGCAAGAGCGACGTGGAGCGCCGCATCGCCATCAACACCGTCGGCCCTGTCTGGGAAGGCAACCAGGTGTGGTTCATCCTCGGCGGCGGCGCCATCTTCGCCGCCTGGCCGCCCCTCTATGCGGTGAGCTTCTCCGGCTTTTACCTGGCCATGTTCGTGGTGCTCGCCTCGTTCATCGTGCGCCCCGTCGCCTTCAAGTATCGTTCCAAGCGCGACGACGCCACCTGGCGCAATGCCTGGGACTGGGCGCTGTTTGCGAGCGGCGCTGTTCCGGCCCTTCTGTTCGGCGTTGCCGTCGGCAATGTCATCCAGGGCGTGCCCTTCCACTTCACGGCGGATCTGCACAGCGTCTATGAAGGGGCCTGGTACACCAAGTTCTTCGGCCTGCTGAACCCCTTTGCGCTGCTCTCCGGCGTCGTCTCGCTCAGCATGCTGATCATGCACGGCGCCGTCTGGCTCACCGTCAAGGCCGAAGGTTCGGTGCAGGGCCGCGCCCGCGCCATCGGCTCGGTTGCCGCCCTCGTCGCCGTCATCGCCTATGCGCTGGCCGGTGTCTGGATGGCCTATGGCATCGAAGGCTTCCGCATCGCCGGTCATTACGTCACCGACGGCCCGTCGAACCCGCTCTACTTCCAGGTGGAACGCACCGCGAGCTGGTTCACGGCCTATGGCGAGCGCCCGTGGATTGCCATCGCGCCGCTGCTCGGGATCGGCGGCGGCCTGCTGACCTTCCTCGGCCTGCGCGCACGCCGCGAGGTCTCGACGCTGATTGTGTCGAAGCTTGCCATCCTCGGCGTCATCGCATCGGTGGGGCTGACGATGTTTCCCTTCATCATGCCCTCCTCCAGCGATCCGAAATCCTCGCTGATGGTGTGGAACAGCTCGTCCTCGCACCTCACCCTGTTCATCATGCTGGTCTGCGCAGTGATCTTCATGCCGATCATCCTTGCCTACACCGCCTGGGTCTACAAGGTGCTGTGGGGCAAGGTCACCGACAAGGACATCACCGAACACAGCCACTCGGTCTACTGACCGAAGCCCAACAAGGAGATTGCCATGTGGTATTTTGCCTGGATCCTCGGCCTCCCGCTCGCCGCCATCTTCGCCGTGATGAACGCGATGTGGCTGGAAATGAAGGAAGACGAAAAGACCATCGCCGACAATCAGCGCTGACCCGTCACGCCCGATTGCCCCCTCGAAGGCCCGCCCGCGCGGGCCTTTTTCGGTTCGCCACCGTAGCACGGCAACGCATCTGCAAAATGACGACAGTGCGTCTGCGAACAGAAATCAGAAAAACGCTTGCATTTTGCCAGATCCTCTTCCTATCTTACCAATGTTCTCAGGGCGGGGTGCAATTCCCCACCGGCGGTATCGGGTCTTTGCCCGGAGCCCGCGAGCGCCCGACCGGGAAACCGGCCGGGGTCAGCAGATCCGGTGAGAGGCCGGAGCCGACGGTATAGTCCGGATGGAAGAGGACAGCAGGAGACGCTCTCGCGCCAGCGAGGCGGCGATCTCGTGCCTGTTCGCCCAAGGGCAGTTTACGGTGCAGCGCTTGTGCTGCGCATGAACAGGGCCGGTTCTCCGGCCAGAACCCTTGAAAGGCCAAGTGCATGCAATTTTCTACGATTGAAGCAGCGATCGCAGCGATCGGACGAGGCGAAATGATCGTCGTCGTCGATGATCACGACCGCGAAAACGAAGGCGACATCATCGTCGCGGCCGATTCGGTGACGCCGCAGCAGATCGCCTTCATGATGAAGGAAGCCCGCGGCCTGATCTGCATCGCCATGGAAGGCGAGCGCCTCGACGCGCTGGATCTTCCGCTGATGGTTCCCAACAATACCGAACTGCACAAGACGGCCTTCACCGTCTCGGTCGATTACCTGCCCGGCACGACGACCGGCATTTCCGCCGCCGACCGCGCCGCAACCGTGAAGGCGCTCGTGAGCCCGACATCCCGACCGGAAGATTTCGCCCGCCCCGGCCACATGTTCCCACTGCGCGCCAAGCAGGGCGGCGTTCGCGCCCGCCCCGGACATACGGAAGCCGCCGTCGATCTCGCCCGCCTTGCCGGTCGCTTCCCCGCCGGCGTGATCTGCGAAGTCGCCAAGGACGATGGCACCATGGCCCGCCTGCCCGATCTCATGCAGTTCTGCGAAACCCACAAGCTGCCGCTGATCGCCATCGAGGACCTGATCGCCTATCTCGATGCCCGCGACGCCAAGACCAAGGTCCGCGCTTTCGAAGCGGCCTGACGGAATGCGACCTTAGAACGGTCTGATGCATTGTTCCGATCGTCCGCCCAAATGGGGCGGACGATCTTCAAGGTCCTTTAGATCCGCGTCTCCTCGCCCGGTCCGACGGCTGCCGGCCGCAGCGCCTCAGCGCAACTCCGCACCACCTCGGCAATGCCGGACAGCTGCGGCGCGATCGGGCTCGTCTTGCGCCAGATCATGCCGATGGTGCGGGTGGGTTGCGGGTCCTCGAAACGCGCGATGGAGACGGGTGCCGAGCGGGTTTCCACCGAGACCGCGATTTCCGGGATGAGGGTGATGCCGATGCCGGCGCCCACCATCTGTACCAAAGTCGTCAGCGAGCTGCCATCCAGCAGTTCGCGGGGACGCACAGTGCCTGCGCCGATATTGCAGAAGGACAGCGCCTGGTCGCGAAAGCAGTGTCCCTCCTCCAGCAGCAGCAGGCGCATTTCGCGCAGCGTCTCGCGGTTCGGCACCGGCTTTCCGGCGTCTTCGGCCGGCCGCACCAGCAGAAAGCTCTCCTCGAACAGCGCCACCTCGGTCAGTTGCGGTTCGGAGACCGGCAGCGCGACGATTGCCGTATCCAGCCGCCCGTCCAGCAGTTCCTCGATCAGCTTCGGCGTCACCGTCTCGCGCAGGTGGATATCGAGCGCGTCATTGTCGCGCGTCAGCCCCGCCACCATGGCCGGCAGCAGATAGGGCGCGATGGTGGGGATGATGCCGATGCGAAGCCGCCCGACCAGTTGCCGGCGCGAGGCACGCGCCAGATCGCCGAGTTCGTCCACCTGCCGCAGGATTTCGCGCACCCGCAGAACGAATTCCTCGCCGAAACCGGTCAGCCGCACCTGCCGCGAACTGCGCTCCAGCAGTTCCACGCCCAGCATCTCCTCCAGTTCCTTCACCTGCACGGACAGCGCCGGCTGCGAGACCGAACAGGATTCAGCCGCCCGGCCGAAATGGCCGTGGCGGGCCAGCGCCTCGAAATAGCGCAATTGCCGAAGCGTGGGACTGATCATAACCCTAGCCTATCAAACCAATCATCAAATACTAATTACACTAATGGAACCCTTTTGATAGGGTTGTTCAAGATGAAGATCCGGGGACGGGTTTTCTTCAACCGCGGCGCGCCTTTCGCACTGGCGTCGCATTTAAGGCCGACCATGGCCAACGAGAACAGCAACTCTTGGAGGGTTAAAATGGACGTAACCAAGGCAGCAGGCGCGGGCGGCAAATGTCCCGTTGCCCATGGCGCAACCAGCCTCAGCATGCGCGGCAATCGCGACTGGTGGCCGAACCAGCTGAACCTGCGCATCCTGCACCAGAACACGGCGCTTTCCAGCCCGATGGATGCGGCCTTCAGCTATGCCAAGGCCTTCAAGGGTCTGGATCTGGCCGCCGTCAAGCAGGATCTCTACGCCCTGATGACCGAGAGCCAGGACTGGTGGCCGGCCGATTACGGCCATTACGGCCCCTTCTTCATCCGCATGGCCTGGCACAGCGCCGGCACCTATCGCACCGCAGACGGTCGCGGCGGCGCCACCTCGGGCACGCAGCGCTTTGCGCCGCTGAACAGCTGGCCGGACAATGGCAACCTCGACAAGGCGCGGCGCCTGCTCTGGCCGATCAAGCAGAAATACGGCAACGCGCTCTCCTGGGCCGACCTGATGATTCTCGCCGGCAATTGCGCGATGGAATCCATGGGCTTCAAGACCTTCGGCTTCGGCGGCGGCCGCGCCGACGTATGGGAGCCGGAAGAAGACATCTACTGGGGCTCCGAAAAGGAATGGCTCGCTACCAGCGACAAGGAACACAGCCGCTATACCGGCGACCGCGTTCTGGAAAACCCGCTGGCGGCCGTGCAGATGGGCCTCATCTACGTGAACCCCGAAGGCCCGGACGGCAAGCCGGATCCGCTCGCCTCCGGTCGTGACGTGCGCGAAACCTTCGCCCGCATGGCCATGAACGACGAGGAAACCGTAGCCCTCGTGGCCGGCGGCCACACCTTCGGCAAGATGCACGGCGCGGGCGATGCCGCCCATGTCGGCCCCGAGCCGGAAGCGGCCGGCATTGCCGCACAGGGCCTGGGCTGGCTCAGCACCCACAAGAGCGGCAAGGGCTCCGACACCATCACCAGCGGTCTGGAAGGCGCCTGGACGCCAAACCCGACCCAGTGGGACATGGGCTATTTCGATGTTCTGTTCGGCTATGAATGGGAACTGGTGAAGAGCCCGGCTGGCGCCTGGCAGTGGCATGCCAGGAACCTGGCCGAGAAGGACCATGCGCCGGACGCCGAAAACCCGGACAAGAAGGTGCCGATCGTCATGAACACCGCCGACATGGCGATGCGCATGGACCCGGCCTATGAGAAGATCTCGCGCCATTTCCATCAGAACCCGGAGGCCTTTGCCGACGCCTTTGCCCGCGCCTGGTTCAAGCTGACCCATCGCGACATGGGCCCGAAGGTTCTCTATCTCGGCCCGGAAGTGCCGGCCGAAGACCTGATCTGGCAGGATCCGGTACCGCCGGTCGACCATGCGCTGGTGGATGCCGCCGACATCGCAGCCCTCAAGGCCAAGCTTCTGGCATCCGGCCTCACCGCGCAGGAACTGATCCAGACCGCCTGGGCCTCGGCCTCCACCTTCCGCGGCTCCGACAAGCGCGGCGGCGCCAATGGCGCGCGCATCCGGCTTGCCCCGCAGAAGAGCTGGGAGGTGAATCAGCCGGAACAGCTGGCCAAGGTGCTGTCGGTTCTCGAAGGCATCAAGGCCGAGTTTGACGCCGGCCAGACGGGCAAGAAGGTTTCGCTCGCCGATGTGATCGTGCTTGGCGGTTCCGCCGCCGTTGAACAGGCCGCCAAGGCTGCCGGCTTCGATGTCGAGGTGCCCTTCGCCGCGGGCCGCACCGATGCCACCGCCGAACAGACGGATGCGGACTCCTTCTCGGTTCTGGAACCGGTCGCCGATGGCTTCCGCAACTACCAGAAGACGGAGTTCACGATTTCGGCGGAAGAACTGCTGCTCGACCGCGCCCAGCTTCTGACGCTGACCGCGCCGGAAATGACGGTCCTCGTCGGCGGCCTGCGCGTGCTTGGCGCCAATTACGGCGGCGCCGCACACGGCGTCTTCACCGACCGCGTCGGCACGCTGACGAACGACTTCTTCGTCAACCTGGTCGACATGGCCTATAGCTGGACCCCGGTGACGCCGGCGGAAAACCTGTTCGAGATCCGCGACCGCAAGACCGGCGCGGTGAAGTGGACCGCCACCCGCGTCGACCTCGTCTTCGGCTCGAACTCGCAGCTGCGGGCGCTTGCCGAAGTCTATGCCCAGTCCGACAACGCGGAAAAATTCGTCCGCGACTTCGTCGCCGCCTGGGTGAAGGTGATGAACGCCGACCGTTTTGACCTTAAGGCCTGAGGGCAGGCGCTGTTTTGACCACAGAGCCCCCGGTGCAAGCCGGGGGCTTTTTCACATGGCGCCACCGGATCTTGATGGATAGGTCGTCAAGCATGACGCCAACCATCGGAACAAGAAGGGTCGGGATTTGCCAATCCCCCTAAAGTCGCCAGTCACACGCATCAAGAAAGGTGCGTGAAAGGCATAAAACCCTGTCTTTTATGCCTCCCGGGGAACATGGGAAAATTTTATTCCCTTGATATATCTTCGCGCCGGCTCTTCAACCCACTTATAGACAACGCAGGACAGGGCGATGAGAACGACAGGCATCGCGATGCGCGATGCGAAATTGTCGCCGAACAAGGCGTCGAAGACGCCATTCACGGACATCTGAAGCAGATAGGCGGCATAGCTTGCGCCGCCAAGGAAAACCAGAACTGGATTCGAGAAGATCCGGAGCACCGGCCCGGTAGACAGAGCTGCGGCCACGATCAGGACGGCACAGGCAACCGGCATCAGTCGTGACGCCAAAGACCCTTCCGCCAGAGTGACAAGGACGAGAGCCACAACACAGAAAAACAGTGTGTCCATCCCCTTCGGCTTGCTGGCAATCGAAAGCCTCGACACCAGCAACGCGGACAACACGCCCAGTAAAAATTCGGGTAACCGGAATACCGGAAGGGGGATGAACCTGATCCAGCCGTCAAGCTGGATCCCAGGGTGAACAACGGCAACATCGGCAAGGATGATGACGGCTGCCATGCATGTGGCCAGGATGCCGAGCACAATCGTCGGCAGACGACTTAGTCTAACGAAAAACACCGCAAAGAACACGTAGAAGAACAGTTCGATGGAGAGCGTCCAACTCGGCATGTTCAAAGCCCCTCCGAGGTTGCTGGCTGGCAGCGTCCAAGACTGGAGCAACAGCGGAGCAAATATGACAGATTCAATCCAAAGCGGATTCGTGAAGGGAATCGACAAGGCAAGGGCCAGAATGTAGACCGGAAAAATCCTCGCAAGCCGGGAGAGGAAAAAATCATAACGCCGCTCGCGCGTCCCCAATCGCCCATCGTAAGCAACAACCAAGATAAATCCGGACAAAACGAAGAAAAAGCTCACACCGAGATATCCGTGTTTCAGTATCGACACCATGAAACCGGGAAAGCCTGCGCGTTCAGCGGCCGAGGCGCCGAAATGGAAGAAAACAACAGCCATTGCCGCAAAAAAGCGCAGGCTCGTTAGCGGCTTGATCTCACCTTGAAATTTTTTCACGTTAAACGCATCCGTCAACCTATAAGTATTTATTCGATAGCATGGGCAGACACCGGCATCAACGACGATCAATTCACGCCCCCCCTGTGCGGTTCTCCCCGCCCGAACAAAACTTAACCTTCTCCAAAAAATGACGCCGTTTTGCATCCAAAGAACATCTGCCGGAGACTCCGCGCGATCGTGTCGCCGGGCGGCGGAGTGGCCGGGGTTCATCACCATCGGGGATGTCCGGGACGGTCGGATTTCTTGCGAGTGACCTGAGGGATAAGAGTGATGACGCTGCACTCACGCGAGACAGCCAGCCACGCACGGCACAGCGCAGATTTAAACTGTCATCCAAACCATGCCTGTCCGGCTTTTCAACAGAGAAGCGGACGAGGGGGAAGCCCCTCCCCTCACACCGCCTGTGGGAAGAAGACCGCGCGGGCCGGATCGAAGCCGTAGGCGGCGCGGAATTGTCCGGCGTCGCTGGCAAGCTGTTTGACGCTGTTCAGGATGAAGTCCACCTTGTCCGGCGTCAGCAGCACCGAAAAGTTCAGGCGGGTGAAACCGGGCTTGGCCATTTCGTCGCCGGAGAGGATCGCAGAGCGCAGGCGGGCGGACTGGGCTTCGTCGATGTCCAGCAGGCGGTGCACGTAAGGGCCGGCGCAGGCGCAGCCGCCGCGGGCCTGGATGCCGAAACGGTCGCTCAGCATGCGGGTCACCAGTTGCTGGTGCACGAAGCCACCTTCGCCATCGCGCACCCGGAAGGAGAAGATCGGCAGGCGGCCGGCGTCACGGGGCCCGAGCAGCTGCAGGTCGGGGCGATCCTGCCAGGCTGCGAAGGCCGCCGCGGTCAGTGCGGCGTTGCGCGCCGCCATGCAGTGCTCGCCGATCGCATCCTTGACGAGGAAGGCAAGGGCTGCGCGGATATCGCCCACCACGTTCGGCGTGCCGGCCTCCTCGCGCGCCTCCAGGCTGTCGGCATAGTCATGGCCGGTGGAGGAGACGAATTTCACCGTGCCGCCGCCGCTCCAGCTGGGGGTCCTGGTCTCGACGACGTCGCGGCGCAGGATCAGGATGCCGGACGCACCGGGGCCGCCGATGAACTTGTGCGGCGAGACCACGATGGCATCGATCTCGGCATCCGGTGCGGGCCGCATGGCGATCGGCAGATAGGGGCCGCCGCCGGCATAGTCCCAGATCATTCGCGCACCGGCCCGCTTCACCAGCCGGGTGACGGCCGCGACATCGGTGACGATGCCGGTGACATTGGAGGCGGCGGAGAAGGAGCAGATCACCTGATCGAAGCCGCGGGAGGCGGCCAGCGTTTCGGTGAGCGCCTCGCGATCCGGGCCACCTTCAGGCCCTTCCGGCAGTTCGATGATGTCTGCACCCGCCTCGCGCCAGGGCAGGATGTTCGAATGATGCTCATAGGGGCCGATCAGCACGCGGGTGGATGTTTTCGCCGCACCGAACAGAGAAACCAGCCGGTTGATGCCGGCGGTGGCGCCAGAGCCCGCAAAGATCACCGCATGGGCCGCATCAGCACCGCAGAGACGGCCAATCACGGCGCGGGCCTCGCGCCGCAGCCGTGTCATCATGCCGCCGCACCAGGAGGCTTCGGTATGGCTGTTGGCGTAATAGGGCAGCACCTCGGTGAGGATGAACTGTTCCACCTGCATCAGCGCCCGGCCGGAGGCCACGTAATCGGCATAGACCAGCGGCTTGTCGCCGAAGGGACCGCGCACCATGGCATGCTGGCCGATCAGGCCGGCGCGCAGATGCTCGATAACATCATCCCGCTGAAGGCTCTGGCGAAACTCAGCCAGAAGCTCCGTCATCTGTCCATCTGCCGTGGCCATGCGTGTCGTTCCTTTTTTGCCGCTTCGACAGCATAGGCATTGCGCCGGTGGGACTTCATCTCCTATCTTTGCGTGAAACGGGCAAATATTGGGTCAAATGAACGACAAAAACATCAAGATTGACGCGATTGATCGACGCCTGCTGACGGCCCTGCAGCGCGACGGCTCTCTCTCACAGCGCGATCTCGCCGAACAGGTGGGGCTGTCGCAAAATGCCTGCTGGCGCCGGCTGCAGCGGCTGCAGGAGACGGGTGTGATCCGCGGCTCGCAGACCGCCGTCGATCTGCCGGCGCTGGGGCTGGATCTTACCGTGTTCGTGATGATCCGCACCCGCCATCATTCGCGCGAATGGGCGGAGAGCTTCCGGCAGCACGTGGAGAAGCTGCCGGAAGTCGTTGACTTTTATAGAATCGGTGGCGACTGGGATTATCTCCTGAAGGTCGTCACCAATGGCATGCGCGGCTATGATGCCTTCTACCAGAAGCTGATAACCGGCTTCGATTTTTCCACTGTCACCGGTTTCTTCTCGATGGAAGCGCTGATGCAGAACCGGCCAACGGACCTGACGCGGCTCTGAACCGGCGCCCGTCAGCCGGAAAGGGCGCCGGCCGTGGCGTGAAAGCGGATATGGCAGGAGCCATTTTCCTGACGCTCCACCGCGGCCTCCACGCCGAACACCCCGGCGATCAACCGCTGGGTCAGGACCTCCACAGGCGTTCCGAGCGCCACGAGACGGCCGGCCTGCATCACGGCGATGCGGTCGCAGAACAGGGCGGCGTGGTTGAGATCGTGCAGCGCGGCGATCACCGTCAGGTCCAGCCGCCGCACGAGATCGAGAATGCCGATCTGGTGGCGGATGTCGAGATGGTTGGTCGGCTCGTCGAGCAGCAGAAGGCGCGGCTGCTGCGCCAGCGCCCGGGCAATGTGCAGCCGCTGGCGCTCGCCGCCGGAAAGCGTGTGCCAGTTGCGGTCGGCCAGAGGCGTCATGTCTACCTGCGCCAGCGCACGCGCAACGATCGCGTCATCGAGTTCGGACCAGGGATGGCCGAGGCCGAGATAGGGCGTGCGGCCGAGTTCGACGGCCTGGCGCGCGCTCATCCGCTCGGCCGTCTCGGCCTGCTGCTCCACCAGCGCCAGCTTCTGCGCGAGATGACGGCGCGACAGGGCGGAGAGCGGCACACCGTCCAGTTCCACCGTGCCGCGGCGGGGGCGGCGCAGACCGGCCAGCATGGCGATCAGGCTCGTCTTGCCAGAACCGTTCGGGCCGATGATGCCGAGAAATTCACCGGGTTCGGCCGAGAGCGATACGCCATCGACGATGGTAGCGGGGCCGACCGCCCAGGTCACGTCCTTGGTAGCAAGCCTCACAGCCGCGTCCTCCTCTGGCTCATGATCACGGCAAAGGCCGGCGCCCCGAACAGGGCGGTGACCACACCGATCGGCAGCACCTGCCCCGGTACGATGATGCGCGAGAGAATGTCGGCGAGGATCATGAACACGGCGCCGACGATGGCGGACGCCGGCAGCAGCACGCCATGGCGCACACCCACCAGCATGCGGGTGGCATGCGGAATGACGAGGCCGACGAAGCCTATCGAGCCGACCAGCGCCACCATCACCGCCGTCATCATCGCGGTCACGCCGATCAGCAGCACATAGGTGCGCCGCACCGGAATGCCGAGCGAGGCGGCGGAATCGCGGCCGAAGGCAAAGGCATCCAGCGCGCGGGCCTGCGACAGACAGAGCGCAAGCCCGATCAGCGCCGCCGGCAGCGCCAGCGTTACATCCGGCCAGCGCACGCCGGACAGATTGCCGAGCAGCCAGAACATGATACCGCGCGCCTGTTCCGCATTGGCGGCCTTGGTCACCACGAAGGCGGTCAGTGCATGAAACAGCTGCGAGCCGGCAACACCCGCCAGAATGATGGCCGCCGCCCCGCTTCCGGCCCGCCAGGCGAGCAGGCTGACAAGACAGAAGGCGATCAACGCACCGGCAAAGGCGCCGAGCGGCAGGCCGACCAGCCCGCCGCCGATGCCGAGGATCGCGACCGACACGGCGCCCGTGGAGGCGCCGGCGGAAATGCCGAGCACGTAGGGATCCGCCAGCGGATTGCGCAGCAGCGACTGCAGCACCACGCCCGACAGCGAAAGCGCCGCCCCGCAGCAGGCGGCCACCACCACCCGGCTCAGCCGGTAGCTCCAGACGATGCCCTCATCGATGGGATCGAGCGGATAGGCGGCGTGAAACAGCCGGTTCGCCACCGTCTTTGCCACCACGTCGAGGGGAATGGCCGTTTCGCCGATCGCCGCCCCCAGCCAGAGGGCGGCGGCGAGAAGAGCGACCGCAGCCAGCGTGAAGGACGCGCGGGTCGACAGGCGCCTGACCGTCACCGGGCAAGGCCCGATTTTGCAATGCCGTCGGCAAGCGCCTCGATGCCGTCGATGGTGCGCAGCGTCGGGTTCATCGTCTGCGCATCGAGTTCCACCACATGGCCTTCGCGCACCGCCGGCATCAGGCTGGTCACCGGATCGGTCTTCAGGAAGTCCCGCTTGACGGCGATGTCATCGGCGGGAAAGCGGCGGCGGTCCATGCTGGCGGCCACGATCAGGGTCGGATTGGCGCGGGCAATGGTTTCCCAGCCGATCGTCGGCCATTCCTCGTCGCTGTCGATCACGTTGCGGATGCCGAGCGCCTGCATGATATAGCCCGGCGCGCCGTTGCGGCCGGCAACGAAGGGATCGGTGGCAAGCTTGGCGCTGGAGAACCAGAAGACGGCCGAGATGCCCTTGCCCGCCGCGGCAACCTTCGCACGGGCCGCCGCCTCGCGGGCCTTCAGGTCTGCCACCACGGCCTCGCCGCGATCCTGCACATCGAAGATGGCGGCGAGATCGCGGATCTCCTGATAGACGAGGTCCATGGTGAAGGCCTCGACGCGCACGCCATCGCCGCCGCCGGAATTGTCCTTGCCGGTGCAATCGGCCGGCGAGGTATAGACCGGCACGCCGAGATCCTGAAACTGTGCCACTGTGCCGACCGTGCCCTTCGGGCCCACATGCCATTGATACTGTACGGCCACCAGATCCGGGCGCGTGGCAATGACGCGCTCGAAGCTCGGATCGTTGTCGGCCAGCCTGGGTACCTTTGCGTTGATCGCCTCATAGGGCTTCAGCACCGGCCCGACCCAGACGGCTGTGCCGACAACGCGCTCGCCAAGGCCAAGCATGTAGAGAATTTCGGCGCTGTTCTGGCCAAGCGCCACGGCACGCTGCGGCGCCTTCTTGAAAGTGACGGCCTGCCCGCAGTTCTGCAGGGTCAGCGGATAGCTGGTCGCCGCGGCGAAGGCGGAACCGGCGGACAAGAGACCGACGGTGATCGAAAGGCCGAGAAAGCCTGTGCGCAGGCGCGATGCGAAAGCGTGGTTCATGATGTTGAAAAATCCCGGAAAGGCCAAGAAAGGCAGAGAAGAACAGTCAGCGGGGGCCATCAGCCGTGGCGCCGACAGGATGAGATCAGCAGTCCGGGGATTGCCGGAAAAGCAGGCGGGCATCCGCCGCGGCAAGGGTCAGTCATAACAGGCTCCTGTTCCGGGCATCCCCGCCCGTGACGTTGGACATGATCGATGGCAGGTCTCCTGGCTCACGGTTCAGCGCCTCTCATCTGCCTTCCCGCGCGGCTCAGGCGCAGTGGCATGATGCCTTCAGGCATCACGAGGATGATCGGCAACCGCTTACAGTTGCGGGGGCAGCCACGGCCTTGATCCCTTGAAAAAAGGACGCACCGTGTTCCCTATTAATCCCTTTGGCCGCGACCGGCACCGAGGGAACCATCGGGCGGAGTTAATCCGGCGGAAGAGCCGGCGTCAAGCGCAAGGCTATGGCGGAAGAGGCAGGATGCGAAGTCATCATCACTCGATATCTATGTAATGTAATATCATTACGAATAGCCTGTATGGGTTCGGATGTCCAGCGATCCATAATGCGCTTCAGACAGATTGCTGTGGAAGGCCCTCCCGCCCACCTCACGGCAATACGCAAGCAGACTTGGCGGCATGACGAGGGGGAGGAAAAAGCCGAGCATGCATCATGAAATACGCATGTAATTCCGCGTTGTCGCGCAGCCCCTTTACACGCCATCAAGCGAAGTTTACCAGAGGATTCGGGGGATCTTCACGAAAGACCACGGTGCCTGCTGGCGCGCGGACAACAGTTTGCCTTGTTTTGCTGTTCATGCGGCGAAACGGGCCGGCTTGCCTCACCCAATCTGTGGCGGATGCAGGAGGCATTCAGGTTCGTGTCAGCTTTTTGAAGCACCAGCGGAGGTTCGCATGCAGGGCACCCCGATGTGCCGTTCGTGAAGGGTCAATTGCCTTGAGTTTCGATGTCTTCTTCGCCAGACGTCCGCGTCTTGGTAGCGTGACGCTCAGCATCATTGTCGCGCTCTATATTCTGGTGCTCCTCAACCAGACCTTCTGGTCGCAGTCGCTGACGGTACTATCCGGCCAGCATGTGGCGCTGGCGGGTCTTGCCGTGGCCCTGACAGGGGCCTTCATCGCCTTCTTCGTCAGCTTCTCGGTCAAATACCTGATGAAGCCGCTGCTCATCTTCTTTGTGTTCATCGCAGCGGGAGCCGCCTGGTTCATGGATCAGTTCGGCGTCATCATCGATTCCGACATGATCCGCAATGCGGCCGAGACGACGACCGCAGAAGCCGGCCACCTGATCACCGCCGGCTATCTCCTCCACATGGCGGTCTATGCCGTGCTGCCCTCTCTTCTGATCGCCTGGGTGCGCGTCGCCCATCGCACCTTCCCGAGGAAGGTGATGATGAATCTCGCAGTCATCGTGCCTGCACTGTTGGTCTTCGGGGCAGCCGCGCTGGCCAATGCCGGCACCTATGCCTTTACGATCCGCCAGAACCGGGAATGGTTTGCAACGCTCAATCCCTTCATGCCAATCGCAAACGCGGTCGCATACCTGGAGAAGCTGAAGCAGGAGCGTGGCATCGTGGTGCAGCCCTATGGCACCGATGCCAAGGTGGCCGATGGCGCAAAAGCGAAGGACCGCAAGCCGCGCGTCACCATCATCGTCGTGGGCGAGACCGCCCGCGGCTCCAATTTCTCGCTGGGCGGCTACGAGCGGCTCACGAACCCCGAGCTTGCCAAGCGCGACATCTTCTATTTCGACAAGGCGCAGAGCTGCGGCACGGCCACCGCCATTTCGGTTCCCTGCATGTTTTCGGGCCTCGGACGATCCGATTACAGCCATGCAGGCGCGCTGGAACGGCAGAACCTGATGGACGTGCTGGTGCATGCCGGCATCCGCGCCGAATGGTGGGACAACAATACCGGCAGCAAGGGCGTTGCCGCCCGCATTCCCTACAAGGAACTCTACCGCTCGACCGACAGCCGCTACTGCGAAAACGGCGAGTGCAAGGATGACATCCTGCTCGACCAGTTCGACGCGTGGCTGTCGTCCGTGACCGGAGACAGCGTGCTGGTGCTGCACCAGCTTGGCAGCCACGGTCCGGCCTATTATGCACGGTATCCGGATGCCTACCGCACCTTCCAGCCCGATTGCCGTAGCGCCGAATTCTCCAAGTGCCACCGGCCGGAGATCATCAACGCCTACGACAACAGCATCGTCTATACCGACCACATCCTCGCAACGATCATCGACAAGCTGACCGCCGTCGAGGGCAAGGTGTCGCCCAGCATGATCTACATGTCGGACCACGGCGAATCGCTCGGCGAAAAGGGCCTGTTCCTGCATGGCGCCCCCTGGGTCGTGGCCCCGGAACAGCAGACGCACATTCCCTTCCTGCTGTGGCTTGGAAAGGATGCGAAGGCCGGCATCGATACCGCCTGCATGGACAGGCGCAAGACCGAGCCGGTGTCGCATGACAATCTCTTCCACACGGTGCTTGGCCTGATGCATGTTCAGACCAAGGTGCGTGAGGCCGAGCTCGACCTGACGGCAGCCTGTCCGCCGAAGCCGGCAAGCTGACAAACCAGCCCCCGGCCCGCCGCCTCGGCCTACTCCGCGGCGGCGGCGAGCTTTGACTGGCGCATGTCGCCACGGTCGCGGCTGTTGAGATGCCAGGAGAAGGCCTCTTCCAGCAGATGCGGCGTGTGGCCGCCGCGCGCGGATGCACGCTCGAAATAGCTGCGCAGCGCCTCGCGGTAATCGGGATGGGCGCAGTGCTCGATGATGCGTTCGGCCCGCTCGCGCGGCGCAAGCTCGCGCAGGTCCGCCAGTCCGTTTTCCGTCACGATGATATCGACGTCATGCTCGGTATGGTCCACATGCGGCACCATCGGCACCACGGAGGAAATACGGCCGCCCTTGGCAAGCGATTTCGTCACGAAAATCGAGAGATAGGCATTGCGGGCGAAATCGCCCGAGCCGCCGATGCCGTTCATCATGTGCGTGCCGTTCACATGGGTCGAGTTGATGTTGCCGTAGATATCGACCTCAAGCGCCGTGTTGATGCCGATGACGCCGAGGCGGCGGATCACTTCCGGATGATTGCTGATTTCCTGCGGGCGCAAAACCAACCGGTCCTTGTAGCGGCGGAAATCGGCGTAGACGCGCGCGGCACAGGCCGACGACAGCGTGATCGACGAGCCGGAGGCAAAGCTCAGCTTGCCGGCATCAAAGAGATCGAAGGTACTATCCTGCAGCACCTCGCTATACATGCGCAGGTGATGGAACGGCCCGTCGGCAAGCCCGGACAGCACCGAATTGGCAATGGTGCCGATGCCCGCCTGCAGCGGGTTCAGCGTCAGGTCCAGGCGCCCGAGGCGCACCTCCTCCTCGAAGAAGCGGATCAGGTGGCCGGCAATCGCGCTGGTCTCGGCATCGGCCGGCTCAACGGTCGAAAAACTGTCCTGCTCCTGCGTGATGACGATGGCGGCGATCTTCTCCGGATCGACCGGGATATAGGGCATCCCTGCCCGCGTATCGCAGCCCACCACCGGGATCGCCTCGCGCGTCGGCCGCTTTGTCGGAATATAGATGTCGTGCAGGCCTTCCAGATCGAGCGTCTGGCTGAGATTGATCTCGATGATCAGCTTCTTCGCCAGAATGGCGAAGCTTGCGGAATTGCCGATCGAAGTGGACGGAATGATGCCGCCATCCAGACGGATCGCGGCTGCCTCGATGATAGCGTAATCAATTGGTCCAAGCTGGTTCGAACGCAGATGTTCGACGGTTTCCGAAAGGTGCTGATCAACGAACATCACCTCGCCGCGGTTGATTGCGGCGCGCAGCGTCGGATCGGTCTGGAACGGCATGCGGCGGGCGAGCACATGGGCTTCCGTCAGCATGCGGTCGATATCATGGCCGAGCGAGGCACCGGTCAGCAGCGTGATCTTGAACGGGTCGGTCCTTGCCCGTTCCGCCATGGCGACCGGCACGGCCTTGGCATCGCCGGCGCGGGTAAAGCCGCTCATGCCGATGATCATGCCGTCCTGAATGAGGCTCGCAGCCTCCTTCGGCGTGACGATCCGGTCCAGAAGGGAGGGGCGTCTGATACGATCTTCCAGCATGGTCTTGTCCTGCGTTGTGTCCTGACGGTCCATCATGTTTTCCTCCCACCGGTGACCTTAGCGGCGGATCGCGGCCTCACCTTGACCGAAATCAAGGACGCTGCCCGATGGTACGGCGGGGATGGGCGCATCGAGGGCGCAACCGGAACGGCGCTTTGCCCGCCCGCCCGTAATCTCCCTCTGCCGTGACGCGCAGACAGACGCTTCCCAAAACGAGGCTTGATCTCCTGCAGATCTCGGCTATTGCCAGAAGTCCCAGCGGACGCCGTCCGCCGGAGGCCAGACCACACGATGGGCCCGCAACGGGCCTGAACGAGAGTGATGACGATGAAGAGCTATGTGCTGACCGTTTCCTGCCCGACCTCCCGCGGCATCGTCGCCGCGCTTTCCGGCTATCTGGCGGAAAAGGGTTGCAACATCGTCGATTCCTCGCAGTTCGACGATTTCGATACGCAGACCTTCTTCATGCGCATCTCCTTCATATCAGAGGAAGGCATCGATGGAGCAAGCCTGATCCAGGGGCTGAAGCCGATCGCGGAAAAATTCTCCATGCAGGCGGACATCTTCGATGCAGCCGAGCGGATGAAGGTGCTTCTGATGGTCTCGCGCTTCGGCCACTGCCTGAACGACCTGCTCTACCGCTGGCGCATCGGCGCGCTGCCGATCGAGATCGTCGGCGTCGTTTCCAACCATTTCGACTACCAGAAGCTGGTGGTGAACCATGACATTCCCTTCCACCACATCAAGGTAACGAAAGAGAACAAGCCGAAGGCCGAGGCCCAGCTGATGGATCTGGTGGAGCAGACCGGCACGGAACTGGTGGTGCTGGCACGCTACATGCAGGTTCTCTCGGACGATCTCTGCCGCAAGATGTCCGGCCGCATCATCAACATCCACCACTCCTTCCTGCCGAGCTTCAAGGGCGCCAACCCCTACAAGCAGGCCTATGAGCGCGGCGTGAAGCTGATCGGTGCCACCGCCCACTACGTCACCGCCGACCTCGATGAAGGCCCGATCATCGAGCAGGATACCGTGCGCGTCACCCATGCGCAGTCGCCGGAAGACTATGTGTCGATGGGCCGCGACGTGGAAGCGCAGGTGCTGGCGCGGGCAGTGCACGCCCATATCCATCACCGCACCTTCATCAACGGCAACCGTACCATCGTCTTCCCGCCGAGCCCCGGCTCCTATGCTTCCGAGCGGATGGGCTGACGTAGACCGCGCCCGACTTGCCACGCTGAAACGGGTGAGCTCGGCCCCTCAGGCAGATCGCAGCATCAGGGGAATGCAGAACCGAATTCGGGAGGGACGCCGAAACGTCACCTCCCGTGCCGCATCTCCCTGGGGAAGGGGATGATCTTTTCGCGCCAATTCGGCGCAGGATCGGGCGTCCGCAATGGACTTCGGATAGAAACGACGCAATGTGACCAGGGAAACAGACTTGGGAAAACGCAATTCCTACAGAACTGAGAGCACAAATGTGTCACAAACTCAGGAAGTCAACAATCAAAAAATGAAAAGCATGCGTCACCGGATTTGATCCTCGAAACGCTCGCGACACAGGTTCAGCCCGGCCCGCCGAACACCGACCATCCGGTCTTTGCCGCCAGCATTTCCAGCGCCAGTGACCCGATCAGCGAGTTTCCATTGCGGTTGAGGCCCGGCGACCAGACGGCAACGGAGGCCCTGCCCGGCGCCACCGCCAGAATGCCACCGCCGACCCCGCTCTTGCCTGGCAGGCCGACATGATAGGCAAAGTCGCCGGATCCGTCATAATGACCGCAAGTCAGCATCAGCGCGTTGATGCGCCGCGCCCGCTGGCTCGAAACCACCGTATGGCCGGTCAGCGGATTGCGCCCGTTTCCGGCAAGAAACAGGCCGGCGCGGGCAAGCTGAACACAGTTCATCGCCAGCGCGCACTGGTGGAAATAGACACCGAGGACATGATCGACCGGATGCGTCAGCTTGCCGAACGACTTCATGAAATGTGCCAGGGCCTCGTTGCGATGGCCCGTTGCCGCTTCTGAACGCGCCACCGCAGGATCGATGCCGATGGTTGCGTCATCCGCCAGATACTGCACGAAGCGGACGATTTCGCCGATCGCCTCGCGCGGCGTGTGGCCTGCCATCACGAGATCACTGACGACAATCGCCCCGGCATTGATGAAGGGATTGCGCGGCTTGCCGTTCTCATGCTCCAGTTGGACGATGGAGTTGAAGGCCGAACCCGACGGTTCACGTCCCACCCGGTTCCAGGTGGTCTCACCATGCTTTCCAAGCGCCAGCGTCAGCGTGAAGACCTTGGAAACGCTCTGGATGGAAAAGGCCTCGTCGCAATCGCCCGCCTTGAAGACATTCCCCTCCAGATCGATCACGGCTATACCGAACTTTTCCGGGTCAACCTTGGCGAGTTCAGGGATGTAATCCGCGACCTTGCCTTCGCCGAGACGTGGCTTCAGCGTCCGGTGAATGTCCTCGATGATTGCCTGAAGGTCGCCCGTCACCGCTGCACACATCTCCCTGCCCCAGTCCTGTCGCGCATCTGCACACTTCTTCTATTGTCCATCCCGCAGTGCAGCGCAAGATGACGGCCAGATCTGCGTCATTCCTCGGGCGGGCCGGACAGGTGGTTCGTTGCCGATGTCTTTACCCGGCCAATCTCGTGCCAGAGACTGGTGATCATTCCAGGATCCACGTCGCTCATCAGATCCCGCAACCAGGCTTCGTGGGCATCCGCCATGGCCGCGAAGGTGCGCAGACCTGCCTCCGTCAGGCGTGCAACGGTGACGCGACGATCATCGCTCGGAGTTTCGCGCACGACGAGGCCATCAGCCTCCAGCCTTTCGACCAGACCGGTGATGTTGCCGTTCGTGACCATGGTGCGACGCGACAGCTCGCCGAGCCGCAATCCCTGCCGCTCCCGGTAAAGCTGCGCCATAAGGTCAAACTGCGGCAGTGTCGCGCCGAACTCGGCGCGCAGCCGCTTGCGGATTTCCGTCGAAATCAGCTTGGTGGTGGAGAGCATCCGCAGCCACAACCGTGTTTCCGGCTTGTTGCGGCCATGCGGCCCCTCGGCAATGATTTCCAGATCAACCTGCGCGTCGTCCTGCTCGCTCATGCGGCCTCGCTTCCCCCGGCTCTTATCGCTCCAGCTGTACGAACAGGTATTTGAAATGTCAAAGGCCGGCTGCGGCTGCCCACGCCCGGCTGCAAGGCGAGTGAAATCTGCTCCGGGCGGCTCTGGAAACGAGCCGGGTTTTCCAGTTTGACCACCCGATCTGCAAAAGCCTCCCTCGAATCGTCGTACAAACAGCCTATCTTCTCAATCCAATGGAACGGCTATCAGGAGGTTTGCCCTTGTCCCTGCGCATCAACGACATCGCCCCGGATTTCACCGCTGAAACAACCGTCGGCCCGCTCCATTTTCATGAGTGGATCGGCAATGGCTGGGCCGTCCTCTTCTCGCATCCGAAGAACTTCACCCCGGTCTGCACCACGGAACTGGGCGCCATGGCCGGTCTGGAAGGCGAGTTCCGCAAGCGCGGCGTCAAGATCATCGGCATTTCCGTCGACCCTGTGGACAGCCATGCCAAGTGGAAAGCCGATATCCGCACCGCCACCGGCTATGACGTGGACTATCCGCTGATTGGCGACCGTGACCTGAAGGTGGCAAAGCTCTATGACATGCTGCCGGCCGGCGCCGGCGAGAGTTCCGAAGGCCGCACTCCGGCCGACAACGCCACCGTGCGTTCGGTCTACATCATCGGCCCGGACAAGAAGATCAAGCTGATCCTCACCTATCCGATGACCACGGGCCGCAATTTCGCGGAAATCCTGCGCGCGATCGATTCCATCCAGCTGACCGCAAAGCACCAGGTGGCAACGCCGGCCAACTGGCAGCCGGGCGAGGACGTGATCATCACCGCCGCAGTCTCCAACGAGGATGCCATAGCCCGCTTCGGGAGCTTCGACACCGTACTGCCCTATCTGCGCAAGACGAAGCAGCCAGCCGCCTGAAGCCCTCTCCTACTCTATGCCCCGCAGGTCTCCACCTGCGGGCATAGAACCTGATGCACCAGGACATTCAATATCACTGAAACGTGAAGTGCACAGACTGCGCGGGCATCGCCCTCGGAAAAGACCGTGTTACAGTTTTGCGGTCCGGTTCTGGAGGTGATGGGAATGCCGATGCTTGCCAGCCTTGCCCTGCTCACGACGCTCCTTGCCGGTCCTGCGACGCCGCCTTCGCCCGCAGGTTCTGCGTCCGGCGATGTGGACGTCGAACTGGTGCTTGCCGTCGATACGTCCCGCTCGATGGATTACGAGGAGATGAGGGTCCAGCGCGAGGGCTATGTCAGCGCCCTGCAGCATGCCGATTTCATCAATGCTGTGCGTGGCGGACTGATCGGCCGCATTGCGATTACCTATTTCGAATGGGCCGGCGAGGTGGATCCGGCATCCGTGCTGGACTGGCAGATCATCGAGACGCAAGCCGATGCCCGCGCCTTCGCCGAGAAGCTCGCCGCCCGCCCGATCGCCACGCAGCGGCGCACCTCCATCTCCGCTGCGATCGCCTATGGCACGCAGACCATTCTCACCAACAGCTACCGCGGCATGCGGCAGGTGATCGACGTGTCCGGTGACGGACCCAACAATATAGGTCTGCCGGTGGAAGGCGTGCGCGACAAGGCGATCGAGGCCGGCATCATCATCAATGGACTGGCGATCATGCTGCGCCCGACGGGTGCCGCAGCCTTTGGAAGCAGCGCCGGCCTGGACGATTATTACGGCGACTGCGTGATCGGCGGCCCCGGCGCCTTCGTGATGCCCGTACACAAGCCGGAAGACTTCGACACCGCGATCCGCCGCAAACTTGTGCTCGAGGTCAGCGGCCTTGCACCCGACGCCACACTCCATCGTATCGCCGCCCGCCCAAAAACCGACTGCATGATGGGCGAACTGCAATGGCAGCAGTTCCAGGACCGGTAGAGGCTGAAAGTGGCTGTGTATCCACCTATACATACGTATATTTTATCGTTCAGAGAAACAGCTTCTAATTCACGACAATCTGCTGCCCATCGGGCTTTACGATTATAATTTCCTCTACACCCGCCAAATCAATAAACGGGCTGTTGGCCTGCAGGAAAACACCCGCACACGCTTTGCGCTCTGTTACGAGTTTCGCCATATCGTCTATCTGCTTATTTTCATAGATGCCAGCGCGCACAAGAGAATTCAGATACCCGCGAACGGCGCCTGACGTCGCAAACACAGAACATGACGGATCATATAACGTTTTGGCTTTACTGACGAGAAGCATGTTGTTTCCATCGATACGCTTCCACTCACTGTAATTCTGCAGGCTTTTATCGAAATCTCGGACGCCCAAAATACTGGCAGCAAAAACAATAAAGATAACACAATACCTGTACAAACCCGAAAGGTATGCGATGGAAACGGATATAAGGATGGCAGCAGGAATGACGAATTTCAACCGATCGAAGGAAAACTGCGTCGCATGCTGCATCATAAGCAGATTTTCGAGCAGGGGAAACGCCGCGACAAACAAAACCAATTTTATATAGCGAAATTTTTCATCTTGAAATTTATTCCAATTTTCTTTCATCGCATATATAAAAACTAGGAAAACAAGTAGGAGCAGAAACAGGCCGTACGAAAGGCCATACCCTGCAACAAGAGTATCAAACCCAACCTTTTTCGCACTGCGAGCAAGAAATCTTGCCAGAAATGACTGCGTTGCCGGCACGAGACCGAGCACCGCGACAAAATGAAGATAGACCAGAGCGCCTGACACGAAGGTCACTACACCTATCCGCACAGCTGACAGTTCGGAATCGAGACCTGGCTTGCGAATGAGAAAGATGATCAAGCCGGCGCTAAATACGTAGGCGGTCCATTCGAGCCACGGCCCCATAAACACAAAAACATAAAATAAAATAGAAAAAACTCTCCAACGATAAATACGATAAAAAACAAGCACAAGTAAATTACTTAACATTAACAGATTGTAAAGCGTGTGGCTCCAGTAAACAACGCCATTGGATTGCAGCGCTTCACGACTAAAGACAGAAATCAAACACCCACATAGAGCAGCAAACGCCGCGATCCCCCCTGACACACCGCCGAAAACAATGAGTTGGTAACAAAGACTGTAAAGGCAGAGCGAGGACAGCAGTCCTACCGCCGCCCCAAACAGGCCTATAGTTGCTCGGTTCGCATCCAAGCCAAGCGCACTAAGGGTCAGGTAGGGCGCCAGAAATCCCAAGGGTGGGAAGCTGGTGTAAATGTAGTCGCCCGTTGATGAAGGTTTCGTCGCACCCCAAGGTATATTCTTGTCGAGCTGTCGCCCCAGAGTGACCGTTGGCAAGAAAAAGTGATTGCGCCACGCGCTGGACTGCAATGAATTCACGGTATGGATGACATGATATGTCGCTTCAATATTTTCACTTCCGACATCGCCGGTCAATGCATCCCAACGATAAGCTATGTTACCGGCGCAAAGGAAAATAATAATGAAAAAACCGAAAAAATAGGCCCTCATCAGAAACATCCCAAAATAAATATCCCAAAAATAACACACGGAATTAAAGCTAGAAATTCCAAAAATATGCAACACAAATATGCGATTTTCTCAATCGGAAAGACACGGTCTATACACCGACACGAACATATATTTCGATTATCTCATTTTCGGAGCATACACGAAGTGCCCTTGGCGATCAAAGGCACAAACATCTCGACCTTCCCACATCCGCATCGCACATCCCTTCCATCTCTGAACTGTGTCAATGGGTATAATGTCGATAATTGGAATTCGGGTTGTGGTGCCCTGACGAATCATGGTTTTCCACGACATCAGGTGGGCCGCCTTTCACTCCGTTAAGCTGGGCGAATTTACTTATCTGACCACCCTTTCGTAAGCTCTCAGAAACGATCAGCGCCGTGATCTCGTCAGGACGTTGGCGATTGACGTCACGTCCTCCGCGATGCGCTGCGAAAAGCACCGATGTACTCTCCAGCAAGAAACTCATCGCCGCTCATCCCAGTAATCTTGGTCATATGTCAGACGGTGGAAGCCAGCGTCGGAGCGGAACAGCCGTTACAACGAAGACAGGCCCCGCCGGATGAACCGGCGGGGCCTGTCTTCGTCATACGGGCTGGCTGCGGGTCGCTTGCATCGGCGGCGTTGGCGGGACGCTGCCGGCAGGATGCAAGGACCCGCAAGGAAACCGCGCCTCCCTTCCGCTCAAGCCGCCAGACAAGGCCTTTGCGAAAGTGCCGGTCCCGGTGGGTGGATC
>NZ_VJMG01000064.1 GCF_007004135.1 Affinirhizobium straminoryzae
GACCGCTCGAAGCTTACGGCTGAAAAGGATTTCCGGGTCTTTGCGCCTAAGACCTGGCGGCTTTACGATCTCGGGGCGAAACACGCGCTCCTGAAAGCTGGTCTCGGCTGGGGTGGCATGCCGGTGGACGTCGTGCGGGAAGACCTTGATCGTGGTTTGCTGGTCCCGTTGGAGATTGCTGACATGACGACAGCAGCCATGATTACGATGTCCGTGGTCTACAGGGCGGACTCTCTGCCCGGTCCGGCCGGACGCGGATTTATCGAGGAGCTCATCAAGGCGTCGTCTGTCAGTAACGCCGCCTAGCCTTTATCAAGCCTGACGTGCTCCACGGGCTTGGCCTTACGGTGGTTCCGACCTCCTATATCCGCGAGGAACTTCAGCGCGGACAGTTGCATATGCCATTCGGCGAGCCGGTGCAGTCGGACGACTCCTATCATCTCGTCTATCCGGAACGCAAATCCCACAATCCTAGCGTCATCGTCTTTCGTGACTGGCTCCTCCGTGGTCTTCGAAAAAACGTACCGGACATTGCGCGGTAGCAACGACATTTGGTGGTCAGCGGTTTACATCCTTTCAAGGCAAAAGTAGGTTGGGCGAACAGCGTCCCGGTGCGAGATGCCGGGCCATGCGATGGCGGCTTCACGCTTTCAATTCGGTCATGAACATCATATTCCCTGCACGCGATCAAACACACACTCGCAGATGCGTTCGAATGCGAGGTCGCCACTGAGAAAGTGCGCCGCCCCGACTTGAAGTTGTCAGGGCGCTTTCAGCTTTGAAGCCTTCGCCCTCTATTCAAACTCACGTTGCTCTGTTCGCAAACGTCGCCCCACCGCCCAGCGCCGATAGTCCGCCGGCGTCATGCCGGTCAACTGGATAAAGGCGCGCCGGAAGGCCGTGTCATCGCCATAACCACACTGCTGTGCCACTTGTTTCACGCTCGCTCCTGGCGTTTCGAGGAGAACGCAGGCCATCTCGATCCTGACTCGCGTCATGAAGCTCTTTGGCGACTCGTTGGTAAGTTCCTTCAGCCGACGGTGCAGTGTCCGTTCGCTGAGGTTCAGTGCGCCGGCAAGTGCTTCTGCCGTCATTCCCGGACTTGCATGACGTATGATCTCTTCCGCCTGTAGCAGCAAAGGGGCGGCTGCATTGACGTAACCGCGCGGCGCATAGATCATCTGCGGCATCGGCAAGGTATCAGCGACCGATACATCAGCGGCAAGCTTGGCGATCTCCGGGCCGGCAGTAAGCTTGATAACGTGCAGCGCCAGGTCGATCCACGATAGCGGCCCGCCCGTGGTGATCACGCGGTCCTGCTCCTCGACTGCCGTTCCCCAAACCGGCCGGGCCTTCGGGAAACGCCGCTTGAACGCGTGATGCAGCCACCAAGTGGTCGTGCAGCGTCGACCATCAAGAAGCCCGGCTTCGCCAACAATGAATGTTCCAGCGCAGGCTCCACCAACGACGGTGCCCTGCTTATGCCTGTTCCGGAGCCATTCCGCCGCCGTCTCGATCGAACCGGACAGCGGTGGAAGACGATCAGGCCCCAATGCCATGCCAGCGACAAGCGCGATATCGCATGCACCCATTTCGTCGAACGAACAGTCTACGGGGATGCGCCGCCCTTGTGCGGCCGGAGGCGACTTCCCGTCAGCGCTGACGATCGTCGTGTTAAAAACTATCTGCGTGTGATGGAGCAAGCCCTCCGCAGTTCCCGCCGGCGGTGCCCGCAGTGCCTGGTTGGTGATCCAGAACAGATCGGCAAGTCCCGCGATCGCCGACAGCAGGCTTCCCTCCACGGCGATCACTGCCACGTTCACGGTACGAGCTGAGATGTCGATTGGCGAATTTTGCATGAAGGATGTCCAATTTGCCATCTGAAGCGCCTGGCGGCGGAGAGGTATATTTGCCTCAACAATGCATCAAGGCCCTCAGAAATGAAAATATCGAGACATCGAAGCACCGGCTTTCCGCAGATAGCAGCAATAGCAATGCCGTGGTCAGGGATCACCGGCAGGATTCTGGCCTCCCTTGGTCTGGCTTTCTCGCTGTCGACGAGCGAAGCCAAGGCCGCTCCGTCACAGCACGCCATCGGCACGATCGTACTCGTCCACGGCGCCTTTGCGGATGGATCCAGTTGGGCTCCCGTCATCAGCCGGCTTCAGGCGCGTGGATATCGTGTTGCCGCCGTACAGAACCCGCTGACCTCGCTCGCCGATGATGTCGCTGCGACCAATCGAGTATTACGCCGCCAGACGGGCGATGTGCTGCTCGTGGGCCATTCTTGGGCGGGCGCTGTCATCACTGAGGCTGGCAACGCCGCAAACGTGAAAGGCCTCGTCTACCTCTCGGCCCTGGTGCCGGATAGCGGCGAGTCCGTCAGCGATCTTCTGAACCGCCTGAACGCGCCGATGGCAGGCCTCACTCCGGACGCGGACGGGCTGATCTGGCTCGACGATGCGAAGGCCTATCGCCACGTTATGGCGGCTGATGTCTCAGAGGACAAAGCGGCTGAACTGGCGGCGCTCCAGCAGCCCATCGCGGTAGCGACGTTCGCTGGCAAAATCAGCCACGCCGCTTGGCATAATAAACCAAGCTGGTACCTGCAGACAGAGAACGATAACGCGCTCGCCCCACAGGTCCAGCTAGCCATCGCCCGCCAGATCGGCGCGAGCGTCACGTCCCTATTCGCCAGCCACATGTCCCTCATCTCCCATCCTGATGCGGTTGCCGATCTGATCGATCAGGCTGCTCGGGAGGCAGGACAATGAGCCGCGGAACTGAGAACACATACGTCAACGATAGCGAGAAAGACATGAAGATCCTTCACATCGACTCCAGCATTCTGGGAGCCAGCTCCATCACACGAGATCTCACCGCGACGATCATCGACGCAATGCGTACCCGCAACGCAAACGTCGAAATTGAATATCTCGATCTTGTTGAAGATCCGATCAGCCATATGGACGGAGCAGTGGCCGCCGGCTTCCGTCCCAATGTTAAGACAGAATTCGATGCCGCGGCGCTTCACGAAAAGGACACTTCGGATCGTTTGGTCGCGCAGTTCCTTGCCAGTGACGTGATCGTCATCGGTGCGCCGATGTACAACTTCTCTGTCCCGACCCAACTGAAAGCCTGGCTGGACCGGATCGCTCAGCCCGGTAAAACCTTCAAATACACTGAGACCGGGCCTATCGGCCTTGCAGATGGCAAGCGTGTGATCATCGCTTCAGGCCGGGGCGGCTTCTACCTCGAAGGCCCCTTGGTCCAGTTGGATTTTCAGGAAAGCTACTTGAAGGCCTTCTTTGGTTTCCTTGGTATCCATGACGTTCGTTTCGTTCGCGCTGAAGGCGCATCCCGCGGCGAAGAAATCCGTCAGAAGGGCATTGCCTCTGCCAAAGCCGCCATCGCCGCCGCACTCGTCGCTGCCTGAACGAACCAAGGAACAAGCATCATGCTGTACGCCATCAAACTCACTTACATCCGTCCGATCGAAGACATCCAATCGCATCTCGATACGCACAAGGGCTGGCTCGCCCGTTACACCAAAGCCGGGACGATCCTGTTTGCAGGGCCATTGGAAGGCGGAAAGGCAGGGTTCATTCTGGCGTTCGCCGAGACGATCGCGACGATCGAAGCAATGATCGCCGAAGACCCATTCGACGTTCTGAAGCTCGCGAGATTTGAGATCTCGGAATGCAATCCTGTGGTTCGGAATGAAGCTTTCCCGGCCCAATGGGCAGCCGACGCAAAGGCTTTCTAGTGTCAGGCCCCATTGATTTGAATTGACGGCTATGATTCAGAGCGGCGGACAGGAGCCTGACTGATGAGCAATTTGTTCTGGTTGACTGACGAGCAAATGGCTCGTCTTCAGCCCTATTTCCGCAAGAGCCATGGCCGCCAGCGTGTTGATGATCGGCGCGTGCTGGGCGGCATCATTTTCGTCAATCGCAACGGGCTTCGGTGGTGCGATGCGCCGAAGAAATATGGCCCGGCGAAAACGCTGTATAACCGCTGGAAACTCTGGAGCGACAAGGGCATCTTTATCCAGATGATGGACGGCTTGGCTGTGCCTGAAGCTGCAGAACACCAGACCGGGTAGCGTCGCCTTAATCCGGCTTGGGATGCGGTCGTCGTCTCAGCCTTAATTTCACGCACTTCACTGAATTTTGCTCTCGTAGGTAGGCCGCTCATCAGCGGGCTTATCTGTCAGGAAAACAAGTGTCACAAAAGCGCCGCTCATGGGAGTTTTTCAGTCCATCAGTCGCGCCGCTCTGCCGCTCCGTCGGGTGGCGCTGTTGTAATACTCCGAAGCCTGCTGCACGGATCTGTGCCGTGACTGTTCCATGGCCTCTGGGAGCGGAATGCCGCGATTGGCTGCTTCGGTGAGATAACCTGAACGCAAGCCATGGGCTGAAAACTCCGCCGGGTCCAGCCCTGCCATGGCCGCGCGCTGCTTGACGATATCGTTGATGGCCTTCGGATCCAGCGCACGTTGTGAGACATTGCCCCAGCGATCGATCGCCCGAAACACACTGCCTCTGTCGATCCTGGCAAGGGCAAGCCAGGCATTCAGCGCGTCGACGGGCCGACCGGTGAGGTAGACAACCTCTTCGTTATCGGCACCACTGGTCTTGGTGCGACCGAGATGGATGGACAGCGAGGGCAGGGGAGCTGATCCTGCAACGGGGATCGGCGCTTCCATGACCAATTGCTCCTTACGCAGCCCCGCCACTTCGCTGCGGCGCCGACCACCGGAGGCAAAGGCAAGCATCAGGATCGCCTTGTCCCTGACATCGCGCAGGCTGTCGGTCCGGCAGGTGCCAATCAGCTTTGACAGGACATCGCTTGTCACGGCCTTGGCGCTCTTGCGCCGCTTCGGTCGCGGCGTTGCGCGCACCGCCAGCCGGATGGCAGACTTGAGAGCAGGGGAGTTGAACGCACCCTGCAGCCCGCGCCATTTGGTCAACGTCGACCAGGTGGCCAGCCGCCGGCGCACGGTGTCGGGGGCATGGGGACCTGACGACCGGAGAAACCGCTGGAGACGAAGCTTGTCCTCGACCTCCGCTGGCATGCCGTGATCCGGATCCGTCAGACGCTTTTCCGGGTCCCAAAGATGGTGAGCGACAAACTTCAGCAGGAGAGCCTCCGGCGTGGGCCACGGCAGCGATCGTCCCGATGTCGCCAACGACCATGCCTGCAGGTAGGCGAGGTCGGAGGTTAGCGCACGTAAAGTGTTGGCGCCCATACCCTGGTTGACCAGATGGCGCAGCGTCTCGATATCCTGGTCGGACAGAAGCTCGGCCAGTTCATCGCGCCGCTCCATGGGGAGAACTGCAGCAATGGTGTCGAGCTCGTGGGCACGGCGATCGACGGTGTCTGCGCCAGCGCCTGTCATGTCATCGACGACGCGGGATGCAGTTTGAGATCCGTCTGCCCGAAGTCGGGCCCTTTGAACAAGAGCGGTGCCTTGGCGATTGCGGCAACGGCATAGGAGAAGCAGTCGCCCATGTTGAGCGCAGCTGGATGGCGTCCCCGGCCGAAACGCTCGAAAGCGTCTTCGGCTGCGCGATAGTGCTTCTCATCGAATGCGACGGTCGTGACATTCACAGTTGTGGCAAGCTGCCCAACGATCCTGGCTGCACTGACAAAACCTTTGCCCGACAGAACCATCCGTACCTCCAACAGGGTTGGCCAGCCGATAATGACCGGCTCACGCCCCATCAGTGTTCTAAAGGTCTCCGCCTCCGGCTCCTTCATGGATATCGCGATAATGACAGAGGTATCGACGGCGATCATATTGGCAGACCGTTCTCATCGTAGAATTCATCGTGGTTGGACGTCGTGCCGGGCGCGATTTTGGCGAGATCCTCGGCGGCCAACTCCCAGACGGCGTCCATGGGATAGCGGGTGGTTTCCGCACGCAGCTCCTGATCATAACGCTCCAGCGCGAGCTCGACGAGCCGGTTGATCGGCTGCCCGGTCCGGCGGGAGAGGGCATGGGCCAGATCACGGGCCTTGCTGCTGCGAATGGAAAGTTGGGGTTCGGACATAGTGTGCCTCGTCGAAAACGTAGCCTTAACATACAGACAGTGGGGCGAGATGGCAAGAAAATGACTTTGATGGCTCGCCATCGATAAGCGTTACTTATCGATGGCCAGCGATGCGCTGGCGCATCGTGAGGAGTGAGGAAACCTAATCCCGAGATAGATTTCCTTTAAGAAATCGTTTACCATAAAATCAATGGCTTACGATCTCGCGAAAATCAGCATGACTGCCCTGATGCGGCTAGCTTTCGACGCCGGCATCGCCCTGACCCGTCTCGACGAGCGGATCGCCCGCTCGCCGGTTGGAGGCGGCTTCCTCGAACGGCAAAATTTCACCGATGCCTGCGCCTCGCTGTGGATCAACGGTGAACTCGTCCATCTCGAAGACCTCGTCCTGCACGACGCCACGCGGGATATTCGCACACCCACCCACGAACTCACCATCGCCCGCGACGTTCTAAAAACACGCCGGCGCATCTCTGGCCAGCCACCCGCCTGGGCGCTCTCCGCCGACGGTATCCGAAGCTTGCGACAAACGTCAGACATCACGTCGGCCGACGCGGGCGAGGCGGTAGAGCCGGCGAGCACCTTCCGGTCCGCGCTCCCGGTCGTCCTGGAAGGGGAGGGGGATTATGGTGATGAGGCGGAGGACCTTCCCGGCGTCGACTATGCTGCTATCGATGCGACCCTGGCCCGGTCGTCAGCCGCCATCGAGAAAGCGGCTCGGCCTGGCGGGGTCAGAGGCCGCGCTGCAGCCGAGAAGGACCCGATGATTTACGATCTCGACTGGGACGAGGATGCCCGGCTCGACGAATGGCGCGGCGTCTTGCGCCAGGCCGAGCACCTGCCCGCCGTGCTGCAGGCGATCATTGCCCTTGATGCCTGGAACGAACTGTCGGTGCTGCAGCACGCGCCCTGGCTCGGCCGGCTGCTGGCCGCATCGATCCTGCGAGAAGCCGGCATCACCTCGGGTGCTCATCTCGCCGCGATCAACCTCGGCCTGAAAACCATTCCCGTCGATCGGCGCCGGCATCGCGATTGCGAAACCCGGCTGCTCGCCATCGCCCAGGGGGTGCTGGCAACCGCTGAGATCGGCATGAAAGAACATGACCGGCTAGCACTTGCCCGGCAGATGATGGAACGCAAGCTGGCGGGAAGACGAACGTCTTCGAAATTGCCGGAGCTGATCGAGCTCGTCATGGCAAAACCGCTCGTGGCGGCCGGGATGGTGGCGAAGACGCTGGACGTCACACCACAGGCGGCGCGGCGGATCGTTTTGGAACTTGGCATGCGCGAGATGACCGGGAGGGGGAGGTTTCGGGCGTGGGGAGTGATTTGATTACCGGTGGCATGCAGCGCGACTTATCGAGACCACTTTGTTTACGAGCGACCTGAGTGCAGTATTTTTCCAGGGAAAGGCTCTATGTCCCCCGGAAATCCGTTCTTGAGAATTCTGAAGACAAAGCGGTTGCACTCGCGATCTCTGTTCGTAGCTCCACCTCCATTGAAAGCGTCAGTACAAACTTTCCTACCTACTAAGGATGGTTCGATCAGGCTCGAACAGAGACCTGGCGGCGCAAAACTTCTCCAAGCGCCGAGGGCGCAAAGATTCCGTGCTTGGCGGACCATCGCTCGACGAGACCCATAGCCTGGAGATCCGGCACCAAAGTCTCGAGGTCTTTTCCGAAGCGTTTTCTGACATCCTCGTCGAGCATCGTGTAAAGTTCCAGGTTGTCGGTGACGGTCAAAGGCTCCAGACACGCGATCAGGTCTTCTTTCAGAAGCGATTGCGGCGGCAAGAACTTGTCCCCGAGCTCGTCTAATGCTCGTTTAAGATCCTCAGCCGAGATGAGCTTTTGCACGGCGCTCACGACCTGATCGGGTATGCCACCGCTTGCTTCCAGAACACGGCGTCTTGTCTCGCGCGTATCGAGCTCGGCCGGCCCTTCGATCTGGCGCATATGCATTCTCAGCATCTCCACGCCCCATGGCGACAGATAGACGGAGCCTTCCTTGCGCCGCGCCGCAAGATGCCGCATTCGGGAATCCAAGGCGTCGACCGGGAAAATCGGTCGGATGTGCCCGGCAATGACTTTGGGGTGGCGCCCCGCGAATTCGACAAGTCTCTCGATGTCATCGGATACATCACTCTCGTGGACGAGGATCGTCATCCCGATCCCACGGCTGATCGGCGCATCAAGCATCTTGCGGAATTCTTTGGTCGTTGTCGTTTGTTCAACCTGGATCACAGTTTCAGGATTCGAGCCAGGCAGCCCCAGATCCTCGTTTATCTTGGCAAAGGCCTTGCCGATCTTTTCGAGGCCAAGAAGCTTCAGGCCGCAGACAATCTTGACACCCGGGGCGGCCGGATCGAGGAGCCGCTCGATCTGAAGGTCAGTCAACGGCATGTAGAGCGGACGGCTGGCACGGATCGCAACTCCGCGGCGATAGGTGGCCTTGTCGTAATTTGGTTTCCCCTCGCGATCCTTGATCTTCTCGAGTTCATCGATCGCGTCCTCCCAGCTTCCGAGGATCGCGGCGACCTGGGGCGAACGCAGGCAATAGAGATAGCGCGTTGTATTGGGAATGAGCCGGCGACCGAGAATGCCGAGATCCCACATTTCGTCCAGGATGACCTCGAAGGCCGACACGTCCAGCATCTCCGACGTGCGCGGCCAGTGGGTGGTTGCTGCGTCCAGGATATCACGCGGTGGAAGGCCTTCATGGAGGACGTCTCGCTCCCTGCCCTCGGCTGAGAGTAAAGCAAGAGTGTAGGCGATAAGCGCGTAACGAACGTCCAGATCGAGCGTCCAGCGGAATTTCTTTCGAATGTTTTCCTGTATACGGCTGAAATTCTCGTGTTCGAAAAGTGTGGCGTCGGGTATTGTCCAGAGCGGACCGTCTGCAGCGACAGCATAGCCTCGTCCCGATCTGGTTCGGTGCAGCTGCGAAAGCAATCCTTTAGAATATTCCTGCACCAACGAAGGATAATCATTCGCGAATGCGAGAATCTTGTCGGGAGTTTCCTGAGTCTCGTAGCGAAAGCCTGCCGCCCTCATCGGCGCAACGACGAGTTCGTACGCTGCGCGCTTGTCCTCAAGGGTTCGATTGAGAGGGCCGATCACGATCGGTTCGCCCAGATGGGCAAGCGGGGAATTTGAGACGTTGTGAAGACGCTGAACATTGTGCAATCCGGCAAAGACAACTTTGAAGGCCCGGTCCGTGCTCTCCATCAGATCCTTGAGTTTGGTGATCTCCCTGAAGCCACTGGTGCTTTCGGCCGACATGAACTCATCCGTCTCGTCGAACAAGGCGATGATGCGTCGGCGGGTGTCCTGACTAAGCCAGAGCTTGATATTGTCGGCAATCTTGTCGCGGTCGCCGCGGCTGTCGGGTCGAACGATACCTTGCATTAGGCTGAGCTTTGCGTGCAGCCGGTTCCAGATGTTTTTGGCGGGATCATTCGGAAGCCCAAGATCGGTTACCTGGTCGCGAACGACAATCTGGCCCTCACTCTCATTGTGCCGGGTATTTTCCACATGGCTGAGGAGCGCGGATTTCCCGAGCTGCCGTCCTCCGTAAACCAGGCAGCCGTCCGAGCTGCGTCGCATGATTGTTCGGATCTCGAGCTCGCGTCCGAAGAACATCTCTTTTGGCAACACAGTCGCGTCTGTCAGATAGGGCTCGACACGCCCATAAGGCAGGCCACAAGCAAAAACCACCTCGATACGCGTTTCTCGTCGGGTCGCAACGAAGGCAACGAGCGTCTCGTCGATGAGAACTGCCGGCTGGCCAGCTCCTCGCAGCCGGTTTGCAAGCTCGCGACGTCGCAACGTGTCGAGCCTTGCTGTTATAAGAATGATTGCTGGCTCATCTTGGTCAAGCGCTGGCACGAGCGTCTCCGGCAGGACAGCGCCGTCTGCGATCAGCAGCCGGTAGCGACCCTTGGCCCGCGAACCGAAGACAGGCGGCAAGAACCAGTTGTCAGGCTCCGTGCGCACCGTTGCCCGCAACGAAAAGGTCCAGGCCTTGGCACTTTGAACGCGCGCCATCTCATCTAGGACAGGACCGAGAAAGCCGAGATCCTCGAAGAGCTTTCGTATCTTCGCGACCGCCGGAGAATTTCCGGCGACGGATCGTTGGATGTCCGTCAGAGTTCGCATCAGGTCGACGGCCGGTTCCAGCCTGTCGGCCTCCGTCGAAAGGAGACCGTCACCGGAAAACGCGATCGCGTATTCTTCGACAGTGTTGGGCCAGTTTTCGGTGGTGGCTGCATCCACGATCGTCGGCGAAAAGGCCTTCATCGGCCCGTCATCATCACTTCCATCCAGAAACTCAATGGAGCGTCCGTCGCGCAACAATGCGATCCGGTTTTCGATCGCTTCCAGTGTCATGCCGTCGGAGATTTGTCGCAGAATGATCTGAGCATCGTCCGGATTGACCGAGTTTTTGAGATCGCGAACGCGCGAGATCTGGCCTTGCCTGACTGCAGCTTCCGCTTCATCGAGGAATGTTTGCGCCGCTGAAATCTGACGCCATTGTTCGTCGAGATCGCGCAGCCACTCCACATTGTTCGAGCGGGAACCTTCCTCTGCCTGGCTGAAGGCTTGGCCGCAATCGTCGAGAGTTTGCGCCAATGGCGGATAGTATTCCTGTTGGTGCAGATCGAGCTTGGACAGCGTAATTGCGCGACGGGACAGAGCGGCCGTCAGGACGCGCAATTTCAACGCGAATTCGCCCTGCTCGCGCAACAGTACCGGCGCGTTTTCTGATCGTCCCAGGCGACCTGCCGTGGCAAAGGCGCCGGCCGTCCTGTTCTTTTCGATCGCCTCCGAGATGGTGGGAATACCGGATTGGGAAAGCAGCCGGGCAGCCTCAGCTCCATCTCCAGATGCGAGTGCGCTGCGAACAAGTGGTGGCAGTCGATCGAGCTCGTTCGATTCGATCTCCATTGCCGGCGGCGAAACGACGTCGGCGCCGGCCAAGCTCGTCTCGACATCGCGAATGCGCTCGGCGATCCAGTCCGCCACCGCGCCCTGAAGCCGATCATGGAGGGTAGCATGGTGCCGGCTGGAAAGCGTATGAAGATTGTCCGCCGCTTTGATTAGGTGCGACTTGAGTGTTTCTGCGGTCCTCCGGACGGTGTCGTCGCGGCGCCGGTCGTAGGCTACTTCCGAACCGGCAGCGATCGACCAAGAACTCAAGAGATCGGTTGCTATCTGGAGTCGGCGAGCGAGATAGTCGACAGTCGTCCGAGGCAATCGAACCGTCGAGCGGGAACCCAACGCGGCGTTTTCCTCTGCGATGCTGTCGTCGAGGGCCGCATAAGTGCCATAGCGGTCAAGCGCTTGTTGCACGACGGCCTGAACATCGGGCGAACTTGACTTGATTGCATCGATAGCGGCCCCGATACCTCCCTTGGTGCTTGCGACGCGGTGCATGAATTTCGTCGATGGCTGGCAGGGGCCGCTTCTCTTGGACGTCTCGCTTGCCCATACCTCAAGCTCACGAAGGATCCGTGCGCGTCTTGGTTCGCGGGGCACGCCAGCCAGCCTTGCCAGAATGTCGGGTGACGGTGGGAACTGGTAATCGAGCTCGCTAACGACGTTGCGCAGCTCATTCAACGCGGGTCCGAAGGCACCGAGGTTGACCGCTCCAAGGCGCGCTCGCGAAAACGCCGATGGGGAGAAAACAGTGAGATGAAGCGCTGCCCCGAACAGCAATGCACTGCTGGTGGAATTGAGAGACTGGTCCACCACTTCCGAAAGGACCCCCGCCAACCGCTGGGCCGCCGGGGTAAAGCCGACACCGGGCGAGCGGGCCAGCGAAGCCGCCCGCAGGACACGCGCATCGGTCGGCGGATTGGGTGTTGCGAGAGCAATATCCGAGGCAACCTTGAGGCAGTCGGCTTGCAGCAATTCCGCAATCAGTCCTACAAGCGGCGCATTGGGATCTGCTTCTTCCGGACTGTCTTCGACACCGCCTTCAGCCATAACGAGGCCTTGCTCGGCCGTGCCGGGGACCGATGCATCATCCTGAGCGACATCTATTTCGCCGTGCGTGCCATGGTCCTGTGTTTGGTCGGAGTAACTGTCAGTTGGTCCGTCTTCAATCTCTCCGTCAGTGTCTGGCGCTCGATCGTCACCTTCGTCTTCCGCAATTGACACGTCGGCGACAGCGGACGGTGCAGCGTCGCCCAGAGGCTGTTTGACGGTTAAGGCCTCAAAATGACCTGGCATTTCTTTTCCGGCTATCGCATCTGCGAGCGCTGCGACGGCGGTGGTGAGCACATCAGACCCGAGGCCATCTGCCACAACGCCCAAGAGCGCGGTCATCACGGCCTTTTTAAGCGTCTCCAGACTATCGCATCTGGCCTTCTGAGCGCTGGCCTCGGCCAGAGCTTCTTGCGTTCCTGCAAGATCATCGTCGATGAGCAGTTCGGACGCCCGTTTCTTGGCATCTGTCACAGCTTGCTGGGCATGCGCAGCGGCGCTGTCGCAGGAATCGAGCGCTGCCAGAAGTTCGGGCATCGCGGCCTTGTTACCTTCGGCGTGAATCCAGATGACGGTCTCTGCTGCCGGCGGCCCGCCACGATCTTCCAAAGACCTGGCAAGGGCTTCCGACTCCTGATCCTGCAAGGCGGCCTTGGCCAATGTCGGCAGGGCCGCGGCGAGCGCCGCAAAGCGATCAAATGCCGTCGCCGGCGCCTCCGGCTCGAGGGTTTCGAGCATCTGGTAAAGTAGCGTGATTGCGTCATCGAAAGCGTCAGGGTCGATTGCCGATCGTGAAAGAAGGGCGTCGACATCATCGCTCAGGACGACGCCATTGTTGGCTTCGGCTTTATCTGTGGCGTTGTCGATAGGCTGTCCGGCGGTGGGCACGGTGGTCGCCGACCCCTTGAAGCAGGCGTGTCTTTCGATCCGCAATTCAGCTTCGGTTTGATTGTCCTTCATGTCCTGGAATGCCGAAATGGCGTGTTCGAAAAAGACCGCCAGTATGAGATCAACTGACGGTGCTGCGTCACCCTGGTCAGCAAACTTCGAGAGCTCTTTTTTCAGGGCCGGTCGAGCGGCCAGGCGCAGGGCACCGACAGGTTTTTTTTCGAGCTTGCGACGCACCTTGTTGGGCGACAGAGCGGAAAAGAGGAGTTCTTCGAAGAAACAGGCGGCATGTGGTCTGGCTTCAATACGCTCCAGATAGGTCTCGTAAAAAGCACGCGGGTCGAAAGGATCGATCGCCTCGCCCATTTCGGCGATCATCGCTTTGCGTTCTCTGACACTGAAGCGACCTTCCTCTATCAGAAACTCCAATACGTCAGGCGAAAGCGACCGCAACGGAAATTGCGGCCACGACGAAATAGCCTTGAGGCAGTCGCGAAGTTCGAGCCCGTCGGCGAGCCTCCTTAAGGTGACAAGAAAGTCAAACCGAAATGAACCTTCACGCGCATTCTGGTGCTGGGGCAGATTCGGGATTGGATTTAGGAGCATCGGTTCAGTCCAGAGTTCTGCGGTTCCGCTAGGATGGCCTCGACCCATGCCAGCGCCGGCTGCCGATCGAGTTCATGCCAAATACGTTGATTGGAGTAGTCGTGCAGGCATCTGACGCAAGCCCGGCCACAGTGCGGGTTGGTACAGTCTAGCACGGAACGGGCGGCGATAAGCAGATCGCGCATCGCAAATCCGGCGTCGCGCGTCAGCCGAGCCGCGTAACCGGCGCCCCCGGATACGGCATCGTAAAGGACGACAATCGGCTGGCCCTCCAGATACTGGAGGAGCGCACGAATATCGCGAGGATCTGTCTCGAGAAGGCGCGTTGCGCCCAACCTGATCGCCTCTTGCATCGTCCGGTATAGTTGCGGCGACTCCACGATCGGCGTTCCGTCTCTATCTCTCGCTCCGCCGAAGAAGAGAAAGGCGCGCACATCGGTTTCAAAGACATGCGCGAGGTCGACGGCGGGTACGGGTTGGTTTTGATCAAAGCGGCAATCGAGGCCGGTCCGCGGATTCTTATGCGCTGCCAGGGTTAAACCGCGTGGTTTCTGCCAGCGCAGACCAGGGCCATCGCCTTCTGCCGGCGTGGCATGCTCGCAATGCCGGCACCAGGCAAAACCACCCTTTTTCTTTCCCGTATTGATGCTGATAATTCGGCCCAGTTCATAATCCGGGCGATTGGAACCGGGCGCATGAAAGCTGAGGATGGACGCAACGTCTGTGGCTTCATAACGCTCTCGCGGCGCATGCGTCAGGAGTCTTGCGTCGTCGGCGATGGTCGGCCGCAGTCTCGAGGCGCCTGGATCGCGTCCATCCGCATCATTGCAGGATGTCAGAAATCCCCGAGGCCGGATGAATCGTCGAGTGCGGTTTGCGCCTTCAAAGGCAGCATTGCACTGAGCGCAATTGGGGCTCGGCTCCAGGCCGGCTTCGGTAATTTGAGGACAACCGCAAGCTGAACAAACACGCAGTTGCTGTCGTTCGACGAAGGTGTCATCGCCGGTGAACCTCGATCGCTTGGAAATTCCGGCCGACGTCCAGACACGTCCTCCCGCCACAATCTCAGAGCCTGGAGCATATTCGGTGATGCCGACGCCTCCGTCGCGATCGAGCTCGAGGGGCGCCGCCTCCCTTGTCTGCCGCGCTCCGGTCAGGACTTCCAACGAAACAGAGTGCACGGGAAAAGCATAGGTCGGAATGACTGCGCGTCTGGAGAGCTGCTCGATTAGGAACTGATTGAGATAGAGCGCCTGCTGCGTTCGCAATGCCGCAAGCGACCTATCGACGCGGGTGATCTGATCGGCATCCGTTGACTGAAAACCGGCGCGCCGCGTCTCAAGCTCCTCGATCCCCTCCTGCATGATTTGCCAGCGGCCGAATATGGCATTTGCAAAATCGCTGATGCGATAGCGAAATGCCTCCTCCAGTGCGTGCGGGCCTAGCCCGATGGCTCTAAGCTCCGGCGGCAGAGTTTCGGACAGCCCGGCTGCTGCGGCAATCGATGCGACCGCGTCCCGACTTGTCATCCAGGCATTGAGATCTGCCTCGAACGCGCGCTTTTCATTGTCGGTCAGAATCTGTCCGAAGACGTCGCGCAGACGAGCAGCGCCGGTGCGCGGATTGCCGGCAAGCCTATGATCCAGGAAGCCGGCGAGCACCACCGACATCTGATGGCGCTGAAAGAAGCCCGCATTATCGAGACTGAGATAGGGCACCCGTGGCCGCTCGGAAAGATAGGCGCCGAATTCGGCAAAAACGGCCTGGTCGAAGCGACCGGACCGTGCGGTCGTAACGACGATCGGCGCCACCTGAGCCCTTCGTCCGGCGCGGCCGGCGCGCTGCTGATAGTTGGCGATGGAGGGGGGCACGTTCTTGCAGAGCACGGCTTCGAGGTCTCCGAGATCGACACCCATTTCCATTGTCGTGGTACAGGAGAGAAGATTTACCTCGCCGCGTTTGAAATCTTCCTCGATCCGGTTTCGAACGTGGCTGGCGATTGCTGCCGTGTGCTCGCGCGCAATGGCAAGCTTGGGCCTTTCGAAGTAACGCGCGGCATAGTGGTTCTGGTCCGACAGCGCCTGCCGGGAAGAAAGGTCCATCAGTTCAAGATTTCCTGAACACCGACGGGACTGACATACGCCGGCAGTGTTGAACTGTGTGCGCGTTCCGCAGCTGCTGCATCGATAGAGCGGACTATTGCGGCCTGGCGCGATCCGCAAAGATCGGTCGAGTTTCAGTCCAAGCCCCCCATGGTGGGGCGCCATCATGGAGCGGGTTCCCTGCAGCGACCGAAAGAAGGCGACAAGCACGTCTCTGCAGGCATTGCCATCCATCTCAACGCCAACCCGCTCTCCCATTTTCTTTAGCAGAGTGGTGAAACGATTGTCGCGGCTCCCAGAGGGGATGTAGTTCAAAGCCAGTGACGCATTGGGAACGCGATCACGAACAACACGCCGGCCCTCCTGGGCATTGACGCGGTTCCAGATCGACTCGTCGGCGAAATCGATGCCCCCCGAGCCCTGGCCTGCGAACGCTCGATGCTCGCGCGCGCATTTCAGCAGATATCCGACGATATCGCCGGCATAGGGCCTCAATGGCGGCGGCAAGGTCGTCTCGACCGCTCGAATGGGCCGGTCGATATGTTCGTAGCCGACCGTGACGAGACCGAAGCCCTCGAGGGACAGCCGTCCACGACCGAAGACGCTGAGCTCCGCGGCGATATGGGCCTTCAGGCGCCGCTCTTCATTCGGCCCTTCCTGGCGAACCGGATCCAAACCGGCGGAATATAATCGAAGTCCATCGTCGCGCAGCTCGGCTCTGACGGAGCTGACGAGGTTGTCCAGATCGATCTCGGTTCCACCTCTTTCGAGGGTTCGCAGCATGGCACCGCGGATCGCCATATCCCGGGCGGTACGTTCGAAGAAGGGCGCAAAGAAGGCCGCATCCTGGCGGTTGTCGGAGAAGACGAGAAGGTTTCGCCCGCCCATGGGCTGGCCCTCCTGCATGGTTCGACTGGGGAGGGCTTCGAGTAGCGACTGCGCTGCCACGGCAGAGAATGCTTCGTCGCCGGGATGAACGGCGGTGATCGGTTCGAGATATCGTGCGGACTGATGGCCGCATGCCACACAGGCCCTGAGATGCGGGACATCCTCGTCGTCGCTTGGACGTGGCTGAATCAGCTCGACAGCCACGGCCCCGGCTTCATCCGGCTCCAGCGGCAAGCCGGTTGCCGGATCGATATGAACGATCAGCGGCGTGTCAGCGCTGTCGGGCTCTTCCTGATCATCTTCTTCCGCGAAGGCGCCGGGCGTCAGCCGGAGCAATCTGCGTGCGTTCGGCCCCGTGTTTTCCGGCTCGAGTGACGATCCGCTGTCCCAGGCCTCAAGGTAAGGCTCTCCGCAATTGCGGCACACCATAAGCGGATAGACCGGCGAGCCGTTCTCGTCCCGCGTGGCACCAATGTGGACAATCCCGGCGCCCTCCGGATCGGATGCATCCAGGCTCACGCCGACACGATCGACCGAAGATGCAATCATATGATAGCGGGCCGGTAGCAGCGGAAAGACAGACCCATCAGGGCTCACCGCCAGAACGGCGATCGAAATCATGCCGACAAGCGCTGCCCGAGCCTCGTCTGGTGGGAAACTCTGGAAGACGCAAGCGGCCAGGGAATCAAGCGTTGCTGCGCCGTGATCGAGCGCCGACGCAAGCGACTGCACCTCCTCGAACTGACTGAGCAGAGCGATCAGGCCGTCGCCGAGGCTTGCGGCTGGCGAAACCTGCAGGGCGTTGAGCCCTTCCAAGCCGCATTCGAAGTTCCAGTCATCCGTCGTGACGTCGTTCCCGGCAAGCGCCTGCTCTCTTGCGATCGACGCAAGGCGCAAGGCGTCGGCCCAGTTGGCAGGTGTAAGCCCACTTGGTCTCGCTGCTGCCGACAGGAACGCGGGATGGCGCCGTCGTTGTGAGGTGATGACGGAACCCGCGCCGGCAAACGGTTCGCCGAAGAGGCGCTCGGCGAAATCGGCGAGTTCTGCTGTCCGCGCGGGATCGAGCGATGCGGACGTGCCGACGCATCGCGTTTCCCCTAAGGTTCGACCCAAATGCGATTTGAGGCGCCTCAGCAAAAAAGCCACTTCGATCGCCTGGGCACCGGCGTAGGTGTGGATCTCGTCTATCACGATCCACCGCAAATCCGCGCCGCGCAGGAGATTGCGATTGGTGGGCAACAGCAGAATATGCTCGAGCATCGCATAATTGGTGATCAGAATATGGGGAGGGCGCGCTCTCATCTCCTCGCGCGACAGTAACCACTCGTCCGGAACCTCAGCCTCCTCGCCGAAAACTTCCGCGAAGGTGGGACTTGCCTTCAGCCGTGTCTCCTCTTCGGCCCGCGTTGCCCGCGAACTGACCTGGCCCGTATAGCGCCCCAGGGTGATGCCCGGGTTGCCAAGATCCCGGAAAAGAAGTGTGGCAATTCGCGTCAGCTGGTCGTTGGCCAGAGCGTTCAGAGGGTAAACGAGGATTGCCCGCACACCTGGAATCGCCAGATCGCCCTGGTTCAGGATATCGTTGACCAGAGGGAAGAGGAAACTTTCCGTTTTTCCCGAACCTGTGCCGGTCGCCACTAGATAATTGTCTTCTTTCAGCAGTGCCGCTTCCTGATGGGCATGAAGCTGACGGCCCCAGACGCGCGGTTTCGTCGAACGTATCTCCTGCCAGGCGGGATGGAGTATTCCGTCAAAGGAGAGCTGCTCGAGGGACCGGCCTTTCTCGAAGTCAGGTAGTGTCTCGACATAGGGGCCTTTGACAAGCTCCCGAGCGCGCACGGCCTCTCTGACCCTTGCTGCGAGGCCAGGAGCACGGACTTCGTTGATCGGCGAGGACGTGGCGACGAAACGGCCAAGGGAAGTATTCAAGATATCGCGAAAGCGGTTTGGATCGAGATCGTTCATGCTTCTAATGTTTTCTGCTCATGTTCTTGCGTCGCGAGATCCCAAACCATCAGGAAATAGGCCAGTGCCTCGACGCCGGTGCGACAAACCAATGTGAGGGCCGCGCCAACTTCGGGTGGCGCAAGTCCGGTGCGGCGAACCATCTCCTTCAGGGCAGGCTCTGCTAACTTCAGGCGCGAAGCGCGCGCAAAGCGCTCGATCAGCGACACCAGGCGCGCTGCGAAGATGTCATGCCCCATCATCCGGTCGAAAGCCCTCAGCCGGTCGAGTTCGGGGACATCAACGGAGGCCAGTAGCCGAATGGTATTGCCAACCAGCCCGTCGCCGGATATTTCCGCAAGGTCCCTGCGCGCTAGCCTGGTCCGCAAGGCGACGAATGCCGCATCCAGCCCTCCTGCCCCAAGTTCGCGCGGCAGGCCGTCGCCGACCCCCACCCGTTCCAGCCATTGCCGAAGCGGATCGTCACCACGAGGATTTGGCAAATCCTTGGGAGCATCAAGGCCGGCCATGCGACCCAAGGCAGAAAGCTCGGGGTGCGTCGCAAGCCGCGTGAAGGCCGTCAGGGGCGCCTCGAACAGCCATGGAGCACCCGTCAGGATATCGGCGCGCGGCAACCCGCCGGAACGACACTCGACAGCTAGGGCCGGCAATATGCGCGAGGCGGCGCGATCGCGCCCAAGCTCGGAGATAATCTTTTGATGATATGGCCCGAGCACAGCAGCCAGTTGTCCGCCAAGCGCCATGGTCGTCGGCTCTGCAAGAAGCCGCGCGAGCGTGGTCAGGTTCTGTGTCGTGGGCGCGGGATCGCGTCCCGGCAATCCGATCGCGGCTGGGTGACCATCCGCACCACGGAGGAGCTCGAAATGCTCCGCTTTCGCAGATCGCGTGAGGACCTCCAGGCGGGCCGGCGGGGCGTCCTTCGGCCAGGTCACGGCCAGTTCGACGCGCCCGTCGCTCAGCTGCCTAATGGTCGTAGCTCGCGGGAGCCGAGAGTCGACCGAACGCGCGCCTAACGAAGCCTGTCCTGCCGACACGGCCCCGTCCGTCGATTCTATCCGAATGCCGATTGCGTCGATTGGATTTTGCGGCCGGAACGTCACGGTCAAAGCGTCGCCGGCTGCCCCGACAGTTAGATCGATCGGATCGTTCGTGCGGGTTACTCGCGCGAGCAGTTCGGAAGTCCCGTCCGGATATTCCAGCAGAATGCGGTCGTCACCACTTGATTCGAGCAACTCGGCACCGATTGCAAACTCCGACCGCGCGACCAATGGCGCCGACTTGAGCCGGCCGAGAACCCTGACGTCTGCCCGGCAGGCCGATGCCTGTATTGTCAGCGTATCGTTGCGGTTGACATGTCCAAAAACAAGCTGCGTTCCGCGAGGGACCCGTTCCCGGGTGCCGGTAGCGATCCGGTGCCACCAAAGACGGGTTCCCCTGAAGGGGCAGGCGAACTCGACGAGCTCGCCATCGATCTCGACCGCCAGAATGGCAGCATCGACAGCCGCTTCAGGGTTCATCCACAGACGCCCGCGTGCCGTCTCAAACCCGGCAGATCGCGGTACGTTGAATGTCGACGGCAGCGGTGCATCGTCTATATCGCCACTGTTGCCTCGTTGGACGCCCGGCCAGATAAATGCCACTGTGCGCAGCTCCGAACGCGCATCCGAATCCTTTTTAGCGCCGAGCGCCAGGATATCGAATATCGCTCGAACAGGATCCCCCGGGTAATTGAGTCCAAGCATCTGCAAATCGATCCGGGCGCGTCCATCCGCATCAGGTGTGACGGCAAGACGACGCACGGATGCGCCGGTCGACAGTCGCAAGATCCTGTCGCCGGGCAGCGCCGGATTGAGCTGGACCTCCAGCGCACCGTCTCCTCCGTAGAGCGGACGCGTTGACGATCGGCCGATGGGGCGGGCATCGATCCGCAATGACGGCTCGATGCTCCTCGAGAGAACGATGCGCTCGCCATTCGCGAAGGTTAGCTCAAGGCTCCCGTCGAGCTCCAGCCATGCAACGCGGAAGCGGGGATCCTTTGCGATCTCCGCAGGGCCGAACGATTCGGCATCGAAGTCGCTGGCCGCAAGCGCGATGATCCGCCGACCGGGGAGTTCGACTGATCCGCATGTCACGCTTGCGCGGGTCGCAAGTATCCCTGTGTCGGCGTCGAAGAGAAGGATTTCACCGGCAAGTGGCGCACAGGAAATGGATTCGATGCGGCCTGCTTTCCAGGCCAGATAATCCTGCCATGGCTGAGGCAGTATCAAGGGCACGCCCCCGATCAGTCTGGTTGGAAAAGCGCCAAGCACGACGCTTTGGGCGACATGCGCAGTTTCGGGCAGGAGCGCCAGGCATTCGTTCAGCCATGTCAGTGCTGGAGGCGCGACAATGACTTCGCGGCGCACACCCTGGGCCCTTGCTGCGCGATCGAGCGCCGCAAAGAGGATTTCGTCACGACCGGACTCGGGGTTTTCGCCGATGCGCCATCGGTTTGCCCTTGCCGCGTAGTGGCCGACTTTATCGAACAGAACCGCGGCCCTTAGGCGGGTCAGTGCTTCGGGGCACCAGGCAAGCAGCCTGCGCTGCCAGGCGACGGCCATTGATGTATCTTCCGTCGCGGGAGGCCCAAGATGGGCCATGGCCGCAACAATTGCGTCTGCGAGAGGCTGAATCTGCGCATCGGCAACCCCGAGTGGGGCGAAAAACAGGCTGGTGGGATGATTTCCTGAAAGTGCGACACCGATTCGTGCGGCCGCCCTCCTGTAATTTCGCTTGAAGGACGGTCGATTGGCGGGATCGTGAAGATCAATACCGAGGGCGTCAGAGAGATGACGATAGATCTCCGCGCTTTCCGCGCCGTAATGTTCCGCCAGCGGAGCCAAAGTTGACCATACGCCAAGGCACGGCGCGCTGTTGAACAGCCGAGAAGCACCCGAACCTCCAGTAGAGGCCAAGATTCGTGCTGCGGCTCTTGCAGCAGCTGGATCTGGCGGAACTATCTGTCCCGGAAATGGCGTAGAAGCGCGCCCTATCCAAATCTGCTGCATTACATTCTCTAGGTCGAATTTTTCCCCCACCATGATTCTATCATGGCCATCATCAAATGGGATGCAAGCTCAAATAAGATACAATTAAAAATAGTTCGCATGGCTGCAATGGCATTCGGGCGTTGGGCAATTGGGCAGCCGAGGAAGGACGGTTGGACGGCTAGTGACCGCTATAATAAGCTGGGATCGAACCTCTTAAGGGCACTTTCCAACTTCCCGTCTTAGAATAGGACGTGTCAGCATTTTCTGATCTAAGCAGAAATAGCTAGGAGCTGCGTCGTCTGACATGGTGATGCGATCGCAGAGCCGCTTCATGAATTTGGCGAGCCCGAGCTCGTCGACATACTCGGAATCAAAGACACCACCCTCAACATAGACTGCGTGGAGCGCGAAAACATCTAAGAGCCGGACTGGAAGCGTCAGTTCGAATTCCTCAACGAGCGTCCGACTTCCGACTGGCGGGTGCACCTCGGGCCATCGCCACGCCCTTGTCCGAGGCTCCATAAAACATCGAAATACCATGCGCATGCAAGCGCCCGGCTCGGGCGAAGCGATCTGGCGGTGGTCTCAGGTGCAGATCCGGCCTCTGCATTGCCAGACCAAGCTCATCGCTCGTATGAAAAAACCGCGCTCTGAAAAGGATTTGAGGTCGGTTTCCGGCTTGGCGGCCCCTACGACCGGATTGCCATATCGGGTTTCTCGGCCGTCGAGTTCTTTGAACAGCGTGAGAGAAACGCTTCTGCGCCCTGGTTGAAGAACCGCGTCTGCGATTTGAGCGTCCAAGTCTCAAAACGCACCCAACATGTGGAATCCGAGCGTATCGTCGACCTGCACTGGATGAAACGTCCAGAAATCGCGGAGGACGGCTGCATGCGGATGCCCGTACCCTTTGTGGTTCGGATCAGATGAGAAAATGCTCGCTTCCGGGCTTAGAAGCGAAGCCAAACCGGAGTGCCAGTTACCCTCAGCCCCGTGATGCATGACCTGGAGGATGCCGGCCCGCGCAAGTCGGCTCCCGGGCCGGAAATGCCTTTCGAATTCAGCAAATTGCTTTCCTGCACCAAGGGTTCCGTCGCCGGTGTACATCTGCCCGAACCTGATGCCTCCTGCCAAGGGGCCGAGCGGACGGTTAGATGCGTTCCAGAGCATGGTCGCAGACTGATCGACCGGGCCGGAATAGACGAAGAGCGAGATTATATTCCGGTTCTTAGACGATTTCCCAAAGCGCGTGTCATACAGCTTCTTCAGTTTGTCGAGCGTAGCGCTCCGCGTCGTTGGCACGTTCAGGATTTCCTGGACCAGATTTGTTGCTGCGGCTTGGAAGGTCTTTGTGACCTTCGGCAGCATCGACGAGTCGTTATAAGGGAGGAACTCCCAATCAAAGGGGACTGATATAACGCCGCCTCGCCTGAGATAGCGCACATTCGCATTCGCTTGCGTAGCGAATAACTCGCCGTGCGCCCCGTCGGGTGGCGTGTCTTCGTCAAACTTTATCGGAGGCTCTTCCGGTCCTTCGAGATCTGGCCTCGGCTCAACAGGTGGGGGTGGCGGTTCGTCATCTGGTCCGGAAGGCAGCACAAAGACGATCTCACCTATATCGCTGCCATCCAAGCCCCTGAGATAACCTACAGGATCCACGTAGAATCCAAACTCAGTGTCGTCGTATGACACGCCCTGCTGAAGCGCCAAGATAATACGTTGTAGGGGAGTAAGATATGGCAGCAATATCACTCTTATCCGAGATGTCTGCACGAGACGCGAAAAGCCGCTGATGTGGTCATGGTCAAAATGCGAGAGGATAGCGAGATCGAGTCTGGAAAAACCAAGTCCGGACCGCTTGAAGCTCCAAGACGCGATCGCATCTGCCAACACGCTATCCTTGGATGACGTGCCGCAGTCGTAAACCCAGTTAAAGCGAGGGCCGTTGTCTGCCAAGATTGCGCCTGAAGAGAATAAGCCTTGGCCTACGGGCCACCAATCGAGCAAAAGATATCGTCTTCCATGCCGTGCTGAAGAGGGGCTGTCATGAGGCGGCACGAAAAGCGTTGCGTCCGGAACACCCCCGAATTCACGGGCGAGCATATAGGCTCGCACCGCCGTCTCTTGTGCAGGGCCGATCGAGCTATAGCGGAGGCCCTTTCGTATCTGCCCGATCAGCCGGTGATTCAGATCGCGATCCGGGTGCGTAAAATAGGTAAGGATTTTTTGATCCGTTGGCCGGGGGATGAGACTAAGCATTCCTTTTATAAGGCCGACTTCAGCCGGCAATAGAGACTTCGCGGACGCCATTTTCCCCCCGGGAACGTCGTGGACGGTTGGTGCAGTCGGAATTAGGGTGATAGCACGACGCGGAATTTCGCCTGGGTGGTCTTCAGCAGATAGAGTTCGGTCGTTGCCAAGAGCCGTAGAGCGTCATCCGTGATCGAAGCAACCGAGCCTCCCGGCTGCACGAGTACCATCTCGAACTCGAGTTTCGCGCGGCGCGACTTCTCCTTGAAGTACGAGAGGTCCTTTATATTGCCCTTGAGAAAGCGGCTATAGCCTTCGCGTCCCCAGATTTCGTGACGTCTCTTCAGATCTTGATAAAGCGTCGGAAGCCCGGCGTGCTTTGCGGTTATACTCTTCTGTGCCTGGCCGCAGACGAGGTAGAAATTTCGAATGTCCTGCGAAACGCGTCCCTCATGGGCACCCTTGCAGTGGACTAGACATAAGCGGATCGTGGCGTCGTCGACGTCCTTGAGGCAAACAAGGTCAGCAGCTTCTCCCGCGCCGTCGTCGTTGAAGATAACGTCGTATTCGCCCTTGATCTGCTCGAACGTACGAAATTGGATCGTTTGCTGATCGCCAACCTTGTGCATCGACTCCTTGTTCAACGCGATGCCATCCCAGTTCCAGGCTTCGAGCTTTTCTCGCTGGAAGAGACCTGCGTCCAGTTTTACGGGGATGTGGTAGCAGTTGTAGGAATAGGTGCCGTCAGCATAGCGAACGATGAACGGATCTTTCTGAAGATACTCGTCCAACGAAATTGCCGGCTGTGTTCCATATCGAAAGGAGGCTGCAGGGCCGGAAATGTGTTCGTGACGATAGCCGCCGGGGATGTCGTCGCTGATGATCAGGCGGTACTCGGACGTCGCGTCGTCAGTTTCAATGCGAAAGACTACTTTCCCATCCGGCCCAACATCGCCAAGATTCAGATCTACGGCGAAGACCGGCACTTCCAAGGACCCAAAGATCACGTACTGCTTATCATTAAAGCGGGTCTGCGCCTGTTCGCCCCATTGAGCCGCAATGGGCCACGCCGCATGTGGCTTCGTCATTCTTTCCGGACGCAAGAAGTCGCGAACGATATTGCTGTCGCTTTCGACATCCGATGTGACCTTCGCCCAAGTTGCCGAGGTCCATTCGATCCAGTCTGAAATCGATCCGGCCCTCTGCTGCCAGACTTTGCCGCGACGCTGTGTTCCGCCCCACAGAACCCGCTCACCGTCCTCGTATCCAAGGCAGGCGAGGTTGTTGAGGGAAGATTCAGCCTTCTCGATACTGGCGAGTCCTTCCGTGACGTTGGGACCGAAATACGAGGTGAAGCTGATTGCACCAATCCGCGATGAACCTAGGCTTTTGACCAGCGGAAGTTCGACATTGTTGAGGATATTGAAGATTGGGGTTCCGTAGACCAGGGTCGTGTCATCGTCCGTAACCGCCTTGGCAAGCTTCTCGGATCGCAATGCATCGTAGTCGCTTGCGAACAGGCAGAGAGATCCTGCGGTTTTATCCCACCTGACGATCAGCAGGTCGTAGATCGTATCGAACACATTTTGATAGTTGCCCCAGGAGACATCGCTTGAACGGCAAACGACGGCAACCAGTACATTGTCGTGCTCGCTCAAGGCGTACCAGGTCTCGGACCCTTTAGGGAGCACCGACTCGAAGGCCAGCGGATTCCATTCAATGCATTTCGTCCGGAAGAGCTGCGCCGAAAGGGCTGGCCGAAGATTCCAGAGCGAAAGATTGGAATGGAGGTTGCCCTTTTCCTTGAGCGCCAGAACGACGTCCTGCAGCCGCAGCTCTTGGGCGATCCTGTCCTCGCTCAAGCGCTTGATGATATGGTCCCAGTCTGCGCCTTCGGCGTAAAGGTCGGCCAACTTCGCCTCCGCGTCCGGGTCGGCGATGTTTATCACAACCGAGGCCTCGCCAATCGTCTCCTTGGGGCCTTTGCGGGTGAAGCGACCGATGAACTGCAGGGTCACGGCGAGTGATTTATGTGTGTCGTGGAGTGCTGCGACCTTCAGGTAAGGCAGGTCGAATCCTTCCCCGAGCATGTCTACGCAGATCACGATCCTCGCGCCGGCGGCTCCGCGATCGAATAGCTGGTTCATTGCCTCGCGATTGACGACTGTGCGACCAGGGCCGGAGTAAACGACCACTGGGTTCAGATCCGGTGCGAGACGCTGGTAGATGCGCCCGACGGCTTCTGCGCGATCCTTGGAGGATGTTCGCGCCATCATCAGATGGTCGAGCTTCAGGTCGTCCCGATCGTGTCGGAGCGCGGCGATCGCTTCCTTGGCGATAGCGATGTCGCGCGCCTCTTCGTCACCATATTCTTCGATTGTCCTCAGATTGATGGGCCGATAGTAGTCGGCGGCTTGCGCGTCCCCGAGCTTGTAGTTGAAGATGATCTTGCCATCGATGCGCTTGCCATCTCGACGAAACGGCGTGGCCGTGAATTGAAGAATTCTTTTTCCCGCGAAATGCTCGCGGACGCCATTCCATGTTTTAGCAGTGATGTGGTGGGCCTCGTCAACAATGAGATCAGAGCATGCCTCGGCAAGTCGGGGGACTACCGCCGGGTCTGAGGCTTCCAGCACGTTTGGCAGGGCTACGATGACGTTCGCATTACGAACAATTAAATCCAGATCTTCGATGGATCCGATGCCCGTTGTGATCACCGCGACTCGTGGTTTAGCGAGTTCGTGGGCTATCACCTGTGCATCGGGCAGAACGCCGAGACCTATGAACTTGCGGGCGATCTGGCTCCGGAGCGCATCGCTTGGCACGAGAACCAGTGTGCGACCGAGACGACGATAGACAAGCGTTGCAAGCATCGTCTCCGTCTTGCCAGTACCCGTTGGAAGGACGACGGTAGCGGGTTCGAAATGCGTTCCGACCGCAAAGTGGGCTGAAATCGCGTGCAGAGCGCCTATCTGCGGAATGCGTAGGCCAGGGAGATTGTGCTCCTCGTCCTCTGTTCGAAAGTCAAATCCGTTGGTCCAGGAACTTATCACCTTTTCCGGCGTATCGGCATAGGTCGCCAGCTCGCCGAACGAATCCCATTGGATCTCTAATTCCTTGGGAAGCGCGTTCGGATCATCTACACCCAACGCGATCACCACCGGCATCATTGTTTCTATCCTTCGCGCCCCTTTATGGCGGAGGAGTATCTCGCGGTAGGGTGGATTGAGCTTCGTCTCGATGACGTCGTGACCCTTGAACTCCGAGGGCGAGATCTTAGCTCGCGTTCGAGCACCATCAAAAACGTGCTGGACGACGCGATTTCCGCCGATCTTCAAGGTACGTTCGGGAAGTGCCGGCAGCTCAAGCGTGCCGTGCCACGTAGCGAATAGGCTCATGTCGACTTTTGATAGGGTTGAATGATGGCTCGTTTCTGCGATTAATGGTCGCAGGAACGATGATATTGAATATTCGCCGTATCAAGTATTTTTGGAAGTAGTGCACGAGTAATAAACAGAAATTTGCTAGGGGATTGCAGAGAACTATTTTGCAGCGGCATCGCTGGGGATATCAAGGCTGGGGAACATGGGGCGGCATACCTAATGAAGTTGATCTTTAAGTACTTCTCAGAGAGTGTTATCGAACACGTTTTTGCGCGTGATGACTATGTCGGCATCAAGTGCAGCTTGCCAGAGGACTACAACGATCCGTTCGAGCTGTTCCTAGGCGTAGACCTTGAGCAAGGATCTGACCTGCTGGCGACGTATAGCGACGTGGTCCAGGAAATCCCTTCGTTGTTGACCACCTGCTTCTCTAGATCACCGGCAGTAACTCCAATGTGGGCGCACTATGGTAACAATCACAAAGGATTCGTGATCGGGTTTGATGTTGCCAAGCTGCAAGAGGTTTTCCCGGACCTCCTGATCCGCGAGATTATATACCGAGAGCGACCGAGTGAGACACTAATCTCGTTCGCTCAGATGGCTGCGCACCGGAAAAAGCCGAGGGACGCGATGGCCCTTCGGGACGCCGTCATTTATCAAGGCTATTTCTCGAAACATCTGGAGTGGAGTTACGAGCAGGAAGTGCGCGCCGTGAATTTCGAAGGCTATGTCGAGGACGTGAGCGGCCACAAAATTATCTACTTACCGCAGCGATGTGTCGCGGCGGTGATCTCCGGAGCAAAGTCTTCGTCGCAGACGAAAGATGCTCTTAAGGAACGGGCACAAGAACTCGGGTCCGACTTCTATGTCGGAAAAATAGGTCGCAGCTATCCGACACCTTATATGCTCACAGGAGCAGGTGGCGGCAGAGTGTTTGCGAACGGGGAGATAGTCCCTCCGATTGCGGTATGTGCTGAATGCGCGGAGCCGCTAAGAGACAAGCGAGATCTGTGTCCGTGGTGTTCTATTGATGACGCCCTAAGATTAGAGGCCGCCGCAAACAATCCTTTTAGGATCCTTGATCATTTTGGGCTGCTTGAGGAATATGTTGAAGGATATCCCGCGAGGCCACGGAAGCCCTACAAGTAAGCTCATGATCGATCGCGGGAGGGACGGCCGTCAGGTCGATGCCTCGCAGAAGCGGGGCATTTTGAAGCTTCCTTGGCTCGGGAATCATAAAGCTCGCTCACCAGTGGCGGCCGTCGATTGCCGGTCGACTTCCTCGGTTGCGAGACTCTCATCAGAGAGATCGACATTCGGCAACATCATCAATTTTTTCAGTGCTTTGGTGCGATAGGATCTGCCGGGTCGCAGGTTCAGATCCTTTCAAGAGCAATAAGAAGCGTCCGGCGGTATGCCGGAGCTTTATTAGCCCATCAGGTGCATTTTCTGACCGTAGCGAGCTGGAGACATACCTGCATATCGGGCAAAGGCGACGCTGAAACTACTGGACGAACTGTAACCAACGCGTTCAGCGACTTGATCCAAGCCAAGCTCTTGTCCGCGAAGAAGCCGGCCGGCCAAAGCCATCCGCCAAGCCATAAGATATTCCATAGGCGGCATGCCCACTGTGCGGCTGAAACGGGCGAAGAAGGCCGAGCGCGACAAAGATGCCTCGGAAGCTAGCCGCGCAATCGTCCAAGAATAGTCCGGTTTCGCATGAAAGGCGCGCAGCGCGGCTGCAACACGATCATCAGCTAGGCCGCGAGCTAAGCCAGCCGGCGCATTGTGTGCCTCACAGCCGCATCGCAATGCCTCGATCAGCAATACCTCCAGCAACCGTTCAAGCACAAGCTCGCGTGCCGGGCGATGCGCAAGGGTCTCGTCGCCGACCAATTGCGTCAGCGTCGCGAGCCGCGACTCCCCGCGCGCAAGGACGACGTGTGGAAGCAGCGGCACCAGCAGCGCAACGTCCGGCGAACCAAACGAACAATGCCCGATCCGGATGCGGAGGTTTGACAGCTCGTCTTCACCGCCGACACGAAAACGGCCCTCGCCGATCTCGATCGGTTCTCTTGATGTCTCCTCCTGCGGCAAGTCGAGGCTTTCCTTGATCAAGTCGCGCATCGCCGGAACCAGCAGGAAATCCCCCGCCTGCAACAGCAGGGGCGGTTGCCCGTCAACTGTCACACGACAATGACCCTCCAACACTGCGCAGTAGAAGGGATCTCCGGTCCCCTTCCGGTCGAACCTCCAGGAGCCGGCGCACTCGATAAGCTTGGAAAAGCGAGCCTTTGGCTGGAGCAGCGTTACGACTTCGGCGAGAGGATCGGGTGTCATCCAGGACTATTTCGAAAGAAATCGATATCCAGAGCCATATCACGTCCTGGGCGGCTCCGATAGATTGTCGTCAACATCAACATGCGGAGTTTCTTATGCCAGCAATCCTAATTACGGGCTGCTCTTCTGGCTTCGGGCTGGAGACTGCCCGGCTGTTTGTCGATCGCGGCTGGGATGTGGCGGCCACCATGCGAACACCAGACACCACGCTAATTCCTCCGTCTGAGAGGCTTCGAGTCCTACAACTCGACGTCACCGACCCGGTGAGTGTCGCCCGTGCCGTCGCCGAGGCTGGCCCTATTGAGGTCCTGGTCAATAATGCCGGCTTCGGCGTGCCGTCGCCGGTCGAACTGACCGAACCCGAGATCGCGCGCGCAATGTTCGAGACCAACACGTTGGGCACGCTTGCGATGATCCAGGCGGTACTCCCATCGTTTCGTGAGCGCCGGTCGGGAGTCATCATCAACGTCTCATCGTCGACCACGCTTAAGTCGCAGCCAATGGTCGGCATGTACAGGGCCAGCAAAGCGGCGGTCAATTCCATGACCGAGACGCTGGCCCTGGAAGTACGCGAGTTTGGCGTGCGCGCCCATTTGGTCGTACCGGGGAGTGCGCCCGGGACGCGGTTCGGCGAAAACGGCATGCCGCATCTGCAGGGCCGCGACAACGCCGATTATGCGCCGATGATCGAGCGCATCGTCGCACACATGCGCAACCAGTCGGGACCTATAACCCATGCGTCGGACGTCGGTTCGGCGATCTGGCGATGTGCCACAGACCCGGCATCGCCATTCCGCCTCGCCGCAGGGCGCGATGCGGAAGCCTTGATGGCGGGGGCGTAATATGCTGGGTGCGGCGACCCATAAAATTGAAGAGACGGTGAGTGTATGACGGGTTATTTGTAAGTTCGTGGAGATGGTCGAATACAGACCTCGCGGCTCTGATACGCGCTTTTTGCAATCTTCGTCCGGCCCTGGTTCTCCGCCTACCATTCCCCCGATTAGCTTCTTTAGAGGAACAGTGTCATGTCGAAACCGTTCGAGCGTACCGTTGGACGCTACACTATTTCCAAGATAACCGAGCTGGAACTTACCGACTTTTCGCCCGCAAGGCTGTTTCCCGAATTCGGTGATCAGGCGACGGACCCGAAGCTTTTTCCCCCTGGCCTGTTGTCGCCCGCAGGAAACATCATTCTCAGCAGCCATAGCTGGTTGATCTCATTCTCCTAACTCATCTCCATTGCGATCATGTCGGATGGAATACAATCTGGGACGGCGAAATCTGGCACCCGACCTTTCCGAATGCGCGCTACGTGTTCAGCGCCAAAGAGTATGGTTTCTTCTCTTCTCCCGACAACCATATCGATCGGCATCGTACCAGTTTCATGGCCCGCGCCGATAGTGTCGATCCCGTTGTCAAAGCCTGCCAGGCGGTCATGATCCCCGTCGACGGTAGCGATGTTTTTCCCGGTATTCGCTACCTGTCGACGCCCGGCCACAGTCCGTTTCACGCTTCAATCGCGATCGATACCGAGGAGGGGACGGCCCTGTTCGCCGGCGACACGATGCATCACGATGCCCAAGTTTTCAGACCGGAGGTAAATTCGATCTTTGACGCGGACGCAGATCTCGCGCGCCACTCTCTAGAGATCCTTCTCGATACGGCGAGTACTTCCGGGACCATCGTGTTCGGCGCGCATCTGGCCGGCGGTTCCGCTATAAAGATTACAAAAACCGCAAAGGGATACCGCTGGCAGGACGCCTAGAGCATTCCTGAAAAAGCGCGAGCGACACGTCAAACGCAGCCGCACCTTTCACGCACGCTTCGCTGTGAGCTCGACATACGTCTGCCCGGACGATCGTAACGCGTGGAACGCGTCCGTTGACGCGTATTGCACCGGCTTGCTGCGCCACTTCGGCAACTAGACCTGTTCTCCCAGGTGATGTCGGACCCATTTTGCCTCTTCCGATGCGGTACGCCCGAATTGCCGTCTGAAATCGCGACTGAATTGCGCCGCACTGACATAGCCTACTGAAGCTGCAACCTCTGCGATCGTTCCAGTCTGGCGAGCGATCATTAGCCTCGCCTCGTGGAGCCGCATCGCCTTCACATACTGCATTGGGGTGGTGCCGGTGAGTTCCTTGAAATGGACATGGTAGGAAGGAACGCTCATGCCTGCATCTCTAGCCAGATCCGCAACGGCGATCTCGGAACCATGATTTTCCCGTAGCCACGCCAAGCTCGCGACCAGTTTCCCCGAAGTCCCCTTCCGCTGCAGGGCCGCAACCAATGCGCCGCCTTGAGGGCCTGACATGACCCGGTAATGCAGTTCACGCAGGGTTGAGCCTCCGAGGACTGCGACCTCGACCGGGCTGTCGAGCACCATCAGCAAGCGCAGCAGGACGTCTTCGATCCTGCTATCCATTCTGCTCGAGGCGAGCCCTCTCGGCGTGGCGCTCGTAGGACCGGCAAATCTTTCGACCTGCATGGCGATCTCGGCTGCCATCCGCATATCGAACTCCAGATAAACCGCAAGCAGCGGCCGCTGCGGACTGGCTGTCGACGTCATCCGGAAAGGGACGGGTACCGAAACGGCAAGATAGTGGTCCTCGTCGTAGAGGTAGATTTCCCCATCCAGTATGCCGTGTTTGCTCCCCTGCAAGACGAAGACGGCCCCTGGTTTATAAAGAACCGGAATGTCATTCAGCATTGCCTCGGTGCGGAGGATCCGGACACAGCCGAGCGCAGTTTGATTATACCCAAGACGAGGCGCGAGTTGGCCGGCTAGGACGACAAGCTGGTCATGGGCGGAGAGCGGCTTTTTGTGGTTCATAGGATTTGGCAAAGTTTTGAAAGGATACGCAATCGAATTGATGCGATCTGTAGACTATCTGTCACTTCCATCGTCAATCAAGGAGTTTCAGACATGTCGCCAAAGACCTTCTTCATCACGGGAGCGAATTCGGGCTTCGGGCTGGCGATTGCCACCGCAGCAATCGAAGCCGGTCACAAGGTCATCGGGACCATCCGCTCCGAAGCGTCGCGTGATAGGTTGTCAAAGACGCTGCCGACACTCCACCCGGTCCTCTGTGACGTCACCGATTTCGATCGCATTCCGGATGTGGTTCAGCAGGCGGAGGAAGAACACGGTCCAGTCGGCGTACTGATCAACAACGCAGGATACGGGCACGAGGGTGTGCTTGAGGAATCGCCCATCGAGGAGATGCGCCGCCAGTTCGACGTTAACGTGTTCGGCGCCGTCGCGGTGGCCAAGGCGTTTCTTCCGAGGTTCCGTGAGCGCCGCCGCGGCTTTATCGTCAACGTCACGTCGATGGGCGGCATGATCACCATGCCCGGCATCGCCTATTACTGCGGCAGCAAGTTCGCACTGCAGGGCATTTCCGAAGTCATGCGTTCTGAAATGGCGCCGTTCGGCGTCCACGTCACGACGCTCTGCCCGGGCTCATTTCGAACAGACTGGGCAGGTCGTTCCATGATCCGAACCGAGCGTTCCATTGCGGACTACGACAGCCTTTTCGATCCGATCCGCGAGGCGCGTCAGGCGGTCAGCGGCAAGCAACTCGGTAATCCGCAAAAGCTGGCCGCGGCGGTTCTAACCCTCATCGAGTTCGACAATCCTCCGCCGCAACTGCTTCTTGGTAGCGATGCGCTCAGGCACGTGACGGCACGGATTGAGCGTTTGCAACACGAAATCGACGCGTGGAAAGCGCTAACCGTCTCTACTGACGGCTAGTGTATTTCCGGCTTTCACGGCACCTCCAGAGACCAAACCATTCCAAACCAACGCTCGTCCCGGAACGACAGGGAAGCGCGACGCTGATCCGGTGGTGCTGCAACAAAACGTTATATTCATGAAATGCTGCAGCAACACTCCTGCCTGCTTATGCGTCACGCCCCCTTATGCGCCATCTCCAGATTTGGCCCGGCAAGGTTGTGCGACCGTTCCGGAGCGAGAAGACGAACATGGATGCACTGCGACCAATCGTGCGAACGTTTCACAGGGCAATATTGATCCTAGGGATGAGCGCCCTCTGTGCGTCGTGCTCGACCAAACCTACCCTATACCGGGATCTGACCTCAAGCCGTCAACTGCGCGCAACCAGCCCGCAGACCGATCAGCGCGTTGCTTTCAACACACACCTCGACCCGGGTGCCCTCAAGCTTTACGCTTCAGTTATCGTGGAGCCTGTTCGGATCTATCGGGGCAAAGACGGCCAGTTCGGAGATCTATCCGAACAGTCCAAGACAGAACTGGCCCGCTATGCCGACCAAGCTTTCAGACGCGAGCTGGCGCGCCAGCAACTCCTTGATGTGGAGCCAGGGAAAGATGCGTTGAGAATGCGCGTCACGCTGACCGGCGCGACAAGCAACGTCCCCGTACTCAGCACCGCAACGAGAGTGACACCCGTCGGCTTTGCCATGAGCGGGCTTCGATCTGCTGCGGATAAAGAGGGTAATTTTTCCGGCGCTGTGATCTATGCGGTCGAACTCTTCAATGCCGCTAACGGCAGGCTCGTCTATGCCTTCATAACAAGGGAGTACCCGAACGCGTTGAACATTACCGCAACGATACTCCCGTTAGACGCGGCCAAGGCTGGGATCGAGCGTGGGGCTTCGACAACTGCGACGGCTCTAAAATCACTGATGGGTACGCGCCGTCAATCTGATCCGTGATCACAAGCATGATCAGTAACCTGTAAAAATCACGGCATCTAATATTCGTATATCGGGATCCGAACCTCGATCCGTGCACCGCCGCTCTTCGCCGTCCCAATCGACAGATCGCCTCCATGCGCCTGGGCGAGATTTTTGGCGATGGCGAGCCCCAGCCCTGCGCCACCGGTGTCGCGATTGCGGGACGCCTCCCCGCGAACAAAGGGCTCGGTCAGAAGATTGGCCAGGTCGGAGGGGATGCCGGGACCATCATCTTCGACCCTGAGTACCGCAAACCCGGCATCAACCATGACCGAAACACGGGCTGATCCCGCGTATTTGACGGCATTGTCGATCAGGTTGCCGACCACCCGTCTCAGCGACAGCGGATCGCCCAGGATGAAAGTATGTCCACCCGCCGGAGGCAGAAAGCGGACATCAGCCCCTGCCTTTTGCCTTTCGCTCGCTTCGCTGCGTGCAAGAGGCGTGAGATCAAGGAGTTCCTGCGGCAGATCACCCGCTCCGATCCGGGCGGCGAGTAGCGCATCGTCGAGCATGTGGATCATGTCCGTAATGTCTCGGATCGCGCGCTCCCTCTTGTCCTGATCGGGTATGGCATCGATCTTGAGCCGTAAACGCGTCGCGAAGGTGCGGACATCGTGCGAAATGCCGGCGATCATTGCCAGTCTGGATCGCATCAACTGCGACAGCCGGTGTTGCATCTGATCGAAAGCCGTCACCAGGGCCTTGATCTCGGCACTTCGCCCCTTGGTATCGGGAAGCCTGGTCGTCTCGCCGTTCAGATCGATGTGATCGACGGCGCGCGCCAGCTCACCCAGCGGTCTGATCTCGCGGAAGAGAATAAGCAGCGCTCCGAGAGCTGCGATGCTTCCGAGAAGTCCGGCGCCGAGGCCGATCGGTAGTCCGAACGGTGTGGCGATAACGGGCGATGTGTTTGTTATGATCAGCATTTCGCCCGTGCGCATGCCAATTCGGAATTCGAACGTCGACCTGTCGTTCCAGGGAAAATGGGGAATGTCGCGTTGCGCCCGAGATGCGGCGAAGCGAGCAACGGCGAAGGTCCGGTCGCCAAGGCGACTGCGATAGGGCCCGGCAAGCTCGTTGCTTACGGTTCCGGACGCATTGCCGGATGCCATTTTCTCGGAAGGCGCAGTGATGCGCAGGGACAGGATCGGCGTATTGAGTGCTGCAAGGATACCTGGCCGTTGATGGGGAGGGGCGTTTTCCAGCGCCTCGACGACGGCAGCCAGTCGGTCGGGTGACGGTCGAAAACTCTGCTCCTCCCAATCCTTGCCGAGGTAGGAACTCATCACCATGATCAGCCAGACGATCAGTATGAGAACGATGACGATGGCTGAGAGGCGTCGGGCAAGAGTGAGCGATGCCACTACGGCACCTGCTGAACGAGCGCAGTGAACAGATATCCCCCGTTTCGCACCGTGTTGATCAGGTTGGAGCCGGGGCTCGCCGTCTCGATTTTTTTCCGCAACCGGGAGATCAGCACGTCGACGGTGCGATCGAATGGCTCGGCCGAGCGCCCGCGTGTCCAGTCCAGGATTTGGTCGCGTGTCAGAACACGGCGAGGCCGATTGAGAAAACAGGCAAGCAGATCGAACTCCGCGCTGGTCAGGATCAGGGCGACACCCTGATTGTCGCTCACCTGGCGCGCGTCGAGGTCGACGACGAAATTATCGAAGCTAAGTCGGCGTGACGGGGCGCTGACGATCGGGCTGTGCATGTTGACGCGGCGCAAAAGCGCCCTGATGCGGGCGGTCAGTTCGCGTGGACTGAACGGTTTTACAAGATAATCATCGGCCCCCACCTCCAGTCCGACAACGCGATCGATCTCGTCCCCCTTGGCCGTCAGCATCAGGATTGGCACGGTATTATTCGTTCGCAACCGGCGGCAGATGGAAAGGCCATCCTCTCCCGGCAACATGAGATCAAGGATGACGAGGTCGGGAATGGTCCTGGTGAGTGCGTCGTCCATCTCGCGACCGTCGCTGGTCTGGATGACGACAAAACCTTCTGCAGCGAGAAGTTCCGCCAAGAGAGTGCGGATCTCGATATCGTCTTCAACAATCAGGATCGATGGGCTGGGCGTCTGCATGTGCCCAGTTTTGTTGGGACAGTTGCGAAAGGCAAGCAGCCTTTCGGATTTTTACAAACGCTTGCACCCCGTTAACAAACTGAAACAAAACGACATGCCCGGTTCAAAGGCGGTTTACGGCGGACCTCTACATCTCCGCATGTCGATCGTCGGCCCGAAGGCTGACATCAACAGGCGCCGGCCCGCAGTTTGGTCTGCTTTAGCGCGTCGAGCCGCCGGGTGCTGGTTAATCAGGAGAATGTTGATGCGGAACTGGAAAGAAACATCGCTTGGTCTGGTCGCGGGATTTGCCGCCATGGTCGGCACCATGATGCCTGATCCAGCTTCGGCCGCCATGTCCGCGGTCGCGGTGACGAGTGTCAATATGCGGGCAGGTCCAAGTACAGCCTATCCGATTGTCGTCGGGCTTCCATCCCAGGCAGCCCTCACGGTCTACGGGTGTACGGCGAATACCACATGGTGCGACGTGTCCTGGGGACGAGAGCGCGGGTGGGTTTCGGCGAGTTATGTGCAGGTATTCTATCGTGGCACTCCGACGGTAGTGACGCCGGTGGTCGCTCCGGTCGTGGGCATCACTGTCGTCAGCTTCAACCAGACCTATTGGAACTCCTATTACGTCGGCCGCCCCTGGTACGGCCAGTGGAATGCCTATTATCTTCCTGCAGCACCCCCGCCCCGTGGTGGCGCGGTTGCCGGCTGCAGCGATCGCGGCTGCGGTGCTGCGGTTGTGAGACCGGGCCATGTCGCCTTCGGCCATTGCACTGATGGGACCTGCAGCGGCACCTCAATCAATCGCGGGCCCTTCGGCAACGTCCGGGTCCGTCATGGCTCATTCTCCCGCGACTGACAGCTCTCGCCAGCCCGCCCAACTTAAGAGTGGTAACATGAACAAATACGCATTGGCCCTTGTCCTTTCTCTGGCGGCTGCTTCAAGCGTCTCGGCTCAGCAGCTCTCTATGTCTCAGAAATTGCGGATCCGGGAGGATTGCGGTGATGACTTCCGGAAGCTTTGCCCCGGTCTGCGCCCAGGGGGCGGTCAACTGATGGGCTGCGTCCAGAGCAAAAAGGACCAACTCTCAAAGACTTGCTCGGAGACACTCGCAAAGCTGGCGCCAAAGAAGCCGGATTAGCTTCGTTTCCGCTCGCCACCGCCGCCCCCGACGAGTGGCCACTGCGCCTGACGGCGGCCCCCGCCGTCCGCCAGGCGCTCGATCTCATGCTTATGCCATCCGTTCTTAGGTCGCCGCTCTTTTTCCGACGCCCACTGCGATAGCGATCATGCCGATGCATCAAGGCGAGGCGCCATGATCATACAATTGTCTGGAGTGTAGTTTCTTGCATCCAAGTATAGCCAACATGTCGGGGAAAAAGGACTCCCAGGGTGAGGACGTCACCCCTCAACGAACGGGTGAACCTGACGACAAAAAGACTGTCAGTCCGATGCCGTTGGCCTCGATCGCTCCTATCGGAGATCGATCCCGAGAAACTTCGAAGCCCGAGGGCGCCGTCCGGCCTCCTTCTGCGCCACGTCGGCCAGGCAGAACGGTAGTGTTGCTTGCCGTCGGCCTCCTCGCGATAACTGCAATTCTGCTGTCTATCCGCTATCTGGTGCCCAAGCCTGCAAAGTTGATGCCAGTGGGTACGGGCTTTTTCCAAGCGGAGTTAAAAGGCCCCGGCACCTTGGACGCGATCAACAAGGCCAATGTCAGTTCCAGTTTGCAAGGCGTGATCACGGCTCTGCATGTCGATCGCAATGACGTGTTGCGCAAGGGGGAGATCATCGCCGAGATCAGCGCCGACGATTTGCGAGCCCAAATTGGCGTCGCGCGTGCTTCGCAAGAGGCGGCACGCAAGGCGGTGGAAGCAGCATATGCGGACAGCCGCCGTGCTGAGGCCACGCTTGCGAATGCCCGCTCGACACTTGCTCGCGAAATGGAGATGCAGCGCACCGGAGCGTCGTCGCGTTCAGCGCTGGAGGCGGCCCAAACCGCCGTCCAGCAGGGTGAGGCGGATCTATCCAAGGCGCAATCCTTTATCCGGCAGGCCGAAGCGCAAGAGGCTCAAGCCGCTGCAACGGTTGAAATGAACCAGGCACAATTGGACAAGTCCGTCATCCGGGCGCCGATCGATGGCGTTGTGGTTGCCCGAGACCTCAATCTCGGCGATGTCGTCTCACCTGGCACTGCAATCGTTGAACTTGTCGATCCTTCAAGCATCGTGCTGACGGCCCGCTTTGATGAAAGCGCGATTGCTTCCCTGTCCCAAGGCCAAGGCGTAAAAATCACGTTCAATTCGCAAGGTGAGCTTCCTATCGACGGCAAAGTCCTCCGCATTGGGCGGGAGGTCGACACCGAGACGCGAGAGTTCACCGTCGACATCACGCCGCAGCGACTGCCATCGAATTGGGCGATTGGGCAGCGTAGTACTGCTGTTATCGCCATTGAGGGCAGGTCAGACGTCATTTCCGTTCCAGCTTCGGCAATTGTTCGAAAAGATGGGCATCCCGGGGTATGGGCGGTCGCTGGAGGCCGCGCTGCATGGCGGCCCGTGGAACTCGGATCGATTGGCGGAAACCTGGTTGAGGTACGCAGCGGTCTCAATAAGGGAGATGTCGTCATGACCGACCCGAAGCGGGTCTACGCCTTCATGCCTGTCGCGCGTTCGGAGTCTCGGCCATGAATATCGGTCTCAAGGACATCCGCCACAACCTGGGACGTTTTTTGATGACCGCGGCCGGCGTGGCTTTTCTGGTTACCGCGTCTATCGGCATGATCGGTCTTTACAGGGGCATAGTTGCGGATGCCATGGTGATTATTGACGGAATTGGCGCGGATCTGTGGGTGGTACAAGGGGGGCGGTCCGGCCCCTTTTCCGAAAGTTCTGCGATATCCTCCGAGATGGATCGCAGGGTTGAGAGCATTGCCGGCGTGGCGAGTGTCCGCCGCTTCGTGCAGATCAGCCAGCAATTTGCCTTTCGCGGTCGGCAGTTGCGCGCCTCCATTACAGGGATCGATTATCCCAAGGACCGAGGGGAATGGGTGCCGCTGACAGCAGGTCGATATCTGGAAAACGGCCACTTCGAGGCCATTGCAGACGCAAGCATCGGGCTCGGTCTCGGTGACATAGTTCGGCTGGGACAGGACGATTACACGATCGTTGGCCTGGCGCACGGGATGGTCGACATGAGTGGTGACGGACTGCTTTTCGTGACCGTGAACGATGCCATGGCGATTGCCCAGCGTCGAACCAGTGAGGAGGTGCTGCTTGCCCGAAAGGAGCCAAACGCTGGCCGAACCGGGGCAGGCGGCAGTTCAGTGCAACAGGACAGCAAGATTGCCGCGACGCTGGTAACGCTGCAGCCGGCTGCCAACGAGATGGCCGTCCACGCAGCGATCATGGCCTGGGGAGATGCAAACGTTCTGAGCAAGGCTGATCAGGAAAGCCTGCTTCTGAACCAGAGGCTTTGGCGGCTGAGAGTGCAGATCCTCGCCTTCACCGCGGTCCTCATGCTGGTGATGGCGATCGTCGTTTCGCTGATCATCTATATGCTGACCATGGAAAAGCGTCATCAGATCGCCATGCTGAAGCTGATTGGCGCACGCAACTCCGTCATTGTCAGCATGATTGCCCAGCAGTCCTATCTGATCGGGGCAGGCGGCTTGGTTCTCGGCCTTGGCTTGTCTCATCTGATCTTCCCCTACTTTCCGCGCAGGGTTGTGATTGATCTCCCTGACATCGGCATACTTGCGCTTGCCATGGCTGCTATTTGTGGGTTCGCCAGCCTGCTTGGCATTTCGAGGGCCCTCAAAGTTCGGGCGCAGGAAATCCTGTCATGAGCGAAAGCCCGATTCTCAGCGTTCGCAATGCGTCCAGACACTACCGCAGCGGCGAGACTGTGGTGCGTGCCCTCGATGGCGTCTCGTTCGATATCCACCCGGGCGAAGTCGTTGGCATCCTGGGGCCGAGTGGGTCGGGCAAAAGTACAATGCTGCTGATTGCCGGGCTCTTGGAGCCGCCCACGACCGGCGAAGTCTACATCCGCGAGCGGCTCGTTTCAGAGCCAGGTGCCGACCTCGACAGCCTCCGTGACTTCAGGCGCAACAATATCGGTTTCGTTTTCCAGAAGGCCAATCTCATTCCGTTTCTGACGGCGGTGGAAAACGTGGCGCTGGCACTCGAGATCGACGATGTGCCTGCGCGGGCGGCGCGCGGCTATGCTTCGCACCTCCTCGGCAGTGTCGATCTCGCGCATCGCGTCGGCAATCTTCCGGCACGGCTGTCGGGAGGCGAGCAGCAACGCGTCGCCGTTGCGCGGGCGTTGGCAAATGATCCTGCCCTCATCCTTGCTGACGAGCCGACGGCAGCGCTCGACAGCGTGCGCGGACGGCAGGTGATCTCTCTGTTTCGGCAGATCGCCGATACGAGGCGTGCGGGCGTTGCGGTAGTCACCCATGATCCGCGTGTGCAGGACCTGTTTGATCGAACTATCGAACTTAGAGACGGTCGGGTCGTGTCCGAGAACGTCACCGCGCCTGTGACGAGCGACGGAGCTGCCACGACACGCAGCAGGACATGACAAGCAGCGCTTGCGAGGTCTTCAAGCACTGATTGTTGGTTTGAGAACCAGTTCAGCCCATCGCCGGAAGGTGTTAGGCGTGAGCAACGCCGTCGTTCTCGAGAGGAGATGATCCATTCCCTCGTTCTTGGCGGTCAGCATTGATGCTGATCGACTGGCTAATTCCGATAGATCAGTGTCGGCGGTCGCTTCATCGGTTGGCTATGAATCAGAGAGCGCATTTGGTTTGGCCTTCAAACAGACGGTGGGTTGCTCGCCGCAAAAGTACTGAATAGCCCCGAGATTTGT
>NZ_VJMG01000065.1 GCF_007004135.1 Affinirhizobium straminoryzae
AAAAACCGGCAGCAGGCCATACTGTGTAGAATGCTACTTCCACGGTACAGAGCCGGCCGCTGCATTAAAGTTGATCTTCGCACTGCTACTTGTTTGACAGATCGCGTCCCGACGAGAAGCTTCAACCTGGCCGAAATGCCGTATCTCTCCATCTCGTCCGGAGTCTGCGATCGCAATTGCGTTCTTCAGTTTGGCGACATCGATTCAGACAAAAGCTTCTCTATAATCTGCCGTGGCTTGTCCTTCTTGTCTTGAGGATCGGCTCGGCCTATCCGAGCAACCCTCGGAAGACCAATGTAGGGCGAGCCACCTCCGTCACGAAGACGGACATACGGTCTTACGCTCATCCTCGTCCTCGTCCTCATCCAATTATCTCAACCGTTAAGCTGCAGACAACGTGACATCGCCGGCGATCCTAACCAAGGCTAGACGGCGCCCGATACCGGACCGACAGCTGACGGCCCCAAGTCGGACACACCAAGGGTGCTGCGGCGTTGCAGTGTGTCCGCTAATCGACCGTTTTCCTTACGCCCTCCCCTTCCCCGGATCGGCCCGCCTTCAAGGCGGGCTTTTTTGTCAGAAAACTATGTCAGGAAATCAATTGACAGGAAAACGCACCTGAAAGATGTTTCCTGACATGAAGATTGGATATGCCCGCGTCTCGACTGCTGATCAGAACCTCGACATGCAGAGGGATGCATTGACGCGCGCCGGCTGTGAGAAGATCTTCGAGGAGAAGAAGTCAGGCAAGGCCGGAAGCCGGCGGCCGGAACTGGAGGCCGCCCTCGCCTATCTCCGGCCGGATGACGTCCTGGTCGTTTGGAAGCTGGACCGGCTCGGCCGCTCCCTGGTCGAGATGATGCGGACGATCGACAAACTCCGGACGGACGGGATCAGTTTCAGGAGCCTCACGGAGGAATTGGACAGCGAGAGCGCCCAAGGGCGTTTCTTCCTGCAGATCCATGGCGCGATGGCCGAGTATTTCTTGGACCTCAACCGTGAGCGTACCATGGAAGGCCTGAAGGCGGCCCTCGCCCGCGGCCGCAAAGGCGGCCGACCATCGAAGCTCACCGAGGAAGACAAGCGGGCGGCAAGGGCGATGCTGGCGGCCGGCGACATATCCGTGGCTGAGATCGCGCGCCGGCTGGGTGTTAGCCGGGTGACATTCTACGATCACTTTCCCCAAGCGCGCGCCAACGCACGACAAAGTAACCGATCTGCTAAAAACTGAAAATGCACTGGCAAATGTGTCAAGACAGTGCAGACGGCGAACCTATTTAGGAACTGTCTTGACGCTCAGTCTCATGGGCGAGCTGCAATCACTCCAAACGTTACGTTTGCTGGCGCTGGAATGGTGCGTTCTTTGCCTAGCCCCTCAACTTTGCTGCCACCGATTTGGAAGTCGGCTATCGGTCCCTTAATGAGCTGGGCTGACTTTTTAGCGCGTGCCTCAGCTTCGACAATCAAAACGTTGCCTTGCTTTATCAAGTTGCGGCACCTCTGACCTACACTTTTCTGAAAATAGGCATAAAAGCTGTCGTCGTCTGGCCACGCGGCCTTTTTCACTGTGTATCCGGTCACCTGCGTTTTATGATATGGCATTTGGAATTTCGGGGCGCCGGGAAGTGAAAAACTGACGCCATCTCCGGCAACCTGATCCGTAACTACATCATTCGAGTCTGTGACTGTCTCAACGGAGATAGCTTTTATCGCCTTATTTTCTAGGTCTGGCTGGCATATCTGGTATGAAGTTCCGTCTTTCCTGACGCGGAAAACCTTGGCAACATCGTAACGTTGCGCTGCTGTAGGATTTATGGGTGTCGCGGCATCTCCGAGAACCTGATTTGCTGCGTATGTACATCCGCTAAGAAATGAAACAGCGAACATTAAAGGTACGATCTTTTCCATGTTGCTCCCCCTATATTTCGCGTATTTTGATATAAAAAAGCGCGTTCAGCAACAAATAGTATTTGCAAGCAGATCATGAGAGTCTCGCAAATGTTGGCGCGCGTCAACGTTGACGCATCTGCGTTAACGTGCGCGCGTCTTGACGCGTCAACGTGCACATGCGTTAATGAGGACGCATCTTAACGCTTTATAAAGCGCGTGCGTTCATGATGACGCTCCATGACGCTCCATGACGCTCCATGACGCTCCATGACGCTCCATGACGCTCCATGACGCATCACTCTGCTTTAACCCGTAGGAGATCCCGATGCCTGTAATCGCCGTGGCGAACCCGAAGGGTGGCGCCGGAAAATCGACAACGACGCTGGTGTTGGCAACGACCCTCGCCCGTCAGGGCGCCAGCGTCACCATTCTCGACTGTGACCGGAACCAGCCGATCGCCGGTTGGAGGGGAGGGGACTCGCAGAACCCCGTTGTGGTGGATAGCGCGACTGACGAAGAAACCTTCAAGACAAAGCTCGATGCGCATCGGACGTCGAAGCAGTTTGTCTTTGTCGATCTCGAAGGCACAGCGAGCCGGCTGATGTCGCGTGCACTGTTTCGCGCCCACCTGGTGATCATCCCCATCCAGGCGAGCCCCACAGACGCCGAGCTGGCGGCTCGCGCCATCCATCTGATCAAGGACGAGGGGGACGCTTTCGACAAGGTTATCCCCTATCGCGTGCTTTTCACGCGCACCTCGCCGGTCATCACCACAAAGCTGGAGAAAGCTATCCTTGCCCAGCTCAATGGCGGCGAGATTCCGCAGTTCCGCAATCACCTCAACGAGCGGGCTGCGTTCAAGAGCATGTTCTTCCACCAACTGGACCTGGAAGAACTGGACGAAAACGAGGTCAACGGCCTGCCGAAGGCCAGGGAGAACGCGATGGCCCTGACCGAGGAACTGATTACGCTGGTTATGGAGAAGGAGAAGGCTGCATGAAAGATCTTGGCTTCGGTGGAAAGCTGTCGGACATCAAGCCCGATACGGAGCCCGCCCCCTCGATTCCAGAGCGTCGCCTCGACGAGGTAGCGGAGCGGCATGGCTTTGTCTCCCGCCAACCGACCCAGCAACTGCGCCGTCGGCAGGCGGCCGAGCCTTCTGCCAACCTCAACATTCGCCCACCCATTTCCACCTATAACCGCTTTGTCTCATGGGCGATGGAAAACCGACTTTCTTACCCCGAGGCGCTCCGCGAATTGATGGACAGGGCTAAAATAGATTGACGCATCTGCGTCAACGCGCGTTACCGTTGACGCATCATCAAACCAACCCAACACAAGCGCATGCTGTCGAGAGAGGAGGCACTTGTTATTTCAGTCCGTGAGCGACAGCATGTATTTTGCAGGTTACGATAATCGGGTCGAGGAATATATCGATTGATTATCTCTTGAATAAGATTGTCTTCTAAAATTAAATTGCGGAAGCAAACGTGGCGAGGGGCACATGGAAACCTTCATCGCAGGCCTCGGAAATCTGATTCAGCTGGGAGGAATTGGCGGAAGCCTCGCGTTCCTTCTGCTCGGATACAATCTTCTCAGGAAAGAATTATCTTATACTGCGCCCGGGCCGAATGGAACGCGTGCCACACCAAACACCAAGACACTCAACGCGATCAAGCACTTCTTAAAGATCTCGATGACGTACTTTTTGGTCGGAGTCGCGGCGCAAATCCTTCTCTCGGTCAAGTTTGTCGCCATTGTCGGTTTTGTGAAAGACTGGATAAAGACTGACATATCGAGGGCAGCCATCAACGAATTCGAAGTTGACAGGCAAAAGAAGGTCGTTGACGTGAGGATCGGATCCACCGGTCCGAACGAAGACGGCTATATTCCGAACAGCGCGCGTGATGATTACGATATCGTCGTCGCGTTTGGTCCGACAAGCAACATCCCCGATATGGAGCGCATGTTCCCCTTCGCGAGCGGCCCATACCCGTTTCCAATTCAAGCCCCACCTAAAATTTCAACGACGATTGAAGATGCCAAATGGCCGCTTATATCAGATCAGTGTGTAAAAGTGGTTTTGTTTGGCGTTCCCAAGAACTCCATTAAGTCTGCTGACTTGGCGAGCGGCTTCAACGCCTCATCACATAGTAATGTTCGATCACTCAGATGGGCCATCAACGGACCGAGTGATAAGAACTGCTAAACGAAACAGTGGAGGCTGCGGTGATTTATGCTTTTCGAATGGCGGCAGTACTTCTTGCCGCATTGTTGATGTCAACGATATCTGGCCTTGGTTCCACGGCCTCGGCAGACAAGTGCGAAGGCACTGCCCACCATTGTAGCGGTGGCAGTGGTGGGCCGGTGTAAGGCGTTCTGGCCGTCGACGCGACAGCTCATACGCCTGTTGACCTTGATCATCAGGTCGTTTTGTCGAAAAACTCAGTGACTGCGCGCCGGCTCGTGAGTGCCGGCGCTGCTTTGGCAAAACCGTATCAGGCGAGGGGCAGATTTGCCGGCATTGGCTGGCGGCCGTCGAGGATGATCACCTCGCCCACGTCCTTGCCGCTGCCCCCGCTCACCGTATAGGTCAGGCCCACCGGTACCATGGGGAAACGTGCAAAGGTTTCGCGCACGCCGGCACAGTCGTTCAACGAAATCATGAAGCGCCCCTTGATGCGCGAAAGCCTGTCGGCCATCTCGGCAAAAGTGTCGCGGCTGAAGACGTTTTTCCCATAATCGTTCTCGCAGCCCCAATAAGGCGGGTCGAGATAAAAGAGCGTGTCCGGCCGGTCATAGCGGTCGATGAAGTCCGACCAGTCGAGGTTCTCGATGACGACGCCGGAGAGACGCTCATGTACCTCCTCAAGGATGGTGCCGAGGCGGGCGATGTTGAAGCGGGCAGGGCCGCTTGTGTCGACGCCAAAACTCCGCCCCGTGATCTTTCCTCCGAAAGACAGGCGCTGAAGATACAGGAAGCGGGCAGCCCGTTCGAGGTCGGTCAGCGTTGCTGGATCGGTGGCCGCCAGGCGCTCGAACTCCCGTCGTGATGTCAGCTGGAATTTCATGACCTCCATCAGCTGGGGATAGTGCCGCTGCAGGATGCGGAAGACCGTCGCCACGTCGCCCGAGCGATCGTTGATCACTTCGCTCCGGGGGATCAGCGTGCGGCGGAAGAATACGCCGCCCATACCCACAAAAGGCTCCGCATAAAGCGTATGCGGCATCTGTTCCAGGAGTGAGGCGATGCGCTGTGCAAGCTGCTTCTTGCCGCCGAGATAGGGAGCGGGCGGGGTGACGGGCCGAACGCTGGTGAAATCAAACAAGTCCATTGTCAGGGATCTTTTATTCTGCCATGCCCCGCGGGCCTGCGCAGGCCTCGGGTGTGGCGATGATCCTTTCGGGATTGCCAGGCGGGGAGAGACTGCAATCAAATCCCGCCGCTGCAGCGTGTGAACGCTGCGGCCACCCGATGTCGGGCGGCATCAAGGGCCGGGCGGTTTTCCGCCCGGCCGATCTTTGGAGACGCGCCTCGACCGCCCGTTGACAGGCGATCTGCGGTTCTTCATGGATGGAGTGCCTGAGAGCGGCAGGCAAAAACTCAGATGACCGAATGCGGCCGGTCCGAACATGGAGATTCGGATGTCAGGTTTTCCTCAGGCGAAGGTTGCTAAGCTATCCAATGGGCAGCGCCACAGTTCGCCCTATCTATCTGATTTTGTGGGAGGCAAGGTCTTTACCGTCTGTCCCAAATGCGGCCTGCAGCGCCGTTACGATGCCGCCACCCTTCTGGAGCGGGCAGGCGACCACTGCTTGCCGGATCTGCTGAAGCGGATTGCAATGGCCGAAGGATGCCCGCGCGTGGGCGACAAGGATGACGGCTGCACCCTGCATTACGATATCGAGCGGATGCATCAGCAGCCTCTCGCTCAGTCCCGGAATGGAGCATGATGCAAGGGTGAGAGCCGGCGCGTGACCGGCTTTCACGTCTTGTCTTATTTGCACTTCTTGGCGGTCATCGACGCTTCCAGCGCCTGGACCTTGCCCTTTGACACGGCGACATCCCCTTCCTTGTCGCCTCCAAACGTCGAAGACATCGGCACCCCGATCAGAAACACACCCAGCGCATCGCCGGTTGCCGCGTCATGTTGCGCCTTCGAGACGGCCGAAAGCTTCGTCTTTTCTTTGGCAAGCTCGGCCGCCAGTTCGCTGCAGCTCTTCCCGGAATAAGCCGCCATGGGGTAATCGACAGGCACGATTGCATCCGGGCGCTTCGCACACGAACCCACTGCGAGGGCGACGAGCCCCATCACCATTACTCTTCTCATTGATCCCCCTGATCGTCGTCCCATGCAACCTGAAGCATGGCGCGCCAGTCAAAACACTGCCAACGCGCAAAGGCAATGATGATAGATTGAAAATTCCCCGTGATTTTAAGGATTGTTCTAGTTTAGCGCCGCCTTAAGATCAGGCGTTCTTTACAGATAGGGGCTAAGAATGGAGCAATCCAGAATAAATGAGGTTATTCTAAAACTAAAAGAGGCCAAGGAGATTGCCAGTCTTAAAGATAATCCTCATCGCAGCAATGGGAACGAGATGCTCATCTACCTCATCGGTTTGGCCCTTGATGAAGCTGAATACAGAGAAGGGACCCGACCGCGCCGCTGATCCAGCGACCCGGCCTCCATGCCTCAATCGCCCGCCACTTTCTTGCCGAACCATCGCAGCAGCATGATCTCCGCGCCACGCGGACCAAGATAGGCCAGCATCGCGATGAGGCCCGTCGATGTCGGCTGCTGCAGGTTGAGCCAGGCCGCCAGACCTTCGCCAATCATTGCCATGCCGATCGCAATCGGCAGCTCGTAGATGATTTCCGGTCCGAAGAACCGGCGCAGACCCTTGCGCGCCTGCTGCACATGCCACATGGCACGACCCAGCAGGGCGCCGACCACGGTCAGCCCGGCCCCACCCAGCCATGCGTCAATCATCTCCGCAAAGGTGCGGTAGTTTTCGCTCATCGCGCATCTCACTCGTTGAAGGGAATGGACGCCGGCTCAGGCCGGCAGTTGCTGTTATCCGATGATCTGGCCCCAGGGCTCGACGCTGTGAGGCCGCAATTCCTCGGGAAGGGGATCGGGGCCCCTCCATCGTCCCACGATCCAGAGACCGGGCTGCGGTACCATGACCGGCTCGCCGCTCTCGGGATCTGCGCTCCCTGTCAGCTGTAATGGAGGCTGGCCGATGATGATATCGAACCGATTGCCTCCAAAGCCACCATCGACAGGCAGTTCCGTCAGCGTCCATTCCGGGGGCAGCTCCGGCGCATAACGCCGCGTGATCTGTTCCGCGACGGCCAATGCAGCTGCCGCGTTTTCGAACCTCAGGAAAACGTCGATCGTGTTCATGCCGGAACCGCCAATGCTTGAATGGATGCGTCTGCGCCCCGGATCGGCCAGATCGTCACCGTGTCGTAGAAGCCGTCCCCGTAGCCGGGATTTACCCCGACGACGCTACCGCGACCGAGATACACCAGAGAGCGATCACCAGGCTGATTGCCATCGCTCGCAACCACGCCGCCTGCCGGCCCCAGATAGGTGACCAGCGATCGACCAGCTGCATTCCATGCGATGATGGAACTGGTGGGCACAATTAGAGAGGCACCCTGTCCTACAGCGGTCGCCAGCGTCGTTGATCCGTTCCAGTTGGAGACGCGCCCCACCCCTGAATCGCCAACAAGCGCCGTCGGATTTACACCGCCAATGACACGCTGCACGTTCGTCTGCTCGTAAAGCTGATACTGGACACGGATCGTCGCGGCGGCGCGCTGAATAATCGCCTCGACAAGCGGCGAAAAGCGCGCGGTTTCGATGGTGCGCGTGACGGCGCTGCCCGCAGTCGGGATGTAGGACGTTGGCGCTGATCCTGTCTCGACCTGCCGCCAGCCGAACTGAATGCCCTTTGCCGTATCACCGACATAATTCTTCCCAGCACCATCTCCCGTGGTCAGAAAGAGAGATCCATCCAGCGCGCTGTTGACCGTGGACGTGAAGACGAAGCTGACCAGCACAAATCCTGCCGGCCCATCCGTGAACTTCACCGAAATAGCACTACCGAAACCGTTTGCACCCACGGTGCGCGTGGCAATGTTGACATAAACAGACTTGTAACTACCGGTTGCGTTGTTCTCATAGAGCAGCCACTCTCGGCCGTCGGCCGCCAGGCAGTATGTGTCCACATAGCTCTGACCTGAGATTATGGCTGGCCGCGCCGAGCCTGCACGCCCCAACGCATGCACTCCATTTGTAGCATTTTCGCGCAGCGTAAATGCGGGGAACCCAGGGCCAAATTTATTGGCATCAACGCTTGCAACGCTCAGGAAAAAGAAAGACCACGCAGCGTCCAAAAGGTTGCCCGACTGCGTCAGCGCGTTCGTTGCCGTATCCTCCAGCAGCAATCGACGCTTTCCGGCTTTCCAGCCGAACCTCGGCTGATCTGCCGCCAGGTCATTGCGCATGATGCCGGCCTTATCGATATAGGTGCGCGCCACAGTGGAAGACGCGCTGAAGGTGAAGCACTCCGCGAAGGCGGCACGGGTCAGTCGATTAAGCTGAACCTCTCTGACCGAAACATCATCCCAGGTCGTTGCTGCACCAACGGCCGCGGAGAAGATCCGCGGGCCGACATACATCGTCGCCTGTGTCGCAACAAAATAGAACTCATAGACGCCTGCTGTCAGAGCAGGCGTTGTGCTGGCAAAAGTTCCGGCATTCACAGCCGTCATAATAGCAAGACCGGCCGCAGACGTGGCGGAGATCAGGCGCCCGGAAACCCGATAGAGCGACCCCACAGTGACATTGACCGCCGCAGCGATCGAGCTGGTGCCGGCGGACGTTGCTGTCACCCCTGCAGACCCGTTGACGACGGCCAAAGTCGTTCCCGAATTTGCCACCCACCCGACCGCACCCTGGGAGAAGTCGCCATTGACCAACATTTCCGGACCCAAGGTGGGCAGTGCATATCGATCATTGTTGAGATCGATCACAACGGAGGGAGCCGCACCGTCAAGCCGCATGGCGGTGGATGACCACCAGCCACCCTGGGAAAGCGAAAGGGTGCCATCACCCAGCCAGATGCCGCGCCTGCGGCCAAGTCGCAATTTACCCATGGCTCAAACCGCCGTGACCGTTACCTCGAGCGGAATTCTGGCCCCGGAGCGAATATACACATCCGTGGCGCTAATTCCGCTCGCACCAAAGCCGCCATTGGCGCGGCAGGGGTGATAGGCGCTGGCCTGGTCGGGGACAGTTGTGCCGACATAGACATGGACCGTGTGGATCCACTCATGCGAGATCAGAACGGTGTCCTTCTTCTCGGCGACCTTAAGCCAGTCATTGACCGGGGCAGTTTTAAACAGCGTCGACATCAAGTTCTCCGGAGCAATTTGCTGTGCCAGGTGTTCCAGCGCCTGACGAGCAGGTCGCGATTGCGGTAGGCCACATAGGTGAGGGCGATCAGCATGGCTGCTGCGGCAAACCATCCCCAGGGCAGGCCGCCGAGCCAGGCTGTGACTGCCGATCCGAGGCCGCTGGCCGCAGTCCGGCCAATCGCTTCTCGGGCCGCCGCTGCGTCACGGCGCAACTGCGTCAGCGTGGCAGTTCCGATGATGCCATCGGCTACCAGGTGTGGATGCGCCCGCTGATAGGCGATCACGGCGGCCTTCGTGCGTTCGCCCATCCAGCCGTCGATGCCGCCGGGATTGAAGCCGGCCGAGGTCAGGAGGTCCTGCGCTTCCTGGACAACCGGATCGGGCGGGGTGGGGGCTGCCGTTGCCTGGCGCGGTGCGCCCTCGGGCAGGCTGTCGGCAACACCCGTGTAGATGCCCTTTGCAAAAAGCAGCGCCTCCTCCTGGCGCCTGCGCACCAGCCCGGCCAGCCGCTTGCCGCCTGCCGTGTTGTAATGCGTCGCCAGATAGTTCGCCGCCTCCTGCAGCCGGCCTGCACGCCACAGCCTGGCCCATTCCCATTGCATGGCGCCCGTCCCCAGATTGAAAACGGCGGATGCTGCCGCATCGAGCTGATGCTGCTTGCGGTCCTCAGGGCTGTTGGCGATCACGGCCGGCACGAATTCTGCGGCCATGACGGCGTCGAGAATGGCATCGGACTGGTCCGTCGTCAGCTTCGTCTTTCCCGGGACCAGCTGGGTGATGCCGATCCGTGCGAATTCGCGCCGGCAGCTTTCGCTGCGCATGGTGAAGCCGGTTCCGATCGTCGGGATCTTGCGGCTATCGAGGTAGCAGGTAAGGACATTGCCTTCGTGCAGGCGCACGAAGGCCTTCCCGGGCTGCGAGATTGCAGTGACCGACATGGTGTCTCCTGTAGGGTGGTTGTGCCTCCATGGCGGAGGCGGTTCTGCTGGCTGGGCAGTTCTTCAGGGCGTGACTACTTCGCGCCCGGTTCCTTCACGCCGAGCTGGGTGGTGGCGCCCCCGCCTCGGTTTGCGGTGTGGGTGACGTCGACGATCCGCCATCGGCCATCGACTTGCGATCGCGCGCCGGACAGCACGAAGGGCGCTTCAGCCTGCGCTTCCGGTGTCAGATCGAGAAGAACGGTTCCGCCGCCGGCCTCACGCTTTGCCTCTCCATGCCGCCCTTCCGCGCGCCGCCTGGCCTGCGCCCGGTCGCCCATGGGCAGCCGCGTCACATGGGTGGCGGCAGGCACATCCCGGCCAAGATCGATATCGACCTCCTGCGTTACCCATCGCGCCTTTTCCCGGTCGAAATAACGGGCCTGCGCCTTGGTGTAAGCGGGCCGACCGGTGAAGGGGGCGAGATCCCAGGTAATGACATTGCCGTTCGGTCCGACAATCCCGTGAACCGTGGGCAGTTCCGTATTGCCCCGTGAAACCAGAACGGCCTGCCGGCCGCGGATCTTGAAGGTGCCGTTGACCTCCCGCGCGATCTTTTCGCCGATATCCAGAAAATTCTCATAGTCGGCCGACCAGTAGTCGCGTTCGATGGCCCCGAGCGCGTCATCAACCGAGATCGTGTAGCCGGCGCGGCGGCCAGCCTCCTCGAGGAAATCCCTGAGGGTCGCATGGTCCCGGTGAAAGGCCTGCGCTTCCTTGGCCTTGCCGCGGGTATCGAAGCTCTTTGCCGTCACGGGGATCAGCCGGCCACCGCCGCGTGAACCGGTGCTTCTGGCCGTTTCGACCACGCCGTCGAAGACCGCGATCCCGTTCAGGCGGACGAGGAGATCAAGCCCTTCCATATCCAGGTCGATCTCGCCGTCGGTATCGTCGAAGGTCAGCGAGCAGGTATCGCTGCTGGTGCCTTCCTTGTCGGTCACGGTGATATCGATCAGATAGGGTCGCATCGCGGACGTGCGGTTCTTTCCGCCGACAATGACGCTCCAGTCCACTGACCAGGTGGGCGCCTCCGTCAGGTCGTAGAAGACGTTGTTGATCCAGGGCATGGGTTCAGTCCTTGAACAGGCTCTTTCGGGGCCTCACGGTGGCCGTCTCCGCCGGCAGGTCCGGCAGGAGGAATTGTGTGCCGGGCGGCAACCAGGCGCCCAGCGCAGCGAGGCCCGGATTGATGCGCAGGGTCTCTGCAATCAGTGTGCGGCCGCGCGCGCCATGCCTGCGATGGAGCACCAGCTCCACCGTCTGGCCTTCGCCGCGGACAGTGTAGGTTTCCGGCATCAGAGCACGCCCCCCAGCGAAAAGAGGGAGAGCAGGGCGCCGATCACGGATTGCCCGTCGCCCGGTCGTTCGTCCGCCTGTTCAAGCGCGACGGTGTAGAGAAGCTCGAAGCCCACACCGTCGCTCATCAATGCGCGATGCTCCTCCGAGATCGACTTGATGGCGTACCAACCCAGACGCACACCATCACCGCGCATCACCGGGAAGCGGGCTCCCCGGCGGCGCATGGCGTGCAGCATGTCGAGCTGTGTCAGGCCGCCGATCCGCGAGGGAAGCAGCTGTCCGGAAATGGTCAGGTCGTCTTCGCCCTCACCGGTGTTTTCCTTGCGTTGGCGACCACCCATCACCGGCTTCGCGACCAGCGAGCCGGTGCTTTCGCGCCGCACGGAGTCGGCTGAAAAGGGCTTTGTGTCGATCATCACTGCACCGAGCAGATACATCATTGATGAACCTCACCATTTTTGAGGAGGGGTGCCGACACCCCGTTTATTTCAGGCGTGGTCTGTGGTTGAAGATGCGCGCAACTTTGAGGGGATTTTCCATGAATCGTACACTGATCAGCTTTCTCGACAGCGCCAACCAATTGCTGGCCATCATCATCACCCTGGGAGGCGCCATTGCTGGCGGGATGTCCGGACATGAGACGGCCGGTGTAATCATCTTTGCCATTGTAGGCGGCATTCTGGGTCTCATTGCCGCGTCGATTGTTTGCGGTGTGCTGGCCACGCTCATCGAGATCGAGCGTCACCTCCGCGCGATGCGTGAAAGCACGAACCCCTAAAGGCCGCTGTCGTTTGTCGAGGCCTGCAATCCGTCCATCTCGGATCGCAGGCGCCGGCCCAGCTCTTCCGCCACGGCATTGGCGTTGCGCGCCTCCTGGATCGTGACGTGCATCTGGACATTGATGTTCGGCCGTGGCGGCGGATTGGTGATGGTCACCGTCTGCGTTCCGGCAAGCGAAACGCTCGGCGTCCCGTCGATCGTCACCTTCCGCCCGATGTCGAGATCGTCGGCTTGCTTGCCGGGCAGGGTATCGGTGGTGCCCCCCATCCCGGCCGCGCGGGTCCGGCGGGCATCATCGAGGATGATAGCCGCGAGCGGGCTGGTGGGGATCGCCACCCCGACGCCTGCTGTTGGCCCAGCCGGTTCGGCTGCCTTCTTGCTGTGCCTGCCCGTGGAGGCCTTGGCCTTGCCCTCACCGTAAAGCCGCTCGTTGTAGCGCGCCATGAACTCGGGATCGCGATAGCCGCCCTCGTAGGCAGCCTGGTCCGCGGCTTCCGACGTCCCAAAGAGACCGCCAAGTGGCAGCTGGGTTGCGATCCAGTTCTCTGATTCCCAATAGCCCATGCCCCGCTTCCTGAGGGTTTCGCGCATGGCGGTGCCATAGTCGAGGTTGCCGGATACCGTGTTCATGACCGTTGTTGCTGCGGGAGCGATCGCCTTGCCAAGGCTGGTCTGCAGTGTCTCCCAGCTCTTCGTCATTCCGTCGAGACTGCTTTGGGTATCCGTTAGAACCCGGTTCAGGTCCCGGAAGACGGTTCCCTTCACCTCGGCGGAATTCAGCGTATCGATGAATTTGCGCAGGCTCTCCTCCGACGTCAGCAGTGATTGCATACCGAGGCGGAATTCCTGGTCGGTGAACAGCTGGGGTAGCTTCGACATGTCGCCCTTCAGCGCCTTTTCCGTAAGTCGGATGAAGGCGGAGAGGGTATCCTCGCCGGCCGCCTTGGCACGCTCCATTTCGCGTCGCAGATCGATGCCCATTTTCTTGAAGGCGTTTGCGGTCTCTCCTGCGTAGATCTTGCCGAAGATATTCTGCGCTTGCGTTGCGGCCGAGGATGCATCGCCTGTGTCTTCCCGCAGGGTCTGCATGACTGCAATCAGACGCTTCAGCCCATCCTGTCCCTCGTAGCCCAGGCTTGCGAAGCTGTTGGCAAGACCGGGGATATACTGGGCCATATCCTTCAGTTCGAATTGGCCTGCCTTGCCGCCTTGCACCATGATGTCGAAGGCATCCTGCAACTCGGAGCTTTGAAGCTTCAGGGCCGATGCGGCCTTCAAGGCGGTGTTTGCAATGTCGGTGGTCGCCGCACCGGACGCCTGCGCGGTCGCAAGAACGGACGGCAGGAAAGCCATCGCTTCCTCGAGACTCTGGCCGGAGGCCACCAGGGTGTCGAGCGCTGCGATTGCAGGTTCGACGCTGGGAAGGCGAAGGTCTTTCGCCATCCGGTCGACCTGTTGAAACGCAGCCGTCGTCTGCTGGGCCGAAGCATCCGCCGTGATCCCGATGCGGGTCATCTGCCGCTCGAGGCTGGCATACTGTTTGACTGTGCGGGCAGCCACGTAGCCGGCAGCTGCAACAGCAGCCCCGCCGGCCGCGATGGCCCCGGTGAAGCGCGCCCGTCGCGCTGCGGCTTCCTCCTCGTTTTCGATCAGCATCCGTTCCCGGGCTGCGGCGCGCGCGATCATTTCGCGCTCCTGCGCCCGCTGGACACGGTTCAGGGTGAAGCCACGCTCAGCCAGGTCCCGGTCACGCTCGGCGCGCTGCAGGCGATTGAGATTGCCGATAATGCTTTGCGTGGTGTTTCCGGTGCGATCCTTCAGATCGACCACCATCGTCGCGGTCAGTCGGCCCATGGTTCAGTCCTTCAGAAAGTCAGGAAGCATGTCGATGAACATCTGGTGGATTGCCTCGCTGTCCGGCCAGATGAGAGACCGGATGATATCCGGATGCAGGCCGGCCAGGCGGCAGAGCAGCAGCCGGCGGCTGGCGATCTCGCCATTGGCGACATCGTCCAGATCCTGCTGGGTCAATGCCCGCAGCGTGATGCGGCGCAGCGGCTCGCCATCCACGCGCCGCGGCGCCAGCAACACGTAGCTGCGTTCGCCGGCCGTCGGTTCGAGTGCCTCGATCCGCGGGCCTGCCGCGTCACCTGCGTGGTCTGCGGAAGATGCGCCATCGGCCAGCGGTTCATAATCGGAGAAATCGATATCCGGCATGGCGGCCTCAGGCACCCAGGGCCGCGCGGCGCGAAGCCATCAGATCCACCCCCATCCGGCGCAAGACCCGTTCGTCTTCATCGACATACCAGTATTCGACGCCGTCGATCGTCATCTCGAAATGGGTGACTTCCTTGAGGAGCGCATTGCAGCCGTTGAACTGGCTGGGGTCCGCCTCGTCGGGCGTCCACTCCACGATGACGCCCTCGATCGTTGCGCGGAAGGGCACCGCGCCGCCGGTCTTGCGGTTGCGCAGCGCCGCGGCGAAGGTCCAGCGCTCGCGCAGACCGGGCATCATGTCCTGGTCAAAGCCGTGGACGCTGAAGGCCGGCTCGATCGGCTGCAGCTTGTCCTGGCTGTATTCCACATCCATCACCCCGCCGCCTGCACTGCGGGTCGACGTCTTGAAGCGAATGGGCGGGATGGTCATCTTGGCGATGGTGGTGGTGCGGCTGCTGTCGGCTTCGGTTGCCTTGCGCACGTCGATGTCCTGCAGAATCAGGAAGGGTTTGGCGGCCATGGGTCAGGTCCTTTCGGAAGACGGGGAGGGGCGTGGCGCGCCCCGAGCGGTGGAAACGGAACCTCACGCCTGCGCGAAGCGTGCGACGATGTCTGCAACGAGGCCCTCGACCGCGGGCCGATAGCGGGTGATCGTGTGGTCGGCGCGCTTGAAGACGGGAGCGGGCTCGATCCCGATATCCAGCTTCAGGGTGCCGAGGCGGATTTCCTCGGGGCTGTTGCTGGATGCCTTGAACATGTCGGCCTTGGGCGTGTAGCCGAGGATGCGATTTTCCGCCTTGTGGTCCTTCAGGGCGAAGGCGATGGAATTGATCCAGCTTTCCGCCATGTCGGCCGTGATCTTGCTGCGGCCGAGGAACTGTCGGGTTATGTTCATGATCTGCGTCACAATGTAGTCCGTGCCGCGCACCTGGTGGATCTGCTGCCAGAGTGCCCCGGTCTGGGCGTTGTCCGTCCCGATGAAAACGAAGCCGCCATCCGCGATCGCACCATCCACCCCCGTCTCGCCGGCCGTCACGATCGACACATTCGCTGCGAGCAGCTGCTGGCCCTCCGTCGATCCGTCCAGCAGCGAGAACGGGATCTTGCGCGACAGACCCGCCAGGCCATAGACCGGCTGATTGGCGAAGGGGTTGAAGGGAAGCCCGTCGCCCTGGTTGTCGATACGCGCGATCAGGCCGGCAATGCGCGGCGCCATCGGCCGCGTGACGATTGCAGCCCCCTCATAGACCCGGGCCGCGACGCCGATCGGCATCAGGCGCTCCGAGGACATGGTCTGACGCGCATTGATCGCATTGGCAGCGGAGGTGTCGTCCACGTCCACCGGAGCGATGGCGAGGACCTTGCCGAGATTGGCCTCCAGAGCCGCGATCACGGGATTGACCGTATTCAGGTCCGGGCGCCACGCGGTGCGGCCGGCGAGGACGATGCGGGGCGTGGCATTGACCGCGCTCGGGATCGAGGAGATCGACTTGACGACATCGGCGATGGCGGCTGCAGTCGCCGCGGCGTTGGCGCCCTCGGCAACACGGAAAACCGTCACGTCCGCGCCGGCATTGAGGCTGATCATCTGATCGTTGATCCCCCGGACGCAATCGGCCAGCAGCCCGCTTCCGAGCGCCTGGACGGCTTCGGCATTCGAAGAGGAGATGCGTTTGGGGACGCCCACCGGGAATTCGGTATTGGACGCGTTCGCGGAGGTCTCGATCACCAGGATCTTTGAGAAGTCCGCTCCCGACGCCGGGGTCGTTTCGGTGGTGGGGCGGAAGAACTGCATGCCGAAGGTCGGTGCGGTCATGTCGTATTGTCTCCAGACAGGTGCGCCTGCTCCAGGCGCCGGATTTCGGGCATAAAAAAACCCGCCTCAAGGGCGGGTTCGTTCGGGCAGGTGGCCGCTCTCAGAGCGGCTCGACGCGGTGCAGGGTCAAGACCGCGGTCTTCAGTGCGTTCACCCGCTCCAGGTGGAAGTCGAGAACGCAGAGCGCACCCACCGCGCTGTTGCGGTGCCCTTCGTCGATATGCGTGGCCGCAGCGTTTACGGCCTCGAGGATCTCGGCGGCGTCACGCTGCAGGGCCTTGATCATCTGGGCAAAGGCGGCGAGTTTCATCGCTTCGTCGGTCATGTTTGCGTCTCCGTTTCAATGACCACACATTCGCTCTGGAGCGCCCGGAAGTGGAGCAATCCCAGTGCTTTGATCGCGGCACTGAAAACTGGTTTTGCTGACATCCGCGGATCCCGCCGCTATCGAGCGATGGTTTTGCTCGCGCTAAGCAGGAGCTTACGGAGCCTCCTGACGTGGCGGAAGCCACCGGGTTCCGTCCCACTCGTAGGCAGCGCCAGGCTTCAGCGGAATCTGGACCGTTCCCGGCGGGTACGTTGCGATGATGTCATCGCTGGGCCAGCTTATGGTTTGCCAGTACCCCCAATCGGGGTCTGGATTGTACCACCCATATTCTGTCGTCACGATCTAAGCTCCGCACAGTAGGTAAGTTGGGGCGTCCGGAATTCGTAGTAGTGCCACGGAGGGATATCCACGATCGGACTCTTGTAACCGCCGCCGCCCAGCTCAGTGATGAAAATTCGGCTGGCCGGCGTTTCACCGACATAGACACCTTGGCCTGCAGTGCTCCCGCTTGCAGACGGTGCGACCTTGATGATCCGGGGCTCGGTGTTCTGGTAGACGGTGTTGGCCACCCGGCTGGCGGTCATATCCTTCCAGGTTTGCGCGACGCCCGGTATTCTTGTCAGGCTTCCGAGATCGACAGGCGTGTCTGGCACGGTGATCGTTCGGTCGGCCGTCAACGCAGATAGATCGAAGGTCACGCGCCGGGCTCCGCCACCTGTCTGAGACAGTCGGCTGCTGGTCCAGATCACCCGCCAGGTTGAAGCCCCTTCCTTCTTCACCCACATCAACATTCCCGTGAAGGCGGTAATATTTACCCCTTCTGGCAGAATCAGACTTGCGCTGTGAGTGATGACGGACGCGCCTGCGAACCTCACCAGGTATTCGGTCCCATCCGCGGCCGATGTGCCGAAGCTGGTGATCGTAGCCGTCCCGGTAATATTCACGGATGGCGAACCAGCTGCGCCGAGATTGACGGTTGCGGCTGCCGCGACGTCGACGAAGGGAGTGGCGGAGTTCTTCTTCAGTGCTAGCGCCTGGCTCTGCGGTGTTGAAACCGGCTTTGCACTGTCCGGGGTATTGTCGACCTGCCCAAGGCCGACATCAGCCTTCGACAGGGTTATGTCGCTTGTAAGTGCCTTTGCATTGATAGTGCGAGTTGCGGGAACCCTTTCACCGAGAGCGGTTGACATCGTGGTCTGAAACGCTGCGAGGTCCTGCTGCGTAGCGTAATAGGATGGCAGTTGCCCGCCAAGCTTCAGAGCATTTGGGAACGCGCCACCTATCAGGATCTGATCGAGATCCCGTTGGGCCGTTGAAATGCTCGCCTGCAGATTGGCAATCTGCGGCGCGACGGTCGCCTGGATATAGTCGAGCGAGGCCTGCACGCCTTGATCCATGAGATTCTGGAAGCTCGCTTCCAATGCTTCCCGCGCTCGAAGGCGTGCGCCGATATCGCCGAGCGCACCGTTCCAGAGCGCGCGGTTGATCGGGGTCGGCGGCCAGGACGGCAGCTGATAGTCGTCAGAGCGGTCGGGCATAATCCACGGCCTCCTCGCCTTCCTGTTCGATAATGCGGGCAAGCGTCGCCCCGTCCATTTCGATTTCGTTCAACGGACCATGGGTGAAAGGGCCGAGCTTCACCGGTCGCGCCAGCTTGACCAGGTAGGTCGCTGATGGATCGAGCGTCATGGTATCCTCTTTCAAAGTGCGGCGATGAAGGCGTCCTGCAGGAAGGGGACGCTGACGACGTTGTTGGTGGAGGCCTGAACGCGCATGCGCGCCGAGCCGGTGGCTGCTCCCAGGGCGTAGGTCGAGACATAGGTGCGCCTTGCAGGAGCGGCCGGGTCCACGGTCACCACGGTCGTCGACGGGGTGATCACGGCCCCGCCCACCATGATGCGGGGGCTGAAGGTGTGACGCGCTGCATCGAAGGCATCGACCGTGAATTGCGTCACGATCGAGCTGGTCGAAATGCCGAATGCGAACTCCGCACTGACGCCCACCATGCTGTTGCGGTTGCGCGCCACGCGGGAGACGGCCTTGTCATCCAGCTGGATCATGGGCTGCAGGTCGGCCGTGCCCAGCATCACCATCCGCAGCTCGACGCTTGCCGGCAGTCCGACGAGGGGGTTTCTGGTCGGATCGCCATCGTCGAGTTCGGTCCAGGTCGATGAGCCGGCGGGCCGGATCTCGAAACCCAGCTGGCAGCCGCCCGGCACCCAGCCGGCAAACAGCAGGTCAATCTGCGTCATGCCGTCTGCGAGCGTGAGTGCCTGCATGGGCACCACTGTCCGGGGGCTCCGGTAGCGCGCTCCGTTGATCCGGAAGCACAGGTCGGTTTCCGTTGACCCCTGCGCAAATGCACCGTCGGTGGTGATGAACAGCGAGCCGCCGGTGTACTTGTTTGACGACGAGATGGACAACGCATGCGGACCGGTCGTGACCGTCACGATCGCGTAACGCCGGCCGCTTTCCAGAAGCGTGATCGGCAGGCTGCACCTGTTCCAGCCGACCGTCAGGCCGCGATGGGCAAGCACCCCCTGTGCGAGGACCGCATCAAAACGGGGCGTTCCCGCATTTGTCGTCTCCACGATGAAGACATGTACGTCGCCATCGATGCCGACCCGGGCAAAATGGAGGTCCAGGCTGGTCATCTGCATCGGCTGCGCAACGAGGAAGGTCTGCGCATAGACAGAGCCGTTGATACCGATCTCCTCGGTCACATAGTCCCAATAAGCTTCCGTGTAGGTTTCCTGCCGGATCTGGCGCACACCGTAGGTCTGATGCCCCCTGCCATAGTTCTGCTCGATGCTGACGACTTCGAAGGTCTCGCCGTTGATCGAAAAGATCTGGCCGACCCGCGCATCGCCACCGAGCGCTGCCCAGTTCGCCTTGTTCTCGCACACCACCTGTGTCGGCCCGTAGGTGACACGGACCCGGCTTGCCTCCTTGCGCACGGCTGTGGTGGTCGTGTGGACGAGTTGCGAGATGTTGACGCTTGCGTCGATCGACGCGTTTTCGATCCGCACCACCTCGTCGAAGGCGGGAACCATGCGCCGCCCGCGAAAGGCAATCGCGGGATTGTCCTCTGCCTGCACCTCGAGCCGCGCCTGGGCGCTGGCGGCAAAGCCGAAGCGCACGCCTTCATCGACACGGGCGAGCCAGTCCGCATGCGCCAGGTCCCACTTGTTGGGGATGAGGCCCGGATCGAACACATAGGCTCTGGCCGTATCCGGCAGGTCCAGCTTCAGCCGGGTGGCGCCAATATCCCGCTGCATCTGCCGAATGATTTCGGGGCGCGGGATATCGATCAGCCTGCCCTGAATATTGGTGATCTGGGTTTCGATCGTTTCCGTGCGCAGGAACAGGCCCGACAGATCCACCTCAAGAGCGGTTACACGCCCCTCGACCTCGTACAGCGTCTTTACGCGGCTCTCATTGCCGGGCTCGATGGTGTCGACCCCGGTGGATTTCAGGAGGACATAGGAGATGCAGGCGTCCGTTTGCGCCACGACAGGCTTTGCCGGCACGGGGTTTGCCTCGCCCGCCTGGACGATCAGGGACACGACACGCTTGACCGTTTTCGGCGTCGTGCGCTGTACGATCACGCTGGTTTCCGGATCCTCCGAGGTTTCGAAGGGCCGGTTCGCGGCTTCCTCGACCTCCGAGCCGCGCAGCAGGATGGCCACCCAGCGTTGGTCGGAGGCGGCGGCCGGGATCTGTAGCTGCAAGTTCAGATCACGTGGAGCGGCATGCTCATAGACGCCGCCGCCGGCCACATAGCGGCCAGCCGATACGGTGATTTCCTGAGCCGATTTCCGCGCCACGGTAAAGGCTGCCCAGTGTGCGGGATAGCCGATGGCATCAAGCCAGATGCCATCGGTTGCCTCCTGGGCGAAGGCTCCGATGCTCTGGAAATCGCTCGGTTCGGCGATTTCCGCCTCGGTGAACAAGATGCGCTTCATGTCAGGTCCTCAGTCAAGGCGCGCGCGATCGATGAAGCCCCCGAAAACGTGGCCTGCATCGATCGGCAGATTGTCCTGGAAGGTGATCCCGCGCCGCCAGGCGAAGGTCACGGTGTATTGGGTCTCGGCCGCTTTCGCGATCGTCATGGCCGTCTTCACCCGTCGCAGAGGCTCCGTGTCGATCAGCGTCAAAGCCTGTCGCCCGAGGGATGCGCGTCCGATCTGAAAGCGGTTGGCCGGGCCCTTCAGCGCGACCTTGACGAGGTAGTGGGCGACGAAGGGTCTATGCCCTAACGGAGTGCGTCCGAGCGCCGCCCGGCCAAATGTGAAACGGGCGGGGTAGGCGATGCGGTCGACGATCTCCGCGTCGACGAATGCGAGATAGCGCTTCAGGCCCTGCAGGGTGCCTTTCAGCGCACCAAGCGGAGACGCCGGATAGAGGCTCGATACGCCGGCACATTGGGCGATCATTTCCCGTTTGCGGTCAGGCGACCAGTCATCGAACCACAGATCCACCGAATGATGCGCCGCAAGCCAGGGCAGGAAGCGGGGCGGAGTGCGATAGGGATCGATGATGTCCGCATAGGGCACCGGAAGCTCGTCCGACATCCCCGCAGCCATGGCCTTTTCGAACCGCCCGGCGCTATCGGGCAGGAGCGCCGTTACGTCGCTCATGCGCGCACCTCGATCGCAATCGTCAGACTGGTCATCACCGGGACCGCGTAGGGCTGAGGATCGATCGAAACGGGTGAGAGATCGCGAACCCGGATGACGCCACCGCCATAGGCTGCACCTGCGAGCAAACCCTCGGGGATCTCGCCTGCGATGACCGCACGCTCTGTCGCAGCCGCCCTAACCCGAACCATGGCCTCTTCATGAACGGTCTGTGCAGAGGGACCGAAGCCCGGCACTTCGAGAACGAGCGAGACCGTATATTCGTGGCGGATCGCCGCCATGACCGAAATGGACACTGCCTCCGGCGCTCGATCGGGAGCCGTCACTGTAGCCCGCACCTGCGCCAGCTCGGCGGAGGTCGGCAGGCGACCGAAGGGGCCGATGATCACCACATCGGTGTCACCGCGACGCCCGTGCACCGCATAGCCGTTCACGCGCGCGTCCCAGAGGCCGAGGGTCCGATCCTCGGATTGCGGCCAGGCTGTCCAGGCATCGTAGAGATATCGACCAGCCGATCCCGCGCAGGGCGTGTCAAATGACAGGAGGTAGCGACGCAGGAGGGCGCTATCGCCTTCCATGATGGCGGCCGCCGTGTCCGTTGCCTGCGCGATGGTCCGACGCTGGATATTGCGGCAGGCCACCAGCGCATCGAGATTGCTGCCCGTTGAGAGAGGCGCCAGAAGCGCCTTCAGCCCGTCGTTGACCCGATTGCGATCCAGATTGCGGAGGTAGCGCCAGGCGCGCCCCACCACGATTGCCGGATGCGTGGCAAGATCGGCCTCGGTGAAGTCCGGAAGCGTCGGATCGATTGCCTGCTGTGCGGCCCATTCTGTCAGAAAGCGCGCCTTGTAGTCGCTCTCCAGCTGCTCCAGCGAGATCGTTTCGATGGCGGTCGGAGCCGGAAGGCGCGACAGATCGATTGTCGTCGGCGCATAGATCATAGCAGGGTCACTCCTCCGTTGACACCGAGCCCGAAGCTCACCACGCGGTCGACCGTTTCGTCGCCGAGGTGCCCTTTCGGACGGTAGTCCACTTCAATCATAAGGCCCGCCACACCGTTTCTGATGTCATCGATCGAACCTGTCGCGGTGATGCGCCGGACCTTGAACCGCGGCTCCCAGAGATCAATGGCGGTGGCGATCAGCTGCTGCCACGCGGCAAAAAGGGCCGGCGTCATCGCGCGGCCAAGCAGCTCCGCAATCCCTCCGCCGAATTCCCGCAGCAGGGGGACGCTGGAGATGCGCGTGCCGAGCGTGAATGTGACCGCCTGATAGGCGCTATCGAGATTGGAGATCCGGGCGCCGGTGCGCCGGTCAAGCCCGGTCATCACTGGTCCCGTCTTGCACGGCGGGCTGGGGTGAAATCCGGCCGAGCGCCTGATCATAAAGAGCCTCGGCCGTCGTGAGGCGAACGGCTCCCTCCGTCACGGGATGGCCATTGACCATGTCCACGCCCTTGGCGACTGCGTAGATCGTGCGTCCGTCGTCGCCGGCAGGCGCTGCTTGCGCCGCCGCTTTGCGTCTTGCCATTGCTTGTCTCCTGATCAATCCACGGCCTTGACGACCGATGAGCCTTCAACGATGGGCCAGCGTCCTGCAGAAGACCCCGACCTTACTTCGACGAGGTCGCCGATACGCGCGACCGGCTTTCCGCCTTCTCCGCCGAGTGAAACCGATGGCGCTTCGACGACGACGTGGCTGTCTGCGCGAATATGCAGCACGCCATCGACAACAGAGATCCGCACGCCGGCCGCCGCGAAGACGTTGGCGGCCATGTTGTCGTTCGGGCTTGCGTGATCCTCGGAATATCCCCCGCGGATCAGCAGGCCTTGCCGGGGATCGCCGCCGGGGTTGATCACGCCGACGATCTGCCCTTTTTCGAGTGGGATCGACGTCTTGCCGGTTTCGGGATGAGGAAGCCACGGGGACAGGTAAGGGCTGCCGTCCGGATTTTCCCCGAGCTTGAGCCGATAGCCCTTTGCGGCGTCCACATGCTCGACCGGCCCCACCGTGATCATCCGGCCGAAAGCGTTCCTGAGCGCCTCGACATCCATCCTGAGGGCGAGAAACTCACGGATCATGGCTGATGACCACAGGTTTGGCGCCGGGCATGGAAAGCTCTACGTCGGCGGGTGTGTCGATGGCTGCCGGTATTTGTCCAAGGGCGGCCATGCCGGCATCTGTGGTGAACAGGCCGGACTGCAGGATGCGCCAATCCGGTCGGTCCGGACTGCCCTCCAGCATCAATCGCCATGATGCGGCAATCAGCGCAAAGCCCGGATCTCCATCAGCTTCGAGAGCTGTGAGCCCTGCCTCGATCGCATCAGGCAGGGTGTCTCCGGGCATGGGGTCCGGAAGCACCTCGGCCTTGAATTGGGTGAAACGGGCGGCATGCTTGCTGCCCGTTTCGGGATCCGTCGCCCGCACGTCCTTGATGGTACCGATCGACGTGACCAGGCTGCGAAAGAGCACGGCCCAGCTGTTATCCGGATCGTGCAGGGCGCAGCGCCACTGGAAGTCCAGCAGGTTGAGCATCGCCTCGTAGGAGGCATCGCTTTCGCCGATCGCACCGAGGACGATCACACCGTTCTCGTCCCGGATCTCGCGCCCTGTCGCCACACCGGTCTGCACCATGATGGTCAGACTTGCCGGACGACCCATCACGCCCCGCGTGGCCTGTCCATCCTCGGCCTGCTCGGCTTCTTCGACAGAGGCGATCAGGATGGGCGCCGGCTGGCCAGCGAGAAAGCCGGCAAGCGGGTCGATCTTGCTGTCATAGACGAACTCCCCCGCCAGTGTGCGACCCCGCCAGGCCTCGACCAGGGCGATCTGGATCAGTTGGCGCACAAGGCTCATGATATCCTCGACAGCTGAAACAGGACGACGCCACCAACCGCAGGCTGATCGCCGTGGATGCGATATCGCTCCGGCGTGCCCGTCTGCGGATGTGCCCGGATGATCACATCTCCCGTCCTTGGAACGTTGTCGAGGTCGGAAAGCGCGAAGCTGATGGTGGCATGCGCGGATACAATCCGGGCAGCCTGAGGCCGTTCGCGTCCACCGCCCATCTGCTCGATCTCGGGCGAGATATCGAAGCGACCCCGAAAGCCGGTCAGTATGGTGCGCCCGGGATCGGCAGCCGCCCCCATCTTTCCTTCCTGCATGGGATGGATGGTGACGTGTTCCCCCAATGCCTCCCGCGTCATCGACGGAAGGCTCGAACGGATGGCGTCCAGATCCATGACATCAGTCCTGCTGCGGGGTTGCTTTCAGTCCGTCGATGGTCGCGGCGAGGGCGGCCTCGCGGTCAGCGTCGGGCTGGCTGTTCCAGTCCTCGACCGACAGTCCGGATACTTTGTGCGCCAGCGCCACGATTTCTCCGAGCGGGACCGTCCTTTCCGGCGCGACCTCGATGAGCGCGGGCAGAATGCTGGAGCCCAGAAGCACCTCTTCGGCCGCCTGCTTGCTGGCAGTCGAAGAGGCGGCCTTGCGAGCGGACTGGCCTGCTCGCGTGGACTGGGTCGTCCTGGCAGGCTTCCGGATGCCCGTCTCGTTCTCGCTCTGCTCGGCATCGTCGATCGTCGAGAAGGTGACACCCCTGGAAGCAAAGTGCGCCATCAGCTTTTCGTCGAGGTCGGGGCAGGGGGTCACCGGCTGGCGGTCGCCGGGCTGCAGGATGGTGTGGCCGCCATGCACCCTGATGGCCTGGGGCCGCCCGCCATCATTTCGGGCAATCAATGTTGCCATCGTCGTTCTCCTGATGAGCAGGGCTCTTTGCCCTGCAAGCGTTGAGAGGGATCAGCGGCCGACCGATTTGCGAAGGCACTGCGGCTTCATGCACATGTAGAGCGGGTATGAGTACAGCTCACCTTTCACCCAGGACTGGCGGTCCTTGTCAGCGATGTTCATGGCGTAGACGTCCTGGCCCTTCGTATTGACGAAGGGGGCGAATTCGTCCGCCGGAGAGACGAATTTCTTGAAGACATCGGTTGCTCCGACCGGGAAGAACCTCGCTTCGTCCGCGCCGATCGCGACGGTCGAGTTGTCATCCGTGCCCCGGTAGTTGTGCCACAGGATGCCGCCGAAGGGGAAAGCCTCGAAGGCGAGGCTGTTGCGAAGGTCGGCTGCCGCCGCCCAGCCGTCATAGGTGCGCACCACCTTGGGATGATTGACGAAGTCGTCGAAGAAGTTGTCCCCCACGAGCGCGTGCACCTTCGTCCGGGTGGTGAAGGCGCCCTTGGCCGAGCGCGACATGCTGCGGGTCACCTGGTGGCAAAGCCCGCGAATATCCGTGGTTTCGACGTTCAGGCGGAAGTTGATGGTGGGGGCAGGAGCGATCCCGAACTCGGCAAAGTAATCATAGATGACCGAGGTGCCGTCAGAATCGAGCAGCAGCCCCTGCAGTGCGCCGAGACGATGAAACTCGTGGGTGAGATCCATGTTGCCGCGCAAGGTCCCCATGCGCTCGGCATATTCGTCCATGACGACCTGCAGCTCCGTTTCCGTCCCCCATGCGCGCATCCCCGCGACTTCCGAGGCGAAGAGCGTGAAGGAATCGGCCAGGCGCTGGGTGCGGAAATCGCGGATGTTCGCCTGTGTCGGCATGGTGTTGCGCGGTGCGGCACCATCCGGCGAGGTCTCGATCAGCGAAAGGCTTTCGGCCTTCTTTTCCACGGCGACCTTGCGCAGGAACACGCCCTTTTCCTCGAAGATCCCGAGCGCCCCCAGCGTCTGGGGAACATAGTCGATGTCCTTTGCTGCGGCGGAAAGCTCCACCATGCCGAAGGCGTCGGTCCTGAAAATATCCATGCTTGCCATGGGTGAAACTCCTTAGCGGGCGATGATGCCGAGCGTCGCGAGACCCGCGATCCCGGCTGCCTTGTTGGCGAGGGTGGCTCCGGAGAACCAGTTGAGGGCAGGGGTCTTCACCTGGGCGACCCGGCGCAGAACCGTGGCTTCCTGTTCACCGGTCACCGGATAGATCAGGATGGCTGCCACGGTCTGGCTGCCGTCATTGGCGGCAGGGTTCCAGGGTACGTACTTGCCGCTTGCCGCGATCCTTCCGAGGACCGTATTGGGCGGGAGCGTGATGCCTGCGCCGGCGCTGACGACGACCACGTCGCGGCTGTAATAGTCTGCGGCCTCTGAGATGATGCAGGAGCCCGGGCCGAGCTTTTGCGTAAGAACCGTCATGGGTCATTCCCTCCGTTTAGCGGCCGGTCTTCAGGGCTGCCATCTTCTTGTTCGCCCGCGCCACGGCGGTCTGCCAGGAGCCATCGGAACCCGCACCGCCCGTGGGCTGTGTGCTGCCCGGCATGGCGAGGCTCGCCGCGGCAAGACGCTGCTGCTCGTAGGAACCGGTGGCCTGCTGGGACGCAGGCTGGGTGGAGGCGGCCGGCGCTGCCTTCAAGGCGGCCAGCGCCGTTTCGACGGTCATCTCGGTTTCGTGCGCCAGATGCTCTGCCAGGGCTTCGCGCCCCTTCGCTTCGTCTGAGCCCGTGATCGCCTTGATCCGCGCCTTGCTGTCGGCCAGCGCCTGGGCGACGGCTTGTGCAATCAGCTTGCTGGTGTCGGCGGTGGTCACATCCGCCGCATTCTGGTCAGCCATCGTTTTCTCCTTGTCGATGCTGGGTTTTGCAGGGGCGGACGCCTCTGCCGGTATCTGCGCCCGTGCCCGGGTCCAGTCGTTGCGTTGGGAGAGAGCAACGAGCTTCTGGGGTGCATGGGCGTAAACGGAATAATCGTGGGCGGCCGCAGCTTTGGCGCGGGCCTTATCCTGAGCCGTGGCGAAGCCCTTCGAGACGGCCTCTTCGGCGTTCATCCAAAGCTCTGCCTTCATGTCGGTCCGGATGTCGGCGGGATCGCTTCCCGTCACCTCGGCGTAGATCGAGGCGAGGTTCTCGGCATGCTTCTCCATGACCTTGGCATAGGCTTCCATGTCGGCCGCCGTGCCCCAGACACCGCCGGACGGGTCATGGATCATCATCATGGAGCCGGTCCGCATCAGCCGTTCGTCGCCTGCCATGGCGATGACCGAAGCGCTCGACGCGGCCATGGCATCCACAATCACGGTGACCTTGCCGGCATGGGCCTTCAGCGCATTGAAGATTGCGATGCCATCGTCGACATAGCCGCCGCCTGAATTGATGCGGACGGTGATCGGCTCGTCCCGGCCATGCTGGATCAGGGCGTCGAGGACCTCGCGGGCGGTGAAGCCATCGCCCCAATAGCTTTCACCGACGAACCCGTAGAGAACGAGTTCGCCGTTCACGAGAACGGTCATGATAGGGATCCTTCTAGAAACGGAACTGGGCGCGGCGCCCGCAGGTGCGGGTGCCCTGGTGTTCAGCGCATAGTCGCTCGTAGCGCTGGATTTCCTGCTCCAGCAGTGCGGGCTTGGCGGGCGTGAAACGCACCATTTCGCGGGTGCTCGGCGACTGGATCGAGAACTCCTCGACATTTTCGCCTGCGGCGAGCTTGGTACGGACCAGCCGCAGGGCGGCCAGCACCTGACACGGATCGTCCGTATCGACGGAGGCACCGCCGATTTTCTGGATGTTGGCCATTCCTCACGCCTTCTGCTTCTGACGCTGATTGTCGTTTTGCTCGGGTGCTGCCGGCTTGCTGCCAAAGCCGCGCTCGAAAGGGGATTGCATGCCCGCCTCCTTGTAGCGGCGATGCCAGCGCGCCCGGCTTTCGAAGACTTCTTCGGGGTCCTGCCCCAGCTCGGCGCATTCGGCTTCCAGCGTGGAGGTGCCGTTTGCGAGACGCTCGCTCGACGCGTTCGCCCGCTTGGCATCGTCTGCGGTCGGCTTCGACGGACCATGGCAGATCGCGTATTGGATGGCGTCCCGGTTGGCGCGGTACGCCTCGAGGCCGCCTTTGAACGGGATCTCGCCTTCCTCGATCGACTCGTCGAGCCAGCTGCCATACGGAAGCAGGACATGCGGTGCGGCAATCCGGTCCGTTCGGCGCTGTGCCAGGGGCCAGAGGGCGCTGTTCTCCATATTGGTGCTGGCATAGGTCGCGTCGGAGTAGTCGAGCGTATAGCCGCCGTAGGAGATGCCCAGAGCGCGCGCGGTCTCCCGATCGATTGCCGCGCGAAACGCCGGCAGATCGGGGCTGAGGCCGGTGATGTTCTTGAACTCCAGATCCTCACCCGGCGCGAGCTGGCTGACACCCGCGCCGGGACCCAGCCGGATTTCCGCTTCCGCCGCCCGATCGAGCTGTGCCTTGAAGTAATTGAGCAGGTCGGATGCAATCCCATCCGCCCCGGTTCCGCCCAGATCCTTCATGTTCTCCAGGAATTCGAAAGCCTCGGCGCTCGGCTTGTCGCTCTTCAGGATGATCGAATACATCGTCTGCAGGAAGAGCAACTGAGCCGTCGCGTCATCTGCATTCTCCCCCATCAGGAACTTCCGGAAGGTAGGCAGCAGCGGAGAGACGCCGCGGACGTCGTCGGCCGAAAAGGGATCGTATGCGTGCATGACCATGGGCCGTCCCTGCGCGTCCCAGGCGGCATAATCGCGCTTGACGGTCTGGCTATTACGCCGCTCCTCGAAGCGGTAGGCGATGGGCCTGCCATAGTCGTCATGGACGATGCCCTGATACAGGTTCTCCAGTTCGTTGGTGTCCTGCACCAGCCGGGACGGCGTCGTCAGCAGGAACTTCGTGCCCGTGCGCGTGCCAGGCAACCGCTGCGAACGCGGGAGATAAACCAGCAATGCGGTGGACTCGCCAAAGGCCAGCCAGTTTCGAATACCGATGTCCGTCTGTTGCGGGTTGTTGAGCTTGGCTCGGAGATCAACCTCCAGCGGGTTCCATGCCCAGACCTTGTGCCGGGCCTTGACGAGACGCACCCAATCCACGGCTTCCTTGTCGTCATAGCCAAACCGGCTGAGGTCAGGTTTCGGGTTCAGGGCCAGTTCCACGCCGACGGTGTCCGCGATGATCTGGTCTGCCGCACCCCGCAGCTTGCCGCTGTTCTGGAGCATGTCCATGGCCAGCCCCGCTGAGCGGACCCAGACGCGACGGACTTCGTCGCGGTGGTCGCGCAGCGAGGCTGGCCGCGCAGCGATCACGCCGGATTGCGTGTCGCGCATATAGGCGGATCTGACGCGCGGGCTTGACGGCGCGCCTTGTGGCTGGACCCCGGGCACGGGGGATCGCCCTGCCTGGATCCTGAACCTCGGCTTCATCATCTGCGCTTCTTCCACCTGTTCTCAGCGGGTTGCTTCGGGGCTGGTGCCACCGGCTTATGTTGTTTGGGTACAGGCGCGCCTGGCGGCTCCTGCCTTCCGGCGGAAAGGCCGAAGAGGCTTTCCTCGAAATCAAGCTGGGCTTCCGGGATGGGTGCCTCGCGTTCTGCCTCAAGGCGGTCCCAGATGGCCTCTGGGAGATCACGCACACCGAAGAGGATTGCGGCCACCTCGGCCTGGTTCATGGTGTCCAGACCTTCATTGGCCTGGGCCTGGTCCTTCTGCCACTTGTACTCGGTGTGCCCGTCCTTCCGCTTCACGGGCACCCGCCGTTCGGCGGTCAGCTGACGGAAATATTCGTCCTCGAGCCCCGTCGGGAACCCGACGAAGCCACGTTCGAGCGGATCTGTCTTCGCCACGTTGCGGTAAAGCGCCATCTTCAGGATGGAGCCGTTGAAGGTGTAGAAGCGCCGCGAGTACCGGTTGAGCTTGCCGGTGCGGTGGTTCCGTTCCTTCTTTACCCTTTGCGTCAGCGGTGCGAGATCCGAGCTGGCGCCGCGCACCATTACCAGCTTGCCGGCGGGGTGCCGTTTCGCCCACTCCCAGACCTCCTCGGTATAGGCATTGCCGTCGATCGCGACCCGGTCGAGCTGGATCGGCCGGCCAACGCTGTTCTTCCAGGTCTGGTAGAGCAGCGCGTCCAGGCGCTCCTGGCAGACGGGCTCCGAGATATGACCGGGTACGACCAGGTAATCGACCACAAAGCGTCTAAAGTCCCGGCCGAAGGCGACGATCTGGCACTCCACGCGGTCGACCTGACAGTCGATGCCCATCGTGAGGACAAGACCACCCTGCGGAATGCGTCCGCGGGCGTAGGGCGAGGCGGCAGCCCTGTCGCGCAATGTCTCCCAGGGCGGGGCTTCACCGGCTGTGACATAGGCGCGGCCGACGGTGTCGTTCAGAAAGGTCTGTTCCGACGCCGGATCACCGCGCGCCGACAGCCACTCGCGTGCAATGCGCTCCCAGCTCTGCAGGGCGGAGATGACTGACCACAACGAGAACGACCGATGCTGGCGCTTGGCCTTCGGATTATGGGCGCGCCACTTGCCGGCACGCGCCATCTTTGCCCGATGATGCTCCTCGATGACGGCTCCGCACTCGATGCAGGTGAAGTGCGCCTTCTCCGGATGGGCCTCGTCCAGATTGGCGAGCATGTTCTCCCATTCGAGGGTCTGCATATGACCGCAGTGAGGGCAGGGCACATAGAGATGCTCCTGACTGCCTGCCTCGAAATTCCGCGTGATGCGGCAGCCCGGCATGACGAGCGGCGTTGAGATCTTGAGGACCTTCGCGAACTCGTAGGCGCGCGACCGGCTGTCTGCCTGCGTCTCCGGATCGCCGGCCGAGTTCTTTTCCCACTTCGACAGGTCGTCCTGCACCTGCCGCGCCATGGATACCTGATCGATCGGAGCGTTCGCGCCCATGATCAGGATGGCGCCGCGACCATCGACACGCTCCTTGTAGAGCAGGCTGTCGAGGCCGTCCCGGTTCTTCATCGGGAAGGCCGTGGCCAGCGCCAACGTGTTGCGCAGCATGGGCGCAAGCTTCATCTTGCTCCAGCTTTCCGCCTTGGTGACGGTTGGCCAGACATACAGGATGTCGCCCGGGTCCATATCCATGGAGCCGAGCGTGAAGATGTTCGCGAGCACCGTGCCCCCGAGCTGGGCCGACTTCATGATCGTGACCGTGCGGCAGGGGTCGGCGGGGGACAGAGCCCGCAGGATCTCGTCGAAGTACGGAAAATTCTCCCGGTTATAGGGGCCGGGGAAGGGGCTCTCGCGCTTCGAGAAGGACACGTTCTTCTCGGCCCAGGCGAGGTAATCCACCTCGGCTGGCGGCTCCATGATCTCGGCCATCACGTCATAGGCCAGGCGCGCAGCATTGGCCGTATGCACGATCATCGAGGTCATGTCAGTTCAGTGTCTCGATTTCCTCGACCTCAAGGGCCGTTTCGGTGGTTTCGGGCAAGGCCGCGGCCTCGTCTCGGGCCTGTTTGGCAGCAGCGGAACGCAGCTTTCGGAACTCGCGGCGCAGCAGGTGCAGCACGTCGCGTTGCGGCACCTTGAATTCTTCGGTGATGGCGGTCGCCAGATCGGACAATCCGCTCTCGAAAACGATGATCATCCGGGTTGCCATGCGCGCCATCTCCGCGCGGGCGGCCTCCGTTTCCGTCAGCGTTCCGATGGCCTTCGCATCCGCGATGGCGCCGTTGCGGTTTACGCGCCGCAATTGCTCCAGCTTCTGCTGTTTGATCTCGTGATCGACCGCGTTCTTCTGTGTCTTGAGCGGTGGCTCGTCGGCGTCGCCGCGGCTTCGGTATGAACTGAGCGGCGCGAGGCTCTCGTCATTGCCATCGAGGCGGGTATCGATCCCGTTGCCCATCCGCTGGGAGATGTCGAGGGCGAGCCGGAGGTCTGCTTTCGCCCGCTCGACGATGATGCGCGCGTTACGACCGTTTCCGTGCAGGGCGGCCGGCGAAATCTTGCCTTCGGCCAGGTACTGGCTGACGCGCCCGGGCGACACGCCGATCAGTGCCGCGAACTGTCCTTTCGTAACAGCGTCCATGCCGACTTTACCGATCTTCTTTAGCTGTTTAGCCGGACTTTAGGAGTTTAGGCTTCGTTTTTACCCTCAGACTGGCGAGATTTCGGGAGCAGCTCTGCCCGCGGGGGGTGGTTGAGGGGTACGGTCCCTAACCCCCGGGGGTGGGGTCAACTGAAGAACCCCATGCCGAGAACCTCGATCTCGTACATCACGCGGTCAGGCAGATGCTTGTTCACGGTATCGAGGAAGGCTGCAGCGGATGCTCCCTCGAGCATTTCCACCGGGATGATCACACCGCTGTCCTTCAACTCAAGCGGCCCCCGCGACCTGCCGAGACGCCGATAGATGTGGCCGTTCAGCCCTTGCGCTGTGACACGATTGGGAAACTGGCCGCCTTTGATGAACGATCCCGGAAACAGCATGCGCTTTCCCCTGGGAGCCGCCGACACACCAGCGCGTGTTTCGCGAGCCTTGAAGAACTTCAGCGAAATGTCGCCGCCCGTCGTGGACAAGGTGTAAGCGAGCGAGGCCTTGCCTTCCGGGTGGTGGCTGAATTCAGAACGAGCGCCGAATGCTCTGCCAGCCTTTACCGCTCTGCGGATCACGCCATAACGCAGCCCGGTTTGGACGACGAGTGCGCGCACCACCTGTGTTCGCGCCTTGTCGCCGGTGTGGTTGAGGGCGCGCTGAAGTGCCAGGTTCTTCTTCGGACCATCCAGTTGCCCCAGTGCGTTCGCAAGCCTGGAGAGCCCGGCCATGTCTTGCCACGTCATGGTCAACATGTACGTTTTCTCCCATCCGCATAGCCAATATCTCGACACTACGCATTCGGCGTGCAAAATCTCATCGTCAACATGGGGGCATAAATGACGACTGAGAGCTGGTTCCGCACCACCTTGAAAGATCTTCCGAGCCTTGTTGCTGTTGCCGGTGCATTGATTGGTCTTGGTATCTGGGTCGGGAACCTCAAGAACCAGGTCGACAACTCCCGCACAGAGGTGGAGCAACTCAAAGGCCAAATCACTCAACTACAGGCATTGCTTGCCAGTAAGACCGAGGCAGTGCCAGGGCCCAGAGGGCCGAAAGGCGAGCCTGGCGAACAAGGACCAGCGGGGCCGCCCGGTCCTCGCGGGCTGCAGGGGGAGCAGGGTCCGGCAGGCCCTGCCGGGCAAGGCGGGGTTAGCGAAGCCACGCTCCGTCAGATGATCGCACAAGAAGTGCAGAGCAAAATTGCCTCATTGCCCCGTACTGGTAGTACCTCTGCCGGTGTGCCCAGTGTGGCACCCAATCTGTTCGATACCAGTGGCTGCATCAATGTCGATCAGATCGCGTCGCAACCGGTTATAATTGTCAAGAAAGGTCAGGAGTTTTGTCGTTCCGATGGCGCTCTGGTCGCCCGCGTCTACCTGATGGAGTCTGATGTTATCTACATTTCAGTGCCTGACCGCGGTCGCCAAGGCTGTCCTTTCGAAACCAAATGCATGTTTTCCTGGTTGAACGGGAAGTCTTACGTTTTCGAACGCAAGGGCGTTGATAATGGAGAGCCCATTGCGCTGCTGAGGGCAGTCAAATAGCTGGAAACGATGAACCCGCCTCGCGTTTCCGCTGGCGGGTTCGTTTGACCCCTTTTGGGCTGCCTAAAAGCTATGTCAAGCGACCGTCGCAAAGTAAGGGGTATTGGATGAATTTATTATCCATAATTTTCAATGACTTATGCAGTTTCAACTGCGTGGCGTGATTTCGCCCATGGCTGGACGAAGGGTCGAAACGGGAGGATCCGGTGCGCGGAAAGACGCCCCGCCAGGGTCGTCTGAAGCGTGAGAAGGGCATTCTGCCAGATCTGCCAGTCGAGCCGGGACAGCACATCGCTGCGCAGGGGCGCAACCAGCTCATACTTGCGATAGGCATCCGGAAACGGGCGCCGCCGCTTCTTGTCGAAGCCGTCCACTTCCAGCCAATAAACGCGGCGGAACGCATCGCGACCCTTCTTCATCCGGAACCAGCGCGGCTGGCCGTTTGCGGTTACAAGCTGATACTCAGGGGGCGCCATGTGCCATTCCGGACCGCGCCCCAGGACCGCAGACGAGATCACGAGGCTGACGATATGTCGCCCGGCGAGACGATCCCCCTTCAAGCGTAGTTCGCAAACGACGCTTTCCACTTCTGCGGCAATGAGGCCATGGGCATCATCGAATTCCGGAAAGGGATTCCAGCCATCCGGAATGTCGAAGCCGTGCCGATCAAGCGCACGCACGGCGTCGCCGATCAGGACAGCATCCGGATGCGGCTCGCCGTCCTCGATGAAGCCCGGAATGACACCGTAACTGTTCGGGGTCCGGTCGATCACCGTCCCCAGTTCGGCAACTGCTTCCGTCATCTTCCAGGCCGCACTGAAGGAGGCCCCTCCCCCGGCATCCACCTTGGATAGCTCAAAGGTGAAAGCCCAGCGCAGCAGTTCCTCAATCCCGATGTTCTTCATGGGCATTTCTCCATTCAGACAGTTCAGACAGTTTCCTGACAGTCGTCAGGATAGTTTAGGATAGATTTATCAATGTCTTAGACAGTTTTGACAGTTGTTCACGCCTTCACGCTTGAGGCCTTCTCCCCCTCCCCGCTCCCTTTATGCAAAGGGCGCGCGAAACTATCCGAACTGTCAGACGCCGCTGATTTTGCTCGCCTTTCCGGCCCCGAACTGTCCGACGAACTGTCGGGTGGACTGTCAGCAACTGTCAGACAGTTGCGGGGGAAACGGACAGTTTCGACAAAGTCCGAATGGGGGCGCGGGGAAGCGGGCATCAAAAGCCCTCCGGGATATCGCCGGGGAGCGGCGCGTCGAAACGGCCGGCCGGCGGGTCGGCTGCGCGCGGTGTCGGCACGTTGGTCAGGCGGATGCCGCGATAGCGGACAATGCCGGAATCCCGGTCCTTTTCGAACTTCTTCCCCATTTCGCGCCCAAAGGCCGTCAGGTTCATGGGCCTGCCGCCCTGATCGATGGTGAAGTCGCAATAGGCCTGGTAGAGATCCTTGCCCGAGACGGGCGGCGCATCCGCTTCCTTCCGAATGCAGCTCGCCACGAAGGCCGCCGTGCGATCCATGTCGTCGCGATAATCCTGTGTCGCGCGCCGGACGGCTTCCGGGATGATCAGACCTTCCCGGAGATAGATCCGCACCCCTTCCAGCAGCCAGTTCAGGATGCCGGGATATTCCGGCTGGAAGGATGCAACCACCTCCTGGAACTCGCGCCGGTCCTCCACCGCAATCTGCCGAGGCCAATGCACCACGGCCATGCGACGCCAGATCCCGTCATCCGTGCCGGTGATCTTCGGATATCCATTGCCGGACATCAGCGCGATGAATTTCGGCTCGAAGTCCATGTAGCCGGAAAACAGGTTGCGGGCGGTGATGCCCTCGCCGCCGGTCAGCTCCTTCACCAGGTTCTCGCGAAGAGGCTCGCCTTCGGGCAGTTCCTTCACGCGCAGCAGGCGTTTGCCGTAAAGCCGCACGATATCCGGGCTTGCGCCTCCGGAAGAACCACCCTCGCCGATAATGCTGGTGGCAGGCAGTGTCACTGCCGCCTCGCCCATCATCCGGGCCAGCGTTTCCATGTAGACGGATTTTCCGTTCGCACCGTTTCCGTAATGGAAAAACAGATACTGCACGGTGACACCGAGCATGCCGAGGCCTGAACTCACCTGCACAAGCTTGCGCACGTCCGGATCCGGCAGCTTGCTGTCGATAAAGGCTGTCCAGTTCGGGCATTGGGCGGCAGGATCGTACCTGACCGGCACGATTGAGGTGATCAGGTCTTCGCGCCTGTGCCCGTCGATCACGTCGAGGTGGAAGCTCTTGCAATATTCGATAAACGGCGGCGCGTCGGGCGTTTCCTCGACGCTCCTGTGGCGAGGGTTCGGCTTCTTCGCCATCACGCGGCGGAAGGTCAGCGTGGCGTTCTTGACGGCCACGGTCCACTTGTCCGCGTTGAAATCGTCGGGCTTTCGCATGATGTGGGGCGCGATGCAGGCGAGCATTGCATTCAGTTTGGCGATGTTTTTGGACGCCACGGCGTGATCGAGCCGCCGCTTGATCCGCTTGGCCACATCCTCGTCAACCTTTGCCGCGGCCACGACCAGCCGGCGTTCGGGTGGCGATCGATCCTCTTCCGGTTTGGCGATCGCGTTCGCAGCGACATCGAGGAGAGCCTGCTGCTTTTCGGTCGGCCGCACATAGAAAGCCTCCTCGGCAATGCGGTCTCCGAGGCGCTGGGCAATCGTGATGGCTTTCGGCCGCCCGTTGGCAAGGTCCCAATGCGTGCCGGTCCAGACACCGAAAAGCGGCTCCTTTGATTTCTCCTCGGCAACCACGACCAGGTCATGCCCGAAATGCAGCTGCAGCCGGCGGGCGTTATCCGTGTCCGAGTGGTCCAGCTCGGCGCAGAATTCCACCACGGCCGGGTCAGCCTTGGTCTCCTTTTCTGCGGCGGCCGGCTCTTCGTCCGGCGCTTTCGGCTTGTAACCTTCCCTTTGTGCAGCAGCCTGCGCCAGCACGTTTGCCACTTCCTCGGGCACACTTGGCGGCTTCTTCTTACTCACTGTCGTCTCCTGCTATCGCGGCGCTGATGGCGCCGGAGAAATCCTGTCCTTCCGGCGGCCACAGACTGGTGATGTCGAGATCGGGGCGAGACAGGCGCGCTTGCGCGCGCGCCATGGCCGATGCGGTCCAGACGGGCTCGCTATCGCCATCAGCGACCATCAGCAGCTCGCGCACATGCCCTGGCACCTGCAGAGCCTCATCCGGTTTCAGATCCTTGCGGGGTACGGGGCCTGCGATCCGGATCCGTCGCCATTGGCCGTTCGCGGCCTGCTTCTTGAGCGTCGGGTGAAGAAATGCGGAATCGGGATCGGCCGGCCCGGCAAGGTTTCCGAGGTCGCCTGCCGAGAAGTAGAAGGTGTCCTTCCGGAAGCCTTCGGTCCCGGCAATGGCAAGGACATTCTCGTAACCTTCCCCACCAAGCCAGCGCGCGGCCTCCGGCTCGCCCAGCAGCGGGATCAAGCCGCCTGTTTTCCGGCCACGCATTTTCTTCGTCTTCAGCCGTGCGTAAAAGCCCGCCTCAATATCGGCTGTTGACGGTGGGCGAAGGCGCCCGCCCTCATGCAGGGGAGGCTTGCCGGCCTTAACGCCTTCTTTCGTCAGCCCCCAGAGTACCGGGCGCGATTTGCCCTTCCTGTTGCCGAGGTCTGTCCAGGTCATATGGCAGCCGATCACCTGATCCGCCGGGTCTACTATGGGCGCGATAATGGCTGGGCCCGAATAGATCTCGCATGGACGACCGAGATCATCCTCCCCGAAATAATAACCGCATGCGAGCCGGACGCGGAGGTTTGCAAAGATCGCGTCCGGCACGGTGTAGCCCGTGCGGGCGCGCAGATAATCGCGCACCTGAATGCGGCCGCGCCGCGCGTCATCACCGCTCTTCCGGCAATCGACTGCATAGAACCAAAAGCCACGCGCCTTCTGGATTTCCTTTTCCCGAAAGATGTTCCCCTGTTCTTCCTGAGCCTTTCGATTGCGCGCCGCGCGGTCCTCAGCCTCCGCGATCCGCTTCTTGCGCGCCGCGCGTTCTTCGTCCGTTTCCCGCTCGCCACCTGCCGGAACATCCTCGTCCAGCACGGCCGCGCAGGCTTCGAGGAAGCCCGAACGGGTGCGCATGTCGAGGTGCAGCACGTGGGCCGCCAGCCCGATGGCATCGCGCCCGCCCGTGCCGCAGCCACGGCAAAGCCACTTGGATTTCCCGCGATTGACCGCAAAGCGATCCGTTCCACCGCAGCGCGGGCACGGGCCTTCGTAATCCGGCTTTCCCTTCGGTGGTTGTGGAATCTCCAGTCGGTCTGCCACAGCCCCGAGAGAGACCCCGCGTGCCCGTGCGACAAATTCCTTCACGGCGTCAGACACGTATCCCTCCCTAAGAGAAGGAATACATGCAAGGGAAATGTGCAAATATATGCACTTTTTCGCTTGACCTTCTCTCTTTTATAGTGCATATATATGCACATCGAAACAACGGAGACACGATGGAAAGAAACACCGCAAAGATCATCAAACGGCTTCTCTCGGAGGGATGGACCCTCGACCGCCACGGAAGCCAGCACGACGTCTACCGGCATCCGGAAAAGGGGTTCGTGCAGATTCCGAGGCACCGGGAACTTTCTCCCGGAGTAGCCAGATCCACGGCGAAAAAAGCGGGGTGGGCCGATTAGGCCCATCCTTTCCATCGCGGCGAGAAAGAGAGAGATGTAATGATCAGATATCCTGCCCTTATAGACGGCGAAGCCGGAGCCTATGGCGTCGTCTTTCCCGATCTGGATGGTGTCGTCGCCATGGGCGAGACCATTGATGAAGCCATGTTGAACGCCGAAGAATCCTTGCGGGATGCCGCATTGGACACGGAAAGAGACGGCGGAACCTTGGCCGCGCCGACGCCCATGGAAAAAGTGGAAGTGCCTGCCGGCTCCACGCTCACGAGCATTCCACTGATCCGTGAGAGCGGCAAACCCGTGCGGGCAAACATGATGCTGGACGAAGCCGTGCTTGCGTTCATCGATGCTGAAGCCAAACGCCGCTCGATGACACGAACGGCCTATGTTTCGTATATGACCCGAAGAATCGCCCAGATGGGCGGTTGAAGACGCTGGTTGGCGGCGTGCACTCATGCCGCCAGCCTTTTCCGGTTGACGGCCAGATGCCTATAGGCTGCCGCTATGACCGTGTTGGCACCAGCCGCAAACAGGCTACCGATATGCGCGCTCATGCCGCCTCCGCTACCATCTTACCCCTCTCGACCGATCGAGCGGGCCGCATGCAGGGTCCGGCAAACGGCGTCTTCGCCGACCGTCAGCGCCGTCGCGATTTCCAGCGTGTCAAACAGCCCGCTGTTCCAGAGGACGATGGCGGCAAGGGCCTGAAGATCCGTCAGCTTGCCGCTCATGGCGGCGCTGCCTGCCTTGCGCGTGTCTGCGTGCGAAAGACCGATCATGCCGCCGCTCCGCCTGTCAGGTGGGCAGCCAGCGCCTTGCCCGTTGGCGTGACCTGATAGGTGGAGGCGACGTTGCGGTGGCTCGCCCCCAGCCTGTCGAGATGCCCTGCCGTGATCAACCAGGGGAGTGCGGTCTGCGCCGTTCCGATGCCGAGCCCGGCATTTTCCTCGAGCGCCTGGTGGGAGATCGTCGCCTCCCCGCCCTGTGCATGCAGCCAGACCAGCGCGCGGGCTGCATTGACCGGCAAGGCGTAGCGCCGGCTGGCCTCGACGACGCAATCTTCCGCCATCCGCTCCGGGCCTGCACCGATCATCACGCAATGGCGCGCGGATGCGCAGCGATCGAGATCGCGCTGCGTGAGGCCGGTGGCTCGCATCATCAGGGATGCAGGCGCGTCGCGTTCGCGCATAAGCAGGATCGCGAGGGTTTGCAGATCCGGTGTGAGGGCGGAAAACAGGGCGGGCGTCATATCGCTCGGAGTGCCGTAAAAGGGAACGACGGTCATAGCCACCTCGATGTCTGGGAATGGGAAGCGGGTTTGGCCGGAGGGTTTTTGACAGTCTCCAGCTGCTGTTGTGGGGGCGGGGGAGCCTCGGCCGCGGTGGCCGCACCATCCTCGGGTGACGCCATCGCGGCTGCCCTCTGCTTTCGCCAGCCGTTCAGCGCGTCCCAGGTGTCCCACCCCTCCCCCCGGATTTCGATCTGCGTGCGCCTCAGCGTCCAGATCTCCTGCAGGAAGCAAGGCGGCCCCAGCCAAAGGGCCACAGCCCGCACACCGGATGGGATGGCGAGGATATCCTGAGGTTGATGCACGACGCGCGCCCAGGCCGGCACGAAGGGCAGGTCCAGGCCAAACATGATCAGGGCCGCTTCCTGCGGACGGTCCGTCACCAGATAGAAGCGCACCGAATTGCCGCTCATGTCCGCGCCTCTCTGCCGGCTGACGCTTCTGCCTGGTCGAGGATGCGGCAGATCTCCTGCTCATCCACGGCGAGCGCCCGCGCGATCGAGAATGTGCACATGGTGCCCCTCGCCCACAGATCGAGCGCCCGGCTAGCCAGGCTTGCGGATGGGATTGCGGAAGGGGGCGGCGGGGTCCGGCTCGCTGTCATCACACGCTTCCTTCCCGCGTCTGTTCGTTCCAGAGGCGTGCGGTCAGCTGGCTGCGCGTGGCGCAGGGGAAGAGGCAGACGATGCGTTTCAGAGGGTTCAAGGCGAAACGCGCACCGCAGGCGAAGGCGATCTCTCCCATGGACGCAAAGCCATCTGCCGCGCGCGGCGCGCCGCAGGCGGTGCAGTGGGTTCTGCTGTCGAGAAAGAGCACGCGTCTTGCCTGCACGGCGCTACCCTCCCCTGACGATCTGGAGAGCCGGCGCATCGGTTCCGCCGGATGCGGCGATTTCGGCATATTGCCTGCTGAGTGCGCTCGCCTTCTCGACGATCATCGCGAGGTCACGCAGCGCCTGCTTGGCTTCCGTCGAGTTCACCTTCAGGTCGCTGAAGGCGATGGATGCATTGCGCTGGTATTCCGCAGCCCGGGCGGACAGTTCCAGGCTTTCGCGCAGCAGGCAGGCGCCATCGCCGCTCTCCAGCGTCGGATCTGTCAGCTTGCAGCCGTGCAGCGCGGCCATCACCCGGGTGACGACGGGATCGCCGCACTCCGCTTCCAGCCGCAGCACCGCCGGGATTGGCAGCAGTTCGGTATCGCTGTCGGAATGGCACCGCCCCACCTGGCTCTTTGAGAGCGAGCAGAGATCGGCCGAGGCTTCAATGCCGCCATTTTTCTTGATGAGCTGCCGGTTGGCGGCCTTCAGCTGGTGGAACCAGGCGTTGGTGAGTGTGTCCTTCATGCTTGCCTCGCGCGCGCAAAAAGCTTTCCCGCGCCGGGAAAACGGCGGGGTTTTTCCCATCGTGGGAAAGGTCCGGATCTGTCAGATTCAGGCGGTCAACTCATGGAGGACCGCATGTGCGTGTTTCAGGAACAAAGCAGGCAAGGCCCGTCACCCTCGTCCGGCCAGACCTTGCCTGCCTTTTCTGCGCGGCGCGGGAGGAAGGCGCCGGCAGCTGGAGTGAAGAAGAAAGTCCCGGCGACGCGAGGTCGGGCAGCTGCCTACAGGTGTGCAGCAGATCTGATGCTCGCAGGCTAGCCGGGAGTGCTGACGTAGAAAACTTCATCCCCTCGTCTCAAGCTTTTCGGGAAGGAGCCGCTCTACCTCGTCAGCATCAGCCGCACGCGCCAGGATTTCCAGCAGCCGTCGTGCAGGCCCCTGTGGAGGGCGGCCATTTTCCATGTGGGACACACTGGAACGAGCGATGGCAAGAAACCGGGCCATTCTACCCTGATCCCAGCCAAGCTTTTCTCGCAGCGATTTGATGTCAACAGGGTCGGCCATGAGGAAAAAATGCATAACGCACATTACGCTGTCAAGTCGAAACGCATATTAATAACGTGCAATATGCACAGTATGGACATCGATGATCGACCAGACGAGGCCAAGCGCCTCGAACAGGCGCGCAAGGCGCGGAACTTCGCCACAGCGAAGGCTGCTGCTTTGTATTTTGGTTGGACCTACGAGACCTATATCCAACACGAACAAGGGACGCGCGGTCTTTCGCGGGCGGCAGACCGATACGCACGGGCCTTCAAGGTCAGCAAGGGATGGCTTCTGACGGGGGAAGGTCGTGGTCCGGTCGGTCCGGAGGACAACACACAAAACCTGCGGACAATCCCGATTGTGGGACTTGCAGGAGCTGGGCCGGATGGTACTGTGCTTTTCGCAACCGGTGATGGCAACTTTGGTGAAGCTATAGCTCCATCTGATGCCACTGACAAAACGGAAGCGCTTGAAGTACGTGGTGATTCTATGCGTGGTGTCGCGAATGATGGCTGGCTTATTTTCTATGATGAAAAGGAAGCGCCACGCGAAGAGCACATGGGAGAACTATGTGTTTGTTTTCTTGAAGATGAGAGAGTTCTTATAAAGACACCATATCCGGGCTCCCAGCCTGGTCTCTTCCATCTGGAGAGCGTTAGCGCCCCGATGATGCGTGACGTCGCAGTCGAAGCGTTCGCCTTCGTGACTAATATCAAACCGCGCCGGTCGGCGAAGCGGTTCATTTCGAATAATCCGGACCGCAGGATTGATGACGTTGGAACTTCCGGCAGGCGGTTGATGTCCTGATTTCCAACCTGAGCAATCTGTCGGTCGGTTCAACGGAGGGGGCAGAGCAAAGTGAGATTGAAGCTACTTGCCCTTTTGGGCGCTTCATGTGCCGTTGGCATTGCACCGGCCGTGGCAGGTCCGCGCGAGAATGCGCTAAACCACATCGCCCAGGTGGTTGCGATCAACCAGCTGTGCCCAAGTCTCGAGCCGCAAACGGGCCCGATAGCCCTGATGGCCACCCGTTTCGGGATTGACTTCAAGAGGGACGAAACCGAGCTAAGAACGCAGGTTTTGAACCAGATGGCTCCTTGGACCGGGCAGCCTACTGAAAGCGCCTGCATCGCTGGTCTAATGTTGTATGGCCCCAATGGCGCCAATGTGCCCGGGCTTTTGAAGCAGAAGTAACAAGCCAGTCGAATGCCGCGCAGGTGAAGAAAGGGGTTGCGATGACGCAGTTCCTTTTTCATTTGTTCGCCGTGTCAGTAAAAATTACACGCATTTTGCACACTGCGGGGCGTATTTCCCGGTCAGTGTGCGTTATGCATTTTATCGCTTGACGCTGAAATGTGCTAAATGCATATTGACCCTCATCACCGCACCTCGTGACCGGTGAAACCCGACATCGTCGCCCGTAACCAATGCCCCTACGGAAGCGGGCGGCGATGTCTTGCGCTCATTCAACGCCTCTGGAGACAGCCCATGACGACACGACACCGCAATGTGCCCCTCGAACTTGCCCAGATCCAACGGGAACGGGGGGAGGCGCTCACACGTGCCGATTTCCGCAGCCTCGGCTATTCGGAGAGCGAACTTTCCGACGCCAACATCAACGAGGCAGCCGCGCTGTTTGCGGCAATGGCCGAACGCGCAGCGGCCTGACGCACCTGCTCGGCGCAGCCTCTTCGCCTGCATTGCGGGGCCTGCCGAAGAGGCTATCCGAACAGATGGAGATCTGGATGCCTAACCACCATTTGCACCTCATTGAACACGTGCAGCACGCCCGCCGCATCTGCGCCCTCATTTTCCTGGCGTTGGCCGCGATCGGGTTTGTGCTTCTCTGACCGGACGCGGCATTGAAAATCGGCTGCCCGAAGACTGCCGTAGCCCCCGGAATGAAGGGGACGAATGCCCGGGATGCGCCAATCCGGAAATTCGATGGTTGCAGAATCGGAAACATGATGCGCTTACTCGTAATCATGACGAAACGCACACCCGAAGAGATTCGCAAGAATGTGGCTGCCCATCGGGCGCGGCAGGCTGCTGCCGGTCGGGTGGCGGTCAACACATATCTGTCGGCCGAGACTGTTCAGCAGCTCGACCGCATGAAGGACGAACGTGGCGCATCTTCGCGTGCGCCGCTGATCGAGGAAGCCGTGAGGTTTTATATCGAAAACATGAGAGCATAAACGAAAAAACCCCGCCGTTGGCGCGGCAGGGGTTTTTGGGATGACAGCAAGCCTGTGTTGAGAAGACAGACCTACGGTCCAAAGACACCCTCAACATAGGTCAGATTTCACGAACCGGCAAGAGTCTATTCTTGCGGGAACGCTAAATCTTTGCCGTTGCCCCGGCTCTCCCGACGAAGGAGATGGGGACCAACCATGTCGAGTTTGATGAGGGCGGCGCTGCGACATGCGCCGTCGCGGCGAAGCCGCATGCCCGTGCGTCGCAACTCTCGCGAGGCAGGCAAATGCGAAGCCATGTTCTGGCGCAGGACGAACCGGCAGGACGTGCGCCGCATTGTGCTTGCCGCTCGCCGCTACGAGATCGCCAACAAGGAAGCCGGCCGGCGTAATGGCCCGTTGGGCGCCGTCGCGATCGAGGTGCTGGAGCTTCTGGCGAACCTGGTCGATTACAAGAGCGGCCGCCTGGAGCCCTCGATCGACACCATGATGAACAAACTGCGCCGCTCACGCGATGCGATCGTGCGGGCGCTGAAGGCGCTACGCAGCCACGGCTTCATCGACTGGCTGCGCCGCTACGTGCCGACCGACAACGAAGGCGCTGGCCCGCAGGTGAAGCAGACCAGCAATGCCTATCGCCTCATTTTGCCTGCCAAGGGCGAGGCGGCACTCGGCCGCTATGGCGAAGCCCCTCCCCCGCCGGAAGATCATGAGCAGCGGGTGGCCGCCCAAGTGGCGATCCTGGACGAGTACCGCAACAGCCTCGACCTCGATCAGCTGGCCCTCTTCGAAACCGGTGATAACCCGCTCGGCCGGGCCCTCGCCCGCCTCGGGAAATTTGTCCAACAGCGTGAGTCCGCCAGACAGACTGAACCCGGATCTAAGATTATTCCTATAGGAAAGGAATGAGCGGACGCCGCTGTTTCGGGCCGCTCACGCGTCCCTGCGGCGGTTCCGAACCGCCTGTTATGCGGTTCGGGCTGCACCGTAACAGCCAAACAGAACCAACATCAGCCGCGGAAAGGTCGCAATGGGCTTAGGAAGATTTAAGGAGGAGGGGGAAGTGGAAAAATATTCTATGTCTCACTCGCGGAAACCAGCAGGGTTCGGGCTTCTTCAATGCCAATCCACCGCCGCTTTGACGACATGAGTTTGTGGATCACTCGATGGCAGCAGGCGCATAGCAGCGCCATGTCGGAAACACGCGTCAGCCGCGTTCCCTCGGCTTCTGCCAGCGGGATCGTATGGTGGGCTTCGAAATAGCTCTCCTGGACGAACCGATCTAAATGGCGCGGCGCTGAAAATGCGCAAATTTCACAGCGCAGTTGCTGTTCGGTTCGGCGCGCAAGCACTTTGGTCCGAAGTTTCCGTTCTCTCCGCCTGTGTCGTGTAGTTAGCCACTCCCCCTCCACAAAGAAGGCACTTTCGTCGTCCTCGCTGCTGGGCTGAAATTGCTCTGCCCGCCCGATGAGATCCCGAATGGTTGATGCGAGACGCTCGAGATCTGCAGCCTTTTCGGGCGGATAATCTTCAACCAACGCCCGGTCTGTTTTTGATGAAGACAGGCCCCTGTTAGGATCAACAGCTGAAAATAGGTTCTGCAGCTTCAACGCTACCCCATCGGGATTCCGAAATCGTTCATTCCTGTCCGCCGGCGGATGGATCGTAGCCTCGCGCAGCAACCGCGAAAGAGCATGCACGTCCGGATGATGCCGATCGACGGGCTTCCCGTGTTTGTAGAGCAGACTGAGCGCCAAGACGGTTTCGTCTCGCGTCCAGTCCGGATTTCCCTGGCCTTTCGTAATTGGCACGGCTTTCTCCCTTCAGTCTGCGATCTTGGCGATTAGGACCAATCGGCGATCAGACTCCGTCCTGTCGTTGAATCCAACGATCCACACTGATGAGATCGTCTGCATGGACGAGAATAACACGCGTCGAAGTCGACAAACGCTGCGCGGCGGGCGTAAACGAGGCATTTGTAACGACCATTGCATGGGTGGCGGCATAATGCGTTTTCGCTGCAAAGGCCTCTTGAACCGCCTTATTGCCGACGGGCGAGGAATAGAATTTGCACTGTACGACGAGGCGAAGATCACCCTTCGTGGCGATGACATCGGCCCCTTGGTCCCCAGTTGCCTTCGTCTCCTGCGTTGACCAACCGGCTGCGCGGAGCATCTTTGCGCACCATTTCTCAAACTCGATGGGTGTCATGGTCGGCGAGCGATATGAGCTTTTTAGATAGGTCGCTCGCAATAGGATTCGTGGCTCAAACAGATGGAAAAGGGTTTCGTCGCCTTCATTACGAGTATGGCGGAGAAAATCCCTTTCCTCATCTGACAATTCTCCCCAGAGGTGGTTCTCGATAAAACCCGCCAGCTCCGGGGCGAACGTCTTCCGGAAACGCTCCGTGTCGTAGCCTCGCGCCTGAAGATCTAAGTAACGTCGCGCCACCCGATCAAGCTCACTGCCGTTAAAGGCGAGGAACTTTCGCTTCAGGGCGGCCTCCATCGTCTCACCAGCGTGGCGCGGTTCATTCCGCTTTATGTTTTGCCACGAGTTGTTTGCTTCTTGCGGGCTTCTTTTCCCGCTTAGAACAACAAAAACGACGAGCACGAATACGGATAATAAGATTATCGAAACAGCGGGTAATGCAGACATATTATCAAATTTCGAGGTATCAACGGATATACGAAAATCGATACCCGTTTTAACCACTCACGAAAAGCAGGCCCTTGCTGATAGGGCCGCACATCTGACAAAACAAAAAAGAAAAGGGCTCGCCATTTCTGGCAAGCCCTCGCTCTTCCGGTGACGATGAGGGGGAGCTTGCGCTCGCGTGTCTCAAAGCCTATGCAGCGGATATACGCCACAGAGGGCGCATAATCAAGGCCGCGGCATGCCAGGGAGGGCTTTTTGGCGTTTTCGACGAGCGAGCTGAACGACCTGCCGGATGTCATCTCTGCGCCACGGTTTGCCACCTATCTGCAGGCGACGGGTAATCACCGCGCCGACGCGCTCGCCCTCTATCAGTGGAATCTGGAGCTTTCTGCCGCCTTCATCGTGCCTTTGCAGATCTGCGAGGTCGCCGTTCGCAACGGTGTCGTGGAGGTTCTGGAGAAGGTGCACGGCGCAAACTGGCCCTGGTCGAACGGTTTCATTCGCAGTTTGCCCGTTCCCAAGAAGCCCTGGCACTACAATCCGCAGACCGACCTGAGAACGGTTGCCGCTCGCATGCCGACCGCTGGCAAGGTGGTGGCCGAACTGAAATTCGCCTTCTGGGAAAAGACCTTCACTGCAGGCCAGGACAACCGTCTCTGGCTTCCCCATATGAGGGCCGCCTTCCCGGGTATTCCCGCAGCAAGATCCATCCCCATGGCGCGAGCCGACGCCTTTGCCGCACTCCAGGCCATCCGCGAGCTGCGCAATCGCATCGCCCATCACGAGCCGATTTTCACGCGAGATGTTGCCGTCGAATATCAGCGCATCCACCAGATGGTGGAGTGGAGAAATCCGACGGCCGCTGCCTGGATGGATCGTATCCAGAGAGTGTCGATGCTTATAAGTCTTCGACCTTCAAAGGTGCCTTGAAACACTGCGGCAGCGGTGGTTCGGCACTAGGTGCTAAAAGTCGGTTATGACCCGATAATCCCGTCGATCTGTTCTTCGGTGGGGCTGCTCGGCTTTCCGAGTGCTTTCCAGCGTCGGAACATTCCGCGATAGGTGCTCAGCGTCGGGCCATGAGAATTGAGTTCAGACTTTGATTCTTCGAAACGTCCGAACTTCTCGATTAGGAAGCGAGCGAAGCCGTAGTGAGGATCATTGTTGCCGTCGAAGCCGCGGAACTTCTGGTAATATCTGTTTCCCTCGGGGTTCCAGTCGGGACCGACTTCGTGTCCAGGATGGAGTGCGCGAAACATATCGAGAATATCGAAGACCTCTTCCTGGACTTCCTGCGGAAGTTCAGGCTCGGCAGTCGATCCGAAAACTTCTGAGTAAAGAAAAGTATAACCCTGCTCGATAATTTCGGCTTGGGGTGCGTATGAGGGGTCTTCCTCAGCAAGGCTGCGCAGCTTCAGAGACAGCATAAGACGTTCATAAGATGTAAGATTCATATAGCTCTCCTTCGGGCGCCACAACATGGGGTTGCCGAAGCGCGGAATCAATACCTAGCGCTAGCCGTAGTATCGGGCCGGCAAAAGGGCCCCTGAACATTAAAGGGGCACAGATATACGGTTGGCGGATCAGACAGAGAACGGCAAGGTTCGGAAGCCTGTTTCGTCGATCGCCGGCTTGTCCTCCCAGATGTAATCGCCGGTGAGGTTCACGTGCTCCCAGGTGAGCGGCGACAAACTCGATAGCAGATGATCAGGGACATTCTGCCCGTCGGCATGCAAGGCATCGACGACGCGGCCGGTATAGATCGTGTTCCAGTGGATGATGGCGGTGACGACCAGGTTGAGGGCGGATGCCCGGATCGAGAGGTTTTCCTGGCTGCGATCGCGGAAGCGGCCGAGTCGATGGAGATTGACAGCTCGCACCAGGCTGTTGCGGCTTTCCCCTTTGTTCAGCTCTGCCGTTGTCGTCTTTCTCAATTCCTCGTCGTTGATCCAGTCCAGCGTGAACAGGGTTCGCTCGATCCTGCCCATCTGGCGCAGTGCTTGAGCAAGACCGCTCTGCCTGGTTGTTGATGACAACCTTTTGAGCACGAGCGAGGCGCTGACGGTACGGGTGCGCAGCGACGTCATGAGACGCAGAATCTCGTCCCAGTGCGCCCGGATCAGGTCGACATCGATGCGATCGCCCATGACATTCTGGAGAATGCCATACTGTTTGCCAGGAGCGAAGCCATAGAGGCATCGGCCGTCGAGATCGGGAATTCGCGGCACGAAGGCAAAACCGAGCGCATGACAGAAGGCGAAGACTAGATCGCTGACACCGCCGCCATCGACATGATGGCGAACGACAAGGTGGAGGAGCTAATCAGCTATGAAGGACTAGAGGGAATGCGTGCCGAGATACGAGAAGTTCGGGCGGAAACGGACGCTCCGTTTTCTCAGATATCGGAGCAGGACCTTGCAAAGCGATTTTTGAGAACTCCTATGAAACTATTGTGTGAAATCTCGAAACCGTTTAAAATATAGCAAAAATTACATTTACATAATAAAATTCGGGATATTATGCGTGGAATATATGTTTTGATTCTTGGGAATTTATATCAATCTGAGGGTGATATATGTCAGATAACTCGATAAAGCTAGTGTTCTCTACATACGAATATCGTGCGGCAAATTCTGAGCAGACAATATTGCCGGACATCGATACCATTGAAAGAATCTTATACACCGCGATTGAACTTGGCCTTAAAACAAAAGAATCTCATGAATTCAACCGGGTGGAGAATATTCCGAATTTCGACAGTGAAGAACATCCAAAATTTGGTACGGATGTTGAAGAAGAATATGGTACCGCTTCTCAAGCATACTGGATACCGCCAGACGGCGCTCAGGAGATATGGCATGTAATCGAGGTTGTATGCGTAGGCGCTACAGGAGCCGTCGTATTTTTGCGCAACCTTTTGGGAACACTCAACGATTTAAATAACCTTCGCAAAGGAAAGACCCTTAAGGTGAAGGTAGGAGGCGAAGAGCGTACGCTGAACAATATTGCGGATTTTCAGGCTATCATTGATGAATTAGAGAATGGTTCTTCAAATAGAAGCGAAAAAAGTCCAAAAGAGTAATTATTTTTATATATCGTAATTTGCACTTTATAATTGCTTTAGATAATAATATCCGGTAGCCCTACTTAGAATGGCGCGTGCTGTCTGCGAAACAGCGACAAAAATCACATTGTATATTGTTCGGAAGATCCACTGACGCCGTGTAAAAAGCCGAAAGCCACTTATCTCCACTGCGACTGGTAGTGGTGCAAAGACAACAGCATCTTGGAAGATTAAGCTGCATGGACTAGCGACAGGTTACAGCGTTGTAACTAGTGTAACGAAAACGACCGGAAACCTGACACCTGCTTTTCATTGACTTGGAAAAGATTTTCGGGTGCATCGATCCAGAAAATCACTGACGACTGCTTTGCGTAAGATTTATAGTTGCTGCGACTATCAGCGGTAAGAGTCGATGATGCTAAATTCTCGTTGAAGCTGCAGCAGCGCCGCTTTGTGGGAGGGATCATTGAAGAAGAACCGGTCTGCTTCCCCTACGCGCTTGTAAGCCTTCTCAGTCGCGAGACCTGTAAGACCAAGAACTGTTATGATATCCATGGTATGTTGATATGCCGGTTCAAAAATTCCAATACCAATCCTGTTTCCAACAACTAGTGAAAGTACCGTGCTCGCAGCACCAGCTTTTCCGATCCAATCGACGGCGCTTCGGGATGTGCTCTCAATAGGAGCCCGCCTTGCATGTGGCGCCCGCTTCAGAATGTGAGGCACGTATTCCTGTCTTAAGAAGTTACTTAAGCGTTCAACTGAGGTAATGTCCTTGTTTATAAGGGCTTCTCGACGAAATTTTTTTGCCTGTGTAAACAGGTCATTCTCGCTTTCGTCTCGGATCTCACCAATATCTGTTACTGTAAGCTTACCAAAATTAACTTCCCTCATAAGCTCAACGGCATGAGTTGCGACACGCCCTTGCGTTATGATTGATGATGTTTCCTCGTTAAAAGCAACAATAGGATCTTGCTCGAGGGTAAAGAGCAGGCTTGTTCCAAAATTTTGGGACTGGTTTAGCTCGTACACTGAAGAAATCATTCTTACGCTAGAACGTAATGTTTCGCCCAGCGCGCCAGGTTCTCTCCATATACGCTCATAAAAATCAGACATCGGCCAATTTAGAACGCGGGCTATACACTGCTCCAAAAGTCCTCGTCGGAATTCTCGAGTACCTGCTGTGGTATGGATTAAGTCACACAGCGAATCCAATACCTGAAATATCACACGCCTTTCACCTTTTGATACCTGACTTTCACTTGCTTGTGCGAGAATAGATTCGGCGGTCGTTTGGCTAGGTAGCCCAATGTGAGGGTCGAGAAGATAGGTTGTACACATCGATCCAAACGACCGCGAGGTTCCGTCAGCCATAGTTTTAGGCCAGACAGCACGTCCATGATTGAGCCTCTTTAGGGCGTCAAAAATATGGTCGCCTTCCTCCTGCGAGAGAGTGAGGTTTGAATAGCCCCGAGATTTGT
>NZ_VJMG01000066.1 GCF_007004135.1 Affinirhizobium straminoryzae
AATCAGGGGAGCAGGTCACCTGCATTGAAGCCAGTACACCAGCAAGGCGGCCATGGATGGTCAGCTCCGCCGACTTGCCATCGGCAGACGGCGCGATCACGACCTTTTGGACCAGCTCTCGCAAGAAGTTGAAATGACGCTGCACGTCGTCATGTTCGCTCGCACCGGCGCGGGCCACCGCCGTCAACGCACCGATCGCCGCTGCAAACATCGATGGATTGATTGTGAAGGTCTTGGGCGGACCGCGACGCTTCGCCTGCTGGATTCGAAGCGAAGATTCGATCTGCGGCTGGCCATGGAGGATTTTACGGGTGATCTGTGCTGCAATGGCGTCGTGCCTGCGCGATACTCCCCTGAGAAGCGGGGCAAGTTGTACTATAGGGTCATCTTGACCCGCATCAGCGCCTGGCGCCATCGCGCAAGAAGGTCTGTACGCGCGTCAGCGGACAGCGCTCCCGGAGAGAAATGCCGGGCATGCGAGGGCTCCGGAGGCTGTATGCCCATCGCGCCGAACGCCATGGCCGCGGCCCCCAGTGCGCCCACTTCGGGTTGATCTCCCCGGAGCACCGGGCGGTCCAGCACGTCGGCCTGCACTTGCATGAGGAAGTCATTGGTCGATGCGCCGCCATCCGCCATCAGACCGGCGAGGTCGAGGCCCGTATCCTGCTGCATGGCTTCGAAGACATCGGCAATCTGAAGTGCGACGGCCTCGATCGTCGCGCGGGCTATGTGTGCAGGCCTCGTGGCATGGGTCATGCCGGAAACCGTACCGGTCGCATCATCGACCCAGTGCGGCGCACCAAGGCCCGCCAGTGCCGGGACGAAGACCACCGTGCCGCTCTCTGGGACAGATTGCGCGAGATCGGAAAGTGCGGCGGGGCCGGCAAGTCCCAGCAGGGTTGCGGCAAATGCGAGGGCCTGCGCCGAGACCGTGATGTTGCCCTCGAGCGCGTAGGCAACGCCGCCGTCGTCAGACCAGGCGATCGTACTCGAAAGACCATGCCGGGAGGCAACACGTCCGTCGGTCAGGGTCATCAGGGATGACCCTGTGCCGTAGGTCGCCTTGACGAGGCCCGGTCTGCGGACGCCATGACCGTAGAGTGCGGCATGACTGTCCCCCATCATGGTGAGAATGGGGATCCCGCCAGGCAGGGCCGTCGCGCCGGCCCCCGTCTCGCCGAAACGGCTGTTGGAGGGCAGGGGGGACGGCAGCGCCGATAGCGGGACCTTGAAGAGAGCACAGAGTTCGGCACTCCACACCAGTCTGACGGTATCGAACAGCATGGTGCGCGAAGCGTTGGAGTGGTCCGTCGCAAAGACGGCGCCATCTGTCATCTTGAACAGCAACCAGCTGTCCACCGTGCCGGCGCGTAGCCGTCCCTGCTCTGCCAGATCGCGCGCCGATGCGACATTTTCCATGACCCAACCGAGCTTTGATGCCGGAAACAGGGCATTGATTGACAATCCGGTCTGATCGACGACAGCGGCGTCGTGCCCGGCATCGACCAGAGCCTGGCAGGCTACGGCCGTGCGGCGGCACTGCCACAGGATCGCCGGCGCCAGGGGGGCGCCGGTTTCCGCATCCCAGACAACGAGCGTTTCCCGCTGGTTGCTGATGGCAATGCCGCCAATCGGGCCGTGATCGCCGGCCACGATGTCGGCGATCACGGACTGGACGCTGTTCCAGATGGCATCGGCCGATTGCTCGGCCCAGCCCGGGCGTGGATAGTGCGAGGTGAGGGGTGCGGACGCCCGTGAGATGACCTTGCCGGAGGCATCGACGAGCACCGCCTTGGTGTTGGTGGTGCCCTGATCGATCGCGAGGACGAGTGGCTGTTGTTCCATCCTCGAACTCACTGTTTGCGCGCCAATGCGCGACGTGCAGCCGCAATGATTCCATGCGGGGTGATGCCGTAATGTTCGAAGAGGAAATTCACGGAGCCTGTCACCACGAAGCCGGGAAAGCCGAGGCGCTCCACCGGTACCGGGTGGTGTCCCGCTGTAAACTCGGCAACGGCCCCGCCCAGCCCTCCGCGGATATGGGCTTCTTCCACCGTAACGATTGCCCCGGTTTGCGAGGCTGCGGCGGCAAGCGCCTCCTCATCCAGTGGATTGAGGGTTGCCATGTTGAGGAGGCGTACCGAGATACCCTCGGCGCGCAATGTGGCTGCAGCCTGCGCTGCAAGATGTACCGTTGTGCCGCAGGCGATCAGGGTCAGGTCGCTGCCGGCCAGAACCATTTCCGCCTTTCCTGGACGAAAGACACGGTCCTTGACGGTAAGGTCGGGTACCGGCATGCGGCTCAGGCGAATATAGACCGGGCCATCATGCGCGGCGGCCCAGCGAACAGCCTGCTCCGTTTCCCAGGCATCGGCCGGAGCGATCACGGTGATGGCGTCCAGCGGGCGAAGCCAGGCAAAGTCCTCGATCGAGTGATGCGTCGGCCCAAGCTCGCCATAGGCGACGCCGGACGACTGGCCGACCAGCTTCACGTTGAAGCGCGCATAGGCGATGTCGGCCTTGATCTGCTCCAGAGCGCGGCCGCTGAGAAAGCAGGATGCTGCCGAGACGAACGGGATCTTGCCGCCATTGGCAAGGCCGGCGCCCACGCCAACCATGTTCTGCTCGGCAATTCCGACATTCACGAGTCGCTCGGGGAACGTCTTCTGGAAACCGCCGAGTTTGGACGATCCGACGGAATCGTTGACGACGGCAACAATGCGCGGATCCCGGGCGGCGAGGTCTTCGAGCGTGCGTGCCCAGGCGTCGCGGCAATCGTGAAAGCCTTCCTGTTGGGGGGCGGGAGCAGCCATCAGACGAGTTCCTCCAAGGCAATCCTGTATTGTTCGGCATTGGGCACGCCATGATGCCACGAAGCCTTGTTCTCCATGAAGGACACCCCCTTGCCCTTCACCGTGTTGGCGATGACACACAGCGGGCGCCCCTTGCCGATGCGGGCCGGCGCGAGAACGTCGAGGAGAGCCCCGATGTCGTGGCCGTCCACCATCACGGCCTCCCAGCCGAAGGCCCGGAATTTCTCATCAAGCGGATCGAGACCGTTGGTGTCTTCGGTGCCCATGCCCTGCTGAAGGCGGTTGCGGTCCACGATCAGGGTCAGGGTTTCGAGCTTGCGGTGGCCGGCCGTCATGGCGGCCTCCCAGTTTGATCCCTCCTGCAGTTCACCATCGCCTGTCAGCACGAAGGTGCGATGGTCCTGTCCCGAGATCTGGGCGGCGATGGCAATGCCCAGCGCGACCGGCATGCCATGCCCGAGGGGGCCGGTGTTTGTTTCGACACCGGGCAGATAGGTGCGGTTCGGATGCCCGTTCAGCTTCGAGTTCGGCTGCATGTAGGTATCCAGCCACTCCTCCGGATAGTATCCTGCGGCGCAGAGCGCCGTATAGAGCGCGCCGGTCGCATGGCCCTTCGACATGATGAACCGGTCGCGGTTCTCCAGCCCCGGTTTCGTGGGATCATAATGCATCACCCCGAAGTAGAGCGTTGCGATGATGTCTATGGCGGAAAAATCCCCGCCCGGATGCCCGAGCTGGGCGTCATGAACCATCGTGAAGGCACGCCGGCGCATCCATAGCGCCTTGTCACGGATGGTCTGAACGGTATTGTTCTTGAGCATTCAAAGAGGCCTTTCAGTCTGGGCAGCGCCCCTGTCGCATGCGCTTACATGGCGCCGAACAGAGCCTTCTGGGCAATTCGCAACGCGGCGATGGCGTCGTGCCGGCTCTGGGCTTCCCTCAGGGCATCGAGATCGAGCGCATCAAGACCCCTAGCGGCGGCTTTCAGGAAGTCGATGGCGTGGTTGGCCGTTGCGACGCTGTCCTCGCGGAAGGGGAACTGGTCGAGCTGCCAGACCCCTTCCCATCTGTTCTTCCGCAGCACGTGGAAAAACTCGAAGAGTTCGATTGGATGCAGGCTGCCGGCGACCAGATCGTCATCCCAGCTGCGGTAGTTGTCGTTCACGTCCATGCCGAACAGACGACCGTAGTCGATGGCGAGCTGTGCGCTGTCGGCGGCGGATTCTCCGCCCATGATTGCATGACCGAAATCCAGGAGAATACCGAGGTTTGGCAGGCCGATCTTCTCGATGCCGAGAAGCGTACGGGCGACCGAGCCGAAGCTCATGCGCACCCTCGGTTCGCGCGGCTTGTACTCGATGACGAACTTGAGGTCCGGGTTTTCGCTGGCCAGCTGGCCCACGCCATCGAGCGAGTGCTTCCACAGGGTGCCGTAGTCGACCTGGAACGGGTAGTCCCAGCCATCCTGACCCGGCCAGAGTTTGACGTAATCTGCGCCGAAATAGCGAACCTGATCGCAGGCTTCCGTCACCAGCTCATGCGTGCGTCGGCGGATACCCGCGTCCGGATTGGTGAACGAGCCCTTGGAGAATTCGCGCGTGTAGATTTCCGGCGTGATGCCGATGACGCCGAGCGTGTTGCGATCCAGTGCTTCCTTGATCTGCGCGCTGGAGAAGTTTCCGCCGAAAAAGGGATAGTTGATATCGACAACGGACAGATCCTTCACCTGGCCGGCAAGGTCGATCGCTTCGATCACGCTGCGGGGCGTGCCGTAGCCGTCTGTCGCATAGCGGTCCACATAGGTTGCAAAGTGCCAGATTCCTGCGCCGAAGCGTTGTGTTGTCATGGGGCGTCCTCCGGTATGGGGAAATCCATTCGCGTCTTCGCGAGGTCCGCTCTGCCAGACCTTGCGGCGGCGTCACAGGGAATGCGATTCAGGCGAAATGTGTTTCGATTGCTTTTATTTGATTTCGATATCTTTCATAAATTGCGTGTATCGACAAGTGATTTTTGCTCTCTCCTGCCACATCTGCTGCGTTGCAGCGAAAATCGCTTGAAATTGTGTGCGGATGCGGTCTGAATGTTTCTGAAATTCACATAAATCACGAATGAAACAAAACCGTGTTGACATAAATCGAAAACATTCGATAGGAATTGCTACAGGTCACAAGGAGGTGGCTTGGATAAAGGGGAGGTCACATGAATATTTCACGCCGTTTGCTCGTATCCGCGTGCGCATTGGCGCTGTCTGGCTTCGTGCCGGGCTTTGCCATGGCGGCCGGTACCATCGCGATCATCACGCCGAGCCACGACAATCCGTTTTTCAAGGCTGAGGCTGATGGTGCAGCGGCCAAGGCCAAGGCTCTCGGCTACGAGACGATGGTTCTGGTCCACAACGACGACGCCAACAAGCAGAATGAACTGTTCGATTCCGCGATTGCGGCGGGCGTCAAGGCCATCATCCTCGACAATGCCGGAGCCGATGCCTCGGTCGCCGCCGTCAAGAAGGCCAAGGACAAAGGCATTCCATCCTTCCTGATCGACCGCGAGATCACCGCGAGCGGCGTTGCCGTCTCGCAGATCGTCTCCAACAACTATCAGGGCGCGCAGCTTGGCGGAGAAGAGTTCGTCAAGCTGATGGGCGAGAAGGGCAATTATGCCGAGCTTGTCGGCAAGGAGTCCGACACGAATGCCGGTATTCGCTCGCAAGGCTACCACGACGTGATCGACCAGTATTCGAGCATGAAGATGGTCGCTCGCCAGACGGCCAACTGGTCGCAGACGGAAGCCTATACCGTGATGGAATCCATCCTGCAGGCGCATCCGGACATCAAGGGCGTCATCTCGGGCAACGATACCATGGCCATGGGTGCCTATGCCGCGCTGGAAGCTGCCGGTCGCAAGGACGTGATCGTCGTCGGTTTCGACGGGTCCAACGACGTGCGCGATTCCATCCTCAAGGGCGGCATCAAGGCGACCGTCCTGCAGCCGGCCTACCAGCAGGCCCAGCTTGCGGTCGAGCAGGCCGACAAGTTCATCAAGACGGGCGCGACGGGGGTCGAGGAAAAGCAGCTGATGGACTGCATTCTGGTCAACAAGGACAATGCCTCCAAGCTTGAGACCTTTGCTCTCAAGCCGTGATGCCTGGTCAGCAGGTCGCCCGGTGCACCTTTGTGCCGGGTGGCCGCTTCTGTTGAAGAAAATGGTCGTTTGATGATGAAACCCATCCTGTTCGCAACGGGCCTCGTGGTCGTGTTCAGCCTTTCGGGCTGCAAGCTCGTGAAGACCGAGAGCGCCACCGAGGCGGCCGCCGATCCGATCGCCACGCTGGTGTCCAAGACTTTCGAGGCAAAACTCGTTCCGGCCTTGTCCGAAAAGGCAATCGATGTCGCGGTGCTGCGCAGCGCAGTGACGGCTGGCCTGGATGATGCGGGGAGCAAATATGGACTGCGCGTCGGCGGTGCCGGCGGCGGCTGGAATTTTGCGGTCAAGGGCAAGGGCAAGGTGGTGGTCGAGAACCGTGATACGAAGGCCGCCGTTGCGGAGGTTGACGTGGACGGAGACGGGAAGTCCGACGTGATCCTGCAACTCGGCCCGGTCGTGAAGGGGACGGCGCTCCGGGATGTCACGCCGCTCTATGACTTCTCGACATTCCGCGACCAGATCGAATATGCGCGCCTTGGACGCGCGCTCAACGATCGTGCTGTCTCGACTGTTCCTGCCGACGGCTCGATGAAGGGAAAGACCGTCCAGTTCCTGGGGGCAACGGTCATCCGCTCTGCGGGCGAAAAGCCGCTTGTCACCCCGGTTTCGATCGAGACAGCGCCATGAACGCGGCGCATCCGATCGGCCTGACGATCCGCTCCGGGTCGAAGATCTATCCCGGTACGCAGGCGCTGAAGAATGTCGACTTTGACCTGCGCATGGGCGCCGTCAACGTGCTGGTCGGCGAAAATGGTGCCGGCAAATCGACCCTGATGAAGGTCATCGCGGGGGTGGAGCAGTTGAATGGCGGAACCATCACGCTTGATGGCAGACCTGTCGTCTTCTCCGACCGCAGCGATGCCGCGCGGCAGGGCGTCGGCATCGTCTTCCAGGAACTCAATCTCTTTCCCAACCTGACCGTGGCGGAGAACATCTTTGTCGGCCGCGAAAAGACGGTGGGCGGCGTGCACATCGACCGGGCTGCCCAGTCTGCCGTTGCGAGAGCGCTGATGCAGCGGCTCGAGCAGGAGATCGATCCCGACACGCCGCTCGGCAATCTCAGGATCGGTCAACAGCAGATCGTCGAGATCGCCAAGGCGCTGGCCGAGGATGCGCGCATTCTGATTCTCGACGAGCCGACATCCGCGCTCTCCGCTGCCGAGGTCGAGGTTCTGTTTCGCGTCATCGGCGATCTGACGCGCCAGGGGGTCGGCATTGTCTACATCTCCCACCGGCTGGAGGAACTGATCCGGATCGGAGACTACATCACCGTGCTGCGGGATGGCGTCATCACCGGTGCGCGGTCGATGGAGGGGGTCGATATTCCCTGGATCGTTTCCAACATGATCGGCAGCGCCTCCAAGGAGTTTCCGAAGATGGAGCACCATGCGCTGGGCGAAGAGGTGTTTCGCGTCGAAGACGTCTCGTTGCCCGGGCCGGCTGGCGGTTACGTGGTGGATCATGTCTCGCTGTCGGTGCGATCAGGCGAAATTGTCGGTCTTTACGGTCTCATGGGGGCCGGGCGATCCGAACTGCTTGAATGCATCATGGCCCAGCATCCCGCAGCAAAGGGCAGGCTCTTCATTGCCGGCGCGCGTGTCAGGGAGCGAAGCGTGTCGGGCCGCATCCGCCGGGGCCTTGCCCTTATTCCGGAAGACCGCAAGCGCGACGGCCTGGTGCAGATCATGAGCATTCGCGAGAATCTGACCCTCTCGTCGCTGGGCGATTTTACCACCGGTTTCCACCTCAGCCTGAAAGCGGAAGCGGCCAAGGCGGTCGAGTTCGTCAGGCGCATGGCGATCAAGATTGCGAGCCTGGAGCATCCCGTCTCCAGCCTCTCGGGCGGCAACCAGCAGAAGGTCGTCATCGGCAAGGCGTTGATGACGAACCCCCGCATCCTGTTGATGGACGAGCCGTCGCGCGGCATCGACATCGGCGCCAAGGCCGAGATCTTCCGCACCATGCGCAAGCTTGCAGCTGATGGTCTGGGAATTCTCTTCGTCACCTCCGATCTGGAAGAGGTGCTTGCCCTTTCCGATCGCATCCTCGTCATGGCGAATGGCAGGCTGACCGGCGCTTTTCCGGCCGGTGCCGCCGCAGCGGACGTCATTTCCGCCGCGACGCCCCATCTGAACAAGGTTCAATCCCGATGAGCAGTCCCGTCCCCCCTCATGGCAGCAAGGCTGCCGGCCCGTCCTCGCAGACCTCGACGCTGCTGCTTCTCCTGAAAATGCGGACATTCGTGGCGCTGATCCTGGTGTTTGCCTTCTTCGCCTTCGCGGCTCCGAACTTCCTGACCGGTGCCAACATGCTGATCATATCGAAGCATGTGGCGCTCAATGCCCTGCTGGCCATCGGCATGACTTTCGTCATCGTGTCAGGCGGTATCGATCTCTCCGTCGGCTCGATCGTCGGTCTGTGTGCGATGGTCGCCGGCTGGCTGGTCCTTTACGGGATCGATCTCCGGATCGGCTGGAGCCTGCAGTTCAACACCCTGGAGATCTGCGTGATCGTTGCCATTGCCGGTATCTTGATCGGGTTGATCAATGGCATCCTGATTACCAAGCTGAACGTTGCCCCCTTCATCGCGACACTCGGGACGCTTTACGTCGCCCGCGGCGCAGCGCTGCTGTTTTCCGATGGGCGAACCTTCCCCAACCTCGCAGGAAATCCGGACTATGGTTCGGATACCTTCAAGCTGATCGGTTCCGGCACATGGCTCGGCGTTCCGCTCTCGGTCTGGATCATGGTGGTGGTCGCCGTCCTGGCCGCCTATCTTGCGACACGCACACCGGTCGGACGCCACATTTATGCCGTCGGTGGCAATGAACGCGGCGCGGCCCTTTCAGGCGTCAACGTCGATCGCATCAAGCTGTTCGTCTACATGTTCTCCGGCTTCTGCGCGGCTCTGGTCGGCCTCATCATCGCCTCGCAGCTGCAGGCGAGCCATCCGGCCACGGGCGAGACCTTCGAACTCAACGCGATCGCCGCGGCGGTTCTCGGCGGAACATCCATGTCCGGCGGGCGCGGCCGTATCGGTGGTACCATCGTGGGGGCCTTCGTCATCGGCATTCTGGCGGATGGCCTGATCATGATGGGCGTCTCCTCGTTCTGGCAGACGGTCATCAAGGGTCTCGTGATCATCGCTGCGGTCGTGGTCGATCAGGTTCAGCAGAAGCTGCAGGCCCGCGTGGTCCTGCAAGGGCAGGCGTGAGGAGGGGCAATGCGCCTCCCGAGCGGGCTTTGACCCGGGATTTCAACGGGAAGCCACTTGTTGTATGGGAACCGTGGGTTAAGATCGAAACACTGCTGATTGCTTGCGAAATTCGAGGTTTGTCGGAACATGGACGCGAAGACAGAAAACGACTCGTCCGACTCCATGATCGGCCTGCTGTCGGAGCCCAGGCGTCGCCGGATCCTCGAATGGCTGCAGGAGGAAGGCTCGGCGCGCGTGCGCGAGCTTGCAACCGCATTCCACGTCTCGGAGGCGACGATCCGCCAGGATCTCGAGCGTCTGGAGAATGAGGGCTTCATCACCCGCGAGCATGGCGGCGCCTACCTGAATGCGGTCGCACCGCAGATCGGGACCATGACCCTGCATCACCAGGAGAACATGGACAAGAAGCGCAGGATCGGCGCGCTGGCCGCGGGGCTGGTGAAAGATGGCGAGACCCTGATCCTCGATGCCGGCACGACGACGACCGAAATTGCCATGCGACTGGCGGGCCGTCGCAACCTGACCCTCATCACCAATGCACTCAACATCGCGATCATTCTGGGAGCGGTGCCGACCTTTGCCGTGCATATGCCGGGCGGCCAGTTCAAGTCGCCGACGCTGTCGCTCTCCGGTGACAAGTCGGTTGAATATTTCAGCAATATCTTTGCCGGAAAGCTGTTTCTGGCAACCGCCGGAGTGGATCTCGAGGCCGGGCTGACCTATCCGAGTTTTGCCGATCTCCAGCTCAAGGAAGCCATGATCAAGGCGGCAGCCCATGTCTATCTTGTGGCCGATTCGACGAAAATCGGCCGATCCTCCTTCACCCGTCTCGGATCTCTCGACGTCATCCAGTCATTGATCACGGATGACGGAATTCCGGACCGTGTCGCACGCGAATTCGAACGCCGCGGTGTCGAGGTTCTGATCGCATCCTGAGGCGAGACGGCAATCGACCCGTCAGGGGCCTGGCGAATATCGCCGACATCGTCTCCTCGATCGCCTGGCACAGTCAGGATAAGGCCGGCTTTCGGACATGCTCGGACACCTTCATGGCGTTTCCGCATCCTCCGCATGCGCCGAGGTCATCGACCCGCTGGATTGAAGCGCGCCGGACCTCAACTCCCTGCACGATCACTGCTCCCCTGCAATACCGCACGGCGACATGCGACCGACGTCTATTGGGAGAGATGTCCGGAAAGCCTTGCAACATCACGTAAAAAGGGAGGGCTGGAAGATCCGTTCGCCCTCAACATCTTCGCCACATGGAATTTTAGCGGTCAGATCATCTTGCAATCGATGCACGAAATGTCTTCGAGCCGTGCGGAAATAGCATGGCTGAACGGCGATACACTTTCTCGATTTGGATCGTTGGCGAATTCCCACTGTGCCCTTTCGGTAATCGCGGAAAGGGCGATATGGATTAAGTGTATCATGCGATATGCATGTGTGGGTATTGGGTATCACAATCTTTGCAATCGCACGCCCGGAAAACGCTTCGAGGGCAATTTCCGCTTGTTTTTTCGGGGCGTTATTCGTGTATGCAGAATTGCTTGCGAAGTGCTGATGTTGCGGAAGGGATGAACTGGAATGACGGCCGCCTTGTGTTCTTCAGGGAATGTGCACCGCATCGCCGATTCAGAGCCGGTGATGCTGCCCATCGTGGTCGATCTGGATGGCACGCTGGTCGTGTCCGACACCCTGCATGAATCCGCTGCCATCGCGCTCTTTCGAAAGCCGGCCTCCCTTCTTCTGGCGCTTCCGGAACTCAGAAACGGGCGCCATGCATTGAAGGCGGCATTGGCGAGGGAGGTTGATCTGACGGAGGAAGTGCTGCCGCTCCGCGAAGATCTGGTTCAATGGCTGCGTGAAAGGGCTGCCGAAGGGCACGAACTTCATCTGTGTTCCGCCGCGGATCAGACGGTGGTGGACAAGATTGCGCAACGGCTTGGCATTTTTGCCTCCGCGGTGGGGTCGGCCGCGGCGAACCTCAAGGGGCAGGCCAAGGCTGGCTATCTGAAGGAGCGCTTCCCGCAAGGGTTCATCTATGCCGGAGACCATCTTGCCGATCTGGCGGTCTGGGCCGTGTCGCGCGGCATTGTTCTGGCTGGCGCAAAGCCGGAAACGGCCCGCAAGGCACGTCAGCTGGGGAAGCCTGTTCTCGCGGAATTCCATACTGCCCAACTGACGCCCAAGGAGTTCATGAAGGCGATCCGCGTGCATCACTGGACGAAGAATGTCCTGATGTTCGTGCCCCTGATCCTGGCGCATTCCTGGACGGACGTCTCGCTCATACTCAAGAGCCTTTTGGCATTCTGTTGCCTGCTTGCGGTGACATCTGCGACCTATCTCCTGAACGACATCGCCGACCTCAATGCAGACAGACAGCACTGGTCGAAGCGACATCGCGCGCTTGCCAGCGGCCGGCTTTCCATTCAGTCGGGTTTTCTCCTGGCAAGCGGATTGCTGGTGGGTGGTTTTCTATGCGCCTTTCTGACATCGGTTCCGTTCGCGATGGTCCTGATGGCGTATTTCGTGATCACGGGAGCCTATTCGCTCGGCCTTAAACGCGTGCCTCTTCTGGATACCTTGATCATCGGCGTGCTCTTCACGACCCGCTTGATCATGGGAACGGTCCTGCAGGATGCCTCGCGCCCGGCCTGGATGCTGACCTTCGCCCTGTTTTTCTTCTTCTCGCTTGCCGTTGCCAAGCGGCATACCGAAATCGTTCGTGCATCAGCCAGTGGAACCTCCAGCCTGAAAAGCCGAGGATATGAGGTGGAGGATGCGCCGCTGACCCTTGCTCTCGGGATCAGCGCGGCCATGGCATCGCTGGTGGTCCTGATGATTTTCGTGCTGCTTGAGATGCTGCCGGGCAACCAGTACAGTCGCCCGCAGGTTCTTGCCGTCATTCCCGTTCTTCTGTCGATCTGGCTTGGGCGGATCTGGCTTCTTTCCCATCGCGGCAGGATGAACGACGATCCCGTCAGCTTCGCCATCCGCGACAGGTTGAGCCTCGGTCTCGGCACAGTCGTCGCCTGCGTCTTTCTGGCTGCCCTATGAATCCTTTCTCGCCATCAGATTCCATTCGCTCCTGGGGCGGCGTGCTGAAGGCGCCGCATCATGTGGCAAGACCCGGTTGGAGGAGCGAACTGTCACGCCTCGTCCTGTCGGGACGCCAGCAGGGCTATCGGCTTCTCGCCTGCGGTCTGCGTCGGTCCTACGGGGACAGCGGTCTCAATCCGCACGAAGGCCTGATCGACATGACCGGCCTTGACCGGATGATCACGCTTGATCCTGCAACGCGGCGCATCCGCGTCGAGGCCGGTGCCTCCTTCGATGCCATCCTCCAGGTGATCGTGCGCCAGGGGCTGTTTCTACCGGTGACGCCCGGCACCCGTTTCGTGACGGTCGGGGGTGCGATTGCCAATGATGTTCATGGAAAGAACCATCACCGGCATGGTACGATCGGCCGCTGGGTGCGTCGCCTTGGTCTGCTGCGTTCCGACGGGCTGGAACTGGACCTTGCGCCGGATGATCCTTCGGGGCTTTTTCAGGCCACCATTGGCGGCCTCGGCCTCACCGGCGTCATCACCTGGGCCGAGATCGAACTGATGCCGATCGCGAGTGCCATGATGGATGTGGAGAATATTCCCTTTGGCAAACTCGACGAGTTTTTCACCCTGGCGGCCGACAGCGAAGACGCGTTCGACTATACCGTGTCCTGGATCGATTGCCTGTCCGGTGGTGAGCGTCTGGGACGGGGTATCTTTACCCGCGGCAATCACGCCGGGACGGGCTCCATCCTGCCGGACAGGGGCAATACGCTTCTGACCATGCCGGTGAACCTGCCCGGTCTTGCCATGAACCGTTATTCCATCAGCGCCTTCAATGCTCTGTATGTCTGGAACGGCAGGCGCAAGTCCGGAACCGCCCGAACCGGCCTGCACCCCTTTTTCTACCCGCTCGATTCGATTGGCCGCTGGAATCGCATGTACGGACGAAATGGTATGTATCAATACCAGTCCGTTGTTCCCGCTGCCGTCCAGAAGGAGGCGACGCATGATATGCTGAAGGCAATTTCAGCCAGCGGTCAGGGGTCGTTTCTGGCGGTCCTGAAAACGTTCGGGGATGTTGCCTCTCCCGGCCTTCTGTCCTTTCCGGCGCCGGGCACCACGCTTGCGCTGGATTTTCCAAACCGCGGGGACGTGACGCTCAAGCTGATGGGGCGGCTGGATGCGATCGTGCGTGAAGCGGGGGGACGTCTTTATCCGGCCAAGGACGGCCGAATGTCTGCGGCCATGTTTCAGGCAGGCTATCCGGCCTGGCAGGAGTTTGCCAAATACGTCGATGCGGGCTTCAGCTCGCATTTCTGGAAACGCGTCTCCCAGATCTGAGGGGAAAAGAATTGCGACTTATCGTATTGGGCGCCACGTCCTCCATCGCTGCCGCAACGGCACGACTTTACGCGGCAGATGGAGCGACCATCCTGCTGGTTGGCCGGGATCAGGATCGACTGGAGCAGACAGCTGCCGATCTGGCGATCCGCGGTGCTGAACGCGTCGAGACGGCCCTATGCGATCTTGCCGCACCGCAAGACGCGCAGCGGCAGTTCTCCGATTTTTCTGCCCGCATCGGCGGCGTGGATCATGTCCTTCTTGCCTATGGCATCCTGGGTGATCAGGCGGATGCCGAGCGCAACCTTGCTGCAGCCGAGGACATTCTGCGGGTCAACTTCAATTCGGCCACGGCCTGGGCCCTTGCTGCGGCCAACCTGCTGGAGAGGCAGGGGCGCGGCAGCCTCGTCGTCATCGGTTCTGTGGCGGGTGATCGCGGACGACGCGCCAATTTCATCTATGGTGCCGCAAAGGCTGGTCTCGCGGCACTCATGGAAGGCATCGCGCATCGTTTTGCGGATAAGGGGCCGCGCGCGGTTCTCATCAAGCCGGGTCCGACGGTCACGCCGATGACCGAGGGTATGAACCGCAGTGGCGCGCTGTGGGCCAGTCCGGAGCAGGTGGCGCAGATCGTCTACCGTCGCGCCTTCAGGGGAGGGCCGGTCGCCTATGCGCCGGGCTTCTGGCGCATCATCATGCTCGTCATCCGCAATCTGCCGAGCTTCATTTTCAACCGGATGGAAATCTGATGACGAAGATCATTGTCACCGGTGCTGCCGGACTGGTCGGGCAAAACGTGATTGCCCGCCTGAAGGGCGAACCGGGCATCACGATTGTCGGTATCGACAAGCATCCCGCCAATACGGCCCTGCTGCGCCGCCTGCATCCGCAGGTCGAGGTGATCGAGGCCGACCTGGCGGTCGAGGGCCCCTGGATGGATGTCTTTGCAGGGGCGGATGCCGTTCTCCTCAACCAGGCGCAGATCGGTGGTCTGGAGGAAGAGGAATTCGTTGCCAACAACGTGACGGCCACGCAGCTCATCGTGTCGGCCATGCGCAGGCATGCGGTTCCCTATTTCGTTCACATCTCGTCGTCCGTGGTGAATTCCAAGGCCGATGACTTCTACACACGCACCAAGACGACCCAGGAGAGGTTCATCGATACGGTCACGGACATTGCGCATGTCGTGCTGCGCCCCACGCTGATGTTCGGCTGGTTCGATCGCAAGCATCTGGGCTGGCTGCGCCGCTTCATGGACCGCACACCGGTATTTCCGATCCCGGGCAATGGCAATTTCATTCGCCAGCCGCTTTACGTCGGGGATTTTGCGTCCATCATCGTCTCGTCGCTGCGCAGCCGGAAGACGGGGACCTTCGATATTTCAGGGCTTGAGCAGATTCCGTATGGCGACCTCATTCGCCTGATCCATCGCACGGTGAAACCGCGCGCAAAGATTGTTCACATCCCCTATCGCCTTTTCTGGTGGTTGCTGTTCGTCTATGGAAAATTCAGTGCCAATCCTCCCTTCACCACGAACCAGCTGGAGGCGCTGGTGATACCGGAAACATTTCCGGTCATCGATTGGCCGGCGATCTTTGGCGTGACTGCGACGCCGCTCGGTGATGCGATCCGAGAGACCTACCTCGATGCCCGTTACAGCAGCATCGTCCTGGACTTCTAGAGCACGTCCGAGCCAAAAGTGCATCAGCGGTTTTGCGTCCGGACTGTGTGAAAACAAAGAGATAGAGCATTTCAGGTGATCCGGTTTTCACCGGAAATGCTCTAGGAGACAAGAGATGAGCCGTATCGTTATCATTGGCGCAGGCGCCATGGGCCTGGCAGCCGCGCACCGGGCCGTCACCCTCGGTCATCAGGTGGATCTGATTGAAGCGGACGCGGTTGCCGGTGGCATGGCCGCCCATTTCGACTTCGGCGGTCTCTCCATCGAGCGCTTCTATCATTTCGTCTGCAAATCGGATGCTCCCACGTTTGATCTGATGCGGGAGCTTGGCATCGGTGACCGCATGCGTTGGCGGCCGACATCCATGGGCTATTTCATGAAGGGACGCATCCATCCCTGGGGCGATCCGATCTCGCTGCTGCGCTTTCCGCATCTGAGCTTCCTCGCCAAGCTTCGAACCGGGATCCAGATGTTCCTGACGACGAAGGCACGGTCCTTCTCCTCCATCGAGCATAAATCTGCGCGGCAATGGCTCGAAGGCGGCTCCGGCCGGGAAGTCTACCAGACGCTCTGGAAGCGCCTGATGGAGCTGAAATTCTACGAACTCGCCGATGACATCTCGGCATCCTGGATCGCGACGCGTGTGCGGCGGATCGGAAATTCGCGCAGGTCGATCTTCCAGGAGGAACTCGGCTATATCGAGGGCGGGTCCCAGACCCTGGTGGATGCGCTGGTGAAAGCCTTCACCGACAAGGGGGGCCGGCTGCATCTGTCGATGCCGGCGCAAAAGGTTGTGACGGAGAATGGACGGGTGACCGGCGTGCAGGCCGGCGAGCGGTTCTTCCCCGCAGACGCGGTCATCTCCACCGTTCCCACGCCCTACATCTCCACCCTGGTTCCGGATCTGCCGGCTGCAAGCAAGGCGCAGTATGATGCCATCCGCAACATCGGCGTCGTATGCCTGCTCTTCAAGCTGAAGACGTCTGTCAGCCGCAACTTCTGGGTCAACATCGTCGACGAGACGATCGATATCCCCGGCATCATCGAGTTTTCCAATCTGCGCCCGGTCCAGGATACCGTCGTTTACGTTCCCTATTACATGCCGACCTCGCAGCCCAAGTGGCAATGGAGCGACGATCAGTTCATCGATGAGGCGTTCGGCTACATCCGCAAGGTCAACCCGGCCATTGCGCCATCCGATCTTCTGGAGGCAAAGGTCGGGCGACTGAAATATGCGCAGCCGGTGTGCGAGCCCAACTTCTATGCCAAGCTGCCGCCGATCCAGACGCCGATCACCGGCCTGCAGATTGCCGATACCTGCTACTACTATCCGGAAGATCGAGGCATCGCCGAAAGCATTCGCTACGGCCGTCGCATGGCGGAGGCCGTTGCGCGATGAACGGCAGGTTCACCGCCCTGATCCATCAGCCATTCGTCCGGTTTGCCGTGTCGGGCGGCATTGCTGCCGCGGCCAACATTCTCTCGCGAATGGCACTGTCGCAGATCACCAGCTATTCGGTTGCGATCGTTCTCGCCTATCTGATCGGCATGACCACAGCCTATGTCCTGATGAAGATATTCGTCTTCGAACAGTCGGGCCGCCGTGTTCACAGCGAGTATGTGCGCTTCGGGCTCGTCAACCTGGTCGCCCTTGCCCAGGTCTGGGGCGTCAGCGTTGTTCTTGCCAGGTTCGTCTTTCCCGCGATCTCGTTCGAGACCCATGCAGAGACGGCTGCGCACATCATCGGCGTGCTGAGCCCGATCGCCACGAGCTATTTCATGCATAAACATTTCACGTTTGCGGGAGGGGCGTAGATGCGCGGGCAGGAAACAAGGACAGCTGGACTTGGGTGGCATCTGGCGGCCTTCATTGCCTTGTTTCTTATCTTCTACCAGAAGATCGGCGCGCTTAGCTTTTACACGGTGGCCGCCGGTCTTGATCCGTCGTGGAGCGCGGCGCTTGTCCATGGACTTGAGCGCGGGCTTCTGTTCGGCACGGATGTCGTGTTCACCGGCGGGCCGTTGTCGTCGCTCTACACCCGCCATTTCAGCGTGGTCACGGCCTACCCCCTTGCGGTTCTCTCTCTTCTCATCACTGTCTTTCTCGCGCGCGTGTGGTCGATCCTTTTGGTCGAGCGCGGCAGCCTTGCGATTATCGCGATGGTTTGCCTTGTATCGTGGCTGACGGTCTTCAACAGCAGTGACAGCATCTTGCTGTTCGTGCCCCTTCTCGCCGGCCTTTATGGATTGAGCGGCGGGCGAAGCCGCATCTTGCTGTCGGGGGCCGGCGCGTTTCTCTGCGGCCTGATCATTCTGGCAAAGTTTTCAGTTTTCCCGATTGCCCTGCTTGCAATGCTGGTCCTTGACGTGAAGGCGGCGGTGGAACGGCGCCTGCCGATGCATCTCCTTTTGCTGGCTGCCGGCACGGCTTCCGGTTTTGTGGTCTGTGGTCAGCCTCTCGGCCAGCTTCCGGCCTTCATGGCGGCCAGTCTGGACGTCTCCAGCGGCTATTCCAGCGCGATGAGCGTCGTCACCGGGCTCAGTGTCATAGACCTCGCGACATGGTTGAGCATCACCACTGTATTCTTGGGGGCGTGGGCCCGTGCCCTCTGGAAGGGGCGGCGCGAACACGGATTCTGGCTGCCGTTTGCCCGCTTCATCGTGATGGCCGGATTTCTCTTTGTCTCCTTCAAGGCAGGCATGGTGCGGCATGACCTGCACGCGCTGACCGCCTGGGCCTCGCTCAGCCTCGCAGTCCTCCTGAGCATCCTTGTCATTCCTGGCCTGTCCGGGGCGGCCATCCGTCGGCGGATGGTGCTTGCTGCCATTCTGGTGCTTCCGGGACATGCCATGCTCTATTATGCCTACCGGATCGTGCCCTTTTCCGGCATTCTCAACATGCCATCCGCGATCGTGAGCGAGGTGAAAACGGCGGCCGAGTTGATCATGCGGCCTTCGGTCTGGCTTGCAAACCTTGAGGCGCGCAACAAGGCTGCACTGGCTGCGATCAAGGCGCAAACCCCGCTTCCGCCTCTCGACGGCACCGTCGATATCATCCCGTCGGCACAATCGGCTGTGATCGCGAACGGGCTTGCCTACAGGCCTCGTCCGACCATCCAGGAATACTCCACCTATTCCCCCCGCTTGATTGCCCGCAACCGCGCCTTCTTTGCCGGCGAGAGCGCACCTGATTATCTCATCATGCAGCCGGGCTCGATCGACGGGCGGCATCCCGCATCGGCGGAAGGGGCGCTGTGGCCGCTGTTCTTCTCGCGCTATGAAGCGGTTCAGTCCTCGCCGCTTGGCCTCATCCTGAAACGGAGGGCAACCCCGATTGCGGATGTGCTGGCGCCGGCCATCGAGAAGACCGCAAGCTTTGGGGATGAGGTTGCCTTTCCGGCGCCGGATGGTGCCTGGATGGTGTCCATCGACATCCGTCCCACCCTTTTGGGTCGTCTGGTCGATCTGGTCTACCGTCCGCCAATGACGGAGATTGCTGTTCGCTACAGCGACGGTTCTTCGGGCACCTATCGCCTCATCCCCGGCATGGCGGCGGACGGCATGCTGTTGTCGCCCCATGTCGCGAGCGCCAGTGATTACCTCATCGTCTCCACGGGCAATGCGGATGCTGCCAATCTGAAGCATGCAACCTCGTTTACGGTCAGGACCGGGATAAAGGCCGGCCTGTTCTATGATCGGGCCCTGGCCATCCGGTTCACGGCTGTGAATGCGGCCCCCCTTCGGGCGGCGAACCAGAATCAGTTCGTCCGGGACATGCAGGCCAAGGCAGGGCGGGTCATTCCCCTCCTGAGAAATAACGACATGCGACCGCCGACCCTTGAGCCTGCGGCGGAAGGCGTCTTTGCGCATGCGCCGGCGAGCCTGCGACTGCCGGTTCAGCCCGGCTCCACGCTCCGTCTGTTCTTCGGCCTGCGCGATGGATCGTGGAGCGGCGGAGGCAATACGGACGGCGTCTGCTTCATCGTCCGGTCGCCATCGGCAGGCCTTGCCGAACGGTGCCTCGATCCCGTGCGCAATCAAGGGGACCGGGGCGAGCAGACGATGGATGTCGATGTTCCCGCCGATGTTACGGAGCTTCGGCTGGACACGGCCTGCCGCGCCGCCTGCACCTGGGACTGGAGCTACTGGGGCGGCGTCGAGGGCATCGCCGGGAAATGATGTGCAGGCGGACGTTCCTGGCTGGACCATCATGGGCCGGTTCATGCATGAGGATGTCACGTTTGCAGGAGCGGGACAGATGCATGGCATGGGAGTGAAAGCGCCCGGGATCGGCTGGAGTGCAGCTGCATGCTTCGCCTTGTTTCTCGTCTTCTACCAGAAGATGGACCCGCTTGATTTTCATCCCCTTGCCCGTGGGCTTGATCCTTCCTGGCAGGCGGCTCTGGCCTATGGTCTCGAGCGCGGGCTTTTGTTCGGCACGGATGTCGTATTCACCGGCGGGCCGCTTTCTTCCCTCTATACCCGCCAGTTCAGCGTAGTTTCGGCCTATCCCCTGGCCATCGTTTCCCTGCTGATCGTGATCGTCATTGCCGCAGCCTGGTCAAGGCTGCTGGCGGATCGCGGGCATGCCTTGAATGTCGTGATGGTCTGTCTTGTCCTGTCACTGACCGTTATGGACAACAACAATATCCTGTTTCTGGTGCCGCTTCTGACGGGTCTGGTCGGGCTCGGCGATCCCTGCCGCAGCCGGACCATCCTGACCTGGTGCGGTGTCTTTCTCTCCGGTCTGATCATCCTGGCAAAATTCTCGACCTTGCCGGTTGCGGTGTTCGCGACGCTGGTCCTTGATGTAAGGGCTGTCGCATGTAGACGCCGCCCCCTGCATATGATCGTGCTCGCGCTTGGCCTCGTCGGCGGCTTTGCGGCAAGCGGTCAGCCTCTCAGCCAGCTTGCTGCCTTCCTGGCCGCCAGTTTCGAGGTTTCCGGCGGCTACTCCAGCGCAATGAGCCGCACGGTGGCGCGCAGCCTCGGCGAGCGCCTGGCCTGGTTGGGCATTGCGAGCCTGTTTGCCGGGATCCTTTTCCATGCGGTCTGGAGCAATCGGCGCAAATATGGACTTTGGCTGCCGCTTGCACGCTGGCTTGTGATCTGCGCCTTCCTGTTCGTCTCCTTCAAGGCCGGTATGGTTCGCCTTCACAGCATCGCAACCTGGGCCGCGCTCGTGATCGCGGTCCTGTCCAGCCTTGACGCGGGCCTCGGCCTGTCCCGGGCAACCGTTCGGCGGCTGATGGTGCTTGCCGCCATTCTGGTGCTTCCGGGACATGCATTGGTCTACGATGCCTACCGGATCGTGCCCTTTTCCGGCATTCTCAACATGCCATCCGCGATCGTGAGCGAGGTGAAGACAGCGGCCGAGTTGATCATGCGGCCTTCGGTCTGGCTTGCAAACCTTGAGGCGCGCAACAAGGCTGCACTGGCTGCGATCAAGGCGCAAACCCCGCTTCCGCCTCTCGACGGCACCGTCGATATCATCCCGTCGGCACAATCGGCTGTGATCGCGAACGGGCTTGCCTACAGGCCTCGTCCGACCATCCAGGAATACTCCACCTATTCCCCCCGCTTGATTGCCCGCAACCGTGCCTTCTTTGCCGACGAGAGCGCACCTGATTATCTCATCATGCAGCCGGGCTCGATCGACGGGCGGCATCCCGCATCGGCGGAAGGGGCGCTGTGGCCGCTGTTCTTCTCGCGCTATGAAGCGGTTCAGTCCTCGCCGCTGGGCCTCATCCTGAAACGGAGGGCAACCCCGATTGCGGATGTGCTGGCGCCGGCCGTCGAGAAGACCGCAAGCTTTGGGGATGAGGTTGCCTTTCCGGCGCCGGATGGTGCCTGGATGGTGTCCATCGACATCCGTCCCACCTTTTTGGGTCGTCTGGTCGATCTGGTCTACCGTCCGCCAATGACGGAGATTGCTGTTCACTACAGCGACGGTTCTTCGGGCACCTATCGCCTCATCCCCGGCATGGCGGCGGACGGCATGCTGTTGTCGCCCCATGTCGCGAGCGCCAGTGATTACCTCATCGTCTCCACGGGCAATGCGGATGCTGCCAATCTGAAGCATGCAACCTCGTTTACGGTCAGGACCGGGATAAAGGCCGGCCTGTTCTATGATCGGGCCCTGGCGATCCGGTTCACGGCTGTGAATGCGGCCCCCCTTCGGGCGGCGAACCAGAATCAGTTCGTCCGGGACATGCAGGCCAAGGCAGGGCGGGTCATTCCCCTCCTGAGAAATAACGACATGCGACCGCCGACCCTTGAGCCTGCGGCGGAAGGTGTCTTTGCGCATGCGCCGGCGAGCCTGCGACTGCCGGTTCAGCCCGGCTCCACGCTCCGTCTGTTCTTCGGCCTGCGCGATGGATCGTGGAGCGGCGGAGGCAATACGGACGGCGTCTGCTTCATCGTCCGGTCGCCATCGGCAGGCCTTGCCGAACGGTGCCTCGATCCCGTGCGCAATCAAGGGGACCGGGGCGAGCAGACGATGGATGTCGATGTTCCCGCCGATGTTACGGAGCTTCGGCTGGACACGGCCTGCCGCGCTGCCTGCACCTGGGACTGGAGCTACTGGGGCGGCGTCGAGGGCATCGCCGGGAAATGAAGGAGGATGCCGCCTGAATGGCGGCTTCCCCTTTCGCGGACTCTATTTTCGGAAGATGCTGTACCTGTGATCGCGCATGAACTGCACCATGTCCCTGAGAATATCGGGCGACGGATAGATCTTCTTGTAGACTTCCGCATCGAACCCGCCATCCCGCATCATTTTCGTTGCAACATCGATTTGCCCTGTGATGTGCGCCATATCTTCGATCGCGCGCTGACTGTACGATGTGAAGAACAGGATACAGGCAATGAAGCCAGCCCCGATCCATCCAAGAGGCTTGGCATTCCGGAGGTAGCCAAGCCTGAGGACGAGGGCGGTCACGGCGAGTGCCAGGGCAATTGCGGGGGTGGAGTATCTGGAGGTCAGCGCCCATTCCGGATTGCCGGCGGTCCCCCGGTTTATTGCCATGGCGGCGATCGATCCGCCCTCGTACAATGCAATGGCGAGAAGGACGAGCAGGGAGCGATCGACAATCGGCGCCTGCCGAAGGCTGACCAGACAGATGATGGCAGCGAGAGCGGTCACGGCAATCCCTGTTCCGATGCTGAGCACGACGCCACCGCGCTGTGCCCAGTTTCCGGCGGCCGCAAAATAGTAGACCAGATTGTCGTAGGTGAAGCCGTGCTTCGGTCCGACAGGAAAGTCGTGCGCGGTCGGAAAGCTGTAATAGAGCAGCGAAAGAAGGAATGCGCCCAACAGGAGCAGGATAGTGGTCCTGTCGCGGGCAAACAGCAGGGCGGCGAGGAAACCGGCGAGGGGGGCAAGAATGCCCGATGCCATCGTTTCTGCCGCCATGACGGCGAGAAGGGCAACGGCCGGTGTCTTGATGCGTAGAGATAGCGGCGAGAACGCGATCATGAAGAGCAGAATGGGCACGATCTGGGCATAACCAAACTGAACCTGGGTCGGCCAGGCCAGGTTCCCCAACGAGACGATTCCTACCATGCTGGCGGCTCCCAGCAGGGACAAGCCCGCTGCGGCCAGCGTTGACCGGCCCTTGGCCCCGGTTGCCATGATCAGTCCTCCGCTGACGAACAGCAGCAGAAACGTCGTGGCAAGAAGCACCTGATTGGATCCCCGCGTCCAGTAGAGATCTGCGAGCATCGTAAGCTTGGTCAGCCCCAGGCGATGCTCATTATGCGTCATGTGGAAGAAGGTCCAGAAGTTCCAGTCGCCTTCCCTCCAGTGGCGGAAGGAGTCAAAATATCCAAAATGGTCCCAATAGGGCAGATCCCGCGCATAGAGAGTAATCTGCTCAAGTGATGCCCGCATTGTGTAGCCCGCTGCGAGCACACAGAGTGCGAAACCGAAAAGCAGGGGCAGGCTGGCGCCCCGCCGGGAGGAGACCTCAAAGTGCATCACATTCCGCCCTCGCATCATCGTTGCAACAGTTCATAGTTGCAGTTGCAATGCGCTGTCAAACCGAGATGATGCAGGTGGAAACACTGCTCGACCATGCCGATGCTGAGCAGTCGGCGTGATCGGCTGCAATCGTCCTCAGGCCGCTATGGCCAGTCTGACCCAGATGGCCGCGTAGCGCTGTCAAGCGTGAACAGGTTATCCCAATGACTATCGAGGGTTGCTGCCTCGCACGCGTCCCGGGAGGGCGGGTAATACCACGCCGTCTGCTCTTCCAATTCATCGCGCTTGACTTTCCGGCCCCGCACTTCAATTAGGCGGGAGCCTTCTCCGTAAGCCATTCTGGTGACCGCGTTTGTGGATATCGTCGCGTTGCGAAAACAATGTCATTCTGCATGAAGCCAGACGAGCGGCCTGAAGGCCAGCCGCGGACCAGCGGCGTGATCGTGACCTACCGGCCGGCGCCGCACGACCTCCTGCGCCTCGTGCAGGCCGTTCGTCCGCAGGTCGACCTGCTGTTCATCATCGATAATGGCGATGGCCGTTTGATACCCACGGAGGTGCTGCAGTCGGATGTGACGCTCATCTGCCTCGGTGACAACAAGGGCATCGGGGCTGCCCAGAACATCGGCGTGTCGGAGGCCTTGCGGCAGGGCAGTGCCTTCGTGCTGCTGCTGGATCAGGACAGCATTCCCGCCGGCGACATGGTCGCCCGTCTGATCGAGGCGCATGAACGGTTGGTCTCCCGGGGAACAAGGGTCGCAGCCGTCGGGCCCAGCTATATCGATCCACGCCAGGGTGACGTGGCCCCTTTTGTCTATCGCGATGGTTTCCAGTTGAAGCGCCGTCAAAGCAAGACCGCTGAAGCGGTGGCGGAAACCGATTTTCTGATTGCGTCCGGTTGCCTTGTCTCTCGGGAGGCCTTGTCGGCCGTCGGCCTGATGGAGGAGGCGCTCTTCATCGATTATGTCGATATCGAGTGGGGCCTGCGCGCCCGAGATCAGGGGTTTCTCAGTTTCGGTGTTCATGCGGCCGTGATGACGCATTCGCTGGGCGATGAATGGCTCGCCTTCTGCGGACGACGGGTGCCGGTTCACAGCCCCTTGCGGCATTACTACCAGTTCCGCAACGCCATCTGGCTGGCCAGACGGCCCTGGATCAACTGGCCCTGGCGGTTGATTCTTCTGCAGCGGCTGGTGCTGCAGTTTCTCTTCTTCAGCCTTTTCGGGCAAGGGCGTCTGCAGCATGTCCGAAAGATGGGCCTTGGCTTCTGGCACGGCATGACGGGACGCAGCGGCAAACTGCCGGAGTGATGCTAAGCCAGCCTTCGCCATGCCGCCAGTGAAGCTGCAACCCTGTGGGCCGTCCTGCATCTTAGGACGTGCCGTGCGATGGTGCGCCGCGAACTGTGCGGTCAGGAGGCCAGTGTCGGGTCGCCTTCGTTGCGGGGCGGCCATGCCAGCGAAAAGTCTTCGTGCTCCAGCGTCAGGTTCGGATTGTAGGCGGGATCACGATTCAGAATATGCTTCCAGCGGCCAAGCATATACTCGGCTTCACCCTGGAACCGGCGCATCTTTTCCGGTGTGTCCTCATGGCCGCGGGTGGCGGATTCGTGGTGATAAAGCTCCGCATAGGGCGTCCAGACGTTGCGATATCCGGCCTCGCGCACGCGGATACAGAAGTCGACGTCATTGAAGGCGACTTTCAGCCTCTCTTCATCGAGACCGCCAACCTCTTCGTATATGCTCTTGCGCACGAGCAGGCAGGCGGCTGTTACTGCGGTCAGGCTCTGGATGAGATCGCCGCGCGAGAAATAGCTGGGGCCCCCCTTGGGGAGGTACTTGTGCGAGTGTCCCGCGACCCCTCCGATCCCGAGAATGACGCCGCCATGCTGCAGGCGGTTGTCCGGATACCACAGCCTCGCGCCGACGACGCCGACGCCCTTCTGAATGGCGATCCCCATCATTTCCGAGAGCCAGTCCTCTGAAATGACTTCGATATCATTGTTCATCAGGACGATGAACGCACCGCTTGCGGAACGGACAGCACTGTTGTTCAGCTGGGAATAGTTGAATGGCCTTTCGTCACGCACGACCTTGACGTTTGCCTGCGCCTGCACCTGCGCAAAATACGCCATGGTACGTGGATCGTCGGAATTGTTGTCGACGATCAGGATCTCGTAATTGGCATAGGACGTCTTTGTCCGGATGGAATCGATGCACTGCCGCAGCAGGTCGACGCCATTGCGGGTGGGGATCACGATGGTGACGAGGGGAAGGACTTCCGGAAGGCTGTATCTGACACGGTACATGCTGGTTGGAAGGATCTCGACCGTTCCCGGCACGGAAAGTCGCTTCAGGTGATCCTGGATCGCCCTTTGACCGGCTCTCACGGCATAGGACTTGTTGCTGGCGCTTTGCGCCGTGCTGCCGGAATGGCTGCGCCAGTGATAGAGAACGCGCGGGATGTGGGCGATCTCGCCGGGCGTCAGTCCCTCGGAAAAGCGCAGAACCAGATCGTGGTCCTGGGAGCCCTCCAGGCCCTTCCGGAAACCGCCGATCTCCCGGATGCGGTCGCGCCTGTAGACGCCCAGATGGCAGACATAGTTGCATGACCGCAGGAGATCCGGATTCCAGTCGGGTTTGAAATAAGGATCGTAGCGCTTCACGCCGTCGAACTTGTCCTCGTCGGAATAGATCAGCTTGACGTCTTCTCGCCCCAGAATCTCCCGCGCCACGTAAAACAGAGCATCCTGCGTCAGAAGATCGTCCTGATCGAGCAAGGCAATCCATTCGCCGGTTGCCATGTCGATTGCGGTATTCGATGCTTCGGAAATATGGCCGTTCACACGCCGGAACGTCACCTTGATGCGGTCATCCGTTGCGCGCAGCTGTTTCAGGTATTTCCGAACCTCCCTGTCCGTTGATTTGTCGTCGGCTATGCACAGCTCCCAATGGGGGTAGAGCTGGGCCTTTACGGACTCAACAGCCTGCTGCAGAAGTTCGAGGGGAGGATTGTAAACCGGCATGACGATCGAAATGAGCGGGCGATTGTGCCATCCGGCAATCTCCTGCCGGATCGCCTGCCTGCCGTCATCATCAAGCGAGGCGTATTTGGCGAGCCACTCCAGGTAGACCTGTCCGTCACCGGAGTCGATCGGCATCGAGACGGCCGCGATCTCCTGGGCGCGGCGCCATGTCGAGAAGATGCCCTGCGGGCCTTCCCGTCTGAGCTTGGCAATCAGTCTGGATGCCGCGCGGCCGAGGCCGCCATGGCGGCGGATGAGGCTTGAGGCGACTTTCGCCACGTGTCTGGCGCGCCTGAGCTGATGTCCCGCCCAGCGGTAGCCCTTCGTCAGCCTCCAGCTGGAGGATGACCGCATTTGTTCGATCAACGCGTCAAGCTGGCTGGCGCGCGCGCATGCCTCGTCACGTTCGATCTGGAGAGCGGCAAGGCGCGTGTCCTTGAGCTCGCTTGCTCTGGCGACGCGGTCACGGTCTTCCGTGAGAAGATGGCATTGCTCTTCCAGTTCCTTGAGATTCTGCGGGCCGAAGGTCAACTGATACTCGATCGAGTTGATCAGGCCGAGACGGGCATAGAGCGAGCGGGTGAGCGCTGCGTCTTCCGGGCCTGCGGCACACAGAGCCATGATCGGTGCCGGTGCGTTCTTGCCAACCACTAGAACGCCAAGTCCGTTGCCATGGTGGAATTCGAAACTCGGATAATCCTTTGCGATGTCGGCCCAGAGCTTCCAGACGCCAAAATCCTGCGTCTGGACCTGGGTGTCATGAAACAGAATGACGCCTCGATTGGAAAGCGTGCCCCGCCAGGTTTCGAAATCCTCAAGAACGTCTTCGTAACGATGGCGGCCATCGATATGCAGAAGGTCTATCGTGCCATCGGCAAATTGAGAGCGGGCCTCCTGGAAGGTGGATCGAATCAGGAATCCTGTCTGCGGATAGTCCCGCTGAACCTCAGCCTCCAGGGTGTCGAAGATCTCGTCACCGTAAAAACCGGCATGGGCATCACCCCGCCATGTATCCACAGCGTAAATGTGTGATGTCAGATTGTTTTGTTTGGCTGCCTGGCACAGAGAGAGAAATGAAAAGCCGTGATGCGTGCCGAGTTCTACCACATTTTCGGGTTGAAGCTGCTGCATCAACCAGAAGGCAAAAGGCCCATGTTCAAGCCACGCAGAAAGCCGCAAGTGTTGTGAGGATTTGAGCGTGTTTTGTGTCAGAAACATCTGCCATTTCCAATACTTGGTAATATCAGGGGCTTCTTACCATATCTCGGGGATTTCGCCATCCTCGATTGCGGGCAGATGGGCGCGATTCACCTTTTTCCTCAGAGGTATTCGCGTTTAAGCTGCGGTGGCGGGTGGCTGGACCTTCGTCCCGCTGAGAGGGATGACGGATGCCGTGGTCTTCTGTCGCCGCAACGTGCGGGTGGCCATCGTCCAGCCGGCCCTCGGACATGGCGTCCGGTCAAATTGCCGCAGTCTTCAGGGATGCTTTTTGCATGGGCTGCGGATCATTCTTTTGCCACAGGCGTTGTCGAGAACGAAGCGCTGGACTGGTTTCGCCCAGCGGCCAACAGATAAGAAAACAATGGAGCACAGGGATGAAAAAGCGAGTTGCAGTCGCGCTGGTGGCAATCATGGCGCTGGAAGGTGCGGGCGCGGCCATGGCGGCGGATGCCGTTCGGCGCGAGCGTGCGGCACCGGTGCCGGCCTATGATGATGCGCGCGGCGGCGTGCGCATCGGCTATCTGGATTGTACCATCGAGGGCGGCGTCGGCTATGTCCTGGGTTCGGCAAAGGGCGCAAGCTGCGTCTTCACCTCGACGATCGGCAGCGAGCCTCTCGACCAGTACAGCGGCGTGGTGCGCAAAATGGGTGTCGATCTCGGCTTTACCACCCGCAGCCGGTTGATCTGGGCGGTCTTCGCGCCGACCGCCGGGTATCATCACGGATCGCTGGCCGGCCTTTATCAGGGCATCACCGCCGAGGCGACGGTTGGTGCCGGGGTTGGGGCAAACGTTCTGATCGGCGGCACCTCCGGTTCGATCCACCTCCAGACGGTGAGCGTCACCGGCCAGATTGGTCTGAATGTCGCAGCGACCGGCACGTCGCTGACGCTGACGCCGGCGAGCTGATCGTCGGTCGCAGCCTTTGGCGGAACGTTGAATTCAGGCACGCGTGTCGGTCATTGTTGGCCGGCGCGTTGTCCTGGATGACGAAGAAAAGGGGTCAGGCCCGGGCCTTCTGGCGCCTGCACCAGTCGACGGCGGCCTCGATGCCGCCGAGCGGGAAGAGATGCGCCTGCCGGATCAGGCTTTCCGGATGGCTGGCGCGATGACGTTCCAGCTGCGCCAGTAGATCGGTCGGTTCATAAGGCACCAGCAGGCGCGTCACATCGAGCGCGCGCTTCTGCAAAACCTTCAACGACGGCCCGACACCGCAGGATATCGCATATTTGATCAGCGTCTGCAGCTTGGCCGGGCCGGCAAGGCCCACATGCACGGGCAGCGTGATGCCCAGGGCTGCGATGCGCTCTGCCCAGCGGATCACGCTCTCGGCATCGAAGGCGAACTGGGTGGTGATGGCGATGCGGGCATCGGTGCGGTCGGCATAGGCCTGCTTGGTCATCAGTGCGGCATCAACGCCCGTGCTGGAACCGTCGCGGTCTATGTCGCGATTGCCCTCGGGATGGCCTGCCACGTGCAGATCGGTAAAGCCCATCCGGTCGAACAACCCGGTTTCGATCAGGTCTATCGAACTCGTGAGGCTGCCGCGCGGCGCGCTGTTGCCGCCCGCCAGCAACAGGGCCTGGCGTATATCGGCTTCCTGCCGGTAGCGCGTCAGCAGGTCTTCGAGCGCGGCCTTGCCGTCGATGGAGCGCGCGGGAATGTGCGGCATGACGGGAAATCCATCGCGTGTCAGACGTCGGGCCGTCGCCACCATGTCATCCAGCGGAGTGCCGTCGATGTGCGCGATATAGACGCGCGTACCGGGCGGCAGCAGCGTTTTGAAATCCGGAATTTTCGCCGCCGTGCGCGGCATGACCTCAATGGACCACCGATCCAGCAGGCTGGAGCCGGCTGAAGCCTCCCGATGCGGATTGCTGCGCATGTCCATGCTCATCCTCCATCTCTCCCGTGGATGATGTATACATAAAATTTGTCCATCGCCAAGCTGATTTCATGAATTCTGTACGATATGGCGGGTTCTGGTCGATTTTTACCGCAAGCGAACCGGCCCTTGCGCCGTCGACGGCTTGTCCATGTATTCACGGCTTGCGAAATTGCGCCCCCTCTGGCAGTCTCCGCCCTGTCTGTCCCAGAGGGTGCGGTGGTGGAGGAGGCTGGCCGGCCTGTGCGGCACGCAGACAGGGCGCCGGCGCCCGCAGGGGCGCGGTCGGGCGAATGTGTCGAGGGGCCGGTCGAGATCATGCGGAAGTCATAGCGGCTTTCGTCGCGCGGCCCGCGTCTGCTGGCCCGCGTTTCTGGCCTGCTGGCGACATCTGCGACATGCGCGGCATCGGTGCCCCGGGCGTGGCGACCGAGAGGGTTCAACAGGTTTTGCGGAGGAGGGGCCGGAACGACCATGCCGGCCCGAAGGGAGGAGCATGTCCGAATTCATCATGACACTTCGCTGCGGCAACCGCAGCGGCATTGTGGCCGCCGTCGCCGGCCGTCTGGCGGCGCAGGGCGGTGACATTACCGAGGCGCATCAGTTCGATGATCCCGAAACCGGCATGTTCTTCATGCGTGTCGCCTTCCGGGCTGAGACTGATGCCGCTACGCTTCGCGCGGGCCTGGACGAGGAGGTGCGCCGTTTCGGCCTTGATCTGACGCTGAGGGTGGCTGGCGCGCGCCGCAAGGTGCTGCTGCTGGTCTCGCGCTTCGATCACTGCCTGGGCGACCTTTTGTACCGCACGCGGATCGGCGAGCTTCCCATGGAGCCGGTGGCGATCATCGGTAACCACCCGCGCGAGGCCCTCAATCTCACGCTGATGGGCGCTATCCCCTATCATCATCTTCCGGTGACGGCGGCGAGCAAGCGCGAGCAGGAGGCGGCGATCCAGCGGGTGATCGAGGAGAGTGGTGCGGAGTTGGTAGTGCTGGCCCGCTACATGCAGATCCTGTCGGATGAGTTTTCCGCCTGGCTCTCCGGACGCTGCATCAACATTCACCACAGTTTTCTGCCCGGCTTCAAGGGTGCCAAGCCCTATCACCAGGCGCACCGGCGTGGCGTGAAGATGATTGGCGCCACAGCCCATTACGTGACCGGCGACCTCGATGAGGGGCCGATCATCTGCCAGGATGTCGAACCCGTCAGCCATGCCGATACGCCGGACGATCTGGTCCGCAAGGGCCGCGACATCGAGCGTCGCGTGCTGGCGCGGGCTGTCGCCTGGCACCTGGAGGACCGGGTGCTGCTCAACAAGGACAAGACGGTCGTCTTCGCCAGGTAGGCGTGGCGGTGGCTGTATACAGCTTTCCCGTCCCGCTGCCGGCACGCGCAGGGCTCCGCATTGATTGTTCTTGTCTTTGAGGACATGCTGTGGATACAGCAAGGCATGGCCGGCGGTGGGTGTCCGGCCGATATGGGGCAAAGCTTGATGCGTCAGGTGGAAGCGGCCACGCATGGCCGGCGCGCGGTCATCGAATTGCGGGAGCGGATCCTGAGTGGCGAACTGCAGGGCGGCACGCGCCTGTTCGAGGTGCCGCTGGCGGAACTGCTGGAGATTTCCCGCACGCCGGTGCGCGAGGCGCTGTCGCGTCTGGCGGAGGAAGGGCTGCTCGACCGGTTGCCGAATGGCGGCTTTGTGGTTCGCCGCTTCGGCCTTGCCGACGTGGTGGATTCGATCGAGGTGCGCGGCGTGATGGAAGGCATGGCGGCGCGGCTGGCGGCCGAGCGCGGGGTGGCGCCTGACCTGCTTGCCGAGATCAGGCAGACCGTGGCGCGGCTGGACCTCTGCTTCGGCGAACAGCCGGATGATGTGGATTTCGATGCCTATGCCGATCTGAATGCCGAGTTCCACCGGCAGATGGCAGCCCTTGCCGGCAGCGATGTGATCCGCCGCGAGGTGGAGCGTGCCAGTGCCTTGCCCTTTGCCTCACCATCGGCCTTTCTGCCGAACAAGTCGAATATCGCGGCCTTCCGCCGGTCGCTGCGCACCGCGCAGGAGCAGCATCGGGCGATTGTCCGCGCCATCGAAAACCGGGAGGGCAGCCGCGCCGAAGCGATTGCCCGCGAACATGCCCGCACCGCTCGCAACAATCTGGAATACATCCTTCAGGAAGATCCCTCCCTTCTCGAAAAGGTGAAGGTTCTGGCGCTGCTGCAGGACTGACTTTTTCCCCTCGCCCCCAGCAACTTGGAGCCGCCGTCGTGGATGCTCGGCGGCGGGAATGTGCATTTTGCAAATTTTGGGGCTTGAAAATTTCGGCTCGGCGTCGTTCTGTGTATACATAGAATTCATCTTCATGGGAGGAGGCCCAGAAATGGTTTCGAGTTTAAGCAGTGTTTTGGCGGGTTCGAAGAATGCCGTGGAGCTTCTGCGCCATTCGCGAACGGGGATGTATGTATACCCGGTCGTGGCGCCGGAGTTCAGCAACTGGCGCACCGAGCAGGCCGCCTGGCGCCATTCCGCCGTGCTGTTCGACCAGTCGCACCACATGGACGAACTGATCGTTGAAGGGCCGGATGCGGAAAAGTTCCTCTCCCATCACGGCATCAATTCCTTCTCGAACTTCGGTCTCAACCGGGCCAAGCACTTCGTTCCGGTGACGCCGAACGGCCATGTGATCGGTGACCACATCATCTTCCGCGAACGGGAAGACAAGTTCATCCTGGTCGGTCGCGCGCCGACCTCCAACTGGCTGATGTTCTGTGCTGCCTATGGCAACTGGAATGTGCGCATCAAGCACGATCCGCGTTCGCCGTCGCGTCCGGAAGGCGAGCGCGTGCTGCGCACCCATTACCGCTATCAGATCCAGGGTCCGGAAGCGCCGAAGATCTTCGAAAAGATGAATGGCGGTCCCATTCAGGAGATCAAGTTCTTCCATGTCGACTGGATCAATGTCGGCTCGAAGAAGGTGCAGGCGCTGCGTCACGGCATGTCCGGCGCGCCGGGCCTCGAAATCTGGGGTCCCTACGAGGACAAGAGCTATATTCTCTCCTGCATTCTCGAAGCTGCGCGCGATGCAGGCGTCGATCTGGTACGGTGCGGCAGCCGCGCCTATTCCACCAACACGCTGGAAAGTGGCTGGATTCCTTCGCCGCTGCCGGGCATCTACACCGGCGACGGCATGCTGGCCGCCTATCGCGATTGGCTGGGTGCCGACAGCTACGAGGCGATGGGCTCGATCGGCGGCAGCTTCGTCTCCGATAATATCGAGGACTATTACGTCAACCCGTTCGAACTCGGCTATGACTTCTACATCGGCTGGAAGAAGGACGATTTCATCGGCAAGGCGGCGCTGGAAAAGATGAAGGGCGCCAACAACCGCAAGAAGGTGACCTTCGAGTGGAATGCCGAGGATGTCGTCGAGGTCATCGCATCGGCCTTCCGGCCGGGCGAGGATCACTACAAGTGGATCGACTTCCCGCAGCCGAACTATGCCTCCACCAGCGCGGACCTCATCCTGCGTGATGGCAAGAAGGTCGGCATGTCGATGTTCAACGGCTATTCCTACAACGAGCGTTGCGTGCTCTCGCTTGGCGTCGTGGATGCCGACGTGCAGGAAGGCGAGGTGCTGACGCTGGTCTGGGGCGAGCCGGACGGCGGTTCCGGCAAGACCTCGGTCGAGCGCCACAAGCAGGCGGAAATCCGCGTGCGCGTTTCGCCGACGCCTTACGCCCGCGAGGCCCGCGAAAACTACGCCGACAGCTGGCGCACCAAGCGCGGCGCCTGACCGGCTGTCTGTCTATGCCTGTCCGGATCGGAAGGATGCGGGCAGGCGAGGGAAGCCCGGCAGCCGTGTCATCAGTGCGCATGGCGCTCTGGTGATAGTCATATATCTGCATCAGACGGCGCCTTCGCGGGCGCCGTTTTCGTATCAGAAAACGGAAGGGAGAGATGCTTGCCGTATCAGACGGCAAGCAGGGCGTCCAGTTCCGCCGGGCGCGACAGCAGGCTGTCGGATGCTGCGTGCAGCGCGGTCATGCCGCGGTTCAGCACGATGGCCTCGTCGGTCAGCGGCAGGATCTTGCGGGCTTTCTGCTCCACGATGATGGCGGACAGGCCCTCGCCGGTGACGATGCGGCGCAGCGCCGCCAGCAACTCGTCGACGATGATCGGCGCCAGGCCTTCCAGCGGCTCATCCAGCAGCAGCAGGCGCGGGTTCAGCATCAGCGCGCGGCCGACGGCCAGCATCTGCTGTTCGCCGCCGGAAAGCTGGTTGCCGAGATTGCGCCGCCGCTCCTGAAGACGCGGGAACATCTGGTAGACGGCCGACAGGTCCCAGCGGCCGGGCCGGGCGGCGGCCGTTAGGTTCTCCTCCACCGTCAGCGAGGCGAAGATATTGCGCTCCTGCGGCACCCAGCCTATGCCACGCGCCGCCCGCTGCTCCGGCCGCAGGCGGGTGATCTCGTCAGTGCCGAGATGAATGCGGCCCGCATGGTGGGTCGTCACCCCGACCAGCGTGTTGAGGAGCGTCGTCTTGCCGGCGCCATTGCGGCCGAGCAGCGCCAGCGAGCGACCTTCTGCGAGCGACAGGTCGATGCGGTGCAGCACCTGCGCGTCGCCATAGCCGGCCACCAGCTGTTCGACGCGGAGCAGTTCACTCATGCGGCATCTCCCAGATAGATCGCCTTGACCTCGGGATCGCCGGAAATCTCCTCCACCGTGCCTTCCGCAAACAGGCGTCCGGCCGCCAGCACCGAGATGCGGTCGGCGAAGGAGAAGACGAGATCCATGTCGTGTTCGATCAGCAGAACCGTCACGTCGGCGGGCAGGGCGCGGACGATGGCAAGCACCTCGTGACGGTCCTCTTCCGGCACGCCGGCTGCCGGCTCGTCCAGCAGCAGCACCTTCGGCTCAAGAGCAATCGCCAGCGCGATTTCCAGCAGGCGCTGCTTGCCATAGGGCAGGTCGCGGGTTGGCAGGCACATCACATCCGCCAGCCGGAAACGCTCCAGCAGGGCTGCCGCCTCTTCGCTGACGGCGCGGTCGGCTGCGAGTGGGCGGAACAGCCGGTTGCCATGGCCCAGGCGTTCGCCGACCGCCAGCATCACGGATTCGAGCGGCGTCAGGTCGTTGAACAGCTGGTTGATCTGGAAGGTGCGGGCAATGCCGCGGCGCACCCGTTCGAAGGGCGTGGTGGCGGTAATGTCTTCACCGGACAGCAGGATGCGCCCGCCGCTCGGTGTCAGTGCACCCGTCAGCAGGTTGATCAGCGTGGTCTTGCCGGCCCCGTTCGGGCCGATCAGCGCATGGCGCGCGCCCGGCCGCACGCTGAGCGACACTTCGTTGGTGACGATCAGCCCGCCGAAGCGCTTGACGAGCATCTGTGTTTCGAGCGCCGGGGTCATCGGCCGTCCTCCGAGAGCGGAACCGGCTTTGCGGCTGGGCGTCCGAGCAGGCGCGAGCGGACAAGGGCAATGGCGCGCGCCGGATCCAGCCGGTCGCGGCCGATCACCACCAGCGCCACGAGGATCAGGCCGATCCAGAACATCCAGTATTGCGGTGTGACGACCGACAGCCATGCGCGCAGCAGGGTGAAGATTACCGCACCGATGATGCCGCCATAGAGATAGCCGACGCCGCCCAGCACCAGCACCAGCAGCACGTCGGCCGAGCGGTGGAAGGCCAGCACATCCGGCGAAACGAAGCTGGTGGTCTGCGTCAGCAGCGCGCCGGCCATGCCGGCATAGAGCGCCGAAATGGTGTAGATGACGACGATGCGCCGGTTGGGGGCAATGCCCAGCATGGCGGCGCGGCGGCTGTTGCGCTTGATCGCTTTCAGCGACAGGCCGAAGGGCGAATGCACGATGCGGCGGGCCACCAGCAGCAGGATGAACAGCACCGCGAGACTGTAGAGATAGCCGGTGCGGCCCCAGAGATCGAAGTCGAAGGTGCCGGCGATCGGCCCCAGCAGGATGCCGCTCAACCCGTCCGCACCGCCGGTCAGCCAGGCGGCCTGGTTGGCGCCTTCGGCCAGCAGCATGCTGACGCCGAAAGTGGTCATCAGGCGGGTGAGATCGCTGCCGCGCAGCACGAGGAAGCTGGTGGCAAGCCCGAGCAGCCCCGCCACCACGGCAGAGGCCGCAAGGCCGGCCAGTGGTTCGGCCGAAACATGCAGCGAGAAGAGGCCAGCCGTATAGGCGCCGATGCCGAAGAAGGCGGCGTGACCGAGCGACAGGATGCCGGCATAGCCGACGATCAGGTCCAGCGACAGGGCAAAGAGTGCCAGGATCGCGATCTCGCTCAGCAGCAGTTGCTGCGAGGGAAACAGGAAGGCGGCGGCGAGTGCCAGGCCCCAGAGGCCCGCTTCCAGCGGCGACCAGGCGGCCTTGCGCCGCAGAAAGGCGGCGGCGATCTGCGAATGCGGTGTGCTCACTTGCCGCCCTCCCGGGTGAACAGGCCATGCGGCCGCAGGATCAGGAAGGCGATCATGACGGCATAGATGATGAAGGCCCCGAGCGAGGGCAGGTAATATTTGCCGGCGACATCCGCGACGCCGAGCAGCAGCGCCGCCAGGAAGGGGCCGGTGATCGAGGAGGTTCCGCCGATCGTCACCACAATCATGAAATAGATGAGGTATTTCAGCGGGAAGTTCGGATCGAGGCCCAAGAGTTCCACGCCGAGCGCGCCGCCGAGGCCGGCGAGGCCGGATCCGAGCGCAAAGGTCAGCACGAAGATCCGCGAGACATTGATGCCAAGGCCGCGGGCCACGCGCCCGTCATCCACAGCGGCGCGCAGCTGGCTGCCGATGCGGGTGCGGGTGAGCGTCAGCTGCAGCGCGATGGTCAGCAGCGCGCAGAGGATGATGATGAACAGCCGGTAGCGGCCGATGCCGACGCCGAACAGCGAGAAGCGGCCGGAAAGTTCCGGCGGCAGCGAGATCAGCTGCTGCTGGCCGCCCATGAAATAGTCGATGCCGGCGACGGCCATGAAGACGAGGCCGATCGAGAACAGCACCTGGTCGAGATGGGGCGCGGCATAGAGACGCCGGTAGAGCGTCACCTCCAGCGCCGCACCGAGAAGCGCGGCGGCGAGGAAGGCGGCCGGCAGGCACCAGTAGAAGGAGAGGCCATAGCGGTTCATCATCACGACGGTCACATAACCGCCGGCCATGGCGAATGCGCCATGCGCCAGATTGACGAAGTTCATCAGGCCCAGCGTTACGGCAAGCCCGCACGCCAGAACAAACAGCAGCATGCCATAGGCAATGCCGTCGAACAGGATGGTCAGCATCGGTCCTCCCGGTGCCGGGAAGCCCGGCACCCCTGCCTTGCCTGAACGCTCAGGGCGTGTTCGGATCGCGCACCTTCGGGAAGGTGGCGAATTCCACATTGTAGAGTTCGCCATCCACCTTCTTCACCTCGCGCATGTAGATGTCCTGCACGATGTCGCGCGTCTTCGGATCGATGGTGATCGGCCCGCGCGGGCTGACCCAGGACATGCCCTTCATGGCCTCGACCAGCTTGGTGCCGTCGGTATCGCCATTCGTCTTTTTCAGGCCCGCATAGGCGAGCGCCATGGCGTCATAGCCGCCGACCGCCATGAAGTTCGGCCGCATGTTGTTGCTGGCCTTGCGCACCTGCGCCACGAAGGCCTTGTTTTCCGGGCTGTCGTGGTTGGCCGAATAGAAATGGCCGGTGATGACGCCAAGCGCCGCATCGCCCATGCCGTTCAGCAGGTCATCGTCCGTCACGTCGCCGGTAGCGATCAGCTTGATTCCGGCATCGCGCAGGCCGCGTTCGACGAACTGCTTCATGAAAATGGAGCCGACGCCGGAGGGCACGAAGACGAAGACGGCATCCGGCTTCGTGTCGCGCACGCGCTGCAGGAAGGGCGCGAAATCCGGGTTCTGCAGGGGCACGCGCACCGCTTCGACAATCTCGCCGCCCTCCTTCTTGAACTGGTCGGTAAAGCCCTTCTCGATGTCGATGCCCGGGCCGTAATCGCTGACGAGCGTCACGACGCGCTTCAGCCCGTTCTTGGCGGCCCAGGTGGCGACGGGAACGGCCGATTGCGGGCCGGCCATGCTGGTGCGCACGAAATATTCGGATTTCTGGGTGATCACCGAGGTGGTCGCCGAGGTGATGATGGCCGGCACCTTGGCCTGGCCAAGCACCGGTGCCACGGAGAGCGCGAGTGGCGTCAGCCCGAAGCCCATCAGAACGTTGGCACCGTCCTTGACCACCAGTTCCTGCGCCACGCGGCGGGTCTGGTCGGCGGTGCCGGCATCGTCACGCAGCAGGATCTCGATCTTCTTGCCGGCCACCGTATCGCCGTTCAGCGCCATATAGGCCCGCACGCCAGCCTCCACCTGACGTCCCGTCGAGGCAAAGGGACCGGTCATCGGCAGGATCAGCCCGATTTTCACCGTGTCTGCGGCATGGGCGCTGGATGCAAGCAGGCCGCATAGCGCAGCGCCTGCAATGAACATGCGTCTCGATAACGATGCCATGTATACTCCTCCCTGAGTGATGGCGATGCGGCGAGCCCACTCCCACAGGCCCGTCAACGGCTGATGCTGCTGAATTCCGCGGCGCCCTTACAGTCTCCTCACCGCAGGCGCCGGGGTCAATGTATACAGCAAATGCAGGCAGGACAAGCGGGCGCATGATCAGAAATGCGGAGGCCAGGGCCTTTATCGACCCGACTGACGCAAGGTCCAGTATGGCGGCGTGTGCCGGGAGAGGCCGGCCTTCGGTGCGTGCGGCCACAAGGTCTGCGGCACATGCCAAGGCAGGGCTTTGCAGCCGCGTCGCGCCGGGTTATGTGCTGGCTAAGATCATGGGGCGTGTGCGAGATGTCGGAAACTGTCCATCACCAGAAGCAGCGGGGCCTGGGGCATGTCTTTGCTGCGGCAAGCTACTCGCTCGGCGGCGCGCGCCGACTGTGGGGCGAGACGGCGTTCCGGCACGAATTGCTGGTCTATGCCATCCTCAACATTGCGTATCTCGCCATTGGCGCGAGCTTCTTCATCTTCTTTGCCGGCCTGATCCTTTTTCTGGTTCTGGTTGCCATGGAGGCGCTGAACACGGCGGTGGAGGAGATTGTCGACCGCATCTCGCCGGAATTTTCCGTCGTGGCGCGACACGCGAAGGATCTGGGCTCCTTTGCCGTCTTCTGTCTGCTGCTCGCCAATGGCGCCCTGTTCTTTTATGCGCTCTATCTGGCCTTTCTCGCTCCGCTGCCGGTCTGAACTCCGGATCGTTACGCCCCGCCTCGTGGCAGATTGCCGGGCCTGTGTCGCTGATACTCTGGAGAGCGCCTGCCCGAGGAGGGGGCCGCAGCCTGTTCAGCCGCTTTCGTCGGCTGGGTGGTAAAATCATCGATGCCCGACAGTTCGCTCAGATCGCGACCGATGCGGACGGGACTGACCGCAAAGGCTGCAACCAGCTGCGCGACCGAAACCAGCGCATGGCGGTGGATGCGCTCGTAGCCATGCGAAGCATCCACACCGAAGGCGGCAAGCGCGGTGCGGATATCGTGACCCGCCTCCAGCGCCGAGGCGGAGTCGGAGCGATAGTAGCGGAAGACGTCCTTCTGGTAGGGGATGCGGTTTTCCTCGCACAGGTCCACAAGCTTGCGGGTGAGGTGGTAGTCGAAGGGGCCGGTCTGGTCTGCCATGGCGATGGTAACGCCGAATTCGGAAGAGTTCTGCCCCGGGGCGGCGGTGCCGTTGTCGATCGTCAGCATGGAGGCGATGTCGGGCGAGACGACCGAGGAGGCGCCAACGCCGACCTCCTCCGCGATGGTGAACAGCCAGTGTGTATCGACCGGTGTTCTGGCCTGTGCCCGCTCCAGCGCCTCGATGGCTGCAAGCAGGATGGCTACGCCCGCTTTGTCGTCCAGGTGGCGGGAATTGATGAAGCCGTTGTCGAGAAATTCCGCGCCGGTGTCGATGGCGACAGTGTCGCCGACGTCGATGCCGAGAGCCCGCGTTTCCGCAGCCGAGCGCGTCAGAGCATCCACGCGCAGTTCGACATGGGGCCAGCCGACGGGCGCCGTGTCCACCGCGTCGTTGAAGGTGTGGCCGGAGGCTTTCAGCGGCAGGATGGTGCCGCGAAAGGCGCCGTGATAGCTGTAGAGCGTGACCCTTGCTCCTTCGGCGAAGCGGGCCGACCAGTGGCCGATCGGTACCAGTTCCAGCCGGCCGTTCTCCTTGATCGCCTTGACCTGCGCACCCAGCGTGTCGAGATGCGCGACGATCGCCCGCGCCCCCTGCCGGCGGCTTCCCTGCCGCACGGCCCGGATCGCGCCGCGCCGTGTCAGCTCGGGCGTCAGGCCGAGCCGCTCCAGCTCGCGGGAACAGTGGATCACCACAGCGTCGGTGTAGCCCGTCGGACTGTCGATCGTAAGCAGCGTCTTCAACTGGGCCAGCAGGTAGTCTTCGTCGATCTCGATCGCCATCTCACATCTTTCCGAGCGCGGTGCGGGCGGCGCGATGTCCCGACAGCGGAAACAGCAGATCGAGAAACCGTTCCGCCGTCGGCTGCGGCTCGTGATTGGCGAGTCCGGGCCGCTCATTGGCTTCGATGAAGACATAGTCGGGTTCGGTCGGGCTCTTCACCATGAAGTCGATGCCGACGACGGGAATGTCGATGGCGCGGGCCGCCTTGATGGCCGCGTCCACCAGTCGGGGATGCACGATGGCGGTGACGTCGTGGATCGAACCGCCGGTGTGCAGGTTGGCGGCCTTGCGCACCACGATGTCACGACCGTCCTCCAGCACATCGTCCAGCGTCAGGCCGGAAAGCTTGAGGCAGCGTTCCGTCTCTGCGTCAATCGGGATCCGGCTTTCGCCGCCGGTTGCAGCCGCGCGCCGGCGCGACAGGGTCTCGATGAGCTGCCGCACGGTGCTCCTGCCGTCGCCGATCACATGCGGCGGCCGGCGGATCGCGGCGGCCACCAGCTTGAAGTCGATGACGACGAGGCGCAGATCCTCGCCCTCGAAGCAGGCTTCGATCAGGACCCGGTCGCAGACCTCGCGGGCTCCGGCAATCGCCCGGCGTACTTCGTCCATGCCGGCAAGGCCGACCGCTACGGCACGACCCTGCTCGCCGCGCGCGGGCTTGACCACGACGCGGCCATGTCTTTCCAGAAAGGCGGTCAGCGCCGTCTCATCCCCCTCCGCCGTCATCTGTTCCGGAACCGAGAGACCGGCGCGTTCCGCCACCCGCCGCGTCACTGCCTTGTCGTCGCAGATCGACAGCGCCACGCCAGAGGTCAGGTCCGACAGGCTTTCGCGGCAATGGACGGAGCGACCGCCGCTCGACAGGCGGAAAAAGCCTCCCTCCGCATCGGTGATCTCCACCTGCACGCCGCGGCGTCGCGCTTCGTCCACGATCAGCCGGGCATAGGGGTTGAGGGTGTCATAGGCTTCCGGCGGGCGCACGAAGAGACGCTCATTGATCGAATTCTTGCGCTTGATCGAAAAGGCCGGAATGCGCCGGAAGCCCAGTTTCTCGTAAAGCGCGATGGCCTGCGCATTGTCGTGCAGCACGGAGAGATCCATGAAAGCCGCGCCGCGCGCCTTGAAATGTTCGCCAAGCCGCCGCACCAGCGTTTCGCCGATGCCGGCATGGCGTGCCTGCGGGTCGACGGCAAGGCACCAGAGCGATGCGCCCTGCTCGGGATCCGCGAAGGCCCGGGCATGGTCGATCCCGGTGACGGTGCCGATCACTTCGCCGGTCACCTCATCCTCGGCCACCAGATAGGTGATGGCGCGATTGTCGCGGTTCGACCAGAAGAAATCCGGCCGGACCGGAACCATGTTGCGGGCGGCATAGATGCGGTTGACCGCCCGGGCATCCGCTTCCGAGGACAGCCGTCGCACGGAAAAGCCGCGCGGACGGCGGCGTCCGGACCGGTAGGTGGCAAGGTCCAGTCGGTAGGTGTGGGAAGGGTCGAGAAAAATCTCCTGCGGCGCCTGCGCCAGAGCCACATGCGGGTCGGCGACATAGACCGCGATGTCTCGGTGTTCCGGTGCTTCCTCGCGCAGTGCCGAGACAAGCTCACCGGCATCATCGAAGGTCTGGGCGAAGATCAGCCGGCCCCAGCCACAATCGATCGCCGCGGAAGGGGCCGTCTTTGCCGCATGCGTCTGCATGGTGCTGCGCAGCGATTCGAAGCGTCTCCGCTTCAGTCGGTGCGCCACGGCCTTGTCGCTCCGGATGCGCTGGGCACGCTCGCTCATTGTCTTGTTGTTCGTCATGCCGTTACACTCCCTGCTTCTGCAGCCACAGTTCCATCAGGCCGACCTGCCAGAGTTCCGAGCCCTGAAGCGGCGTGATGTGGCCTGTCGGATCGGCAAACAGGCGCTGCAGATAGTCGTTGCGGAAGAGGCCGCGTTCACGGGCTGCCTGCGAGGTCAGCGCGTCGCGCACCATGTCGAGATAGGGGCCGTCGACATATTTGAGCTGCGGCACCGGGAAATAGCCCTTCTTGCGGTCGATCACCTCATGCGGCACGACCAGACGGGCGGCATCCTTCAGCACGCCCTTGCCGCCGTCGGCCAGCTTCAGGTCAGGGGGAATGGTCGCTGCCAGTTCCACCAGTTCGTGGTCGAGAAAGGGCACCCGGGCTTCCAGGCCCCAGGCCATGGTCATGTTGTCGACGCGCTTGACCGGATCGTCCACCAGCATCACCTGGCTGTCCAGCCGAAGCGCGGCATCGACCGGCGTTTCCGCGCCCGGCGCGAGCAGGTGAGCCGCCACGAGGTCGCGGCTGACATCGCCGTCTGCCATCCAGTCCGGATTGAGCTGCGAAGCAAGAACCGCATGCGAGCGGTCGAAGAAGACCTTCGCATAATCGCCCGCCACGTCCCGGCTGTCCTGCAGCGGCGGATACCAGTGATAGCCGGCAAACACCTCGTCTGCCCCCTGGCCGGACTGCACGACGCGGATGTGCTTCGAGACCTCCTTGGCAAGCAGGTAGAAGCCGACATTGTCGTAGGACACCATGGGTTCGGACATGGCGCCGATCACTCCCGGAAGGGCCTCCATCAACTGGGAGGAGGGCACGAAGATCCGGTGATGATCGGTGCCGAAGTGCTTGGCGATGAGATCGGAATAGACGAACTCGTCACCCTTTTCGCCATTCGCCTCCTCGAAGCCGACCGAAAAGGTCATCAGGTCCTGCTGGCCTTCCTCGGCCAGCAGGCCGGTGATCAGGCTGGAATCGACGCCGCCCGACAGCAGCACGCCGACCGGTACGTCGGCGACCATCCGGCGACGGACTGCAGTGCGGAGCGCATGAAGCACCCGGTCGCGCCATTCCTCGCGTGAGAGATGGGCCAGCGCCGGATCGCGCCGGTGGGGCGGATTCCAGTAAAGGCTGTCTGTCTCGCTGCCATCGGCATCGATGACGCGGATCGTGGCGGGTGGCAGCTTCTTCACGCCGTTCAGGATGGTCCGCGGCGGCGGCACCACCGCATGGAAGCTCATATAGTGGTGCAGGGCGGCGCGGTCGATCGAGGTGTCGATGTCGCCTCCCTTCACCAGCGCCGGAAGCGTGGATGCAAAACGGATGCTGCGGCCGATCCTCGCCAGATAGAGCGGCTTGATGCCGAAGCGGTCGCGCGCCATGACAACACGGTTCGTGTCGCGCTCATGGATGACGAAGGCGAACATCCCGTGGAAGCGTTCGACGCAGGCCGTGCCCCAGGCATGCCAGGCCTTGAGGATCACTTCGGTATCGCCATGGGAGAAGAAGCGGTACCCCATGGCTGACAGTTCAGCGCGCAATTCCGGATAGTTGTAGATGCAGCCGTTGAAGGCGATCGTCAGGCCAAGCTCCGCATCGACCATCGGCTGGCGTGCCTTTGGCGACAGGTCGATGATCGATAGTCTTCTATGAGACAGGGCTGTGGCGGCGTGGATCACCATGCCGGACCCGTCCGGTCCGCGGGGCGCGATCGCCTCCAGCATTCTTGCCTGTACCAAAGGGGATGGCTGGACGCCGTCGAATCGAATTTCTCCGCAGATTCCACACACTGTGCTGCTTCAAGCCTCTCGTTTTTCGTCTGGACAGGACCCTTTCAGGGCGCGACATGCCGGCGCCGGTGCCAAGGGAACAAGCGACAGCCTGAGGGCCAAACGAGGAGGCTCGGGAAAGGTTGCGATATTTTTCGTGGGGGGAGGCGGGTCTCAGGCCGGTCGCGTGCCGCGCACGAAGAGGGCGATGGCCTGTTCCATGTGGCGCCTGCGGTCAGCCAGATCCTTCCAGCCCTTGGGTCCGCGGCCGATCCCGCCCATCAGCAGATCCATCAGCATGCGCGCGCCGGTGACCGGGTCTTCCAGCACCAGCCTGCCCCTTGTCATCTGGCCGGACAGCCAGTCGGCAAGCTGCCTGCGGGAGGTTTCCGGGCCTTCGCGGAAAAGCACTTCCATCAGCTCCGGCATCTGGTGCGATTGCTGCATCACCATGCGGATGAAGGCTTCGCGTTCACGTTCCGTCTCGGCATCGATGTCCAGCATGAAGATCCGGCCGATGATCTCTGCCAGCGGCGCGTCCTCTTCCGGTGGACGCGGCAGATCGAGCATCGTCTGGCGATGCGCGGCGACGACGGCGACGAAGAGATCCGTCTTGCTGGGAAACAGCCGGTAGAGCGTCTGCTTGGAGATATGGCAGCGGCTGGCGACGATCTCGGTCGTCGTGCCTGCGAGGCCGAGTTCGATGAAGGTGCGGCGGGCCGTATCGATGATGGCCGCACGGCGCTGCGGATCGGGCTGGCTTTTCGGCCGCCCGCGGCCCCGTCTTGCAACGGAGGGCAGCTCTTCGGCCTGCCGGGTCTTGTCACTGTCGTCCATCGGGCCTTGAACCTCCGGGAGGCGCCGATCCCTGCGATCCGCATCCCGCGATGGTGGGCTTAGCCCACTTCCATCGAAAAATCATCCGGCCAAGGTCACGAGAGCGCTGCGACCGGATCGAGACGGGACGCATTGCGGGCCGGCAGGAAGCCGAAGGCGATGCCGATCAGGCAGGAGCAGGCGAAGGCAAGCAGCATGGGCGTGGCCGAGAAGATCAGGCTGATACCGGCGCCGGACAATGCTGCCGCCGCTCCGACCGACAGGGCAAGCGCGATGCCGAGGCAGCCGCCGATCAGGCAGACCAGCACCGCCTCGATCAGGAACTGCTGGAGGATGTCCATCCGCCGAGCGCCGACCGCCATGCGCACGCCGATCTCCGCCACCCGCTCCGACACCGAGACCAGCATGATGTTCATCACCCCGATGCCGCCGACGATCAGCGAAATGACGGCGATGGCCGAGACGAGCAGCGTCATGGTCTGCGTCGTGCTGGTGATCGTCTTGCGGATATCGTCGGTGTTCAGGATGAAGAAGTCCTTGGTGCCGTGGCGACGGATGAGAAAGTCGGTGACGGCCTGCTCGGCCGCGTCCATTTCCGCATCGTCGGCGACGCGCACGGTCAGACTTCGCAGCGATGTCGTACCGAGAAACCGCGTCTGCACGCTGGTATAGGGCAGGTAGATCGACAGGTTGTCGCTGGAGCCGAAGCCGCCCTGCTGCGAGGAAATCACGCCCACCACCCGCACCGGAACGGTGCCGGCGAGGATGATCTTGCCGATCGGGTCCGAGCCTTCGGAGCCGAACAGCGCCTTGGCGGTGTTCTCGTCGATGACGGCATCCTGCGAGAGCGTCGCAACGCTCTCGTCGTCGAAGAAACGGCCGGAGACGAGCGTCGAGCCCTTGACGATGAAATACTGGCTGCCGACCCCGTTGACCAGCGCATTGGCTACTGTCGCGCCGAAGCGCGCCGTGGTGTTGGTGGAAACGGTTGGCGTGACGGCGGCGACATAGGTGAGCTTTGCCAGCGCATCGGCATCCGATATCACAAGTGTCGTCACTCGGCCGGACCGCGTGTCGCCAAAGCCCTTGCCGGGAAACACTTCCAGCGTGTTCGTGCCGAGACTGCTGATATTGGCAAGGATCATTTTCTGGCTGCCGGTGCCGAGCGCCACCACCAGCATGACCGAGGCAATGCCGATGATGATGCCGAGCATGGTGAGGAAGCTGCGCAGCCGGTGAGCGGCCAGCGCCTTCAGCGCCATGGTGAAGGCCTCGCGGAAGCGGTCCAGCCCGGCGCCCCAGCGGGTGGGGGCGGAGGCGGCCGTGCCCGGGTCGGCCGGCGTCTCCGATTTTCGTGCGTCTGCCGCGTCGGTGCGCCGGTCCGCGATGATCACGCCGTCGGAAATTTCGATGATGCGTTTTGCCCGCGCGGCCACGCTTGGATCGTGCGTGACGATGATGATCGTCTTGCCGTCTGCATTCAGTTCTTCGAGAATGCGCAGCACCTCTTCGCCACTCTGGCGGTCGAGCGCGCCGGTCGGCTCATCGGCGAGGATCACCTCGGCGTCGTTCATCAGGGCGCGGGCGATGGAAACGCGTTGCTGCTGGCCGCCGGAAAGCTGGCCGGGTCGATGCGCGGTGCGGTCTGCCATGCCGAGCCGTCCGAGCAGGGCCGCCCCGCGTTCGCGGCGTTCGCTGCGCGCGCGGCCGGCATAGATCGCCGGAATTTCCACATTGCCGACCGCCGAAAGCTCGGCCAGCAGGTGATAACGCTGGAAAATGAAGCCGAAATGCTCGCGCCGCAGCGCCGAGAGCTGGTCGCTGTCGAGGGCCGAGGTATCCTGGCCCGAGACGCGATAGGTGCCCGACGTCGGACGGTCGAGCAGCCCGAGCAGGTTCATCAGCGTCGACTTGCCCGAACCGGAGGCGCCCATGATGGCGACCATCTCCCCGTGCTCGATGGTAAGGTCGATGTCCTTCAGAACGGTCAGCGTGCCTTCGCCGGACACGTAATCGCGGCGCAGCTTTTCGACGGAAATCAGCGGCGTGGTCATCGGCTCAGAACCCCATCGGCGGGCCGGGACGGTTGCTGCTGCTCTTGCTCGCGCTGGCCTGGCTGATGACGACATGCTCGCCTTCGTTCAACCCGTCGCGCACTTCAGCGGCGATCTTGTTGTTGAGGCCGACCGTTACCGCCCGCTCGCCCGCCTTGCCGTCCGCGTCGACGACGCGCACCGTGGTGTGCCCGTCCTTGTCGACGGTGCCGAGCGCGGAAGAGGGAATGGTCAACACGCCCTTGGCAGCACCCAGCACGATGTTGACCTCTGCTGACATGTAGGTGCGGAACTTGCCGTCCGGGTTCGGAACATTGAAGGTGCCGATGTAATAGATCGCCGAGGACGACGAACTGGAGGACGAGCTGCTGCTGGTCGTGGTCGAACTGCTGACGGCGCTGTCGCTGGTAATCGATTCAGGCGCCGGTTCGATGGCTTCCAGCGTTGCCTCGTGGACGGTCGCGCGGTCGCCGATCAGGTTGAAGCGCAGATGCTGGCCGGGCTTCACCTTGGGAATATCGGCTTCGGAAATCTCGGCCCGTACGGTCATTGTCGTCAGGTCGCCCATGATGACGATGGTGGGAATGGACTGGCTGGCATTCACCGTTCGCCCTTCCAGATTGACGATCGAGAGGATGGTGCCATCCATCGGTGCGGTGATCCGCGTGTAGCCGAGTTCCACTTCAGCGGTGCCGACGGCAATCTCGGCGGAGATGATCTGCGCGTTGAGGGCCGCAATCTGTGCCTCTGTGGTCCGCACGTTCGTCTCGGCCGTCTGCAGATCGGCCTGCGATCCCGCCTGGCTGGTATAGATTGCCTTCTGCCGCGCCAGGGTCTTCTGGTAGCTTTCCAGCGTCGCCTGCTTTTCGGCCAGCTGCGCCTTCACGTTGTCCAGGGAGGCTCTGGCGGTCTTCAGGCTGTTGGCCTGGGTGGTGGAATCAATCTCGGCAATCAGGTCGCCGGTCTTCACGGTGTCGCCAAGCTTCACCTTGATCGATGTGATGCGACCGGAAGCCTGCGAGCCGACGGCCACCAGCCGCACCGGCTTCAGCGTTCCGGTCGCCAGCACGGTTTCCTCCAGATCTGCCCGCGTCACGGGTGCCGTCAGATAGCGAGGCGCGGCCGGTTCGGCGGAGAAACGCATCCAGCCATAGCCGGCGACTGCGGCAACAGCCAGGGCCAGGAGGAGAGAGCGACGTGTGGGAAACATACGGAAACAAACCCGGGGTTTTATGGGAACTTGTGAGTTCCATTAATCGCCCGGGCTGTTCGCGGTCAATCATTTCCGCATTAAACCTTGGTAATCTGCTCAGCTTTTGCGCCTTCTTCAGGCCGCATCGGCATCCTGTGCCGTGGCGCTGGCCCGCACCGGCGCAAAGGCAAATTGCGTCAGCGTTTCCGGCTTCATCTCGATGGAAAAGCCCGGCAGCTTCGGCGGCATGTAGGCGGCATTCTCGATGCGGCAGGGGTCGAGGAAGTGTTCGTGCAGGTGATCGACATATTCGATCACCCGGCCGTCCTTGGTACCGGAGACGCAGATGTAATCGATCATCGAGAGGTGCTGCACATATTCGCACAGGCCCACGCCACCGGCATGCGGCCAGACCGGCAGGTTGAACTTGGCGGCGATCAGCAGCACGGCCAGCACCTCGTTCAGGCCGCCCATGCGGCAGCTGTCGATCTGCACCACATCGATCGCGCCCTCGGCGATGAACTGCTTGAACATGATGCGGTTCTGGCACATCTCGCCGGTCGCGACCTTCACGGGGGAAATCGCCTGCCGGATCTTGCGGTGGCCGGCCACGTCGTCTGGGCTCGTCGGTTCCTCGATGAAGAAGGGTTTGCAGAAGGAGAGGCGCTTCACCCAGTCGATCGCCTGATCCACCTCCCAGACCTGGTTGGCGTCGATCATCAGATAGCGATCCGGCCCGATCACCTCGCGGGCGATGGTCAGCCGTCGGATGTCGTCCGTGAGATCGCGGCCGACCTTCATCTTCACATGGTTGAAGCCGGCATCCACGGCCTCCTGGCAGAGGCGGCGCAGCTTTTCGTCGTCATAGCCCAGCCAGCCGGCCGAGGTGGTGTAGCAGGCATAGCCCTCGCGCTCCAGAATGGCGATGCGCTCCGCCTTGCCGCTCTCGGCCTTGGACAGGAGGGCGATTGCCTCGTCGCGCGTCAGTACGTCGGTGAGGTAACGGTAATCGACAATGTCGGCGATCTCCTCCGGCCTCATGTCGGCGATGAGCCGCCAGACCGGCTTTCCTGCCTCCTTGGCGATGAGGTCCCACAGCGCATTGACGACCGCACCGGTTGCAAGATGCATCGCGCCCTTGTCGGGGCCGATCCAGCGCAGCTGGCTGTCGCCGGTCAGGTGCCGCCAGAATGTCCCCGGATGCGCCTTCATCGTGTCGAGATCGGTGCCCACCACCAGATGGCGCATGGCATCGATCGCCATGCAGCAGATGTCGTTGCCGCGGCCGATGGTGAAGGTAAGGCCGTGCCCGGCAAGACCGGGCACGTCCGTTTCGAGAATGACATAGGCTGCCGAATAATCCGGATCCGGGTTCATCGCATCCGAGCCGTCGAGGCTGTGCGATGTGGGGAACCTCAGGTCGATGATGCGCATGTCGGTGATCTTGGCCATGCTCGTGTCTCCGGCAGTCAGATGTCAGCTGTGTCTTGCAAGGGGTCAGGCGTCGGCGCGGAAGGTCTGCTTCTGGGTGCCGAGACCCTCGATGCCGAGTTCCACCACGTCGCCGGGCTTCAGGTAGCGCTGCGGCTTCATGCCCATGCCGACGCCCGGAGGCGTGCCGGTGGAGATGACGTCGCCCGGATGCAGGCTCATGAACTGGCTGAGATAGGAAACGAGGAAGGCCACGCCGTAAACCATGGTGGCGGTGGAGCCGTTCTGCATCGTCTCGCCGTTCACCTTCAGCCACATGCCGAGGTTCTGCGGATCGGTGATCTCGTCCTTCGTCACCAGCCAGGGGCCGATCGGACCGAAGGTGTCGCAGGACTTGCCCTTGGTCCACTGGCCGGAGCGTTCCGTCTGGAATGCGCGCTCGGAGACGTCATGGGACACGCAGTAGCCGGCGACATAATCGAGTGCCTCGGCTTCCGAGACATATTTCGCCGTCTTGCCGATCACGACGCCGAGTTCGACTTCCCAGTCGGTCTTTTCCGAGCCGCGCGGGATGAGCACGTCGTCGTTCGGGCCGCAGATCGCCGAGCTGGCCTTCATGAAGATGACCGGCTCCGGCGGCACCGCCATGCCGGATTCGGCGGCATGGTCGGAATAGTTGAGACCGATGCAGATGAACTTGCCCGTGCCGGCAACGCAGGGGCCAAGCCGCTCGGAGGCGGCGACGGCCGGAAGCGAAGCAGTATCGAGGTCGGCCAGTTTCGAGAGCGCTGCCGGGTCAAGCGCTGCGCCCGCAAGATCGGCCACATGGCCGGACAGGTCGCGGATCGTGCCACTGGCATCGACAAGCGCGGGGCGTTCCGCGCCGGGTGCGCCGTAACGAAGCAGTTTCATGGGGGATGTCCTTCTCTTTTAATGCGTCAGATGGTCCAGCCGCCATCGATGGCGATGGCCTGACCGGTGGTGTAGGTCGCGCCGGCCAGATGCACGGCAAGGTCTGCGATTTCTTCCGGCCTGCCAAGCCGTCCGATCGGCTGGCGGGCGATAAAGGCGGCGCGTGCCGCTTCGTAATCGCCCTGGGCGCGCAGGCGGTCCTGCAGCGAGGGGCTTTCCACGGTGCCGGGGCAGATGGCGTTGCAGCGGATGTTGTGGCCGACGTAATCGGCAGCGACCGCCTTGGTGAGACCGATCACGGCGGCCTTGCTGACGCCATAGGCAAAGCGGTTCGGCACGCCCTTGATGCTGGAGGCAACCGAGGACATGTTGATGATCGCGCCATCCTTCCGCTCGATCATGCCGGGCAGTACGGCCCGGATGGTGCGGATCATCGCCTTGACATTGAGGTCCATGGCGAAATCGAGGTCGCTGTCCTTCATCTCGAGGATCGAGCCGCCATGCACGACGCCGGCGCAATTGAACAGAATGTCCACGGAGCCGATGCGGGCGACTGAGGCCTTCACCGCCGCCTCGTCCAGCACGTCCAGCCGCTCGACCGTCAGATTGTCGCGCTTCGGCAGCTCCGCCAGCGCCTGTTCGTTGATGTCCGTGGCATGGACCGTGCAGCCGGCCTCGGCGAAGGCGAGCGCGCTCGCGCGTCCGATGCCCTGTCCGGCGGCGGTGATCAGCACCGTCTTGCCCTGAAGATCTGCCATGTTCGTCTGCTCCCTGCTCTTGTCCTTCGCGCGCCCCTTGTCGGCGCCGTGCCGCATGCTGCCGCCTTGGGTGGCGCTTGACCAGTGCCCCCTGACCGTTGTTGCGTCACGCAACCTCGATCATCGCCTTCACCACGCCGGCCGCCGGGTCGAGAAGGCCGGAGAACTTGTCCGGCACCTCGGCCAGCCCCATGCGGTGCGTCACCAGCGCATCCGGCACATGGCCCGCCCGCATGGCGGCCATCACATGCTCGAAATCGGCGGCGGTCGCATTGCGGCTGCCGAGCAGCGTCGTCTCGCGCTTGTGGAATTCCGGATCGGAAAAGGTGATGTCGCTCGCGACGATGGAGACCAGCACATAGGTGCCGGCATGGGCGACGAAGCGGAAACCGCGCTCGATCGCCTTCGGATTGCCGGTCGCATCGAACACCGTCTCGAAGAAGTTTCCGTCGGTCAGCGCCGAAAGCCGGTCCACGTCGCCTTCGCCGAGCAGGACGGTGGCATCGATGCCGAGGTGATCGCGGGCAAAGGCGAGGCGATCCTCGCGCCCGTCGATCATCGTCACGACGGCGCCCTCCTTCCTGGCGAAGACGGCCACCGCAAGGCCGATGGGGCCGGCACCGGCGATCAGCACGCTGTCACCCGCCTTCGTGCCGGCACGTGCCACGGCATGGGCGCCGATCGCCAGAAACTCCACCATGGCGGCCTGATCGAGCGACAGGCCGTCGGCCGGCAGCAGGAAGCGTTCCGGCAGGCTGAGATAGCCGGTCATGCCGCCATCGCGGTGAACGCCGAGCACGCCGATATTGCGGCAGCAATTGGTGCGGCCCTTGCGGCAGGCATCGCAGGTGCCGCAGGAAATGTAGGGAATGATCGAGACCGTCGAACCGGGCACGAGACGGCTTCCAGCCGGAACCTCTTCCACCGTTGCCGCCAGTTCATGGCCCATCACGCGCGGATAGGAGAGATAGGGCTGGTTGCCGGTGAAGATGTGCAGGTCGGTGCCGCAGACGCCGACGCGGCGCACCCGGACCAGCACCTCGTCGGTCGCACGCGTTGGCTTCGGCCGTTCGATGGCCGTCAACCTGCCGGGCTCGTCACAGATGATCGTCAGCATTTACTTACCTTTCCAGACGATAGAAGCGGGCGGCATTGGCCCCGAAGACGGCAGCGTGATCGGCTTGCGGCACGATGGCGCGGGCCTGTTCGAACCAGCCTTGATAATCGCCGGCGAGACGCACCACCGGCCAGTCGCTGCCCCACATCACGCGTTCGCTGCCGAAAAGCTCCAGCAGCGTTTCCGCATAGGGGCGCACGGCCTGCGGCTTCTGGTCGCCGGCTTCGGTCAGCAGGCCTGAGAGCTTGACGCAGATCTGCGGCAGGGCGGCAAGGGCGGCCATATCCTGCCGCCAGGTGCTGAAATGGCCCTCGGCGATCAGCGGCTTGGCGCCGTGGTCGATGACGATCCGAAGCGCCGGATGACGCCGTGCCAAGGTCAGCAGATGCGGCAGATGTTTTGGAAAGATCAGCGCATCGAAGGCAAGATCGGCGGCCACCATGGCCTCGACGGCCGGTGCAAGGGCCGGATCGACAATCCAGTCCTCCTCCGCAAGACCCTGCAGCATCGGGCGCAGGCCTTTCAGTTTTCGATGGCCGGTCAGGTTTTCGATGGCGGCCGGCGCATCGGCTGCCTTCAGGTCCGTCCAGCCGACCACGCCCCGGATGAAGGCATGGCGTTCGGAAAGATCCAGCATGAAGTCGGTATCCGCTGCGCTCTCCATGGTCTGCACCAGCACGGTGCCGTCGATGCCGCAGGCGGCCATCAGCGGCAGCAGATCCTCCGGCGCAAAATCGCGGTAGATCGGCGCAAGCTCCGGCGGCGGCCACTGGCCGGGCCGGTCCGCGAGACGCCAGAAATGCTGGTGGGCATCGATCCGCATGTTCAGGCTCCCGCAGCCGGAACCGGCGCGCCTTCGGCAATCAGGCCCTTGTCCTTGAGGCGCGCCCAGAAGGCGGCCGGAATGCTTTCCTCGAACCAGCCGACATTGGCCGTCAGCTGCTCGGCCGTGCGGGCGCCGGAGACGATGGTGAGGGCCGCCGGATGGGCGAGCGGAAACTGCAGGGCGGCGGCCTGCAGCGTCACCCCTTCGGCCTCGCAGGCATCGCGCAGCGCATCGACGCGGGCCAGCACATCGGCAGGCGCATCGGTGTAGTTGAACTTGCGATTGCCGGCGAGAATGCCGGAATTGAAGGCGCCGGCGATGACGATGCCGACGCCGCGGCCTGCGCAGTCATCCATGAAGGAAAGGCTCTGCTGCTCAAGCAGCGTATAGCGACCGGCCAGCATGCAGATGTCGATATCGGCCACCTGCATGGCATCGCGGATGATTTCCCATTCGTTGACGCCGAGGCCGATGGCGCGCGTCAGGCCTTCTTCCCGCAACCGGGTCAGCGCGCGGAAGCCGCCGCCTTCGGTCAACTGCTGCCAGTAATGGGCGTGGCGTTCGCCATGGGTCACGCTGCCGATGTCGTGCACATAGAGAATGTCCGGCTTCAGAATGCCGAGGCGTTGCTGGCTGGCCTCGAAAGAGCGCATCACGCCGTCATGGGTGTAGTCGTAGACCGGGCGGAAGGGCAGGGGCTGCACATAGCTGTCTTCTTCGGCGCCCACGCTTTCATCCGGCGTCATCACGCGGCCGACCTTGGTGCTGACGACGTAATCGCTGCGGGGGAGATCGGTCAGCATGGTGCCGAGCCGACGCTCGGAGCGGGTGAAGCCGTAGAAGGGGGCCGTATCGAAATAACGGATGCCGGCTTCCCACGAGGCCCGGAAGGCGCCTTCGGATTCCGCATAGGATGTCACGCGGTAGAGATTGCCCATCTGGGCACAGCCCAGTCCCATGCTGGTAAGGGAAACCCCGGTGCGGGCGTGGGTGCGGATATCGGCGGCCTTCATGTCATCTGTCTCGTGCATTGGGGGGAAAGGGCGCGCGACCCAAAGAGGCCGCGCGCGATGGATTGCGATCAGTAGAGAACGTTCTTGGCTTCCGGCTTGTCGATGTTTTCCTTGGTGACGACGACGACGCCGGTATCGACGAACTTCTCGACCTTTTCCTTTTTCAGGATCTTCGAGAGCGTCTTCACGCCGAGTTCGCCCATCTGGAAGGAGCCCTGCACGGCGATCGCGGCAAGCGTGCCGTCCTTAACGAAGCCCTGGAGATCCTGGTTGCCGTCAAAGCCGACGGCCGCGACCTTGCCGGCCTTGCCGGATTCCTTCAGTGCGCGGCCCATGCCGATGGCGGTCGGCTCGTTGGCGCCGAAGATGCCCTTGAGATCGGCATTGGCGGCCAGAACGTCGGTCGTCTGGTTCAGCGCGGTCGCCATCTGCGACTGCGAGTAGAAGGGACCGACGATCTGGAGCTTGGAATTGGCCTTGATGTAATCGGTGAAGCCACCGACGCGGCCGATTTCCGAGCCGGCGCCTGCCACATAGGACATCACGGCGATCTTGCCTTCCTTGCCCACCTTGTCGATCAGCGCCTTGGCGGCCAGTTCGCCCGCCTTGCGGTTATCGGTGGCCAGGAAGGACTGGTAATATTGCTCGGCGCCCTTGGCGAGCATGGAGTCGATGATGACGACCGGAATGCGGGCTTCCCAGGCCTTCTTCACGGCCGGAACCAGCGCGTCCGGATCGGACGGGGCCAGCACGATGCCGGCGACGCCGCGGTTGACGGCATTTTCCACCATGTTCACCTGATCGGCGATGGCGGATTCGGCGGCCGGGCCCTGGAAGGTCATGGTGTTACCGCCGCCGACCTCCTTGATCGCCGCATCAGCACCCTTCTGCACGTTCTGCCAGAAGGTCGAGTTGACGGTCTTGACGATCACGGCGATTTCCGCCGCCTGCGCCGACACCGAGGCGGCGCAGATCATGAATGCCGATGCCAGCAAGGCAGATGCGATTTTCTTCATTGTCCATCCTCCTGAAATGAAGTGGCCCTGGCGGGCCGCCTCCCGGGAGCTCCCACTCCCCTTGGTGTTTGCGGAAAAGGGTCCGCCCCCGTCCTCATCGGCGATTGCGCAGCTGGTCGATCCACACGGTGACCAGAATGACGAGACCGATGATGATTTGCTGCGTGAAGGCGGAGACGCCGTTCATGTTGAGACCGTTGCGCAAGATGCCGATGACGAAGGCGCCGATGGCCGTGCCGGAAATGGTGCCGACGCCGCCGATCAGCGAGGTGCCGCCGATCACGGCACTGGCGATGGCATCGAGTTCGTACATCACGCCTTCGTTCGGCTGGCCCGTGACGAGGCGCGACATCAGCACGCAGCCCGTCAGCCCGGCCAGCGTGCCGGACAGGATATAGGTGAAGCTGGTGACGCGGGTGACGTTGACGCCGGAGAGACGCGCCGCATCCACATTCGAGCCGACCGCATAGATATGGCGGCCGAGGATCGAGCGGTTCAGCATGAAGGAGACGGCGAGCGCGATCACCACCATCAGGATCACCGGATAGGGAATGCCGGGAAACACCACGGTCGGGAAGCCGTCGTCGCCGACGGTGATGATGCGCAGGAGCGCGCCATTGCCAAGTTCGCCGAAGCTTTCGCCAAGGCCGGAGACGGCGCGCGCGCCAGTGATCTGCAGCGCAACGCCGCGGGCGATCAGCATCATGCCGAGCGTGGCGATGAAGGGTGGCAGCTTCATGCGGGTGATCAGGATGCCGTTCACCACGCCGCAGAGCGAGCCTGTGAGAATGCCGCCCAGCATGCCGAGCCAGACCGGAAAGCCGGCCTCCTTGACGAGAAGGGCCGCGACGACGCCTGCCAGCGCCAGCACGGAGCCGACCGACAGATCGATGCCGCCGGTGATGATCACGCAGGTCGCGCCGATGCCGAGCAGGGCGATCGAGGTGACCTGCAGCGCAATCGTCATGCCGTTGTTGACGGTGAAGAAGGCATTGCTGGTCAGCGAGAAGACGACGATCAGCACGAAAAGGCTGCCGAGGGCGGCGAATTTCTGGATCACGTCCTTCTGGCGGTCGCTGAGGCGAGCGCTGTTTGGTTCCTTGGGGGCTGTCATCATCGTCCTCGCAGTCGGCATGTCAGTGCTGGGTGGGGCCGAAGCCGGAGGCATAGCGCATGATCTCCTCCTGGCTGGTGCGCGCCGTTTCCAGCACGCCCGTCACGCGGCCATTGTGGAACACGGCGACACGGTCGGTCATGCCTAAGATTTCCGGCAGTTCGGAGCTGATCAGGATGACGCCGATGCCCTCGCGGGCCAACTCGTCCATGATCTTGTAGATCGCGAATTTCGCGCCGACATCGATGCCGCGCGTCGGTTCGTCGAAGAACATCACCTTCGATTTGCGGAACAGCCATTTGCCGATGATGATCTTCTGCTGGTTGCCGCCGGACAAAAGCCGCACCGGCTGGCGGATCGACGGCGTCTTGATGCTGAGCAGGTCCACATAGTCCTGCGTGACGCGAGCGTGGCGGTCGAAATCGATGAGACCGAGGCGGCTCGACAGCGCCTTGAGGTTCGCCAGCGTCATGTTGGCATCGACGGGCATCTTGATGGCGAGCCCCTGCGCCTTGCGGTCTTCCGACAGATAGGCAAGCCCCGCCTCGATCGCATCGCGCGGATTGCGGATCGAAAGCTCCCGGCCTTCCAGGGTGACCCGTCCGGCGTCCAGCGGATCGGCGCCAAAGATTGCGCGCGCCACCTCCGTGCGTCCGGCGCCCATCAGCCCGGCAAAGCCGAGGATTTCGCCGCGCCTGAGGCTGAAGCTGACATTGCTGAACACGCCGCGTCGCGTCAGGTTCTCGGCGCTGAAGATCACCTCATCGGTCGGCTGCGCCGTGCGCTCGGGAAATTTTTCCTCCAGCGAGCGGCCGACCATGCGGGCGACGATCTGGTCGATGCTGGTGTCGGCAAAGGCGTCGGTTGCCACATAGCGACCGTCGCGCAGCACGGTGACGCGGTCGACGATCTCTGCCATCTCATCGAGGCGATGCGAGATATAGACGATGCCGACGCCTTCCCGCTTCAGATCGTGAATGACCTTGAACAGCAGGCGCGTCTCCTGCTCGGTCAGCGAGGAGGTGGGTTCGTCCATGATCAGCACTTCGGCGTTGAGCGACAGCGCCTTGGCGATTTCCACCATCTGGCACTGGGCGACCGAAAGCTCGCGCACCAGCCGGTCCGGAGAGATCGCAACGCCCAGCCGGTCGAGGCAGGCCTTGGCATCCGCCTTCAGTTTCCGGCGGTCGACCAGGAAGCTGCGGCGCGGTTCGCGGGCCAGATAGATGTTTTCCGCCACCGTCAGGTGCGGCACCAGATTGAGTTCCTGGTGAATGATGGCGATGCCGAGTTGCTCGGCCTCAAGCGGTGAGGCGAACTGCCGCTCGACACCCTTGTAGGTGATGCGGCCGGAGGTTGGGGTGTAGACACCGCTGATGATCTTCATCAGCGTGGATTTGCCGGCGCCGTTTTCGCCGCAGACCGCATGGACTTCGCCGCGCTTGAGGTCGAAGCTGACATCGGCAAGCGCCACGACGCTCGGGAATTCCTTGCGGATGTCGGTGAGGCTCAGCAGCGTCTCGCTGCCTTGCTCCGTTGCGCGTCGCCTTTCGGCAGTGGGCGCGCCTGTCCCGCCATGCGTGGCCTGACCGGTCTGCATGAAGTCTCCTCCCTGCGCAAGCTTGCGCATGGCCGCTCCAGCTCCACCCGGCGGCCGATGGCCATTAGTGGTAGGCGGTCTGGCCAAACTGGTCAAGCCAATTTCGGCGAGTTCCGATCATATTTCGTCAGTCAATTACATAAAGCCATGATATCAATAAAAAATCATTGGTCTTGCCAGTTTCCTGCCGAGCCCCTATGGTAAGGCCAATGGAGAATATGGCGCAGGTGATGAGCGGGATCAGGACAACGGAGCGGCGGCTCTATCAGCAGGTGGCGGACCAGATCCGCAGCCTCATCCAGAGTGGTCATTTCCGGCTCGGCCAGCGGCTGCCGGCGGAGCGCGAGCTTGCCCAGCAGCTGGGGGTGTCGCGCCCGTCGCTGCGCGAGGCGCTGATCGCGCTTGAGATTGACGGCACCGTCGAGATCCGCATGGGCTCGGGCATCTATGTGGTGGCGACGTCCGAGCGTCGGCCGCAGAGCCCGGTGTCGATCGGCGAAAGCCCGGTCGAGCTGATGCAGGCCCGCGCGGCAGTGGAAGGCACCGTCATCCTGATGGCGGCCGCCCGCATGCAGCCGGACACGCTGCGCGCGCTGCGGCAGGTGCTGGATGCGATGCGCACCGAGATCGCCGAAGGCCGCAAGCCGGTGGAGCAGGACCGGCAATTCCACCTGACAATCGCCGCCCAGTCCGGTAACGGCGTGCTGCAGCGGCTGGTTGGCGAACTGTTCGACGACCGACACAGCCCGCTGTCCACCCAGTTGCGCGAGCATTTCGAGACGCCGGACACCTGGAGCCTGGCGCTTGCCGAACACGAGGCCATCCTGGAGGCTCTGGAGGCGCGCGATGCGCTTCTGGCCCAGGCGATGATGCGCGCGCATCTGGAGGAATCCAAGCGCCGCTGGCTGGACAGCGAGCCCCGATAGGAGCGGGGTTTTCCCTTGAACGCGAAAGACCCTCCAGGGAGGAGGAACAGATGAACGAGACAATTTCCCCGGTGATCGTGCTGAACGTGGCCGATGACGTGGCGGTGGCCCGCCGCTCCATTCCC
>NZ_VJMG01000067.1 GCF_007004135.1 Affinirhizobium straminoryzae
AAGAAACCGGCAGCAGGCCAGTATCGTCCTTGCACAACTTTAATATCGAACGCGCTTGCCGTTGTGATGTTGCCTACTGCGACACCACTAGTCCCTACCTCAATCTCGCCTTTTGTCAGGAATTTGTAACCAGGCTTGGCTAGTCGACTACCGTAGACAATCTCCACTAAAACTTCGATATCATCCTGGGCTGGCACCACCACGCCCTTCGGCCCCCACCAAGGGAGGGGGCCTTCCGGGACCGGATATGCTAACGGGTCCGCCTTGTCCCACAGGCCGATTTGCCCATAGTTGACAAAGTGGTGGCCGGCATAAGCTCGATCAGTTTCCGCCATAGCAGACATGTACTCCATTAACGACGCCGAGATTCAATTGGTTTGCCTGCGGCACATTGATGGTCGCAACGGTAAAGTTACCGCCGTTACCAATATTATTCGAATTATAGAATCCGCTAAGCTGACCTCCTTGGATATTATTTTCGATGAGAGGAACGATCATCGACTGGCTTCCGGCGCCACCCTGTGTCGTACTGGCAAAAGCATATTCGTCGCAAGACATCACGACACCTCCGAGCTGCTGATTAAGCTGGGCGACCGTCTGGGCATAAGCGCCGCCGCAGGACGCCTGACGATTTTGATTAATCGTCTGCGGATTTGTAGTACGCGTCAACTGAGCCGGGCGCCCGGCTTGCTGGGCAGTTGCGATATTATAGGTGATACAGGGCAAGTTCGCGCCATCGAAGGTGATTTGCTGCGCCACTGCGCTTGCCGCCCCACTTGTTAAAAGCGTAGCAATGCAAAATGATCCCACGCGCTTTGGGACTGATCGGCGTTGGCGGTCAAGCCATGTTTCAAAGATCTTCGTGTACATTTGACTTCTCCAAGAAAAAGTCTTCCCTCTCCCGCCGCAGGGTGGCTGCGAGACTAAATAGAAGACGAGTTTTGAGCTTGTTTCGGGCGATCCGGTCGGTCGTGAAGGTCCGCGGGTAGCCCGCTCAGACGGGCAAGCGTTGATTAAGATGCGTCAACATCGCTTCATCGATTCATCCTCCGAAATGCTAGGGCCGCCAAAAGTCGGTGTCGGCGCAAGACATCACTTCCAGGAACCAAAATTGATGGCCGGTCGTGCAGCAACACAGGAAACGGCCACGAATGAGCAATTACGTGGGCTTATTCGGAATTCCCGATAAGCATTCATTGCCGAAAAAACGGCGGAGTCGCTCTGTGCGGTGGTTCTGGCCGATTTCGACCACCTGCGGATCGTCATTGCAGGTCGCAATGATCGTGCTTGTTTTTCGTGTTCGAGTTAGCTGTAGATCCGCTGGTAGCCAGCCGTTGTTTTGGCAGGCGCGTCGAAGCTGCCAAAAATGTCGGTAATGTTGGATTGAGTTTTCTTGATCGTGAGATTGAGCGCTGCCGTGGCGGTATTAACAGCAATGGTGAAATTGCCGTCCCGAAGCTGAATCGAAAGGCAAGCGAGGCGGATGCCAATTCGGCCCGCACCATCGTCAGAGAGGATCAGACAATTGAGCACGCTGATCTGTCCCAGGGGCGCAAGATAACCCGATATCGTTGAGATCACGTCAGGCTGGCCGCCGCCACTTGCGATTCGCGCCAAAGCCGCGGGAAAGGCGTCTGCCGTAGCGGATTTGACGATTTGTTCGGAGGACGGGTTGAACCCGGTGGGTGCAGGCGTGATCTCCACAACCTGATCCCAATAGGCGGGGTCGAGAGTGCGGGTGGGATCGGCCTGCAACTTGCTGAGGAAAGCCGTGGCCATGCGTTCGCTCATCAGTGGCGACCTGGTGCGCGGACCGATGACGACGATAAGTCCGCACGCCGACTGTATGAAAGGATTCATGATGATCTCCCTGAAAAAGAGACCCAGAGGGACGAAGGTTAATCCGCCGCTCTGGGTCGTGGCGAATCAGACCTTCGGTGTGATCTCCTCCTGCGGAGTGGACCCGCCGTTGAAGAAGTTTTTCGCCTTTTTGAACTGCTCGGTCGAGTTTGCGTTCACCAATTCCTGGAAATTATCGTAATCTGCCCCACCCTTGCGGATACGGCGTGTCTGTACGAGATTGACGATCTCGTTATATTCCATACTGATGTTGATGTAGTTGGCAGAGGAGCACGAGGAGCGCAGTTCCGAAAAGTTCTGCGTAAAATCGATCTCGCGAAGAACGATCGCGCCGTAGTCAAAGTATCCACCCGCACCGTTATCGACGAGATAGCTCTGGTAGGTGCAGGTGATAGCCTTGTATTTTTGGCTCTTGGATTCGGCGGAGAAGGTGACGTTGCCCATCTGCTCGAGGAACTTCGAGAAGTCCGTGAGCAACGATGCGCCATCGGTTATAATGGCTTGAGCAATCAACTGGAGAAAGGTCCCGGAAACCGACACCCCAGCGATACGATTTGTGAAGACTTTTCGGTTGCTTTTGCCGATAGAGAGGTCGGGAATATAACCTAGGACTTTGGACCACGTATTGATATCGAGCTTTTGCGCGTCGATCGTCGGAAATTTTGTGTGCATGTAATCGTGGATAAGACCGCCGATTGCCAGCAAATTATCCTGATTCTGGTTCATAATGCTGCTGTAAGCCGGATCGGTTGTTGACTGCCCGATTAAATGAAATTGCACCGTACCTTTGTCGTTGGCGATCTGGTCATCCGTGGGAGCGGGAGCGCCGCTCGCCATTTTCAGCATCTTCGGACTGAAAAATTGCTTTGCGGAGGCATATTGTTGAGAACTGCCTTGGGTCAGGTGCTTTAGCACGGTCGGAGAGGCGAGGTCGGACATAACTATCTTCCTTTGCTAATCCTAGGGTTTCAAAATGCGAGAGCATCGGTGCTCTAGGGCGACTGCCGTCATCAATGCCTGCACAGAATGAATAGCAAATCATTGCGACAGCAACCTTTGCGCGATTAAGCATTTTCTTTGCGCGCGGCCTTATTGCGATAGGCGCGGGGTGATTGACCATGGATAGCGCGGAACGCGGTTGAGAAATTATTGCTGTTTTCGTACCCGACGGTGGCGGCTATGTCGGAGATGGATTGCTGGCCTTCACGAAGAAGGCGCGCCGCCTCCGCCATACGCCGGTTGCGCCGCCATGTGAGCGGGCCGCAACCGAAAGCCTTGTGAAAACGGCTTATGAGTGTGGTCTTATTGGTGCCGGCGAACTGCACGAGTGCAGCGAGTCCGATCGGTTCAGCGAGCTGCCGTGCCATGAGGTCGCACACTTTTTGCACGAGCAGATCCGTGCTGTGATAGGCAGTTCCGCTTTCCAACGCTTTCCTGTGTGCAGTTTCGAGCCTTAGAGCCAGTTCGGGTCCGAGCAGGGGCCAGACTACGTAATCCAGGAACCCTTCAGAAAAGAGCTCATTCCGGTCGAGTTTTTGTTCATTCACCAGTGCCAGCGATACCGCGCTCGGGAGGCCATCCAACGTGTCCTTTGCACCACCGATAATTTCTGTGCGCCGGTCGATGATAGCAACGGAGGCGCTGTCACTGGCTTTAAGTGCCTTGCGGTCAACGACGGTAACATTGGAATTGGTCACAACGTCGGCCATGAGCCGCGCGACAGAAGAGGATGGACCGATATATACGACTGTAATTGTTACATTCATTATGAGTTCTCCCTTGAAAACGGCTCAACGGCCGCAGGAAAACTTTTGCGAGTTATTACAGCTTAATGCTCTCATTGAGCGTTCTGATCATTGCAAATACCATCTGTTTCGACCGGGTCTGTCTTACCCTGCCTCAGCGAGTGCATTCGTTGCTGACTGGAACCTGCCGCATCGCCGCCTTCGACGGCCAATCCTTCATGCTGCCGACACGGTAACTGACGCAGCAAGCGAAGGGTGGGTGGAGAGATTGAGAGGTGGCGCGCGGGCACCGCTTAACTGGTTCAGGGCAAGTCGATCCCGAGCGGAACCAGCCCGGCGGCAAGCGAAATTAGAAAATAACCATCCGACCGGTATCTTTTCATCGCGGAGTTGGATGCTCGTGCGCCTCAAACTTTATGTCCGCTTTCGGGCGCTCGTTCCTTTGGTTCGAAAGGCTGAAATGAAAGCGCAAAGCAGCCGTTTTGCGCCTTCAACCCTTGGCCATTCTAGTGGCCAATTTACTGACAGGGTTTCCATACAGGATTCAATGTAAGGCTTCCGGTCGTTTTTCGTATGCCATTACCTTTACTTGAAAGAACTGCGTCCGCCGGGGGCAGGGGCGGCGGAATGCTTTTCTGGACTGTTGACACTCTCTACAGCTATTGCGATGCTGTTTGCGCTCGCCCCTTATAAAGGTTGTCTCATGAAAAAGCCTGTTGCAGCTGGGGAAATATACGAAGTCGATCAAGACGATCTATATGGCGGGGTGTTCGACATTGCTGCTGGGGCTAACGCCGCAATCGACTACAACGCGCTTCACGCGGCGCTCCTTTTCTACGATGCAGTGGCTGTAACCGATAGTTGGTTCATGGCGCGCGGGCCAATAGCGACTAATCTGGTAAAAGAGATAGCTGACCCTCATTTCAATCGCGGACATCGCATTGATAGCTACCTGAAAAGCGGCATGGTTGTTCCAAATCTCAGAATTGGAACAACGCTTTCTGAAGCTTGGGCCAATGGTGCCGACGTTGGGCTGGCTCCAGGCACGAACTGAATAGCCCCGAGTTTCGT
>NZ_VJMG01000068.1 GCF_007004135.1 Affinirhizobium straminoryzae
TCGCAGCTGCTCGACGGCGTGTGGGGCCACGACATCTACGTGGACGAGCGCACCGTCGACGTGCATGTCGGGCGCCTGCGCAAGGCGCTCAACTTCTCCAACATGCAGGATGTCATCCGCACCGTTCGCGGCGCGGGGTATTCCATGGAAGCCTGATCCGCAGTCTTTGCAATATTGATCATGAAGGCGCCCGGCAGCTCCGCTGCCGGGCGTTTTTCTGTTTGCGGAGCCTCCGCAATTCCTGCGAAAACGGGCAGCTGCTTCGCGCTCATGGCCCTGTAAAAACAAAGCAATAGACCGTTCCTGGGCGATCGTTTTTGCCGAAAGCGCTCAAGGGCAGTGCAAAATGGCCATCGCCGGATCCATGCCTCCGTCCGGTGAGACATCCGGAATCCGCGCATAAAAAAACGGGCGCGCGGCCCGTTTTTTCCGTCTTCGCTCTGGCACCCGATGCGATCAGGCGCGGGCGGCAGCGGCCATGCTGGCGGCCTTGCGACGCTCGTTGACCGGCTGATAGGCCAGCCGCGCATGGTAGCGGCAGTAGGGCGAGCTTTCGCCGGACTCCGCGCCGCAGAAGTGGAAGTCGTCCTTCAGCGGATCGCCCATCGGCCACTTGCAGGTGCGTTCGGTCAGATCCGTCAGGGACAGACGACGCGACATCGGAACCACCACATTCGCCGGAGCCTCGAATTCCGGCTGCTGGGTGACTTCGATCTCGATTTCTTCCTTGACGACCGTTGCGCCCACCGGACGGGTAACCGTGCGGGTCGCGCTCGCCGTGGTGGCACGGGCTGCAAAATTCGGTGCGCGCGGCGCCGAGGTGTTGCGGGCCTGCGGGCGGCTTGCCGCCTGCGTTGCACCGCCGGCCTTGGCCCGGCCCGGCAAATTCAGGCGATGCACCTTGCCGATCACGGCATTGCGACTTACCCCGCCCAGCTGTGCCGCGATCTGGCTTGCGCTCAGGCCATCGGCCCATAGCCTTTTCAACTTCTCGACACGCTCGTCTGTCCAGTTCATGCTGTCTCTCCGCCTTAGAGCACCTTGCGAGACAGAATCACTCACCCTCCGGCGGAAGAAATTCCGCCGAGCATACTACATCTATACTTTTGGTGACTAGTTCCGCCGCATGCAGTCTAGTAATTGATCTTTAACCTAATGGGCGGTGGACTCGCTGACAAGAGTCGCCGGAATCGTCGCGAATCGATTTTCGGGTTTTCCCCAACTTGCTGTCGTGGCGAGTCATTTTTGTCACATCGTGCAAGCCCCGCGCAAGTTTCGCGGCAAGCTTCGGAAAAGCCCGGAAAACCACGGGATTTGTTGACATCCCCTCGTGAAATGCCGATAGTGCCGCCGCCGCCCCTTGAGGCGGCATTTTTGATTTCAGGCGGCGATGTCCGCCGTCTTGTTCATAGTGCCCAGGGAGATGTCGCCATGGCTGAAGCCGCGCTTTTCGACACGTTTGCAAGGGCCCCTCTGCGTTTCGTTCGCGGTGAGGGCGTATGGCTCGTGACGGAAACGGGCGAGCGATATCTCGATTTCGGAGCGGGTGTTGCCGTGACCTCGTGCGGCCATGCCAACCCTCATCTCGTGGCGGCGCTGAAGGACCAGGCCGAGAAGGTCTGGCACCTTTCCAACCTCTACGAGATCCCCGAGCAGGAGCGTCTTGCCCGCCGGTTGGCCGAGGCAACCTTTGCGGACAAGGTGTTTTTCACCAATTCCGGCGCGGAAGCGCTGGAATGTGCGATCAAGACCGCGCGCCGTTATCACTATGCCAAGGGGCATCCGGAAAAATTCCATATCGTCACCTTCGAGGGCGCCTTCCATGGCCGCACCATCGCGACGATCGCCGCCGGCGGCCAGGAAAAATACATGGAGGGCTTCGGCCCCAAGGCGCAGGGTTTTGACCAGGTGCCGTTCGGCGACCTGGAGGCCCTGAAGGCTGCGATCACCGAGAACACCGCCGCCCTGCTGATCGAGCCGATCCAGGGGGAGGGCGGTATCCGCGTTGTCTCCAAGGAATTCCTGCGCGAACTGCGGACGCTTTGCGATGCGCACGGCCTGCTTTTGATCTTTGATGAGGTGCAGACCGGCGTTGGCCGTACCGGCAAGTTCTTCGCCCATGAATGGTCTGGCGTGACGCCCGATATCATGGCGGTTGCCAAGGGCATCGGCGGCGGTTTCCCGTTCGGGGCATGTCTTGCCACTGCCGAGGCGGCATCGGGCATGAAGCCCGGCGTGCATGGCACGACCTATGGCGGCAACCCGCTGGCCATGGCCGTCGGCAATGCCGTTCTCGATGTCGTGCTGGGCGAGGGCTTCCTGCAGCATGTCAACGATGTGGCGCTTGTGTTCCGCCAGGGCCTTGCCGGGCTGAAGGACCGTTTCCCGGGCGTCATCGAAGAAATTCGCGGCGAAGGTCTGATGCTCGGCATCAAGGCCCGCGTGCCGGCCGGCGATCTCGTGCTGGCCATGCGCAACGAACATATTCTCGGCGTGCCGGCCGGTGACAATGTCATTCGTCTGCTGCCGCCGCTGGTGGTGACGGCCGACGAGGCGCGGGAAGGCATTGCCCGCATCGAGCGCGCCGCCGAAAAGCTGCAGAGCGACCAGTTGAAGAAGTCGGCCTGACGGCCAAAGAGGAGACGCGGGCCGCCGGATGGCGCCCCGGATGGATTTGACCATGGCATCACCCAAGCATTTTCTCGACCTCTCGGCGGTTTCGTCAGGGGAGCTGCGCACCATTCTCGACGATGCGCTGACGCGCAAGAAGGCCACCAAGGCCGGTACGGCCGACAAGCCGCTGGCCGGCAAGATGCTGGCCATGATCTTCGAAAAGCCTTCCACCCGCACGCGCGTGTCGTTCGATGTCGGCATGCGCCAGCTGGGCGGCGAGACGCTGTTCCTGTCGGGGACGGAAATGCAGCTCGGCCGCGCCGAAACCATCGGCGATACCGCCAAGGTGCTGTCGCGCTATGTGGACGCCATCATGATCCGCACCACGGATCATCGTCGCCTGATGGAGATGGCCGAGCATGCCACGGTTCCGGTCATCAACGGCCTGACGGACGAGACGCATCCCTGCCAGATCATGGCCGATCTGCTGACCTTCGAGGAGCACCGCGGCCCTGTCACGGGGAAAACCTTCGCCTGGACCGGTGACGGCAACAATGTGCTGCACTCCTTCATCGAAGGCTCTGCCCGTTTCGGCTACAAGATGAACATGGCCGTACCGCTGGGCTCCGAGCCGCTCGACAGGTACCTCAACTGGTCACGCAACAATGGCGGCGAGATCATGCTCTGCCATGATGCCGAACGCGCCGTCGACGGCGTCGACATGGTGGTGACGGATACCTGGGTTTCCATGAACCAGGAGCACAAGGCGCGCGGCCACAACATCTTCCAGCCCTATCAGGTCAACGAGCAGTTGATGAAGCGCGCCAAGAACGATGCGCTGTTCATGCACTGCCTGCCGGCCCATCGCGGCGAGGAAGTGACGGATGCCGTGATCGACGGTCCGCAGTCCGTTGTGTTCGACGAGGCGGAGAACCGCCTGCATGCGCAGAAATCCGTTCTGGCCTGGTGCTTCGGCGTCCTCTGACGCCGATACCCGCTTCTCTTGGCAGTCACCGGACATGCCTTGATTTATGGCGGGCCTGCCCCCATTTGTCGGCTTTCCCAAACGCGCCTCAGCGCCTTGCGCGGCGGGTGCATCAACACGACAGCGTCGGCCTCTTTCCTGTGGTTGAGCGGTTCCGCTCGGCCGCCAATTGTGCGAAATGGGTGGCTCCGGCGCGAAGGAGCAAGACATGGCAGAAGCCACCGTGGAATTCAGCGATCTCAATCTGGCGGGCGATGACCGCGTGGTGCCGTTCCAGGTGGAAGGGCTCGACGTGCGCGGCCGCGCGGTTCAGCTTGGTCCGCTCCTGAACACCATTCTCGGACGCCACGATTATCCGGCCCCCGTCGCGCGCCTGCTGGCTGAAGCCATCGTGCTGACCGCCCTGATCGGCACCTCCCTGAAGTTCGAGGGGCGCTTTACCGTGCAGACCAAGGGCGATGGCCCGGTCGATCTGCTGGTGGCCGATTTCACCAGCCCTGAAAGCATGCGCGCCTATGCCCGTTTCGATGAGGATGCGCTGGCGGATGCTGTCGCGGCCGGTCGGACGTCGCCACCTGACCTGCTGGGCGAAGGCGTGCTTGCCTTCACCATCGACCAGGGACATGGCATGCAGCCCTATCAGGGCATCGTGCCGCTCGACGGTTCCTCGCTGGAAGAGATCGCGGGCGTCTATTTCCGCCAGTCGGAGCAGATCCCGACCAAGGTGCGCCTTGGTGTCGCCGAGCTGCTGGACCGCGATGCCGACGGCAAGCCGCGCCACAACTGGCGCGCCGGCGGCGTTCTGGCGCAGTTCCTGCCGCAGGCGCCGGAGCGGATGCGCCAGCCGGACCTGCATGGCGGTGATGGCGACGAGCGCAATCACGACCTGACGGATGACGATGCCTGGGCGGAAGCCCGCATGCTGGTGGAAACCGTCGATACGGACGAACTGACGGATCCGCAGGTGGCGATCGAGCGGCTGCTCTACCGTCTGTTCCACGAGCGTGGCGTGCGCATCTACGAGCCGCAGGGCGTCATCGACCGCTGCAGCTGCTCGCGCGACAAGATCAAGGGCGTGCTGGCCGGCTTTACCGCCGAGGAAATCGAGGCAAGCCAGGAAGACGGCCACATCTCGGTGACCTGCGAATTCTGCTCCACCACCTATCGCTATGAGGCGACTGAATTCGAGCCGGCGTAAGCGGAAGCCGATAGCGGCTGGTGCGCGGCGATCAATTCAGGACGCGCATCAGACCCGGCGAATCCAGCGAAAAGGCGGGAATGGTGACGATGAAGGTTTCGCCTTCGTCCGTTTCCATCTGGTAATGGCCAAACATCATGCCGGACGGCGTATCAAGCGGGCAGCCGGAGGAATATTCGAAGGTGTCGCCCGGTTGCAGGCGTGGCTGTTCGCCCACCACGCCCGGGCCTTCCACCTCGTCCACGATGCCGTTCTGGTCGGTAATGTGCCAGTAGCGGTGCATCAGGCGGACCGTCAGGTCCGAATGGTTGGAAATCACGATGCGGTAACCCCAGACATAGCGGCTGTCATCCGGATCGGACTGCTCCTCCAGATAATAGGGCTCGACTTCGACCTCGATATCCCTTGTCCGGGCACGATACATGCGCGACACCTTCACTGCGTATCGTTAGGCATATCGTACAGTATGGGCGCAACGTCAAGAAATCCGCCGGGTTCGACGCCGTGGATTGACAGGTTTTGCCGGTCTTTCGACCGGCAAAACCAAATTTTGCTCAAGCCGAGACCTTGGCAAGGGCCTGGGCCAGATCGTCCAGCAGGTCATCGGTGTCTTCGATGCCGCAGGACAGGCGCAGCGTACCGGCGGAAATACCAAGCTCGGCGCGAGCCTCTTCGGTCAGGTTCTTGTGCGTCGTCGTGGCCGGATGGGTGATCAGGCTCTTGGCGTCGCCGAGATTGTTGGAGATCTTGATCACCTCCAGCGCATCCTGCAGGGCAAAGGCTGCATTCTTGCCCTTCAGCTCGAAGCAGACCAGGGTCGAGCCGCCGCTCATCTGGCGGGCAATGATGTCGGCCTGCGGATGATCCTTCCGGCCCGGATAGATGACGCGGGCGACCTTGCCCTGATCGGCGAGGAAATCGGCGATCCTGGCCGCGCTTTCCGTCTGCTGCTTGACGCGCAGCGGCAGCGTCTCGATGCCTTTCAGCAGCGTCCAGGCATTGAACGGCGACATGGCAGGGCCCGTGTGGCGGAAATAATCGTGCAGGTTCTCGTCGATCCACTGCTTGTCGGAGAGGATCACACCGCCGAGGCAGCGACCCTGGCCGTCGATATGCTTCGTCGCCGAGTAGACGACGATATGCGCACCAAGCTCCAGCGGCTTCTGGAAAAGCGGGGTGGCAAACACATTGTCGACCACCACCTTGGCGCCGATCTGGTTGGCGAGCTTGGCAACGCCGGCGATATCGACCACTTCCAGCGTCGGGTTGGTCGGGCTTTCCAGGAACAGCACCTTGGTGTTGGGGCGGATCGCCGCTTCCCAGTTGGCGAGGTCGCGGCCATCGACCAGCGTGCACTCGACACCATATTTCGGTGCCAGCGTTTCGACGATGTAGCGGCAGGAGCCGAACAGGGCGCGGGCGGCCACGATATGATCGCCGGCCTTGACCTGGCAGAGAATGGCGGCGGACACGGCGGCCATGCCGGATGCCGTGGCGCGTGCATCTTCCGCGCCTTCCAGCGCGATCATGCGCTTTTCGAACATGTCGTTGGTCGGGCTGCCGTAGCGTGCGTAGATGAAGCCGTCCGTCTCGCCCTTGAAGCGGGCTTCGGCGGCGGCGGAATTTTCATAGACGAACCCTTGCGTCAGGTAGATCGCTTCGGAGGTTTCGCCATACTGCGAGCGCAGCGTGCCGCCATGGACGAGTTGGGTTGCGGGGCGCCAGGTCTTGCTCATGCGTGTCACCACTTCGTAACAAAAAAACCGGTCGCAAAGCAGACCGGTTTCGCACCCGGTCCTTTTAGCCACTTGTTTAACGTGGCTGCAAGCCGACCGGCCAAATCACCACGGGATAAGTTCGCATACGCCCGTGAAGCGCTTGCGTCAATTGCCTGCTTTTGCTTTTGTCGCGCGATTGAAGGATAGGGTCAATGAAACGCAACGCGGGCATTCTGGCAGATCGCGCCATCGGCGCTCTTTTCGCAGACGGCAGGCTGAAATCCGAGGCCGCGCTGGATGGCGACCAGATCCAGCCGGCGAGCCTGGATCTCAGGCTCGGTTCCAAGGCGCTGCGCGTGCGTGCCAGCTTCATGCCCGGCCCGAACCACAGCGTGGCCGACAAGCTGGAGCGGCTGACGCTGCACGAAATCGACCTCGAACACGGCGCGGTGCTGGAAACGGGCTGCGTCTACATCGTGCCGCTGATGGAAAGCCTTGATCTGCCGGCCGATCTTTCCGCGTCCACCAATCCGAAAAGCTCCACCGGTCGCCTCGACATCTTCACCCGCGTGATGGTGGATCGCGCCCAGGAATTCGACAAGATCCCGGCCGGCTATCGCGGCCCGCTCTATCTCGAAATCTCGCCGCGCACCTTCCCGGTCATCGTGCGGCGCGGCTCGCGCCTGTCGCAGATCCGCTTCCGCACCGGCCATGCGCTGCTGACAGAAGCCGAGGTTCTGGCGCTGCACGAGGCGGAAATGCTGGTGGCGAGCGAGCGGCCGAACGTATCCGGCGGCGGCATTGCGCTGTCCATCGATCTGAAGGGCACCGGTCCGGACGGTTTGATCGGCTATCGCGGCAAGCACCACACCTCTGTTATCGACGTCGATCGCAAGGCCGACCATGACGTGCTCGATTTCTGGGAGCCGCTCTACAGCCGCGGCCGCGACGAGCTGATCCTCGATCCGGACGAGTTCTACATTCTGGTGTCACGCGAGGCGGTGCATGTGCCGCCGCTCTATGCGGCCGAGATGACGCCTTATGACCCGCTGGTCGGCGAGTTCCGCGTACATTATGCCGGTTTCTTCGATCCGGGTTTCGGTCATGCCGCCGTCGGCGGTTCCGGCGCACGCGCCGTGCTGGAAGTGAGAAGCCACGAGGTGCCCTTCATCCTCGAGCACGGCCAGATCGTCGGTCGTCTCGTCTATGAGCACATGCAGGAGCGGCCGGATGCGCTCTACGGCTCCGGCCTCGGTTCCAACTATCAGGCACAGGGCCTGAAGCTGTCGAAGCATTTTCGCGGCTGAGGCGTGCCGGACCCGCCTCTGGCCGGCGCTTTGCTCTTGATGGGACGAAAGGCAGATGCTAGGTCTGCTTCGCGTCGCGGGTGTAGCTCAATGGTAGAGCAGCAGCTTCCCAAGCTGAATACGAGGGTTCGATTCCCTTCACCCGCTCCATTTTCCTGAATGTTTTTTCAGAGTGCTTTTCGCAAGACCGTGTCGGCCCGATGCTGACAGTCTGGTTTTTGTTGCGCTTTCGGCGTGGGCAGGATTCCCTTGCGACGCATGTAGTAGATCGTGTTGGCCATGCGTGCCGGCACGCCCGACAGGCTCAGTGGCTGGCTGTCTGCGGCCAGCGCCGGGGCAATCAGTTTCTCCCGGAATTCGGCCATGACCGCATGTGGTGTGTGGGCGGCGAGAAACGCGGTGGGATCGGCGCGCATCGTGCGGTCGAAGGACATGAGGATATGCTTGAGTTCGCCCGGATTGCGATAGAGCAGCGCATCGGCGCCGAGATGATCGATATGCGCCTTCTCGCGGCTCAGCGCATAGGTGATGACCTTGCGTCCCGCCGCGAAGAATTCCGCACAGGCCAGGCCAAAGGTTTCCCCACGCTTGCGCGCATGCAGCATGGCGTCGGTGGTGGCAATGAAACGCGTCTTGGCGTCCACGCTGGTTGTGCCGGGAAGGAAGAACACGCGTGGGTGACGAATGAACGGCGTGATGTTCATGAACAGGAAGTGGATGTCCTGCCGTTGATCGAGAACCTGCGGGATCACCTGATCCTTCACGAAATCGATGTCGAAACTGGGCGCGCCTCCATAGCAGCCGAACACCGTTGCCGCGCTGGAAAGGCCAAGCTCGGCCCTGAGATCATCGGTCAGATGGGGTGCATGAACGATGTGCGGCACGCTCTGGCCGGCATGTCCCCGGCAAAAGCGGGCCAGCCAGGGTGAGACGTAGACATAGGAGCGTCCGTGGATTTCCGAGGGCCACGTCGGGAAAACGGCATGCACCATGGTCGGCACATCCGTGAAATCGACACCGTCGCGCCCGCCGCCCTTGATGGTGTAGAGCGCGTCCACCTGCCCCGCAAGGAGAAGCCGGTGCAGGTTTCCGTGGTCTGCATAAGGAACGAGTTCGACCTGCGCCGCAAATCTGGCGATGGCTTCTGCCACATTGGTCCTCGCACCCTGATTGTAGAAAACGATGCTGCGGTTTCCAAGCAGTTGCTCGTTGCCCAAGGCGTAGTCCAACAGCGCCACCGACGTGCCGCGTTCACAAATCTCGTCTGCATTGAAGCCGATGATCAAGACACGTTCCGTTCTGCAACAGTCCAGCCGCCGAGCGGCACAGTTCTCGGTTGTCCACTTATCATCCGCATGGCTGCGACAGCAAGCTGGCCTTGTACCGGCGAAAGCTGCGGCATGGACCTGCCATGCTCTGTCCGGACGCATGGGGCTGGCTCTCCATATCTGCAAAAGCGCTTGTAAACCCGCGCGAAGCCACTAAGAGCGAAGCAGGCGGGCGCTACGAACAGGGTACGGCGATGAAGACAGTGCGAGTGTGGTACACGGATTTCTGGCCGGACTTCAAGCCGGAAGACCTCTTTCTGCTGGAGGGCCGCTCCGGTGATGTCGAGGTCGTGCTTGATCCGAAAAGCCCTGACGTCCTGTTCTATTCCTGTTTCGATACGGTGCACCGCACCTATGACTGCGTGCGGGTGTTCTACACCGGGGAGAATGTCCGGCCCGATTTCAATGTCTGTGATTACGGCATCGGCTTCGACCACATGTCCTTTGGCGACCGCTATCTGCGCCATCCCTTTTATCTGGAGGATCTGGCGCTGGCGGAGCAGGTGCGGGACCGTGCGCCGGTGGATGCACGCCTTGTCGAAGGACGCGGGTTCTGCACCTTCATCTATTCCAATGGACGGGCCGATCCCGTGCGAGACGGCTTCTTCCATCATCTGTCTCGGCATCGGCCGGTCAATTCGATGGGCCGCCACCTGCGCAACGATGACAGTTTTGCGCGCATGACCGGGCTGAAGCCGGTGCCTGCCAAGCTGAAGGTCATGGGTGATTTCAACTTCGCGATCGCCTTCGAGAATTCCGGTACCCCCGGTTATACGACGGAAAAGATCTTCCATGCCTTTGCGGCGCGCTGCATTCCGATCTATTGGGGCAATCCGCTCGTGGCGCTCGATTTCAATCCGCGCGCCTTCGTCAACCGTCATGATTTCCCGGATGATGACAGCTGCATTGCACATGTCATGGAACTGGCGCGCGATCCGCAACGCATGGTGGCCATGCTGAACGAACCGGTCTTCGCCGAGGGCAACGATCCCTCATTGCGCCGACAGCAGCTTGCCGATTTCATCAACCACATCTTTCATCAGGCGCCGGAGGAGGCCCGTCGCCGTACGCGGTATGGCTATGCACCGGTCTATGTCCGTCGCAACGAACCCCGCCAGCGTTCCTGGTTCAGCAAGCTCAACATGAAGCGCAAGGCCTGGCGCAAGGCGATGCGCAGCCGTTGATCATCGCTGTCATCTTCCGGTCTGGTTGTTGACCGGTTCCGGTGCGCGCCCTCTGGCCGGCCTATGCGGTGTCTTCTTCCAGAAGAACGGGTTGGTGCGCAACTCGTTCACTGCCCGCCAGGCAGCATAGGAACTCATCATCCAGTGCATGGGGACGGCGATCCAGCGTCTCCCCACCTTCACCTTTTCAAGTCCGATCATCGAGCCCATGCCGAGGCCGAGGAAGACGAGATAGCTTGCAACGACATTGAGGCCGTCCATCAGCATCAGGCCGAGGGTGAGGGTGGCAATGTCGCTGAGAGGGGTCTGGACGAGCAGCAGCACGGCCTTGAGGAACAGCACCACGATCAAAGGATGCATCAGTGCGGAAAACAGCATGCCGCCGATCAGCAGGTGGAAGACCAGCATGGCACGCCAGCCCATCTGCCTTGTCGTCAACAGGGGGTGTCGCGTCATGACCAGCCAGGTCTGCAGCCAGCCCTTGAACCAGCGGGTGCGCTGGCCGATCCAGACGCTGCGGGCGATCGGCGCTTCCTCCAGGGTCTGGCAGCGCAGTGTTTCCGACCGATAGCCGAGACGGTAGAGCCTGAGGCCGAGATCGGCATCCTCCGTCACGTTGAACGGGTCCCAGCCACCCACCTGGCGCAGCACGGCGGTACGGAAATGGTTGGAGGTGCCGCCGAGCGGCAACGGCATGCGATATCGGGCCAGCATCGGCAGCAGACCGCGAAACAGTGCGGCATATTCCATGGCAAACAGCGCGCTGATGTGGTTCTCGTCGACATTCGAGATGATCAGCGGGGCCTGCAGGCAGGCAAGCTCCGGTCCGCTGGTGCGGAAGCGCCGATAGGCCTCCTTCAGCTGGCCAGGGTGCGGCCGGTCTTCTGCGTCGTAGATCGCGAGAAATTCGCCGCGCGCTGCGCTGAGCGCATAGGCCAGCGCCTTCGGTTTGGTGCGTGGATGGTAGGGTGGAACCTTCACCACTTCGAAATGCGGTGGCAGTTCCAGCGCGGCAAGCGCCGCCAGGGTTTCGCTGTCGTCCCGTTCGCACACGATCTTGATATCGAGCCGCGAGCGCGGCCATTCCAGCCGCTGCAGGCTGGCGATCAGTTGCGGCACCATGTCCGCTTCGCGATAGATCGCGACCATCACCGAATAGACCGGCAGGGATGTCTCCGGCGGTAGCGCGACAACGGTTCCCTTTCGTCGCTGGTGCCGCTGCTCGATGATCGCGAGCATGCGCAGCGCCAGACAGGAAAAATAGAGGATCGCGATGATGCCATGCAGCAGCGGCAGCATCCGGTCTGGTGCGGCAATGCAGACCGCCACCAGCGCGGTGACAAAGCTGCCGACGACCAGGCCCTGGCTGCCCGTGGTGATGACGCGAGCGGAGAGATGCGGCTGCGTATCGAACAGCTCGGTGGCCGCCTTGCGTACCCGTCGGGCTGATCCCGCCTCCCACACGGCCGCCCGCAGCACGGATGGTGTGGTGATCACCAGACCATCGCGCAGTTCAGGCTTCTTTGCCAGAAGAGCGGCGAACTCCGGCAGCTTTTCCGCCCGCGGCACCATAGCAATCTGCGGGGCCCGGTTCGGGAAGATCATCCGCACCTGCAAGGGCTGGCAAAGCTGCGTATCGAGGCCATCCAGGTCCATCACCGTCGCAGGGTCGATATGCTCCAGGAAGGGAAGCCGGAAGAAGTGCGCAATCCGGCGATAATAAGCCTGTTCGGTGAGTTCGCCCGTGTGCAGAAGCTCTGCTTCGATGGTCGTACCGTTCTCCGCTGCGTCCGCCGCCAATTCCGCAATGCGCAGGGCTGAAAAGCCCAGCGTCACCAGCACGGAAGCTTCCGTGTCGTCCTCCTGACCGGCATCCAGGATATGTCGCCATCCCCGCTGTGCCTGCACCAGTTTGCGCAATTCCGCCATCGTGGGCGGATATTCCCCCGTCTCACTCAAGCTGATACACCATACCGCAAGAGTTGCGCCCATATCCCCATCATGATCATAATCAGACACGCAATGGTTTCACCTGGCAAAACTGAGGGTTTCTCGCAAAAGATGCAAAATATTCTCTTGCTCCTTGCGATGATCATCATGGCCGGGGCTCCCGTTGCGCGGGCGCAGACGTCTGAAATGCCTGTTCTGTTCGATGCAGACGAGCGGCTGGGGCGCCCGGATCTGTCCACCTTGCCGCGTCTTCGGGTGTTAACCACGGTCGATTTCCCGCCCTTCAGCTTTGTGGACCAGACTGGTCGGTTGTCCGGATTTCATCTGGATCTCGTGCGGGAGATCTGCCGGGAACTGGCGATCGAGGCCAAGTGCCAGGTCCAGGCAATCCCCTTTGCGGATCTGGAAGCGGCGCTGGACGCGGGGGAAGGAGAGGCCGTTGCCGCCGGCATTGCCGTGACGCCGGCCCTGCGCGAGCGTTTTGCCTTCTCCCGGCCCTACATCACCATTCCCGCCCGCTTCGCGCGCAATCGGGAGGTGGACCTCAAGGGCAAGGCGGCAGATGCGCTGGCGGGGCGCTCCGTCGGCGTCGTGAAGGATACCGTGCATCAGGCAATGCTGGCGAGCTTCTTTCCAAAGTTGCGGGCGGTCCCCTTTGCGGATCAGTCTGCCATGCTGGACGCACTGAAGGCGAAGACGATCGATGCCGCCTTTTCCGATGGCCTGCGTCTGCCCTTCTGGGTTGCCGGAGAGGCATCCGGACAATGCTGTGCCCTCTATGACGGCCCCTACCTCTCCGAGCGCTTCCTTGGCGAAGGCCTGATGCTGATGACGCGCAAGAACACGCCGCAACTGGCGGAGGCCTTCGATTATGCGCTGGCGCAGCTGGCCCGCAAGGGCCGCCTGCAGGATATCTACCTGCGCTATTTCCCGAACGGCTTCTACTAATTCGACAATCGCCTGACGGCCGATTGTTCTCCTGATGGACCGCGGCGACCTGAGAGCCGGAACACCTCCGTCCGGGAACCGGCTCTACTGGCTGGCCCAGATGATCCGGGCGATCCATTCCACATCCGCCATTTCGAAGCTGCGATTGGGGTGGGATGGGTTCAGCGAGCCGAGTTCGATCGTCCGGGCGCTCTGGCGTAGCAGCACCTTGGCCATGACTTCGCCTTCGCGGGTCTTGAGAACGACACGGTCGCCGCGCCGGATCTGGGCGCCGGGCTCCACGATCAGCCGGTCACCGTCGCGGTAGAGCGGCAGCATGGAATCGCCCTGCACCTCCAGCGCATAGACGCCGGCCTTGCGGCCGGGATCTGTCGGGAAATCCACCACGTCCCAGCCCTGGCCCGCAGGAAAGCCGCCATCATCGAAGAAGCCGCCGGCGCCGGCCTGGGCAAAGCCCAGCAGGGGAATGGCGCTGGCCTGCGGCGGGAAGGATCCTTCCGGCAGGCCAGTCCGCGGCGTCACTGCCTGCGGCATGTAGCTCATGAACTGATCGAGCGAAACGCCGGTCGCCTCCAGCACCTTGGCGAGTGATTCCGTCGAGGGCCAGCGCAGACGTCCGTCCGGTCCGTGCCGCTTGGACTTGTTGAAGGAGGTGGGGTCAAGCCCGGCGCGCCGCGCGAGTCCGGATGCGGTCATGTCGTGCCGTTCCGCCAGCGTATCAAGCGCCTTCCAGATCGATTCGTGCGACAACATTGCCGTTCGTGCTCCCAGCCTTTGTCCGGCACCTTTTACGCCATGCAGGGGCGCAAAACCGGCCCGGCCGGCCATTCTTGTCTGCACCATCGGCAAGAGAGCAGCCCACAGGATGCTCTCGTCCTGCTTCGCACAGGCGCTCGGGCTGCCTGCCGAATATGCGGCTGTTTCGACGGTTCCGACGTTAGGCGTCCGGGAACCCTAGTTTTAGTGAATGCTTGAGGTGGAGTAAAGCGGCAAAGGAATAAAATCCTTCTTTGCCTGCGGTTCCCGCGTCAGGCTACAAGCGCCATGTTGATCTTGCCCAGCTTGATCACGGCCTGGGTGCGGCTGTCGACATTGAGCTTGAGAAGGATCGCGGAGACATGGGCCTTGATGGTGGCCTCGGACACACCGAGTTCATAGGCGATCTGCTTGTTGAGAAGACCTTCGGCCAGCATGGAGAGCACGCGGCTCTGCTGGGGCGTCAATGTTCTCAGCCGCTCCATCAGGTCGGCGAGCGCGGGATCTTCGTCCTGCAGCGGCGCATAATCGGTGGGCGTCCAGACGCCGCCGTCCAGCACGGTGCGAATGGCGCTGCGGATATCATCCAGGCCGGAGGATTTGGAGATGAAGCCGGATGCGCCAAGTTCAATGGCACGCCGGATGGTCGCAGCATCGTCGCTGGCCGAAACGATGATGATGGGCAGGCTCTGCACTTCGGCACGCAGCGACATCAGGCCGGAAAAGCCGCTGACGCCCGGCATGGCAAGGTCCAGCAGCATGAGATCCGCCTCCGGGTGGGTTTCGGCTGCCTGTCTTGCAGCATCGAAGGTTCCGGCCTCGATCAGACGCGGCTGTTCGGCAATTCCGCTGAGGGCCTGGCAAAGGGCGCCGCGAAACAGGGGATGATCGTCCGCAATGATGATTGTCAGTTCCTGCATGTCCACACCCCCTCCCAAGGGCATAGTCTGCTTCCTACCCGTTTATATTCTTAGTCCTGCATTAACTGCGAAACAAGTCTAAGTTTCAGGGGGTGTAAACTGGCGTGCGGCCATGTCGTGCGTGCGGATGTCAGGTGCGATCGGGCTGTGGCGTCTCGTGTCCGCGAAACTCTTCGATCATGTGCATGAAGCGGCGCAGGAAACGCTCCATGATGGAGAGAGACTGCTCGATCTCCGTCTCGGTGGGCGCGGTGCGGGCGCCGATCTTCTGCTCCAGCGCGGCGATGCGCTTGTCCAGGCGGTCGATCTCCTGCTCCCAGGCCGCGCGTTCGTCGGCCGCCAGCCGGCAGGTGAGGCCGGTCGTCTCCTCGCGGCAGGCACTGACGGCGCCCGTCTGGCGGTCCAGCCGGATGAAGCCGTGGTCGGTGCGTTCCAGCTGATAGCGGGGCGCGCTATCGGCTGCCGGGCGGAGTGGCTGCTTCTTGCTGCCGGTGAGAGGCCGGCAGCAAGAAGCATGCTCAAGGCAAATATTCCTGCGCGCATCGCGTGTGTCCTTCCGCTTGAACGAGGTGAAACCGCATCCATATCGCTGCGATGCTCGGCAGGCGGCATGGACAATGGCTGCGGTTTGCGGCAAAGCCTCAGCGTCTCCAGACGCAGAGGAGCGGCCGTTGAGCAGCATCATATACAAGATCGTAGCGGACGATTTATGGCAGGAGGCCAGAAAGGCCGGCGTTTTTGCCGGCGCGCCGGTCGATCATGCCGATGGCTTCATCCATTTTTCCACGGCGAGCCAGGTCATCGAGACTGCCGCCCGCCATTTCGCCGGGCAGAACGGCCTGCTGCTCGTGGCCGTCGATACCGCAACGCTCGGCGAAAGGCTTGTCTTCGAACCGTCGCGGGGCGGCGCCCTCTTTCCGCACCTGTATGGCACCTTGCCGCTCGGTGCGGTGCTGTGGGAAAGGCCGCTGCCGCTCTTGCCCGATGGTACCCACCAGTTTCCGGAGCTTTCCTGATGTCCGTTTTCGATCTGCTGCGCGCCCCGCTCTTCACTCTCGACCCGGAAACGGCGCATGGGCTTTCGATCGCTGCCCTGAAAACGGGTTTCGTGCCGTCCTGCAGCGTACCGCAGGACGAGCGTCTGCGGGTGCGCGTTGCAGGCCTTGATTTTCCCAATCCGGTCGGTCTGGCCGCCGGCTATGACAAGAATGCCGAGGTTCCGGAGGCAATGCTGCGGCTGGGCTTCGGCTTTACCGAGGTCGGCACGCTGACGCCGAAGCCGCAGGCTGGCAATCCGCGCCCGCGCATTTTCCGTCTGGTGGAGGATGAAGGCGTCATCAACCGTCTCGGCTTCAACAACGAGGGGCATGAGGCGGCCCTCAGCCGCCTGTCGGCCTTGAAGACGACGGGCATCATCGGTGTCAATATCGGTGCCAACAAGGACAGCGCGGATCGTATTGCCGATTATGTCGCCGGCATCCATCGCTTCGCCGGCGTTGCCCGCTATTTCACGGTCAACATCTCCTCGCCCAATACGCCCGGCCTGCGCGACCTGCAGGCGCGCGAAAGTCTCGCTGCGCTCCTGTCGGCGGTTCTTGCCGCGCGTGATGCGGAGACGGCAAGGCAGGGCCGCAATGTTCCGGTCTTCCTGAAAATCGCGCCCGACCTCACGGAGGAGGGCATGGATGACATCGCCGCCGAAGTGCTTGCGCATCCGCTCGACGGCCTGATCGTGTCCAACACCACGCTGTCGCGCGACGGACTGAAGGATGCCAGGCAGGCAGGTGAGGCCGGCGGCCTTTCCGGAAAGCCCGTCTTCCGTCGCTCCACCATCGTGCTGGCCCGCATGCGCAAGCGTCTGGGGCCGGATCTGCCGATCGTCGGCGTTGGCGGCGTTTCGTCGGCCGCGACGGCGATCGAAAAAATCCGTGCGGGCGCCGATCTGGTGCAGCTGTATTCCTGCATGGTCTATCGCGGCCCGGGCCTGGCGGCCGACATCGTCCGCGGTCTTCGCGACGAGGTGAGCAGGCTCGGCCTGTCTTCGATCCTCGAGGTCAAGTCCACCGCAACGGAAAAATGGGCCTCCGAAGCATTATAATGAAATTAGCATAATATAGAGGCGCAAATTTGAATATTGCGTCATGTCTTGACTTGCGTTCCATGAAAATCTAGGGGTTTTCCTGTTTGATTTTTCGTGGGCGCGTGGTTTCAATGCAAAATTGTATTAGAAGACCATCATTCGTCATCTTGATGCTTCTGGCGTCGGCCTTTATGCTTCGTGGCGCGATATGGGCAGCGGACGTTCTCGTCCGGTAAGGCGGATGGATGTCGCTGGAAGCCGTGATGCGTCGAAGGCAGCACCGGTCCCGCCTATGCAGGGCCCCTGTGCCGGTGTCCATTAGGTTTCTGATGGTGAAGGGTATTGCGGCCTCAAAGAAAGATCAGGCCGAAAGCACCATGGCCCAGTAGGTGCGCGTCGTCGAGGGCGAGCGCGCCATGGCAACACCCATCATCCGGTAGCTGCCCAGCATGTTTTCCAGATGCTTCGGCGAGTTGATCCAGGCCTGTACGGCGGCCGTGACGTCGACCTGGCCGCTTGCAATGTTTTCGGCGGCCGGAAGAGGCACGCCGTTACGCTTCATGCGCACGCCGAAATCGTCGCCGAGGCCGATCAGGTGGCTCATCTGGTTGGCGCGCGCCATGCGCACGGCCTGTTCGGCGGCGGCACGACCGGTCGGGCTGCTGGCAGCAACCGGCGGCAGACCGTGTTTTGCCCTCAGCGCATTGACGAGCGGCAGTGCGCCCCGCGTATCGTCGGTCGCGCCATCTACCGGCACGATCCGCGGCGTGACCGAGCAGCCGGCAAGGGTTGCAAGCGCGCCGCCGGAGAGGAGCAGCAGGCCGCGACGGGAATAAGGGGCATGGGCAAGGGTCATCAGCGTCGATAGCTCAGAATGCGCAGGATCACGAAGGCCGGGATAACGATGGTGGCACCCACCACGAGGTAATCGCCCACGGCACCCAGCGCTTTGAAGCCTCTGTGCCACAGGTCAAGAACGAAATCCCGGATGCCGTAGAACACATCCCAGGGCCGCACGTCAAACACCGTCATGACAAAGCCGACGATGAGTGACACCACGATCAGCTTCACGATCGTTCGCGCGGGGCTGTCGCCCAGAAACCTGTTCACCTCATCGGCCATGCCGTTCGTCCTCGGTTCGTTTGTGCGGAGCAAGACATAGGTTTGGCATGCTGTGCCCGCAAGCATTCTGCACTGCGGCATGCGATAGAACTTGTGTTTTTTTGTGGCTTCGTCCAGAAGCGCACATACCTCCGGAACATCGAAATCCATGACGCCCCTTCAGTTCTCGTCCGGCGACGTGATCGCCGACCGCCGCGCCGATTATGCCCGCATGCTGGCGGAGGCGGGCGACCCTGCGGCCGCCGCCGAACTGATCGAGCAGGCGCTGGAGATCGTGCCCGGCTGGACTGCGGGCTGGTTTCTGCTTGGCGATTATCGTGACAAGGCGGGCTTGCCGGACGCGGCCGTCGAGGCCTTCCGACAGGTGGCCGAACAGGATCGCAGCGGCCTGTTCGGCGCGGACCTCAAGCTTGCACTGCTGGGCGCTGCCCCGACGCCCGATGCACCGCCCTCCGCCTATGTCGAGGGCCTGTTCGACGATTATGCCGACCGTTTCGAGACGGCGCTGGTCGAGAAGCTGAACTACAGCGTGCCGCAGAAGCTCCATGCCATGGTCGCGCCGCATGCGCCCTTCGATCTCGCGGTGGATCTCGGCTGTGGCACCGGCCTGTTCGGCGTCGAGGTGGCGGCGGTGACCGGCCGCCTGGAAGGCTTCGATCTCTCGGCCAACATGCTGGCCAAGGCCGATGAGAAGGGCATCTATCATCATCTCGGACAGGCGGATCTCTCCGTGCCGGAGGCGGCCCGCAGCCTGTTTGCCGAAGGCCTGCCGCGTGGCCGCGCCGATCTGGTCTGTGCGGCCGACGTCCTGATGTATCTCGGCCGGCTTGACATGCCCTTTGTGCTCGCGCGCGATCTTTTGAAACCCGGTGGTCTGTTTGCCTTCTCGGTGGAGGATGGCGGCGCGGCGACGGAAGGCTTTTGCCTGCAGCCCTCGCTGCGGTATGCCCATTCGCAAGACTATGTGCGGGGCCTTCTGTCCGGCTCCGGCTTCACGCTCCTCGATCTCATGAAGACCGACATTCGCATGGATGCCGGAAAACCGGTGTTCGGCATTCTGTTTCTTGCCCGCCTGACCGCCTGACCGGTTGATTTCTTGCCTTTTCGGTCAGACCTGCTGTCCCATCTTGAAGGCAGTTGTTTTGCGATGCACAATCCCGGCAAAACAGCAGGGGAACATGGTCTTGTCGCAGAAGAAGACGCTTGGCTTCTACAGTGCCGATCCCTCGCAGCATACGCTGCTGGAGGACAGTCAGGGCCTCCTGACCGGCGCGCTGGTGTCCGCCCTCGGTTTCTACTTTCTCAATCGCGTCGGCCTGCTGACGGGCGGTACCGCAGGGGTCGCCTTTCTGGTGCACTACACCTTCAACATATCGTTCGGCCTGCTGTTCTTCCTCGTCAATCTGCCGTTCTACTACCTCTCTTTCAAGCGGCTGGGGTTCGCCTTTTCCGGCAAGACTTTCATCGCCATCGGCCTCGTCTCTGTCATCACCGAGGTGGAAAAGCGCTTCCTGCTGATCGATTACCTGCATCCCTTCTGGGGTGCGCTGATGGGCGGGCTGCTGCTGGGCTACGGGCTGCTGGCGCTCTACCGGCACCGGGCAAGCCTCGGCGGGGTCGGCATTCTCGCCATCTACATCCAGGAACGCTTCGGCATCCAGGCCGGCCTGATCCAGCTTGCCTTCGATACCGGCGTGATGGCCTCAGCCTTCCTGGTGCTTGACTGGCAAACCGTGGTCTGGTCGATCCTCGGCGCGGTGATCCTCAACCTGTTCCTGGCGATCAACCATCGCTCGGATCGCTATATCGTGGTGCGCTGAGGGGGGCGGCCAAGACGCCGGTCGGCTTACGGGCCTTCAGCTGACGCGTGCCACCAATCAACGCAAGGACAGGTATAGCGTGCGTTGATCTTGTCTTTTTCTGCCGCTGGATGTTTCCACCATCCGATGAGCTCGTATCAATTTTCCTGCGTGATTGATTTCTAATGCACGCGTCGCGCAATGATGCTGATGTCATATTCATCTATACGTTTTACTCTCGCTCTATCTGATTTTTTATTGCCGTTATCACGCAATTTTGCTTTGAATGAACCTTGCGCATACTCTCCTCCTGACGCCTGAAGTCATGGGTCGGCCTGTCGTCGATCCGGAGTTTTCGCAAGTGTCCGACCGGACCTCTGGAGGAGCGATGAAGATGCGACGTGCAGCGGCAGCAATCATGGTGTGCACAAGCCTGGCAGGGTGTGTGACAGCGGGCCCCGATGGAGTGGCAACCTATGCCATTCACAAGAAGGTCGTATCCGGCGAGAAAACCTTCATCGGCAATTTCTGGAAGCTGGCTCCGGACTGCTCCTCTGCCGGGGTTCCGCAGATCTACGTGCTGACACCGCCGAAGCATGGCAAACTCGTCTTCGTCAACGAGAAGCGTTTCCCGGCCGCGGCGCGTGGTGACTACAAGAAGTGTCGAACCGTCAAGGTGGACATGATGGTTGGCTATTACACGCCGAACCCGGGCTATGTGGGCGAGGACGATCTGAAATTCAGGATGTCGGCCCAGGATGGGCGGATCGGCGATGCCGCGGTGAAGATCGATGTTCTGAAGTAGAGCGGTTCGTCTTGTATCCGTGCGGCGGGCTTGCTCATGCCTGCCCGCCGCACGGCGTCGTCCGGCCCGTCAGGCGGCCTGTGCCGGCGTGTCGAGTGGATGCTGCGAGCGGAAACCGACGGCCAGCCGGTTCCAGAGGTTGATCAAGCCGATCGCAATGGTCAGCTTGACCAGTTCCTCGTCGGTGAAATGGTCGCGGAGCGGCGCATAGGCGCTGTCCGGGATGCCGGTCTCGGCAATCTTCGTGACCGCGTCTACCCATTGGAGGAGCGCCCGTTCCTTGTCGTCATAGACGGGCGATTCCCACCAGACGCTCATCAGGTTGATCCATTGTTCGGATAGCCCGTCATGGCGGGCTTCCTTGACATGCTTGTCGACACAGAAACCGCAGCCGTTGATGATGGAGGCGCGCAGCTTGATCAGATGGATGACGCGGCGTTCGAGGCCGCAGGTCTGAATGTATTTTTCCAGGCCGGCAACGGCTTGATAGGCATCCGGAGCGGCCTTGGCGAAATTGAGGCGGGGTTGCATGCGGTGATCTCCTGTGTGGCTGTGACCCTCAGCCTTTCCGGCTTGCGGCGCGTTGATTGTTTTGCAGGAAGAGACAGCCACGCTCGGCAATGCCTCCATCGTCCTCCGCGGCCAACGCCCTGAGGATATCGGCCATGGAAACTTTCGCGAGTTCCGCGCGGTAGGCGCGTTCCGCCTTCAGCATGGCGGCATTGATGCCGCAGGGTTTCGTGAAGTAGCGGCCCGGCAAAGGGTTCGGTCCCCGCTGGCGTATTTCGGCGCAGCGAAAGGCCGGCTGCGGGCCTTCGACGGCAAGCACGATATCGAGAAGGCTGATGTCCGCCGGTGCCTTGGCGAGCCGATAGCCGCCCTTCGGCCCCGGCACCGTTTCCAGCAGGCCGGCACCCGAAAGCGCCTGCAGATGCTTCAGCAGGTAACTCGTCGAGACGCCGTGAAACTCTGCCAGTGCCGCGGCCGAGAGTACGCCTTCTCCCTCGACTCCGCTGAGCAGGCCAACGCAGTGAATGGCCTGTTCCACGCCGTCGCCCAGCTTCATGTCGTTTTCTCCTAATCATGGATAAAATTTATCCGTGATTAGTTTTGCCGTCAAGCCTCTTCTCATTCGCCCGTCACCCATTACCTTGGGGCGCGTGGATACGAATCTCGACGACGCCGTAAACAGCCTGCCCGATCTCCTGCCGCGACCCTTTCAGAAATGGTTCGCGGAGAAGGGATGGGCGCCGCGCGCGCACCAGATGGAACTGCTCGCCCGCGCCACGGCCGGCGAGAACATGCTGCTGATCGCGCCGACCGGCGCCGGCAAGACGCTGGCCGGCTTCCTGCCCTCGCTGACGGATCTCACCCGCCGCGGCAAGGTTGCGCCCGGCTCTCCCTTCGTCGGGGTTCACACGCTCTACATTTCACCCCTGAAGGCGCTGGCGGTCGATATCGAGCTCAATCTGATGAAGCCCGTCTCCGAAATGGGCCTGCCGGTTTCCATCGAGAACCGCACGGGCGACACGCCGCAATCCAAGCGGCAGCGCCAGAAGCTCAACCCGCCGGACATTCTCCTGACCACGCCGGAACAGCTTGCCCTGCTTCTGGCGAATGGCGAGGCGGAGCGCTTTTTCAAGGATCTGCGCTATGTGGTGCTGGACGAGTTGCATTCGCTCGTCACCTCCAAGCGCGGTCATCTGCTGTCGCTGGGGCTTGCGCGGCTGCGGAAACACGCGCCGGGCCTGCGCACCATCGGCCTGTCGGCGACCGTCTCCGATCCCCTGGACCTGCAGCGCTGGCTGGTGCCGCAGGGCGAGAAGCCGGC
>NZ_VJMG01000069.1 GCF_007004135.1 Affinirhizobium straminoryzae
GCCTGCCGGCCATCTCCCCCCTTGTGGGGGAGATGGCCGGCAGGCCAGAGGGGGTCTTGTCTCCCATTCGCCCCGCGTCCTCGCCCATTCCGCACAGGAGGCCCTTCATGCCCCTCGTTCCTGAAATCGACTATGGCACCCCCGCCTCGAAATCCGCAGACCTGGTGACGCTCACCATCGACGGTCGCGAAATCACGGTGCCGGCCGGGACTTCAATCATGCGCGCCTCGATGGAGGCCGGCATTCAGGTGCCAAAACTTTGCGCGACCGACATGGTCGATGCCTTCGGTTCCTGCCGTCTCTGTCTGATCGAGGTGGAGGGCCGCAACGGCACCCCCGCCTCCTGCACCACGCCCGTTGCGCCCGGCATCGTCGTCCACACCCAGACGGAGCGGCTGAAGGCGATCCGCAAGGGCGTGATGGAGCTTTACATCTCCGACCATCCGCTGGACTGCCTCACCTGCGCCGCCAATGGCGATTGCGAGCTGCAGGATATGGCCGGTGCCGTCGGCCTGCGCGATGTGCGCTATGGTTACGAAGGCGAGAACCATGTGAAGGCGCGGTCTGCCGAGGGCGGCATCAATGCGCAGTGGATGCCGAAGGACGAGAGCAATCCCTATTTCACCTATGACCCGTCGAAATGCATCGTCTGTTCGCGCTGCGTGCGCGCCTGCGAGGAGGTGCAGGGCACGTTTGCGCTGACCATCGAAGGCCGCGGTTTCGACAGCCGCGTCTCGCCCGGCGCGCATGAGGCCTTTCTCTCTTCCGAATGCGTTTCCTGCGGCGCCTGCGTGCAGGCCTGCCCGACGGCGACGCTGACGGAAAAGTCGGTGATCGCCATCGGTCAGCCGGAGCATTCGCTGGTGACCACCTGCGCCTATTGCGGCGTCGGCTGTTCGTTCAAGGCGGAAATGCGCGGCGAGGAGCTGGTGCGCATGGTGCCCTGGAAGGATGGTCAGGCCAATCGCGGCCATTCCTGCGTCAAGGGTCGGTTCGCCTATGGTTACGCAAGCCACAAGGACCGCATCCTGAACCCGATGATCCGCGAGAAGATCACCGATCCCTGGCGCGAGGTGACGTGGGAAGAGGCCTTTGCGCATGTCGCCTCGGAATTCCGCCGCATCCAGTATCAGTACGGCCGCGAAGCGATCGGCGGCATTACGTCGTCGCGCTGCACCAACGAGGAAACCTATCTCGTCCAGAAGCTGATCCGCGCCGGCTTCGGCAACAACAATGTCGATACCTGCGCCCGCGTCTGTCATTCGCCGACCGGTTATGGTCTCGGCCAGGCCTTTGGCACCTCGGCCGGCACGCAGAATTTCGATAGCGTCGAGCATTCGGATGTCGTGCTGGTCATCGGCGCCAATCCGACGGACGGTCATCCGGTGTTCGGTTCGCGGTTGAAGAAGCGGCTGCGCCAGGGCGCAAAGCTGATCGTCATCGATCCGCGCCGGATCGATCTGGTCAAGACTCCGCATGTGGAGGCTGCCTTCCACCTGCCGCTGAAGCCCGGCACCAATGTCGCGGTGCTGACGGCGATTGCTCATGTCATCGTCACCGAAGGCCTGTTTGACGAGGCCTTCATTCGCACCCGCTGCGACTGGTCCGAATTCGAGGACTGGGCGGCTTTCGTCGCCGAGCCGCAGCACAGCCCGGAAGAAACGGAAAAGTTCACCGGTGTTCCGGCGGAAGACCTGCGCGGCGCGGCGCGTCTCTATGCCAAGGGCGGCAATGGCGCGATCTATTACGGCCTGGGTGTCACCGAACACAGCCAGGGCTCGACCACGGTCATGGCGATTGCCAACCTGGCGATGGCCACCGGCAATATCGGTCGTCCGGGCGTCGGCGTGAACCCGCTGCGTGGCCAGAACAATGTGCAGGGCTCCTGCGACATGGGCTCCTTCCCGCACGAACTGCCGGGCTATCGCCACATCTCCGACGATGCGACGCGCGAAACCTTCGAAAAGCTCTGGGGTGTCACGCTCAACAACGAGCCGGGGCTTCGCATTCCCAACATGCTGGATGCCGCCGTCGAAGGATCTTTCAAGGGCATTTACATCCAGGGCGAGGATATCCTCCAGTCCGATCCGGACACCAAACACGTCTCCGCCGGTCTGGAAGCCATGGAATGCGTCGTGGTCCACGATCTCTTCCTGAACGAGACCGCCAATTACGCGCATGTCTTCCTGCCGGGCTCCACCTTCCTGGAAAAGGACGGCACGTTTACCAATGCCGAGCGCCGCATCAACCGCGTGCGCAAGGTCATGACGCCAAAGAACGGTTACGCGGATTGGGAAGTCACCCAGAAGCTGGCGCAGGCCATGGGCCTTGCCTGGGCTTATACGCATCCGTCGCAGATCATGGACGAGATCGCCGCGACGACACCGAGCTTTGCCGGCGTGTCCTACGACTATCTGGAGAAGAAGGGGTCGGTGCAGTGGCCCTGCAATCAAAAGTTCCCGGATGGCTCGCCGATCATGCATATCGACGGCTTCGTGCGCGGTAAAGGTAAGTTCATCCGAACGGAATACGTCGCGACCGACGAACGCACCGGTCCGCGTTTCCCGCTGCTGCTCACCACCGGCCGCATTCTCAGCCAATACAATGTCGGCGCCCAGACGCGGCGTACGGAGAATGTCGTCTGGCACGAGGAGGACCGGCTGGAGATCCATCCGCACGATGCCGAACAGCGGGGCATCAAGGATGGCGACTGGGTGAAGCTCGCAAGCCGTGCCGGCGAGACGACACTGCGCGCGCTGATCACTGATCGGGTGGCGCCGGGCGTGGTCTATACCACCTTCCACCATCCGAACACGCAGGCCAACGTGATCACCACCGACTTCTCCGACTGGGCGACGAACTGCCCGGAATACAAGGTGACGGCCGTGCAGATCTCGCCCTCCAACGGTCCGACCGAATGGCAGGAGGATTACGAGGAACTCAGCCGTCGCTCCCGCCGCATCGCTGGCAAGCTGGAAGCGGCGGAGTAGGGCTCCCGATGGCGGAAAATACCAGCCGTACGGTTCGGGAATGGCGCTTCCGGCAGGGGCAGATGGCGGATGGCCATCGCATCGTGCCGGAAGAGGTGCCGATCGCCTTTTCCTATGGCGGTTCCACCCATGCGGTGATGATGGCGACACCGGCCGATCTCGTCGATTTCGCCTACGGCTTTTCGCTGGCCGAGGAGATCATTGCGTCGGCCGCGGACATTCTCGATGTTGAACCGGTCGAAGCCGGTGCCGGCATTGATGTGCAGGTGACGCTGAAGGATCAAAGCGCAGACGCGCTCACGGCGCGGCGGCGCCGCATGGCGGGTCCTGTCGGCTGCGGGCTCTGCGGCATCGAATCGATCGAGCAGGCGGCGCGTGCCGTGGCGCGCGTGCCGGAGGGGCGTCTTGCCCTGACGCCAGCCATGGTGGCGGATGCGGTGCGTGAGCTCGGCGACGGCCAGACCCTCAACCGCGAAACGCGCGCTGTGCATGCCGCCGGCTTCTATCGTCCCGGCCGGGGCATCGCCGCAATCCGCGAGGATGTCGGCCGCCACAATGCGCTGGACAAGCTCTGCGGCGCCGTGATCCGCGCCGGTCTCAAGCCCGCAGATGGCGTGGTGGTCGTCACCAGCCGCCTTTCGGTGGAAATGGTGCAGAAGACGGCGCTGCTCGGCTGCTCCTGCCTCGTGGCGGTCTCCGCCCCGACCGCGCTTGCCATCGAGACGGCGGAGGAGGCCGGCATCACGCTGATCGGCATTGCCCGCGGCGATGAATTCGAAGTGTTTACCAGGCCTGATCGTCTGACGACGGGAGAAAGCAGCCATGTCGCTTAGCCACACCGATGAAAAGCTTGTCCGCATGGCAAACCAGATTGCCACCTTTTTCGCCTCGCAGCCGGAGGCGGTACGCGTGGATGGCGTTGCGACCCACATCAACAAGTTCTGGGAGCCGCGCATGCGCCGCCGCTTCTTCGAGATGATCGATGCCGGTATCGGTGGCTTCCTGCCGCTGGTGATTTCGGCTGCGGCAAAGATCAGGCGCCCCGAAAATCCAAGGACGGAGGACGTCGGGCTCGGTGCGGATGCAGCAAAGGGCGCGCCGGGCGGCAAGGGACCGGTTGCCGGCGAATCCCTGTCGGAACCCAGCGTTCCTGCGGGCGTGGCGTAATCGGTTCCGGTCCGGAATCAAGTCCAGGACGGCCGTTTGATGGTTTCGCTGACAGGTGGCCCGATGACGGAGAGGTCGCCAGTCTATGTTGCCCGCGCATTGGCTGCGCGAGCGGAAATTTCATTGTCCTGACAGTCCAAGAGGGAGGAGTTCGTCAATGGCAATCGCAGGCGTAAGTGGAGGGGATCTGGCCGGCGCCGGTATTCTCGACCGGGAGCGCATCATCGCAAAACCCGGCTTCAATCGCTGGCTCGTGCCCCCTGCGGCGCTTGCCATCCATCTGTGCATCGGCATGGCCTATGGTTTCAGCGTGTTCTGGCTGCCGCTTTCCAAGGCGCTGCCGGCCACCGATCCGAGCTGCTCGAGCTTGACGCTGCTCGGCGCGCTCACCACCACCGCCTGCAACTGGCGCGTGGCGGATCTGGGCTGGATTTACACACTCTTCTTCGTGCTGCTCGGCTGCTCGGCTGCCATCTGGGGCGGCTGGCTGGAACGGGTCGGTCCCCGCAAGGCGGGCTTTGTCTCCGCCTGCTGCTGGTGCGGCGGCATTCTCGTCGCCTCGGTCGGCGTCATGACGCATCAGCTGTGGCTGATGTGGCTCGGCGCCGGTGTGATCGGCGGCATCGGCCTCGGTCTCGGCTATATCTCGCCGGTGTCCACGCTGGTCAAATGGTTCCCCGACCGGCGCGGCATGGCGACCGGCATGGCGATCATGGGCTTTGGTGGCGGCGCGATGATCGGCGCACCGCTCGCCAACCTGCTGATGACCTCGTTCAAGACGGATGTCTCGCCGGGTGTGTGGCAGACCTTCGTGGTGATGGCGCTCGTCTATTTCGTCTTCATGATGGGCGGCGCCTTCGGCTATCGCATCCCGCCGGCCGGCTGGCGTCCGGATGGCTGGACGCCGCCGGTGGCGAAAAGCAACATGATCACGCACCGCCACGTGCATCTGCGCGATGCGCACAAGACGCCGCAGTTCTGGCTGATCTGGGCCGTGCTCTGCCTCAACGTGTCCGCCGGCATCGGCGTCATCGGCATGGCCTCGCCCATGTTGCAGGAAATCTTCGCGGGCTCGCTGATCGGCCAGCCGGGCGTGGCGTTTGCGCAGCTCGATGCCGGACAGAAGGCGCAGATCGCCGCGATTGCCGCCGGCTTCACCGGCCTGCTCTCGCTGTTCAATATCGGCGGCCGCTTCTTCTGGGCCTCGATGTCCGACAAGCTTGGCCGCAAGAACACCTATTTCTGCTTCTTCATCCTCGGTATCGTCCTCTATGCACTGGCACCCACGCTTGCGCTGATGGGCTCCAAGGCGCTCTTCGTGCTCGCCTTCGGCATCATTCTCTCGATGTATGGCGGCGGCTTCGCCACCATCCCGGCTTATCTCGCGGATATCTTCGGTACGCAGTTCGTCGGCGCGATCCATGGACGGCTGCTGACGGCCTGGGCGACGGCCGGCATTGCCGGTCCCTTCGTCGTGAACTACATCCGCGAGGCACAGATCGCCGCGGGCGTGGCACCGGGGCCGGCGCTCTACACCAGCACGATGTATATCCTTGCCGGCATGCTGGCGGTCGGTCTCATCGCCAATGCCTTCGTCAAGCCGCTGTCGGATAAGTGGTTCATGTCGGATGCGGAGGTTGCGGCCCTGCAGGCGAAGACCGCCGCCGCCAATGCCGGCCCGACGGGTTCCTTCGGCATCGGCAAAGGTGGGCTCGATGCAAAGGCAGCTCTGGCCTGGGCCGTGGTCGGCCTGCCGCTTCTCTGGGGCGTCTGGGTTACGCTGAAGAGCAGTTTCGCGCTGTTCGGCTGAGGCCCGCACCTTATGTCAGAATCCTGCGGGAGCCGGCCTAGTGCCGGCTCTTGCCGTTTCGCCCGTCAGTTCAGCCAGAGATGGATGAGCGCCGCCTCCGGTGTTTCCAACCCGCCGTTCTCGATCCCCGTGCTCCACAATCCCGCACCCGCCGCATAGGTGCCGGGTGTCAGGCCGCCTGCCTCGCACTGGCTGACGGCGCGCAGGCGTTTTCCCGCCGCGACAGCCTCGGCAAGCGCGCCAAGGATTGCCGGATCCTCCATCGCCGTGCCGGAGCCGAACACCCGCAGCACCGCGCCGTCCAGCACCGACAAAGCGGCGGAGAGAAGTTCTGCCGTCATGCCGGGCGAGAGTGTCAGGATCGCCAGCCGGCGGGCCGCATCGAAGTCGCGCCGGCGGGGCGGTGCGGCTTCTGCCTGCGGCTGGGCGCGAAAACTGTCGGCGGCATGGCTGTCATGCTTCACAAGGCCGGCGGCCGGCAGCAGATGTCCGGCAAAGGCCAGATGGACGCCGGCTCCGGGGACGAGTGCTGCGTCCAGCGCCAGCTGAAGATTGCCCTCCGCGTCGCCGCCTTCGCCGAGCGGCACCATGGATCCGCACAGGATGATGCGCCGCGTCTCGCCGGCCATCGCCTGCGTCAGCGCAGCACCCGTGAAGGCCATGGTGTCGGTCCCGTGAGTGATGATGACCGGCAGGTCGGGATGCGCACGGATCGCCGACAGCATGTCGTTCCAGTGGCGCGGGCCGACATTGGCGCTGTCGAGCAGCGGCGAAAATACATGGGTTTCAAGCACGGCATCCGGTGGCAGCAAGGCGGCCAGCGCACCTTCCACCAGTCCCTCGACCGGCCGAAGGCCCTCCGGCCCCGGTGCCATGCCGATGGTGCCGCCGGTATGGATGAGAAGCAGACGCATGGGACCTCTCCGTGACATGCAGGGAGCTGCTTCCTAGACCATTTCCGCTGCAAACGGAATCCATCCTCCCGGTCCCTGGTTTACGCGGTTGCGTCGGCTGGAACGCAAAAGGCAGCGGTGGTCGCCGCTGCCTTTCGGTCTCGATAGTGTCGCCGGACGGGCTCAGGCGGCGAGATCGTCCAGATCGCTGCCCTTGAACATCTTGGAGAGGTTCAGGAAGCAGATCATGCCGTTCTCGCTGGCGATGATGCCTTCGGAGAAGGACTTGTCGAACGAGGCGGAAACTTCCGGTACCGGCTGGATCTGGCTCGACGAGATGGTCAGGATGTCCGAGACCCGGTCGACCAGCATGCCGATGACCATGTTGTGCACTTCGGCCACCACGATGGCGGAACGCTCGTTGGCCACCGTGCTCTTCATGCCGAGCTTGTAGGCGAGATCGATGATCGGGATGACGGAGCCGCGCAGGTTCATCACGCCGATCACGTCGGACGGCGCATGCGGGATCGGCGTGGACGGGGCCCAGCCGCGAATTTCGCGGATCGTGGTCGTCTTCACGCAGAATTCCTGGTCATGCAGCCGGAATGCGATGATCTCGAGGGTCTCGCCGCTGAAGCTTGTCGTGGTGATCGTCGTAGCCATCAGATTTCTTCCCAGTTCTTCGATGCCTTGACCGCGGCGGCTGCACCCGATGGCACCTGCGACCTTAGCCGTGAGTGAGCGAACCGGGCATGCAAGGGCGTGCATCGGGATCGCGCGAAGAAAAGTCTAATGAAAGAATGTTTCTCAAAGCTGAATCGGCACTCTCACTTCTTGCAGCGATTTCTGGGACGCCTGCAGAGAGGTACGTGTCGCCGTGAATGTGCCCCCGGGCTCAGTACTCGCGTTCGTAGAAGACGCCTGCCGAGCCGCCGTCGCTGCCGGCGGACCCCTTCAGCTTCACGCCGCGCCCGACATCCAGATTGATCGAGGCGCGCGCGCCACCGCTGCTGCCGCCCTGCTCCAGCTGGAAATAGGTCCGGTTGTTGATGTAGCGCCCGACGGAAACGGTCGTCTGTCCGCTCGAATCCGTGTTGATGTCGAGATCGTCGACGCCAAGGCTGCTGCGCAGCGTCTGCAGGAGGGAGGTAGATCCGCCGCCGGCAAGCTGCGTCACCGCATCGGCCAGCTGGGCGATCTGCACCGGCGAGAGCTTCGAGATCGACTGACCGAAGATCAGCCGTGCCAGCACTTCGTCCTCCGGCAGGGCCGGGGAGGAGGAGAAGCCGATGGTCGGGTCATTGGCGAGGCCTGTGACAGAAACGGTCACTGTCGTCTGGTCGGCGGTGTTGGAGGCAGCAAGATCCAGCACCGGGATCAGACTGCCGCCAAAAGTAATCTTGCCGGTCGAAAAATCCAGCCGCCGGGTGAGGATCACGATACGGCCGCGCCGCATCTCGAAAGCGCCCGTCACGTTTGGCTCGGCGGCCGTGCCGCGGATGGTCAGCGAACCGCCGAGTTCGGCATCAATGCCACGGCCGCGCACGAAGATGTTGTTCTGGGCCGCCAGCGTAAGGTCGAGGCCGATGCCGGCATTGGTGCCGTTGCCGTCCTTCTTGCCGTCGGGACCGATGCTTTCCAGGAGCGCCCTGACACTCGGCGGTGCATTGACATGCGCCACCTTCAACTGCGCGAGCGAAGCGGGCAGGCTCGCGGGAACCGTGATGTTGGCCCGCCGCACCGTCAGCCGTCCGCCGAGCATGGGCGTCGCGCGCACGGGCCCCGTCAGCGTCAGCGCGCCGTTGACGGTTGCGGTCAGCAGGTTGCCGTCCACATAGGTCGCCTCGTTCAGCGTGATGCGCAGATTAGCGGGCAGGTCACCGGTGATGCCGATGGAGCCATCCACGGCGATGCGGCCGCCGGGCGAGAGTGTGCCGCCAAGGCTGGAGATCACCGCCCTGTCGCGGTTGAAGGTCACGCTGCCGGCCACATCGTTGATTGCCAGATTGCGTTTCACGTCGATCAGCCGCGCGCCGGAGGTCGTAACGCTCCCATCGATGGCGGGGGCTGTGGCCGTGCCGGCGATGGTCACATTGGCCTTCGCGCCACCTTCCAGCACGAAACCCTGATCGGCAAGCAGGGGGCCGAGCAGCGCAAACGGCACGTCGCCGGCAATCTTCATGTCGAGCGGCCGCTCGCCCGCGAGGCCAACCGCACCGCTTGCCGTCAGTGCAAGACCGCTTGCACCGCCAAGCTCGGCCTTCTGCAGGGTGAGGCGATTGCCCTCATAGCGACCGGCAGCGCTGATGCGCATGGACGTCAGGCCTGCTTCGCGCGTCTGCGACAGCGAAGCATCCTCCCAGGAAAGGTCGAACTCAGCGCCACCGGCGCCAGGACCGGGCAGTGCCTTGACCTTGCCGGAAATGCGGCCGGTGGCGCCGAGACCCGGCACGAAGGCATTGGCAAGCGTGGCCGGCAGCGAGAGGATATCGGCAGAAAGATTGAGGACCGGCCCCTGCGGGTCGCTCGGCACTACCGATCCCTGCGCTGTCAGCGACAGGCCCTGCGGACCGCTCAGCACGGTCTCGTCGAGCGTCAGCCGCCCATCCGCGAAGCTGCCGCTCGCCTTCAGCGACAGGCCCGAAAGCCCGGCATCGCCCTGACGGCGGATCTCGCCATTGGCCCATTGCAGGTCATAGCGCAGTTGAGGCGCTGACAGCGTGCCGCCAATGGTGGTCGAGCCGGACACGGTTCCGCCAGCCTGCAGACTCGGCACAAATCCGGACATCAGGCTGGCCGGGATGCTGGCAAGGTCTGCCGAAAGGGCGAGCGTCCGGTCGCCGGATAGTGCCACGCTGCCACGCGCCGAGGCCGACAGTCCGGAGGGACCGGTCAGCTGCATTTCCTCCAGCTTTACCGTGGCCGCTTCCAGCGTGCCGCGCGCCGTGACCGTTAGGCCTGCAAGACCTGCGCTGAGTGTCTGCTGCAGCTGGGCGTTGCGCCAGCGCAGGTCGAAGCGGGCCACCGGGGCCTCCGCCGGGCCGGTTGATGCAATCGTGCCGGAAATGATGCCGCCGGCCTTCAGGTCCGGCAAAACGGCATTGGCGAGCGTGGCTGGCAGCGCTGCGATCTCGGCATTGAGATCGAGTGCCGGAGCGTTCGGGCCAGTCAGGATCACCCGGCCGGCCGCCGTTGCGGAGAGGCCGGAAGGGTCGCTCAGACGTGTTTCGCCAAGTGTCAGTACACCGTTCTCGAAGGAGCCGCGGGCGCGAAGGCTGAGGGCACGCAGGCCCGCCTCGCGGCTCTGGCTGGTTGCGATGTCGTTCACTGTCACGTCGTACTGGGCAACCGGTGCCGTCAGCGCCCCCTTGGCGGCGATGGTGCCGCTCGCGGTGCCGCTCGCTGCAAGCCCGGGGCGGGCAATGTTGGCAAGGGCTGCGGGAAGTGACTGGAAATCGGCTGTGACATCAAGCGTCGGTGCAGAGCCGAGTGCCACTGTCCCGCCGGCGTTCAGTGACAAGCCGTCTGCGCCCGTCAGTTTCGCTTGTGTCAGTGTCAGCGTCTCGCCGGCAAAGCGTCCACTGGCGGACAGTGCCATGGGAGCAATGCCGGCGGCGCGTGTCTGAGCGAGGCTCAGTCCATTAAGGTTCAGCTCGAAGGTGACATCCGGTGCCGGCAATGTGCCACCGATCCGGGCGGTGCCGGACAGGCGGCCCTCCGCGGCCAGATCCGGCATCACCATGTTGATCAGGCTTGCTGGCACCGCGCCGAAGCGGGCCTCGATCAGCAGCGAGCGCTCGCCGCCAAGGTTCACGGTGCCATTGGCATTCAGCGAAAGATCCTGCGGTCCCGTTACCGCCAGCCGGTCGAGCCGCAGCGTCTGGTTTTCGAAATGGCCGTTGGCAGTGGCGCCGATGCCCTCTAGCCCTGCAGCGCGGGTCTCGGCCGTGGAGCCGCCCTTCAGCACAAGCGCAAGATCGGCGATCGGGGCACTCAGCGTGCCGGTCACGGTCGCGCGGCCGCTCAGCATGCCGCGCGCCTCAAGGCCGGGTTTCAGGCTGTTGGCGAGTGCTGCCGGCAGTGCAGAGAGGGTGACGCCGAGCACGACCTGCTGGCTGGATCTGACGCTGATCGTGCCGCTTGCGGTGGCGGCAAGGCCGTTTTCGCCATCCAGTTCCGCCTGGTCGAGTGTAACCGTGCCATCCTCGAAACGGCCACGCGCCAGCACAGAAATGGGCGCGATTGCGCGCTCGCGCATGGCCGCGACGCTGGCATCGGAGAGGGTCAGGCTGTAGCGGATCACCGGGGCCGCCGCCGTGCCGCCGATCGTCACGGCTCCGCCCAGATCGCCTGCGGCGCCGAGATCCGGCACCACGCTGTTGGCAAGCGCTGCCGGTACGTCGCTGGCGCGGAGTGCCATGTTCAGCTGCGGGCCAGCGCTGCCGTCGAGAACCAGCCGTCCGTTGCCGGTCTTCAGGGTTAGGCTCGCGATTTCTGCGCGCCCGTCGACCACGCGGATCGTCGCCGGTTCGGTAAGGGCAAGGGCAATGCCGGCGGGCGCGGCGGTGAAGCGGTCAAGGACAAGGCTCATGCCGGCCGCGTCGCGCGTCACCGCGCCGTCCAGCGTTACCGGTGCACCGGCATAGCGTGCATCAAGGCCGAAGCCGGTGGCAGACCCCTTGTCCAGGAGGGTGAGGCGCGGGGCTTCGATCAGCTGCCCGCCGGTCTCGACCCGATCGGCCGCCACGCTGCCATCCACCTTCGCCTGCAGCAGGTTGCTGCTGTTCAGCGCAACCTTTGGAGCGGCGACCGTAAAGCCCGCGGCAGTGAGCGTCTGGCCGGCGGCATTGATGCTGGCGGACAGAACGCCGTCCGTGTTTGACAGTTTCGCCGTGCCGGAAAGGTCGCCGCGTACCTGCTGGTTGGCAAGGGCCGAGAGAAGGCCGATATCCGGCAGCTGGAACTGCAGGTCGCCGGCCGGCAGATAGTCCTTCGAGAAGGCAAGGGTCCCCGTCACCCGGTTGCCGCCCGCCTCCAGCAGAAGCTTTGGCAGAGCGATCAGGCCGCCGGTCTCGGTGAGATCGGTCTCGATACGGATCGGCTTGCCGTCAACGCGGCCGGTGCCGGTAACATTGCCGCCTTGCTGGCCATCGGCCATCTTGCCCTGCAGCTTGAGGCTGATTGCCTCGAACAGGTGGCCGCTCAGGCGCGCTTCCGCGGAATTGACCTGTGCGGTGGCCTGGAGCGTGTCGAGCGGGCCGGCGACACGGATATCGTAGCCGATCGCGCCCTTGGCGTCCGGCCTCAGGCGCGAAAGGTCCGGCAGGCGGCCGGCAAGGCCCGCCTCCAGCTTTCCGTCCTTCAGCAGCACATTGCCATGGCCTTCGATGATGTTCGACTTCACCACGAGGTTTTCGAGGCTCATGCGCCCGCCGATGGTGGCGTCGACATAGCCCTCGAAGCCGATCATGCCGTTGATATAGTCGCCGATCGCCTCCGGCAGGCCATCCGGGTTGAGCGACATGCGCACATTTCCGGTGACCGTTTTCTGCGAAAGATTGTAGGCGCCGCTGATTGTGCCGGAAATATTGGCGCTTTCGAACGTTGCGGCGTCGAGCCCGATGGCAGGCGGCGCCAGCCTGACCGGCGCATCGAGACGGATCGGCCCGTCGATCAGCCGGTCCAGGTCCGGGTCGGCGAAGTTGGCCTGGGCGGCGCTCGAGCGGGTCCGCACGCTGCCCGTCCAGGCGGAGAGGTTCAGGTCCTCGCTTTCCGCCTGCAGCCGCACCTGGCCGAAGCTGGCGCCGGAGACGGAGACGGAGCGCAGCGCCGCCGTGGCGTTGAAGCGCGAGGCGGTGGTCGGTCCGGTCAGCGTGAAGTTGAGATTGTCGAGACCGACGCGCAGCGGCTCGCCCTGCAGCGGCCATTCCAGCGCGACCGCGCCATTGGTGGCCGCCACACTGGCCGTCAGGCTGTTGTCGCCGGAGGGATCGAAGGTACCGGCAGCGGCCACCTTCATCGCGCCGGTCACGAATTCGCCCTTGCGGATCTCGATACGGCCGCTGCGACCGATCACGGCGCCGAGATTGATATCGGTGCGGCCTGCAAACAATGGCCGAAGCGTCGGCGGCATCAGTTCCGCCAGCTGCCCGCCGCCCTCGATCTGCACGCGGTGTGCCCCTTCCGGCGTCAGTATGTGCTGGCCGTCCATACTTATCACGGGCTTGCCGTCGACGGTACCGCGCAACTGGCCGTTCCAGTTGGAGAGCGGGCCGTAGCCATCGAGCGCCAGCGCCACGGACGGCGCGCCCGGCAGCAGCAACAGTCGCGCCAGAAGCCCGCCCTGCGGCTCGGATACCAGCGCCTGCAGCTTCAGCTCGTTCTGGGCCGGGGCAAACAGGATGTCGGCCTTGGCGATGGCGTTCGGCGCATCCTTGCGATGGGCGGTCAGTGCCAGCGCCACGCGCTGGTCGGTCGCGTCAAGGGCGCCGGTCGCGGCGAGTTCGAACTGCCGGCCGGTGACCGCCGGTTCGATCGTGATGTCGGGCAGCGCCAGACTGTCGATGTCGATGGCGATGGGCAGCGAGAAGCCGTTGTTTTTGGTCTGCGTCGTCTGCTGTGCCCGTGCCGGTGGCGGCACCGGCGGCCGCTCCAGCGCCAGCCGGTCAATGGCGATGCGGTTGGCATGGAAGGTGCCGGAGAAAAGCGCAAGCGGAGACCAGTCCACCTCGATTCCATCCGCCGAGGCAAACATGCCCTCGCTATCCGACAGCCGCACGCTGTCGATCCGGAGCCTTCCTGTCAGCAGGCCCTGAGGCGCGGAAAGTTCGATGGATTGGCCCGGCGATGAAATCAGCGAGGACACCAGCGCGCCGACCAGCCGGTTGCCGGCCGGCGCGAAGCCGAGAAACAGCACGAGACCCGTCAGCAGGACGAACAGGGCCGCCACCGCGCCAAGCGCGATGCGGAAGATCCCTGCCCTGGTGCGGGATGATGACGTCATGAACGCGGGGTCACTCTTGGCTGCCTCTTGGCTGTGCTTATCCTGATCTTCGTTCGCGCGCGACATCAGAATGCCTGTCCGATGCCCGCATAGATACCGTATCGGCTGCCGCCATCAAAGCGATTCAGCGGCAGCGCAACATCCAGCCTCAAAGGGCCGAACGGCGTTGCATAGCGCAGGCCAAGGCCAGTGCCCATACGAATATCAGAGAAATCGGGCACGATTTCGGTCGAGACGGTTCCGATGTCGAAAAACGGAACAATCCCGATCTTTTCGTTCACTTTGAAGCGGGCTTCAAGAGAGGCCACGGTGTAGGAGCGACCGCCGGTCGCCTCGTTGGCATCGTTGTAGGGTGAGATCTCCTGGTAGGCGTAACCACGCACCGAGCCGCCGCCGCCGGCAAAGAAGCGGCGGGTGGTAGGAATGTCCTTCAGGCTGTTTGCACCCACCACGGAGCCGGCGGCCAGATGGCCGGCCAGCACCAGCCGGTCGCTGTTGCCGATGCCGAGATAGCCGGAGGCCGAGCCCTCGAAGGAGGAGAACACGGCGCCGCCGAGCGCCTCGTAGCTTGGTGTCACTCCGGCCGTCAGGCGAAAGCCGTCGGTCGGATCGAGCTTGTTGTTGCGCGCGTCGCGCTCGAAGGTCATCGGAAGCGAGAGGGTGAGGTAGGTATTGCTGCCGAAGGCATCCTCGCTTTCGCTGAGCGCCACCTCGAAACCTGCGCCCACGGTGTCTCGGTCGTTCAGTTCGTAGGAGAGTTTCGAAAGCGCTGTCAGCGAGTTGGCGGTGTAGGTATCCGGCGTTTCGCGCTTGGCCACCAGGCTCGCATCCCAGGTGATGCGCGGCAGGAACGCGCCGGGCTTGGTGAAATAGATGCCCGCCTTGTAGTCGAAGGACGTGTAATCCGTGGTGGCGCCGAGGCCCGACACACTGCCTTCGATGCGCAGGGTTTCCGCCTCGCCGAACAGGTTGCGATGGCCCCAGTAGCCGTTCAGGCCCGCGCCATCCAGCGAGGAATAGCTGGCGCCGACCCCGAAATAGCGGAACTTGCCTTCGGACACCTCGATCGTCAGCGGCAAGGAGCCATCCGGTGCGAGATGATCGGCCTCGCGGATGGTGACGCTGGAGAGCGCGCTCAGCGCCCGCAGGCGCTCGGCGGCTTTCTTCAACTGGTCCGGCGAATAGGTCTGGTTGTCGTCCAGGCGCGAATAGCGGCGGATGAAATCGGAAGAGACGGCGCGCGCGCCCTTGACACTGACGCTGCCGAGGTCGGCGACTGGTCCGCTTTCGGCTTTCAGCGTCACGTCGACGGTGCGGGTGGCGTGATCGGCCACCACGTCACGCGTCACCAGCCGGGCCAGCGGTCTTCCTTCGGCCTTGAGGTCCCGCACGATGCGTTCGCCCGCCTGGATGAGGCGCACGGATCCCGCCTGTCCGCCCGGCACGAGTCCGTAGGTTTTGGGGTCAAGCTTGGCGGCATCGCCCTTGAGGTGCACGGCGCCGAGGGTAAACACCGGGCCGGGATCGATGGTGATCGAGACCGGAACCGGCCGGCTGCGGTCAAAGCTCGGCGTGGGGGGAAGCCTGTCGAGATCCGTGCCGGCAATCGTGATGCGCACCACGCCGCCATAGCGGGCCTCCTCGTAAAGCACGGCCACCAGCCGCTCCCGGTCCTCGCGCGCCTTGACCACGAGGCCGAGATCGCCCGAGACCGGCGCATTAGCGTCCTGCACCAGGGTGGCGGTCGTCTCCAGCCGTTCCGTCAGCGCCGTGTCGGCGCCGGGCGCCGAAAGGGACGCAGTATAGGCGACCGGATCGATCACCTCTTCCTTCTCCTCGTCGCTGCCGAACAGCGTGATGCCGAAGATCTTGAAGGCGTGGGCCGATTGAACGAATCCCGGCCATGACAGGGCGCTCGCTGCAAGGAAAGCTGCGACTGCGGCCCTCTGCAGCGCACGCGCGCGTCCTGGCCCCGGCATGTCGTTACGCACACTCAGTTTCGGCGTTCCCACCCTGCGGACCGTCATGGCCCGATTGATATCCTGCTAATTTATCAGTGAATTCAGCGATTGAATATCGGATTCCTGTCATTGTCCGATGAAAAGACCCCGGAGTTGCCCCCGGGGCCAGCGTTCATGCCTGGACGAAACCCTGCCTCAACGCGGGCAACGGTCCACGTAGCGGTTGCCGTAACGGTCGCGGTAGTAGCACTGTCCCGGCTGTTCCGAGACCGAGCCGATCAGCGCGCCCGAAACGCCACCGATCGCGGCGCCAACGGCAGCACCGCGCACATTGCCGGTTGCCAGACCGCCGATGATGGCGCCCGTGCCGGCGCCGATGCCGGCGCCCTTTTCCGTCTGCGAGCAACCGGCGACGGTGAGGCCCATCACCAGAAGTACCAAAGCCTTTTTCATCATGACTCTCTCCGTTTTCTTGTCAGCGTCGGCCGTTTCGAAGCCGGTCGTTCCCGATCTGCGGCCACCCGAGGCAACCCCGATGGAGAGGAGGATAAGATTCGAAAACCGTAAGTCCAGACGCATCTTTCGGCTTTCGCTTAACAAAATGGCAATCTCGTGCCCTGACAAATAGGAAATGCCCGGAAAGTAACTGTTGATCCCCCGCCAAAAAAGGCAAATGATGGGCACCGTGTTTGAGGAGACACGCGCCCCTTCCATGGGGCAGGAGGAGGACAATATGGCGAAAGTGACGTTGACGGTGAACGGCCGGACGATGTCGGGCGAGTGCGACGACCGCACCCTGCTCGTGCACTTCATCCGCGAGAAGCTGGGGCTTACCGGCACGCATGTGGGGTGCGATACCACCCAGTGCGGCGCCTGTGTGGTGCACATGGATGGCAGGTCTGTCAAAAGCTGTTCCATCCTGGCGGTGCAGGCCTCCGGCTCCACCGTCACGACCATTGAGGGCATCGCCGCGCAGGGCGAACTGCATCCGGTGCAGGCGGCCTTCAATCAGCATCACGGCCTGCAATGCGGCTTCTGCACGCCCGGCATGGTGATGACCGCGGTGGACATGATCGGCCGCCACGGCGGCGCGCTCGACGAGGCGACGGTTCGCCACGAGCTGGAAGGCAATATCTGTCGGTGCACCGGCTATCACAACATCGTCAAGGCGGTTCTTGCCGCCAATGAAGAGATGCACGGCGCCGCGCGGCAGGCCGCCGAGTAGACAGAAGCGAATAGGATGTAGCGAATAGCGAAGAGTTGGCCGCTGTGCGGCCCGTCGCGTTCCCTCTCCCCTATTCGCTATTCGCCACTCACTATTCGCTCGTTTCTGGAGGAGACGATAATGGGAATGGAAGGTATTGGTGCACGCGTGGCCCGCAAGGAAGACAAGCGCTTCCTCACCGGCAAGGGCCGCTACACCGACGACATGGTCGTTGCGGGCATGAAGTTCGCGTATTTCGTCCGCAGCCCCCATGCGCATGCAAAAATCACCGGCATTGATGCCGCGGCGGCGAAGGCCATGCCGGGCGTGATCGACGTGCTGGACGGCCGCCAGCTGCAGGCCGATGGCATCGGCAATCTCATCTGCGGCTGGATGATCCACTCGAAGGACGGCTCGCCGATGAAGATGGGCGCCTGGCGTCCGCTCGCCGTGGACACCGTTCGCTATGTCGGCGATGCCGTGGCGATCGTCGTGGCGGATTCCGCCGCCGAGGCCCGCGATGCGGCCGAAGCCGTCATCGTCGACTATGACGAGCTGCCGGCGGTCACCACCTCGCTCGCAGCCCTTGGCGATGGCGCGCCGCAGATCCATCCGGAAGCCCCCGGCAACCTGATCTTCGACTGGCAGATCGGCGATGCCTTGGCTGCCGACAAGGCGATTGCCGAGGCCGCGCACGTCACCGAGATCGAGATCCTCAACAACCGCCTCTCGCCGAACCCGATGGAGCCGCGCGCCACGCTCGGCATCTATGACAGCGCGGAGGACCACTTCACCTGCTACACCACCAGCCAGAACCCGCATGTGGCGCGCCTCGTGATGAGTGCGTTCTACAATGTGGCGCCGGAAAACAAGCTGCGGGTGATTGCACCGGATGTCGGTGGCGGCTTCGGCTCGAAGATCTACATCTATCCGGAAGAGATCGTCTGTCTCTGGGCCTCCAAGAAGACCGGCGTGCCGGTGAAGTGGACGTCGGATCGCACCGAGGCCTTCCTCACCGATGCGCATGGCCGCGACCATGTGTCGAAGGTGAAGATGGCCTTCGACAAGGATCATCGCATCACCGCGCTGAAGGTCGATACCATCGCCAATCTCGGCGCCTATATGTCGCTCTTCTCCTCGGCAGTGCCGACCTATCTCTATGCGACGCTGCTCTCCGGCCAGTATGCGATCCCGGCGATCCACGCCAATGTGCGCACCGTCTACACCAATACGGTACCGGTCGATGCCTATCGCGGCGCCGGTCGTCCGGAAGCCACCTATCTTCTGGAGCGGACCATGGAGACGGCGGCGCGCGAACTCGGCCTGTCGCCGGCGGAGCTTCGCCGCAAGAACTTCATCCGATCCTTCCCCTACCAGACGCCCGTCATCATGACCTATGACGCGGGCGATTATGAGGCCTCGCTGAACGCGGCCATGCAGGCCGCCGACTGGGACGGTTTTGCGGCCCGCCGGGCAGAGGCCGAACGGCGTGGCAAGAAGCGCGGCATCGGCATGAGCTGCTATATCGAGGCCTGCGGCATCGCGCCCTCGCAAGCCGTTGGTTCCCTTGGTGCCGGTGTCGGCCTGTGGGAATCGGCGGAGGTGCGGGTCAACGCCGTCGGCACCATCGAGGTGCTGACCGGATCGCACAGCCACGGCCAGGGCCATGAAACCACCTTCGCCCAGCTGGTGGCCGACCGCCTCGGCGTACCGATTTCGAGCGTCAACATCGTGCATGGCGATACCGACAAGGTGCAGATGGGCATGGGCACCTATGGTTCGCGCTCCGGCGCGGTCGGCATGTCGGCCATCGTCAAGGCGCTCGACAAGGTGGAGATGAAGGCGAAGAAGATCGCCGCCCACCTGATGGAGGCCGACGAGAGCGATATCGTCATCGAGAATGGCGAGTTGAAGGTGGCGGGCACGGACAAGGTGCTGCCCTGGTTCCAGGTGGCGCTTGCCGCCTATACCGCGCACAACCTGCCGGCCGGCATGGAGCCGGGCCTCAAGGAAAGCGCCTTCTACGATCCGTCCAACTTCACCTTCCCGGCCGGCTGCTATATCGCGGAGGTCGAGATCGATCCGGAAACCGGCAAGACGGAGATTGTCCAGTTCGTGGCGGCGGATGATTTCGGCAACATCATCAATCCGCTGATCGTCGAAGGTCAGGTGCATGGCGGGCTTGCCCAGGGCATTGGCCAGGCGCTCCTGGAAGAGGTGCGCTATGACGAGGCCACCGGCCAGATCCTGACGGCAAGCTACATGGATTATGCCATGCCGCGCGCCGACGACCTGCCGTCGTTCACGCTCTCGCACCAGAACACGCCGTGCCCGGGCAATCCGCTCGGCATCAAGGGCTGCGGCGAGGCGGGTGCCATCGGCTCGCCGCCGGCACTGATCAACGCGATCACCGATGCGATCGGCATAAAATACCTGACAATGCCGGCAACGCCCTTGAAGGTGTGGACCGCCCTGCAGGGTGCCGCCATGCCGATGGCCGCCGAATAGAGAAAAGGGGGAGACCATCATGTATGCTACCAGCTACCACCGTGCATCCTCCGTCGGCGAAGCCGTCAATCTGCGCGCCTCGCATGACGAGGGGCGCTATGTCTCCGGCGGCATGACGCTGATCGCCACCATGAAACAGCGTCTGGCGGCCCCGTCGGACCTCATCGACCTGCGCCACATTGCGGATCTCAGGGGCATCTCCGTCGAGGGGCGCTCCGTGCGGATTGGTGCCGCTACCCCGCACGCGGATGTGGCCGGCTCTGCGGCTCTGCGGACCGTCTGTCCGGCGCTCTGCCATCTCGCTGGCCTGATCGGCGATCCGCATGTGCGCAACATGGGAACGATCGGCGGTTCGGTCGCCAACAACGATCCGGCGGCGGATTATCCCTCCGCCGTCCTGGCGCTGAATGCCACCGTGGTGACCGACCGGCGGGAGATCGCGGCCGATGATTTTTTCCTCGGCATGTTCGATACCGCGCTGGAAGAGGCGGAGATGATCACTGCCTTCCGCTTCGAGGCGCCGGAAAAGGCAGGCTATGCCAAGTTCCCGAATCCTGCCTCACGCTATGCGATCACTGGCGTCTTCGTGGCGAAGACGGCGGGCGGCGCGCGTGTTGCCGTCACCGGTGCCGGTTCTAGCGGCGTCTTCCGGGTGCCGGAGATGGAGGCGGCGCTGTTGTCCTCCTGGGCACCCGAATCAGTCGCTAATGTCTCTGTCGATCCGGCCCAGCTGATGTCGGATCTGCATGCCACGGCCGAGTATCGCGCCAATCTGGTGCGGGTCATGGCGAAGCGCGCCGTGCAGGCATCGCTCTAAAGGTTCCAAGGCGAGCAACTGGGGCGGTTTCGGCCGCCCCTTTTTTGCGCTTTTTGCCCTGGTCTTGATGTGAATCAACTTTCTCTTATCGATACCGTCATAAATTCAAATTGGAATTGTTCAAAAAAATGGGCCAAATGCCGCAGGCGACTGTGATTTGTACCCGTCGGGGTTGACGCCAAAGCAGCTGCGACCGACAAAAGGCGCAGGTTCTGGAGTGTGAGAATGGATTTCGAGGCATTTTTCAAGGGCGAGCTGGACAGCCTTCACCAGGAAGGTCGTTACCGCGTGTTCGCCGATCTCGAGCGGCATCGCGGCAATTTTCCCCGTGCCACTCGCCACACTGCGGAAGGCAAGCGTGACGTCACCGTCTGGTGCTCGAATGACTATCTCGGCATGGGCCAGCATCCGGCCGTGATCGCCGCCATGCATGAGGCGATCGATCACTGTGGCGCGGGTGCGGGAGGCACCCGGAATATTTCTGGCACCAACCACTACCACGTCCTTCTGGAGCAGGAACTGGCCGATCTGCACGGCAAGGATTCCGCCCTCATCTTCAATTCCGGCTACATGTCCAACTGGGCGACGCTTGGCACGCTGGGTGCCAAGATCCCCGGCCTCATCATCTATTCCGACGCGCTGAACCATGCCTCGATGATCGAGGGCATCCGCTATGGCAAGTGCGAGCGCGTGATCTGGAAGCATAACGATCTGGACGACCTGCGCGCCAAGCTTGCGGTCGCTGATCCGAAGGCTCCGAAGCTGATTGCCTTCGAAAGCGTGTATTCGATGGATGGCGATATCGCACCGATCAAGGAGATCTGCGATCTGGCCGACGAGTTCGGCGCCATGACCTATCTCGATGAAGTGCATGCGGTCGGCATGTATGGTCCGCGCGGCGGCGGCATTGCCGAGCGCGAGGGTCTGATGGACCGCATCACCATCATCGAAGGCACGCTCGGCAAGGCCTTCGGCGTGATGGGCGGTTACATCACCGGATCGCATGCGGTCTGTGATTTCATTCGCTCGTTTGCCTCCGGTTTCATCTTCACGACGGCCCTGCCGCCGGCGCTCGCCGCAGGCGCGCTCGCCTCGATCCGCCACCTGAAGGCAAGCCCCTTCGAGCGCGCCCGCCATCAGGATCGCGTGCGCAAGCTGCGCGCCTCGCTCGATGCCCGTGGCATTCCGCACATGCCGAACCCCAGCCACATCGTGCCGGTCATGGTCGGCGATGCCGCCAAGTGCAAGTGGATCTCGGACCTGCTGCTGGATCACTCCGGCATCTATGTCCAGCCGATCAACTACCCGACGGTGCCGCGCAAGACCGAACGCCTGCGCATCACGCCGACGCCGCTGCATTCGGATGGTGATATAGAGCATCTGGTCGGTGCGCTGCATCAGTTGTGGTCGCGGTGCGCGCTTGCGCGGGCTGTCGCCTGACGCTTACATTCCTGGCTTGCATTCGAGGGACGGATCATGGAGACATGATACGTCCTTTGGTTTTTGTGGGGAGTGTCGGCCGTGTCCTTGGATCGTGTGAATGGCCTTCTCGATCAGGTGACGGCGAGCGGTCGCATCACCGGTGCCGTGGTGCTGGTCTACCGCGACGGCGTGCCGGTGCTGGAGCGCGCAGTCGGCTATCAGGATCGCGAAGCCGGCGTGCCGGTCAGCCTCGATACCATCTTCCGCTATGCCTCCGTTACCAAGCCGATCGTGGCGGCCACCGCGCTGGCTATGGTCGAGCGCGGACTTTTTTCGCTCGATGATGCCGTGACCGATCATCTGCCCTGGTTCCGCCCGCTCGATCCGGACGGTGCGCCGGCCGATATTCGCGTGCGCCATCTCATCACCCACACCGCGGGTCTCTCCTATGACGCAGGCCTTGAGCAGCGTTCGGCAGAGCGCGCCGTCAACCAGGGCCTCAGCGATACCAGCCTGTCGCTGGAGGAGAATTTTTCGCGGTTGAGCGGCACGCCGCTGGCCTTCCGCCCCGGCGCACAGTGGCTCTATTCCACCGCCATCGACGTGCTGGGCGCGGTGATCGAGCAGGTGCATGGCGCCTCGCTGGAGGATGCGGTGATCGTGCATGTCGCCGGCCCGCTGCAGATGAAGGATGCGCGTTTCCACGTCACGGACCTGTCGCGGCTTGCCGTCGCCTATGCCGATTCGTCCGAGGGGCCGGTGCGCATGCCGGATCCCTGGCACGCAAAGACCGAAACCTTCGAGGCCTTCTTCTCGCCGTCGCGCATCTTCAACAGCCGCGCCTTCCAGTCCGGCGGTGCCGGCATGGTCGGCACGGCGCGCGATGTGATGCGGCTGCTGGAGGCGATCCGCACCGGCGGCGAGCCGCTGTTTTCCCGCGAGATGGCCGAGGCCGGCCTCTCCAACCAGATCGGCGATGTGCCCGGCAATCCCGGCCAGCGTTTCGGCTATTTCGGCGCGATCATCACCGATCCGGCAGCGGCCATGACGGCGCTGCCGGCTGGTGCCGTGCAGTGGGGCGGCGTCTATGGCAATACCTGGTTCATGCTGCCGGATCAGGGCGTGACGGTGGTCAGCCTCACCAACAATGCGCTGGAAGGCTGCAACGGCGCCTATCCGGAAGAACTGCGCGCCGCCGTCTGCGAAAGCCTCTGACGTCCTGACCCCTCAGACGATCCGGTAGGGAATGATCGAGCGGTTGTCGTGATCGACCGCAAGCCGGCTTTTCAGGGGCGGCATGGCGCGCTGCGGGCAGGTGTGCCGCTCGCAGATGCGACAGGATATGCCGATTGGCTCGAAGGCAGCGCGATTGTCGAGATCGAGGTCGTCGGCATAGACGAAGCTTCCGGCGTCGGAAATCTCGCAGCCGAGCGCCAGCGCATAGCGCGGCTGAACGGCGCGAAAGCCGCCGCTGCCCTTGGTGATCTGCGTGGCAAGGCAGAGATAGCGCACGCCATCCGGCGTTTCCGCCAGCTGGCGGATGATGCGGCCCGGCATTTCGAAGGCCTGATGCACATTCCAGAGCGGACAGGCGGCGCCGAAACGGGCGAATTGCAGCTTTGCCGCGCTATGGCGCTTGGTGATGTTGCCGGCCCGGTCGACGCGGGCGAAGAAGATCGGAACCCCCTTCTGCCCCGGTCTTTGCAGCGTGCTGAGGCGATGGCAGACCTGTTCCAGGCTCGCGCCGAAATGGGCGGCCAACAGGTCGAGATCGTGGCGCAGCGCGCGGGCCCGTTTCAGGAAGTTCTCATAGGGCAGGAGAAGCGCGCCGGCAAAATAGTTCTGCAGGCCGATGCGACAGATATCGGCCGCCTCTGCCGTACGGAAGCCTGCTTCGCGCACCATGCGCTCGATCATGTCTGTGGCGTGCAACTGGGCGATCTGCAGCGCCATCTGGAAATCGCGCGTCGCGGGCGTCGCATAGGCATTCAGAAGCAGGCGGCGGGTCGCCGGGTTGAAGCTGCGGATCAGGTCGTCGGCAAGTACGGCGCGCTCCACGACGATGCCGAAGCGGGTGCCGAGATGGTGCTGCAGCGCCGCATGGTTCTCGCCGCCGCCGAGCCCCAGTTCGCCGGCCAGCGTTTCGGCGGCCACATCCAGATCGTGCAGGTAGTTGTCGACGAAGTGAAAATAGTCGCGCACCTCGTCATAGGGCGTGGCCTCTGTCAGCGCCGCGCGTCCCAGCCGGTCATCCATGCTGGCCAGCTGCTCGCTGGAGCGGCGATAGGCCTGATGGGCGGTGATCAGTGCATGCGCCAGCCCCGGCGCGTTCTGCGTCACCAGCTTCAGGTCGGCAAGGCTCGCATGGTAGCCGTCAAACAGCGGGTCGGAGAGCGCCTCCGACAGGGCGGATAGCAGCCGGTCCCCTTCGCCGGAGGAAAGTTCGGCAAGGCTGATGCCGAATTTTTCCGCCAGTGCCAGCAGCACGGCGGCGGAAACGGGCCGCTGGTTGTTCTCGATCTGGTTCAGATAGCTGGTGGAGATGCCGAGCCGGTCGGCGAACTGCGCCTGCGTGGCGCGTGCCGCATCCCTGAGTTCGCGCACCTTGCGCCCGATATAGAGTTTTCCGATTGCCATGATTTGCAACTTCGCAAAATGCAGTTTGCATATTCATAGATTACACACCGCCACCCATTCAACGAAAATCCATGTTTCGCGTGCAGGTCCAGCAGGATACAACACGGGGAAAAGCAGAATCTGGGAGGCAGCATGCGTGCAGTCTTGAACGAAGTGGAAGCCCGCCGCGCCGAAGCGCGGCTGGGGGGCGGGCAGAAGCGCATCGATGCGCAGCATGCCAAGGGCAAGCTGACCGCGCGCGAGCGCATCGAGGTGCTGCTCGACGAGGGCTCCTTCGAAGAATACGACATGTATGTCACCCATCGCTGCGTCGATTTCGGCATGGACGCGCAGAAGGTGGCGGGCGATGGTGTCGTCACCGGCTGGGGCACCATCAACGGCCGCCAGGTCTATGTCTTCTCCCAGGATTTCACGGTTCTGGGCGGCTCCCTCTCTGAAACCCATGCGCAAAAAATCTGCAAGATCATGGATATGGCGGTTCGGGTCGGCGCGCCGGTGATCGGCCTCAACGATTCCGGCGGTGCGCGCATCCAGGAGGGTGTCGCGTCGCTCGCCGGTTATGCGGAGGTCTTCCGCCGCAACGCGGAGGCCTCCGGCGTCATTCCGCAGATCTCCGTCATCATGGGTCCCTGCGCGGGCGGCGCCGTCTATTCGCCGGCCATGACCGATTTCATCTTCATGGTGCGCGACTCATCCTACATGTTCGTCACCGGCCCGGACGTGGTGAAGACCGTGACGAACGAGATCGTCACCGCAGAAGAACTGGGCGGCGCTTCCACCCACACAAAGAAGTCCTCCGTCGCTGATGCGGCCTATGAGAACGATATCGAGACGCTGGAAGCCGTGCGCCAGCTCTTCGATTTCCTGCCGCTCAACAACCGCGAGAAGCCGCCGCTGCGGCCTTTCTTCGATGATCCTGCGCGCGTGGAAATGCGCCTCGACAGCCTGATCCCGGATTCGGCCACCAAGCCCTACGACATGAAGGAACTGATCTACGCGATTGCCGATGAGGGCGATTTCTTCGAGATCCAGGAGGCTTTCGCGAAAAACATCGTCACCGGCTTCATCCGGCTGGAAGGCCAGACGGTTGGCGTCGTCGCCAACCAGCCGATGGTGCTGGCCGGCTGCCTCGATATCGATGCCTCCCGCAAGGCGGCCCGCTTCGTGCGCTTCTGCGATGCCTTCTCGATCCCGATCCTGACGCTGGTCGATGTGCCGGGTTTCCTGCCGGGTGTCGCGCAGGAATATGGCGGCGTCATCAAGCACGGCGCGAAACTCCTGTTCGCATATTCCGAAGCGACCGTGCCGATGGTGACGCTGATCACGCGCAAAGCCTATGGCGGAGCCTATGACGTGATGGCCTCCAAGCATATCGGCGCGGATGTCAACTATGCCTGGCCGACGGCGGAAATCGCGGTGATGGGCGCCAAGGGTGCCACCGAGATCCTCTACCGCTCGGAACTGGGTGACGCGGAGAAGATCGCGGCGCGGACGAAAGAGTACGAGGAGCGTTTCGCCAACCCCTTCGTGGCGGCAGAGCGCGGCTTCATCGACGAGGTGATCATGCCGCATTCCTCCCGCCGCCGCATTGCCCGCGCCTTCGCGAGCCTGCGCAACAAGCAGGTGACGACGCACTGGAAGAAGCACGACACCATTCCGCTGTGAGGAGGCAGGCAAGATGCCGGTCCTCCTGCGGTGGCATGGTCATCGCTTCCTATTTTATTCCATGGAGGTGGGCGAGCCGCCGCATGTCCATGTGTTGAAGGATGGAAAGCAGTTGAAGGTGTGGCTGGCCGATCTTCGGGTGGCGCGCAATGCAGGTTTTGCGCCGCATGAGGTGAATGATATTTTGAAGGTCGTCGCACGCCATCGGCAGGCGTTTACGGAGGCATGGCATGACTACTTTGGACATTGATGACAAGCAGTTGCTCATTGCCGATGTGGAGGTTGGCACGGAAACGCTGCTGTTCAGGATGCAGGACGGGCGAAAGATCGAAGCGCCGTTATGGTGGTATCCAAACCTGTTCGCAGCCTCGCCAGAGGACCGGAAGAAATGGCAGATCCTTCCGTTCGGCGATGCCGTAGGGTGGGAGGACCTGGACGAGTATATCAGCGCCAAGGCTCTGATCATCGGCGCCGCCGCCCCCGGCGCCAAGCCACCGGCCGAGGCGGCCGAATAAAATCGAGGTGAAAGGGAAAAAGAACGGAAGGTGGCGAAACGTAACCGTCCTCTTCCTATATCATCGCGGGCGTTCCGTTCGCCTCCCTTTCAAAGCTAGGATATTCTCTGATGACCGACACCAAATTTCCGCCGGAAAACAATCTGCCCGCCGGCTATGAGCCGCCCAAGGTCTGGACCTGGGAGCCTGGCAATGGTGGCCAGTTCGCCTCCATCAACCGGCCGATTGCCGGCCCGACCCATGAGAAGGAACTGCCGGTCGGCACCCATCCGCTGCAGCTTTATTCGCTCGGCACGCCGAACGGCCAGAAGGTCACCATCCTGCTGGAAGAACTGCTGGCCGCCGGCCACACCGATGCCGAATATGATGCCTGGCTGATCACCATCGGCAAGGGTGAGCAGTTCGGCTCCGGCTTCGTCGCGGTCAACCCGAACTCCAAGATCCCGGCGCTGATGGATCATCAGCCGAAGGATGGCGGCGAGCCGGTGCGCCTGTTCGAATCCGGTTCCATCCTCGTCTATCTCGCCGAAAAGTTCGGCGCCTTCCTGCCTTCCGATCCGCGCGCCAAGGCGGAAGTGATGAACTGGCTGTTCTGGCAGATGGGCTCGGCGCCCTTCGTCGGCGGCGGCTTTGGCCACTTCTTCTCCTATGCGCCGGTCAAGATCCAGTATGCGATCGATCGCTATGCCATGGAGACCAAGCGCCAGCTCGACGTGCTGAACCGCCGCCTGGCGGAAAGCGAATTCGTCGGCGGCAGCGAGTATTCGATCGCCGACATGGCGATCTGGCCCTGGTATGGCCGGCTGGCTCTCGACAGCTCCTATCCGAATGCCGGCGAATTCCTCTCCACCGGGGACTACGAGCATCTGGGGCGCTGGGCACGGCAGCTTGCCGCGCGCACCGGCGTCAAGCGCGGCTCCATCGTCAACAAGGCCTCGGGCGACCCCGGCACCTTCCTGCCCGAACGCCATGCGGCATCCGATTTCGATACGCTGACGCTCTGACATGAACGACATAGGGTTTCCCCTCGCGCCATCAGCCGGGGGGAGGCCACCCGGCGCGGGGCTGGCTTCCGCGCCAATAGACACATTGAAGGACTGGAGAAGAACACCGTGGCCCTGCCCGACATGACGAAACATCGCGGTTTTCCAGGCGGCATGCCCGGAACCGGCGTCCAGTTCACCATCCGCCGTGCCAATCCGAAGGGTGTGACGCCCATCAAGGCGCTGCCGCGCAAGGCGCGCCCCGGCAGCAAGGAACACCGCATCGATGCGGCCTTCCTGCATGCGCTCTGGCATCATTTCGGGTCTGAGCCCTTCGAGCGCGGCAATCTGGATGCCGCCCGCCTCAACCTGCTGTTCGGCCGTGAGGTGGTTCCGGTGGAGAAGGACTTTGACCCGATGTCCTACGAGGCGCTGCTGCGCATCGACGAACGCGTCGCCCGCCAGAATTTTCCCGAATCCTTCGACGACGTGTTTGAGGTCTGATGATGCCCACATTCGTTTTTGTGCCGGAGCGCGGATGATGGCCAAGATCCCCGAAATGCCGAAGCATCGCGGTTTTCCTCTCGGTCTGCCGGGCACACAATGGCAGTACACCCTGCGCCGCGCCAATTCGAAGGTCACCAAGCTCTACGCCATGCCGCGTTACCGCACGCTGGACCAGACGGTGGCGCTGGCCGATATCGGTTTCGTGCAGGCGCTCTGGCACTTTTTTGGCACCGAGCCGTTCGAACGCGGCAATCTGGATGGCGAGCGGCTCAGCCGCCTGTTCGGGCGCGAGGTGATCGCTGCCGAACGCGGCTTCGATCCGGCCTCCTACACCGCCAAGCTAAAGCTGAATGAGGCCGTGGCGCGGAAGAATTTTCCGCAGGCCTTCGAAGACGTTGCGGAGGGGTGACGGAATGCCGATCCAGAAAATTCTCATAGCGAACCGGGGCGAAATCGCCTGCCGCGTCATCCGCACGGCAAAGAAGATGGGCATCAAGACGGTCGCCGTCTATTCCGATGCGGATGCCAATGCGCTGCATGTGCGCGAAGCCGACGAGGCGGTGCATATCGGTCCGGCACCCTCGTCGCAGTCCTATATCGTCATCGACAAGATTCTGGACGCGATCCGAAAGACCGGCGCGGATGCCGTGCATCCGGGTTACGGGTTTCTCTCGGAAAACCCGCTGTTTGCCGCGGCGCTGGAAAAGGAAGGCGTCACCTTCATCGGCCCGCCGGTCGGCGCGATCCAGGCCATGGGCGACAAGATCACCTCGAAGAAGATTGCCGCGGAAGCCGGCGTTTCCACCGTGCCCGGCCATATGGGCCTGATCGAGGATGCCGACGAGGCGGTGAGAATCTCCGCATCCATCGGCTATCCCGTCATGATCAAGGCCTCTGCCGGTGGTGGCGGCAAGGGCATGCGCATTGCCTGGAACGATGCGGAAGCCCGCGAAGGCTTCCAGTCCTCGAAGAACGAGGCGAAAAGTTCTTTCGGCGATGACCGCATCTTCATCGAGAAATTCGTGACCGAGCCGCGCCACATCGAAATCCAGGTTCTGGGCGACAAATTTGGCAACTGCCTCTATCTCGGAGAGCGCGAATGCTCCATTCAGCGCCGGAACCAGAAGGTCATCGAGGAGGCGCCGTCGCCCTTCCTCGATGAGGCGACCCGCCGTGCCATGGGCGAACAGGCGGTGGCGCTGGCAAAAGCGGTCGGTTATCACTCGGCCGGCACGGTGGAATTCATCGTCGATGGCAAGGCCAACAGGTTCTATTTCCTCGAAATGAACACCCGCCTGCAGGTCGAGCATCCGGTCACCGAACTCGTGACCGGCATCGACCTTGTCGAGCAGATGATCCGCGTCGCCTCGGGCGAGAAGCTTTCGTTGACGCAAGCCGATGTGAAGCTCAACGGCTGGGCGATCGAAAGCCGGCTCTATGCGGAAGATCCCTTCCGCAACTTCCTGCCCTCCATCGGCAGGCTCAGCCGCTACCGCCCGCCCGTCGAAGGCGTTCAGGCCGATGGCACCGTGGTGCGCAACGATACCGGTGTCTACGAAGGCGGCGAGATCTCCATGTATTACGATCCGATGATCGCCAAGCTCTGCACCTGGGGCGAGACGCGCGCCGTTGCGATCGATGCCATGGCGGCGGCGCTGAATGATTTTCAGGTGGAAGGTATCGGCCACAATCTGCCCTTCCTCTCGGCCGTGATGGGGCAGGAGCGATTCCGCTCCGGCCGGCTGACGACGGCCTATATCGCGGAAGAGTTTCCGGAGGGCTTTTCCGGCGTGGCGCCGGATGCGGCATCCTCGCGGAAGCTGGCGGCGATTGCCGCTGTCGTCAATGCGAGGGTTCAAGTCCGCGCGACACAGATCTCAGGCACCATCGGCAACCATGCCCGCGTGGTGGGACGGGACTGGGTGGTCAAGCTCGGCGACGATGCCCATGCCATCAGCCTTTCGGGCACGGCGGAGGCGGAGATCGTGACCTTCGCCGAGGGCGGCGAGAGCGTCACGGTGGCCGGCTCTTGGCATCCCGGACAGACGCATGCGCATTTCGTGCTGAATGGCGAAAGGCTGGGCGTGAAGGTGGATCTGATCGGCTCCGCCATTCGCCTTCGCCTCAACGGCATGGATGTCGCGGCCCGCGTCCGCTCACCGCGTGTTGCGGACCTCGCCAAACTCATGCCTGTGAAGCTGCCGCCGGACACCTCGAAAATGCTGCTCTGCCCCATGCCGGGCGTCATCACCAGCGTGGCGGTCAAGCCGGGTGATACGGTGGAGGCCGGCCAGACGCTGGCGACCGTCGAAGCCATGAAGATGGAAAACGTGCTGAAGGCCGAACGCCGCGGCGTGGTGAAGCGCGTCGCCGCGAGTGCCGGTCAGAGCCTTGCTGTCGATGAAATGATCATGGAGTTCGAGTGAAAATGGGGTGTGCGGCTTCACCCCCCTCTGTCCTGCCGGACATCTCCCCCTCAAGGGGGGAGATCGGGTGTGGAACCCTCTCGCATACCCTCACACGCTTTAAGGGCTACCCGGATTCCTACGATTACTGTCTGCTAAGGCCTTGCTTCATGCCGATCTCCCCCCTTGAGGGGGAGATGCCCGGCAGGGCAGAGGGGGGTATCCGGCTATGCCGGTCTTATCCAAAGGCACCTCGCCGATACTCCAAAGCTATGGGACATAGGTGCAGTACCAAGCCATCAGTCATACACCGTATTCGGCCTTCTTTCGAGCAATCAAAGCCTCGATTTGTGCATGGCTTTCTTCCATGGTCAGGAAGGCCCCCTTGCGTCGTTCATCGACCAGAGCCCGCAACGCCGCAAGCTCCGCCTCTTTCCTCTCGGTCTGCTCACGCAGCAGTTCCAGCCCCTGCTGCACCACGGCGCTCACGCTGGAATAGCGACCTTCCTCAACCAGCCGGCGGGCAAACGCGTCCTGCTGGTCGGAGATCGAGACGGATGCTTTTACGGTCATGGCTCAAGGCTCCCGAGAAGACTAGATCCAATATGCTACTGAGTAGCAATCCCGTCAATCTCAATGCCGCACCGATCATGATGTCGGCCTCTGGAGGATCAGCCCGATGAGCAAGAAAACCGTCGCAGACTGGCAGGCCCTGGCGGAAAAGGAGCTGAAGACATCGCCCGATGCGCTGGTCTGGAACACACCCGAGGGCATTCCCGTCAAGCCGCTCTACACGGCGGAAGATCTTGAAGGTGTCGCGCATCTGGAAAGCCTGCCGGGCTTCAAGCCCTTCGTGCGCGGCCCGCGTGCCACCATGTATGCCGGCCGCCCCTGGACGATCCGCCAATATGCCGGCTTCTCCACGGCAGAAGAAAGCAATGCCTTCTATCGCAAGGCGCTGGCCGCCGGCCAGCAGGGCGTGTCCGTTGCCTTCGACCTCGCCACCCATCGCGGCTACGATTCCGATCATCCGCGTGTTGTCGGCGATGTCGGCAAGGCCGGGGTCGCGATCGACAGCGTGGAGGATATGAAGATCCTGTTCAGCGGCATTCCGCTGCAGGATATTTCCGTGTCGATGACCATGAACGGCGCGGTGATCCCGATCCTTGCCAATTTCATCGTCACCGGCGAGGAGCAGGGCGTCTCACGCGACCAGCTGTCCGGCACCATTCAGAACGATATTCTGAAGGAGTTCATGGTCCGCAACACCTATATCTATCCGCCGGAACCTTCCATGCGGATCATTGCGGACATCATTGCCTATACGGCCAAGGAAATGCCGCGCTTCAACTCCATCTCGATTTCCGGCTATCACATGCAGGAAGCCGGCGCGACCCTGGTGCAGGAACTGGCCTTCACGCTGGCCGATGGCCGCGAATATGTGCGTGCCGCTCTGGCGCGGGGTCTCAATGTCGATGAGTTCGCCGGCCGTCTCTCGTTCTTCTTCGCCATCGGCATGAATTTCTTCATGGAAGCCGCCAAGCTGCGCGCCGCGCGCCTGCTCTGGTCGAAGATCATGGAGGAGTTTGAGCCGAAGAAGCCGGGCTCGCTGATGCTGCGCACCCACTGCCAGACATCCGGTGTCTCGTTGCAGGAACAGGACCCCTACAACAACGTGATCCGCACGGCCTATGAGGCGCTCTCCGCCGTGCTCGGCGGCACGCAGTCGCTGCACACCAATGCGCTCGACGAGGCGATCGCGCTGCCGACGGAATTTTCGGCCCGCATTGCCCGCAACACGCAGCTGATCCTGCAGCACGAGACGGGCGTCACCAAGGTGGTCGATCCGCTGGCCGGCTCCTACTATGTCGAAAGTCTGACGAAGGAGCTGGCGGACAAGGCCTGGGCGCTGATCGAAGAGGTGGAAGCGCTCGGCGGCATGACAAAGGCTGTGGCCGATGGCCTGCCCAAGCGCCTGATCGAAGAAGCCGCCACGCGCCGCCAGGCACGCGTGGATCGCGGCGAGGAGATCATCGTCGGCGTCAACAAGTACCGGCTTGAGAACGAAGAGCCGATCGACATTCTCGATATCGACAACACCGCCGTGCGCAATGCGCAGATCAGGCGGCTGGAACAGATCCGCCGCCAGCGCGATCCGGCCCGGGTGGAGGCGGCCCTTGCTGCGCTGAAGACGGTGGCCGAAACGGGCGAGGGCAATCTTCTGGAAAAGGCGGTGGAGGCCGCCCGTGCCCGCGCCAGCGTCGGCGAGATCTCCGACGCGATGCGCTCGGTCTTCGGCGATCATTCCGCCGTGCCGGAGGTGGTGACGGACATTTACGGCGCGGCCTATGCGGGGGATCCGGAATATCAGACGCTGACCACCCGCCTTTCCGCCTATGCCGAAGCCACCGGCCTTCGTCCAAAGATGCTGGTCGCCAAGCTCGGGCAGGATGGGCATGATCGCGGCGCCAAGGTGATTGCCTCCGCCTTCGGCGATATCGGTTTCCAGGTGGTGGCGGGCCCGCTGTTCCAGACGCCCGAGGAGGCGGCCGATCTCGCCGTTTCGCAGAAGGTGCAGGTGGTCGGCATGTCGTCGCTCGCCGCCGGCCACAAGACGCTCGCGCCGCAGCTGATCGCAGCGCTGAAGGAACGCGGGGCCGAGGATGTCATCGTCGTGGTCGGCGGCGTCATTCCGCGCCAGGATTACCAGTTCCTGCTCGATGCCGGCGTTGCCGCCGTCTTCGGCCCCGGCACGAATGTGCTGGACGCGGCGCGCGCCATCCTCGACCTGATGGAGGGCCGGCGGAGGAATGTGTGATCCGTGCCTTGCCTGAATTAACCTCAAAGGTTATTTATGGAGAAACGCAAGCCGCATTGTTCTCTGGAACGCGTCAAGCTTCTCGTCGAGACGGGGGGTGTGCGGGCAACGGGTTCTGCATTTCTCGGGGCCCGTGCTCTGGGCATTGTTGACCTTGGGGGCATCTGCGAGGTGGTGATGGCGTTGACCTTAAGCAACTTTTACAAGTCCATGACGACCCATGCGGACAATGCCATCTGGCAGGATGTCTACCGAACGCGTACAGGACTGGGTGATGCTGTCTATCTGAAGCTTACCGTGATCGATGACGTGCTGATCGTGTCCTTCAAGGAACTGTGAGATGAAATGTCCGTGCTGCGGGGCGGCCGACCTCGTTCATGACACTCGGGATGTGGCTTATGCCTACAGGGGCGAGAAAACCCTGATCCCCGGTGTGACGGGTGATTTCTGCCCGGCCTGTCACGAAGTAATCCTCGATGCTGCCGAGGGCGATCGGTTTAGCCGGCTGGTGGGTGAATTCCAGCGCAAGGTGAACGCCGTGCTGGTCGATCCCGCCTATATCGCCGCTGTTCGCCGCAAGCTGAAGCTGGACCAGAAGCAGGCCGGTGAGATTTTTGGCGGTGGCGTCAATGCGTTCTCCCGCTACGAAAACGGGAAGACACGTCCGCCTGTGGCCCTCGTCAAGCTGCTGCGTCTGCTGGACCAGCATCCCGAACTGTTGAGCGAAGTTCGGGCCGCCTGACCTCACCCCAGCCTGGCCTTCGCCCGTTGCCGCGCCTCCAGATCGGCCGCAAACACGTCGTCCATGCTGGCGGCGGGTGGCAGATGCGCAAGCTCTTCCATCACCGCTTCGGTGATCTGGGCCATGGAAAGAAAGCCGGTATCGCCGGCGATGAAGGCGTCGAGCGCCACTTCCTTGGCGCCGTTCAGTACCGCGCCCTGCACGCCGCCGCGCGTCATGGCAAGGCGTGCGAGGCGGAGGGCGGGGAAGCGCGCTTCGTCTGGCGCCTCGAAATCCAGCCGTGCCAGTCTGGCGAAATCCAGCCGCTCCACCGGCAGCTTTGCGCGGCGCGGAAATTCCAGCGCATAGCCGATGGCATGGCGCATGTCTGGAGATCCGAGCTGGGCGAGCACCGACCCATCGGAATAGCCGACCATCGAATGGATGATCGATTGCGGATGGACGATCACCTCCACCTGCTCCGGAGCGAGGCCGAACAGGTGCTTGGCCTCGATCATCTCCAGCGCCTTGTTGAACATCGAGGCGCTGTCGATGGAAATTTTGAGGCCCATCGACCAGTTGGGATGGGCGCGCGCGGTCTCCACCGTCACATTTGCCATCTGTTCGCGGGTGAAGGTGCGGAAGGGGCCGCCGGAGGCGGTGAGGATCACCCGTTCGACGGCATGGCGCTGGCTTTCCTCCAGCACCTGGAAGATTGCATTGTGCTCGCTGTCGACCGGCAGCAGCCGTCCGCCGCCCTGGCGCACCGCGGCAACGAACAGATCGCCGGCGGAGACGAGGCATTCCTTGTTGGCAAGCGCAATGTCTGCGCCGCGGCGCGCGGCGGCCAGTGTGGGCGCAAGTCCGGCCGTGCCGACGATTGCTGCCATCACCATGTCGGCCCCGGCATTGGCGGCTTCCATCAGGCCGCTCTGACCGGCCGCCACCTCGATGCCGGTGCCGGACAAGAGGTCACGCAGCGCCACATACTGGCTTTCGTCTGCGGTCACCGCCAGGCGCGCACCATGGGCAATCGCCTGCTCGGCCAGAAGCGCAATATTGCTCGCCCCCGTCAGCGCCACCACCTCGAAGGTCTCGCGCCCGCCAAGATGCGTCAGAACATCCAGTGTATTGGTGCCGATCGAGCCGGTGGAGCCGAGAATGGAAATGCTGCGCGTAGAGGCTGTCATGCATGAGATCCGCGTTGGTCCCGGTTCGTTTACAGCTGGCGAAGGTCCCTCACAAGGGCGGATGCGCCGCATTGAATTTCGTCCCCGCCGATGCCAGATGCGATAGACTGCGGGACGCGGCAATGATGACGGATGGGTGGAGACAGGATCATGGGTGACGAAGCACGGACAACGACCTGCGCCATTGCCGGCGGCGGCCCGGCGGGCCTGATGCTGGGCCTGCTTCTGGCGCGGGCCGGCGTCGATGTCACCGTCATCGAGAAGCATGGCGATTTCCTGCGCGATTTTCGCGGCGACACCATCCATCCCTCCACGCTGGAGGTCATTTACGAACTCGGCCTGGAAGAGGCCTTCCTGAAGCTTCCGCATACGCGGGCGCCAAAACTGTCGGCGGAGATCGGCGGACAGACGATCACCATGGCGGATTTCTCCCGCCTGCCGGTGCGCAATCGCTTCATCGCCTTCATGCCGCAATGGGATTTTCTCGACTTCCTGTCGAAGGAGGCGGCACGCTATCCGAATTTCCATCTGATGATGGCAACGAAGGTGGTGGACGTGATCTTTCGGAACGGCCGTGTTTCCGGACTTCGGCTGGAGCGGGACGGTGTTCGTTTCGATCTTGCCGCAACGCTGGTGGTGGCTGCCGATGGCCGCCATTCGGTGGTGCGCGAAAAGGCGGGCCTTGCGGTCGAAAGCTTCGGCACACCCAGCGAAGTCGTCTGGATGAAGCTCTCCAAGCAGACGGGCGATCCTGCTGAGACCATGGGCCATGCCGGCCCGCGCCAGGGTTTCGTGCTGATCGATCGCGGCGATTACTGGCAGTGCGGTTTCATCGTGCGCCGCGGCACCTTTGCCGAGATTCGCGCCGGCGACCTGGAGGCTTTTCGCGACATGGTGCGCGCCGTCTCGCCGCTTCCCGCCTCACGCATGGCGGAAATCGCCGGTTGGGAGGATGTCAGCCTGTTGCAGGTGCGTATCGACCGGCTGAAGCAGTGGTGGAAGCCCGGCCTGCTGGCGATCGGGGATGCGGCGCATGCCATGTCGCCGATCGGCGGCGTCGGCGTCAATCTCGCCATTCAGGATGCGGTGGCGGCCGGCAATCTTCTCGCCCGGCCTCTGAAGGAAGGAAGGCTGACGGATCAGCATCTTGCTGCCGTCGAAAAACGCCGGCTGTTTCCGACCAGGGCGACGCAGAGGCTGCAACTGATGATGCGCTCCAGCAGGCGCAAGGATCAGGCGGACGACGAGCGCCGCAAGGGGCCGCCCGCCTTCATCCGCGGCATCGCGCGCTTTCCGCTGCTTGCCCATCTCGCCGGCCGGCTGATGGGGCTTGGCTTTCGCATGGAGCATGTGCGCCTGCGTTGATTCTGCACGCCGCCCGCCAGTCCTTCGGCCCGACACAGGATCAGCGTCACCTGTGCCGGAACCGTTCATGCCGGCCCTTGACCGGTCGGGTCCTGTGCCTTGGCGGGACCGTCATCCACAGCCTCGCTCAATCTTTGTGCGCTAGCGTTGACACGATCATTTCTGAGGCTACTCATCATTTCCGACAATTTTAACTTTTGTTTTTGAGTTCCGGCAGCGGTGTTCAAGCATGGCGCAAGCGGCCCGCCGCTTACCAACCGTCGCCCCGGCCGGAAACCGAAGACCTCCAACGTCCTGCCAGGAAACGACCATGACGATCGACAGTATGGATGCAATCGGGCTGCGGAATCTGGTGGCGACCTGCGACCGCCAGGATGCGCTCTCCATCCCGAAAAGCCTGTCCGCCTACGTGACCGATATGCTGGATGCGCGTCAGCCGAGTGTCTACCTCGTTGATCTGCTGCCGTCGCTAAGTACAGCCATGCAGGCCTTCCTCACCGCCATCGGTGCCTTCAACCTGTCCCCCTTGCCGGAACCGGAAGTCACCAGTCGTCGCAACCGGCTGCTCGAATGCCTGGATACCTTCATCGACGAGGCCAGGCTCTGCCAGCAAAGCGTCGTGTTCATGGATACAATCTCTGCCGCCGCCCATCGCTAGTGCGGCGATGATAGCGCTAACGTGGCGGAGCACGGCGTTTTCGGATGCCTCCGTGACGTGCGTTACCGGCTTTTTGCGCGACCTCCTCTTCGCATCCGGCATCTCCCTTCCCATATCCTGCCGGTGCCGGCCTGATGCAACGAGACCGGCCGGACAAGGAGTGGCGTGAGACGAACAGGGATCTGCACCGGGCGGAGGAATGCTGTCCCCCGCGAAATATCTCGAGGGATGATGGCGGAAGGATGCGGTCATGGCTGACATGGCATCCGAAACGAGCCGAGACGGTCTGGCGCGTCTGCTGGAGGCTCTGCCGGAGCGGCTTGGGCCTGGTCGTGCGACGCTTGGCCGCCTGCTGGCGATCCTCGGTGAACATGCGACCGCGCTGGTGCTGCTGGTCTTTTCCATTCCGGCGATCATTCCAACGCCTGGCATCCCGGCCGGAATGGTGTTTGGCACCGCACTCGCGTTGCTGGCCGCGCAACTGGTGATCGGTGCGGACCGGTTTATCCTGCCGCAGCGGCTGGCGCGCGTCGAGGTGCCGCAGGCGCTGCTGAAGGCCATGGCGGTGCGGCTTGGGCCCAAGCTTGCCTGGCTGGAAACCTGGCTGAGGCCGCGGCTGACGGGGCTGGCCGGTCGCGCCGCCCTGCGTCCATTGGGACTTGTCGTTTTCGTGATGGCCGTCCTGATTGCTTTGCCCATCCCGTTCGGCAATGTGCTGCCGGGGCTTTCGATCTTTTTCGTGGCCTTGGGACTTGCCCAGAGAGATGGCGCCGCTGTGGTGGGTGGACTGGTGTTCGCGCTTGCCTCACTCGCCTTCACCGCCTTCATCCTGCTCGGGGGCTGGTGGCTGATCAGCGATTGGCTGGGGCTTGGCGGAACTGGAGCCGGCTAGGGATTAGCCAGCAAGGTCAAGCAGGTGAGGGGGAAGTGGTGTCCACGAGAGGATTCGAACCTCCGACCCCAGGATTAGGAATCCTGTGCTCTATCCTGCTGAGCTACGTGGACCGATAGCAGATGACTGGCTACATACCGCAGGCCGGCGCTGCCGACAAGTCGGCAGGCCGGCAGTGGTTGGCTTTGTTGGTGCCTCAGTCGGCGAGGCGCTGCTCGACGAGTTTCACCCAGTAGGAGACGCCGTAGGCGATCGCCTCGTCGTTGAAATCATAGGCCGGGTTGTGCAGCGCCGCCGTGTCGCCGTTGCCGATCATGATGTAGGCGCCGGGGCGGGCCTGCAGCATGAAGGCGAAATCCTCGCCGGCCATGCTGGGATCGACCTCGGTATCCACGTTCTTCTCGCCCACGATCGCCATGGCCGCCTTGGCTGCATGGATGGTCTCTTCGGGATGGTTGACGGTCACCGGGCAGGCGCGCTCATAGTCCACCTCCGCCACGCAGTCATTGGCGGCGGCAATGCCTTCGGCGATCTGGCGGATGCGGGCTTCGGCCATGTCGCGCACCGCCTCGTCCAGGCTGCGCACCGTACCGGCGATCATTGCTTCTTCGGGGATGATGTTGTGCGTGGTGCCGGCATGGAACTGGGTGATGGAGACGACGACCGAGCGCAGCGGATTGGCGTTGCGCGCCGCGATCAGTTGCAGTCCGTTGACGATCTGGGCGCCGATGACGATCGGATCGGCGGTACGGTGCGGTTCGGCCGCATGGCCGCCACGGCCCTTGATCTGGATGGTGAACTTGTCGGGGGCCGCCATGATGCCGCCCTTGCGGATGGCGAAGGTGCCGAGCGCCATGCCCGGCATGTTGTGCATGCCATAAACCTCCTGGATGCCGAAACGGTCCATCATGCCGTCCTCGACCATGGCGAGCGCGCCGCGACCGCCTTCCTCCGCCGGCTGGAAGATGAGGGCGACGGTGCCGTTGAAATTGCGGGTCTCGGCCAGATACTGTGCCGCGCCCAGCAGCATGGCGGTGTGCCCGTCATGGCCGCAGGCATGCATCTTGCCGTCCTTGCGGGAGGCCCAGGGTTTCCCCGTGATCTCGGTCAGCGGCAGGGCATCCATGTCGGCGCGCAGCCCGATGACCCGGTCACCCTCGCCGCGACCGCGAATGAGGGCCACGACGCCGGTGCGACCGAGGCCGGTGACGATCTCGTCCACGCCGAAGCTCTTCAGCTTGTCTTCCACGAAGGCGGCGGTCTCTTCCACGTCGTAAAGCAGGCCCGGATTTTCATGGATATGGCGCCGCCAGGCGCTGATTTCGGCCTGCATGTCGGCGGCTCTGTTCAAGATCGGCATCGCATGTCCTGTTTATTGCACGTGCTCGGGCGAAGTGCCCGCATTGGCCGCGATATTGCGCCGCGGAATTGACGGAATCAATGATCTTTGCCATTCCTTGGCCATAGAGGCGGTCTACCCGCCACCGAGATCTGGCGTTCCATCACGAGGCCGCTCCTTGCCCCACAGCCCGAACCGACCGTCAGCCGCGTTCCGCAGGCTTGCCCTTGCCCTCTCCACAGCACTTCTGTGCGCCGGGCTTCCGCAACTGGCCGCCGCCAATCCGAAAATGGTGGTGGATGTTGCGAGTGGACGGGTGATCGCGCATCAGGAAGCGTTCCGCAAGTGGTACCCGGCCTCGCTCACCAAGCTGATGACCATCTACGTCACCTTCGAGGCGCTGAAGGCCGGCAAGGTGACGCTGGAGACGCCGGTGGTGATGAGCCGCAAGGCCGTCGACCAGCCGCCGAGCAAGATGTTTGTGAAGCCCGGCGCCACGCTCACGATCGATGCCGCGCTGAAGATCCTGGTGGTGAAGTCGGCCAATGACGTGGCCATGGGGCTTGCGGAAACCGTGGGCGGCGGCAGTGCCGACCAGTTCGTCGCCATGATGAACGATGCCGCCCAGCGTCTCGGCATGACGTCGTCGCATTTCATCAATCCGCACGGCCTGCCCGGCAAGGGGCAGTATACAACCGCGCGTGACCTCGCGGTGCTGGCGCTGACGCTGCGCCGCAACTTTCCGCAATATGCCAGCTATTTCGCGCTGGAAGGCATCACCACCGGCGCCAAGGATTATCCGAACTACAACATGCTGATTGGCCGCTTCAACGGTGCCGATGGCATGAAGACCGGCTTCATCTGTGCCTCCGGCTTCAACCAGGTATCCTCTGCCACCCGCAACGGCCGGACTGTTGTCTCCGTGGTGCTCGGCTCCGACAGTCTTGCGGGGCGTGCCGAGGAATCGGCGGCCCTGTTGCAGGCAGCGCTGACGGAGGATCCGGGCAAGGGTGTGCCGCTGTCGAGCCTTGCGCCCTACGGTCCGGACCGTGACGAGGTGGTGGATATCAGCGCCGATATCTGCAATCCGAAGGCCGCGAAGGTGCGCAGCGAAGGCCGCGACGAGCAGGGGCGCATGATGATCCATTCGCCCTATATTGCCGAACGCGAGGCGCCGCCGGCCTTCAGCATGGCCGAGATCGTTTCTCCCCCCGAGCCTGCCAAACCGGCAGCCGATGCAGGCACCGCCCCCGGCCGTCCGGCCAAGGCGGGTGATGTGCGCTCCGGCGCCTCCGTACCGGTGCCTATCCCGCGGCCGACCGCGCTTTAAATTGCGCGTCCCCGCCTGGGGGCGTCGTATTCTCGTTCTTCCGCATCCGTCACGGATCCCGCGTGTCACGCTTTCGTCCGGATGCGCCAACTCCAGCATGGGACGATCCACATGGCCCTGGCAAGCGAACGCATTCCGGTCTCGATCCTGACCGGCTTCCTCGGGGCGGGCAAATCGACCCTGCTCAACCGCATCCTCAAGGACCCGCAGGCGCATGACACCGCCGTCATCATCAACGAATTCGGCGAGGTCGGCATCGACAATTTCCTGGTCGAGACCTCGGGCGATACGCTGCTGGAACTCTCCAACGGCTGCCTGTGCTGCACCGTGCGCGGCGAACTGGTGGAAACGCTGGCCTCGCTGGTCGACCAGATCCAGACCGGCCGCCTGAAGCCGATCCGCCGCGTGGTGATCGAGACGACCGGCCTTGCAGATCCTGCGCCGGTGATGCAGGCGGTGATGGGCAATCCGGTCATTGCCCAGAGCTTCTCGCTGGATGGCGTCATCACCGTGGTGGATGCGGTGCATGGTCTTTCGACGCTGGCACGTCATCCGGAAGCCCTGCGTCAGGTGGCGGTGGCCGACCGTCTGGTTCTCACCAAGAAGACGCTTCTGGCACCAGATGCGCTCTCACCCCTTCTGCAGCGCCTCCAGGAACTCAACCCGCGCGCCAGGGTGAGCGATGGCGATGCCGGGGAGGCGGGCACCGCGGCCCTGCTCGTCAACGGCCTCTACGATCCGGACAGCAAGATCGCCGATGTTTCCCGCTGGCTGCAGGAAGACCACGAGGACGATCACCACCATGATCATGATGATCACGGTCATCATCACCACGATCACCATCATGGCCACGATCATGTGCCGCGTGGCCACCATCATCACCATCACGACGTCAACCGTCACGGGGATGACATCCGCTCCTTCGCCATCGTCCACGACCGGCCGATCGAGCCGATGGCGGTGGAGATGTTCGTGGACCTGCTGCGCTCGGCGCATGGCGAAAAACTGTTGCGCATGAAGGCGATCGTCCAGCTCGCCGACAACGTGGAGCGGCCGCTGGTGCTGCACGGGGTGCAGAGCATCTTCCATCCGCCGGAGCGTTTGCCACGCTGGCCGGCAGGCAGCGACCGGCGCACACGCATGGTGCTGATCACGCAAGGGCTGTCGGAAGAGTTCGTGACGGATCTTTTCGCGGCTTTTACCGGTCAGCCGCGCATCGACCGGCCGGATCGTGCCGCGTTGGAGGACAACCCGCTCGCAGTGCCCGGCCTGCGCCTCTGACAGACTGCGCAGCGCCGGCCTGTGCTGGCTGCGGCTCAGAAATCCTCGTCGCTGCGGGGTGGCGGGTCGCACTCCTTGCGGATCAGGAAACGATGGCCGAAGGCGGTCGCCTCGCTTGCCAGCAGGGTCTGGCCGTCTTCGCGGCACGCATGCGGAATGTCGATGGCCGCCAGCCCGTCCGTGGTCTCGACCGAGAGTTCTGCGCCGATCGGCAGGCCGGCCAGCTTCCTGCGGGTCTTCAGCACGGGGAGGGGGCATTTCAGCCCCTTCAGGTCATAGATGATCGGCTCCGCCACCGGCGGCTTACCAGAACTTCCAGAAGGGCTTCTTCTGATCGTCGCTCACCGGCTGAACAGCGGCATAGGCGAGCGGATTGGGTGCCGGCACCGGAATGGCGCCTGTGGTGGTGCTGGCCGGCTGAACGCTGGCGGTGAGCGGAGCGGCGGCAGGGCGGTTCCCACTGTTCATGGCCGTCGCGACCGACATGGTGGAGCGGTCGCCGGCCGGAGCTGTCGTGGCCAGCAGGCGGGACTGCTTGGCAGCGGCGCCGGACGGCTGTGCGGAAGCCAGCATGGTGCCGGGCGGCTGGGTCTTGGCAAGGCGGGCGGCCATCAGCTTGTCGAATTCGGCGGGTTCCACCAGCTTGCCGGCGGCCAGCGAGGTGCCGGTCGGCGCATAGGCGAGATCGCGGCCCTTGCGCTTGTCGGCGACGACGGCCTTGCGCTCGGCCTCGGTCGGTTCGTACCACACCTTGCCGTCCAGCTTGTCCATCGCCTTGGTATAGGCAAGCTGGTATTCCTTCTCGTAGGTCGAGAGGGCGGCTGTCAGCGCCGGCGGCGTCGACATCGGCGGGCAGGCAGCGGTGGGCGAAAACCCTCCGGAGCCCTGGACCTGCTGGTTGAAGACGTATTTCTTCTCGCAGACATTCACCTCCGGCGGCCGCTTCGTCACTTCGAAGTGGTCGTAGCCCACCTTCAGCATCTTCCAGAATTCGAGGTTTTCGCTGTTGCGATGGCGGGCCATGTTTTCCGCCGTCATGCGGAAGGGGAAGGCCTCCAGCTGAACCGAGGTCTGGCCGCCACGGAAGGCATCCCGGGCAAAGGCGTAGATTTCCAGGATCTGCTGGTCCGTCATCGAATAGCAGCCGGACGAGGAGCAGGCGCCATGGATCATCAGGTTGGAGCCGCTGCGGCCGTTGGCCGCATCATAACGGTTCGGGAACCCGGTGTTGATGGCGAGGTAATATTTGGAATTGGGATTGAGATGCGCGGGCGTAAGGTTGTAGAAGCCTTCCGGCGCCTGCCGGTCGCCTTCCTTCACCTTGGGGCCAAGCTTGCCCGACCAGGCGCAGATGTCATATTCGGCGATCTTGTCGAAGCGGTTGTCCGCCTTCGCCTTCCAGATCTCCATCTTGCCTTCTTCTTTGAAGACACGAATCATGATCGGCGAATTGCGCGGCATGTTCTTCTTCTGCATTTCCGCAACGATGCGGTCCGGCAGAGGCTGCTCGACCTTGTTCTTCACCTTGGAGAGATCGATCGACGTCGTATCAAGCGCGTCGTTGCACCCGGCGAGCGCGGTTGCCATCAGGAAAATGGAGGCGATCAGTTTCAAGCGCATCGGACAAATCACGTGTGACGATCAACAAGGCATATGACGAAGCACATACCCATTCTGCCATTCGTAATAAAGCGGTAAGCTTTACATAATCTTACCGCGTCGTGCCGCAGGCCTGGCACAAAATCGTGAAGAGCGGAAGAATCTGCTCCTCACGATCTAAGAGTTGATCAGAGATTGCGGCCGATTTCCAGAAATTTCTGGCGTCGGTGCTTGCGCAGGTCCTCCGGCGACAGCTGTCCGAGTTCCTTCAGCGAGGCTTCGATCAGCGCACCGGCGGTTTCGATCACCGTCTCCGGTTCGCGATGTGCGCCGCCAAGCGGTTCCGGGATGATGTCGTCGATGACACCGAGCGCCTTCAGATCCTCTGCGGTGATCTTCATGTTGGTGGCGGCTTCGCGGGCGCGCGTCGAATCACGCCACAGGATGGAGGCCGCCCCTTCCGGTGAAATGACCGAATAGATCGCATGCTCCAGCATGAACACCTTGTTGCCGGTGGCAATAGCGATCGCACCGCCCGAACCGCCTTCGCCGATGATGATCGAGATCATCGGCACCTTCAGTGCCAGACACATTTCGGTGGAGCGGGCAATCGCTTCCGCCTGGCCGCGTTCCTCGGCGCCGACGCCGGGATAGGCGCCTGCCGTATCCACCAGCGAAATCACCGGCAGGCCGAAGCGGTCGGCCATTTCCATCACCCGGATCGCCTTGCGATAGCCTTCCGGACGCGGGCTGCCGAAATTGTGCTTGATGCGCGACTTGGTGTCGTTGCCCTTTTCCTGGCCGATGATCGCCACGGGCTGGCCGCGGAAGCGCGCAAGGCCTGCCTGGATCGCGGCGTCCTCGCCGAAGGTGCGGTCGCCGGCCAGCGGCGTGAATTCGGTGAACAGGTGCTTCTGATAATCGATGAAGTGCGGGCGCTGCGGATGGCGGGCGACCTGCGTCTTCTGCCAGGCGTTGAGCTTGGAGTAGATCTCCTGCATCGCCTCGCGCACGCGCACTTCCAGACGCTGGATCTCGTCGGATGTGTCTATGCTCTCATCTTCCGCCGCCAGCTTCTTCAGCTCGTGGATCTTGCCTTCCAGGTCGGAGATGGGCTTTTCGAAGTCGAGATAGGTCTGCATGAGCTCCGTGTTCCGATCGTGTTGGCGGCCGTGCCGCCCCCCGCCCGCGCTCTAATCAGGGTTTTTGGTGGCTTTTGCAAGAGGGTGGTGCATTTCCACCACTTCTCTCAGCCGTTCTTCCAGCACGTGGGTATAGATTTGTGTGGTGGAAATGTCCGAATGGCCGAGCAGTTCCTGAACCACGCGCAGGTCTGCCCCGTTCTGCAACAGGTGGCTGGCAAAGGCATGGCGCAGCACATGCGGGGAAATGGCGCTGGTGCGGATGCCGGCGCGCGCGGCCAGACCCTTGAGATCGCGGGCAAAGACCTGCCGTGGCAGATAGCCCTGCTTGCCGGCAGACGGAAAGAGCCAGGAGCTTTCCGCCTCGCGCCCGGCGGCGATCGCTTCGTTTCGGGCCTTGCCATAGGCGGTCATGGCGGCGATCGCCGAACGCGACAGCGGCACCAGCCGTTCCTTGTTCCCCTTGCCGCGGATCATCAGGAAGCGGCCTTCCTGATCCATCACCTTGGCTGGCAGCGAAACGAGTTCGCTGACGCGCATGCCCGTCGCATAGAGCAGTTCCAGCAGCGCCAGCATGCGCAACCGGCCGATGCGCTCGCCGACAGAGCCTTCCGGCGCGGCCGCTTCTTCGGCTGCACGCGCGAGAAGCCGGCCGACTTCGGCTTCGCTGAGGATCTTCGGCAGTCCCCGCTCCTTCTTCGGCGCATCGAGAATGCCGGTCGGGTCGTCGCCGCGCAGTCCCTCGGTATAGAGAAAGCGATAGAACTGCCGCATCGCCGAGAGCCGGCGCGCCTGCGAGGAGGCGGCAAAACCCTGGCCCGCCAGATGGGCGAGATAATCTGTGAGATCGGTGCTGCTGGCGGCGGTAAGGCCGATCTTGCGCGTCGACAGAAAGCTCGCGAGATCCTCCAGGTCGCGCTCGTAAGAGGCAAGCGTGTTGGCGGCGGCACCGCGTTCGGCGCTCATCATTTCCAGAAAGGCTTCCGCATGGGCGCGGGACAGATCGGCCACGGCAGCTCTCACGGTTGGGGCGGGTTGAGACGCTCGGAAGGCACGCGCACCGTGACGTCGCGCGCGCGCGGCTCGACCAGCACGGCCAGCGCCATCATGCTTCCATAGACCAGGCCGCACAGCACGGCGATGATGGACAGGAAACGAAAGAGGGTCGGCATGCGCTGCTCCGTTCATCGAGGCGCTTCCCTTATGGGGAAAGCCGGCTGCGAGCGCAAGAACAAGTGCCACGACCACCTTTCCGCCCGCCTGTGGCTTGACGCTGCACATCCATTTGTCGATAGGGTTGCCGACAAAGGACCGCGAGAGGACACATTTAAGACCGCGATGCCCGATCTCGTCACACCACCGACAGAGCCCTTGACGCTGAGCGAGCGGGCGCGCGCGGCCCTGCGGGGGCGCAATCTGATTTTCGTCGGCCTGATGGGTGCGGGCAAGTCCGCCATCGGCCGGATCGTTGCCCAACAACTCGCCATGCCCTTCGTCGATACCGATGCCGAGATCGAGCGCGTATCGCGCATGACGATCCCGGAACTGTTTGCCGCCTATGGCGAGGCAGAGTTCCGGGCGCTGGAAACCCGCGTCATCGAGCGCCTGCTGAAAAGCGGGCCGCGCGTGGTCTCGACCGGCGGTGGTGCCTTTATCAACGAGCGCACCCGCGCGGTGATCCGCTCCGGCGGCCTGTCGCTCTGGCTGCGGGCCGACCTCGACGTGTTGTGGGATCGCGTCAACAAGCGCGACAACCGCCCGCTTTTGAAGACCGAGAACCCGAAGCAGACGCTGGAAAACCTGATGCACCAGCGCTACCCCATCTACGCGGAGGCCGACGTGACGGTCGAATCCCGCGACATTCGCAAGGATGCCATGGCCCAGGAGGTTCTGGCGATCCTTGCTGCATTGGCCGAGGAAGGCAAAGCGCAATGAACAGTGCAGCTGACAATAGTCCGGAACGTCTTGTCCATGTGCCGCTCGGCGAGCGCGCCTACGACATCCTGATCGGGCCGGACCTGATTGCCCATGCGGGCGGCGAGATCACCGCGCGCCTCAAGGGTCGCAAGGCGGCGATCGTCACAGACGAGCATGTCGCGCCGCTCTACCTGGAAGCGCTGATGGACAGCCTGCAGACCGACGGCATCGAGGCGGTCTCTCTGACGCTGCCGGCCGGTGAAAAGACCAAGAGCGTGGAGCCGCTGGTCGCCGTCTGCGACATGGCATTGTCGGCCCGCATCGAGCGTAACGACTGCATCATCGCGCTCGGCGGCGGCGTGATCGGCGATCTCGCCGGCTTTGCCGCCGGCATCGTCAGGCGCGGCGTGCGCTTCGTGCAGATTCCGACGACGCTGCTGTCGCAGGTCGATTCCTCCGTGGGTGGCAAGACCGGCATCAATACCCGTCACGGCAAGAACCTGCTTGGCGTGTTCCACCAGCCGGATCTGGTGCTCTCCGATACCGGCGCGCTCGATACGCTGAGCGAACGCGAGTTCCGCGCCGGCTATGCCGAGGTCGCGAAATATGGCCTGATCGACAAGCCGGATTTCTTCGCATGGCTGGAGAAGAACTGGCGGGCCGTGTTTGCCGGGGGGGCTGCCCGCGCCGAGGCGATTGCGATCAGCTGTCAGGCCAAGGCCGACGTCGTGGTCGAGGACGAGCGCGAAACGGGCCGTCGCGCCCTTCTCAATCTCGGCCATACCTTTGGCCATGCGCTGGAAGCTGCCACGCAATATGACAGCCGCCGGCTGGTCCACGGCGAAGGCGTTGCGATCGGCATGGTGCTGGCGCATCGCTTCTCGGCCCGCATGAATCTCGCAAGCCCTGATGATGCAGCCCGCGTCGAGGCGCATCTGAAGGCTGTTGGCTTGCCGACGCTGATTTCCGACATACCTGGGGAGGCTCTGCCGACCGAGGTGCTGATGAACGCCATTGCCCAGGACAAGAAGGTGAAGGGCGGCCAGCTGACCTTCATCCTGACCCACGGCATCGGCCAGTCCTTCATCGCCGACGATGTACCGGCATCCGAAGTCCAGTCCTTCCTGGAGGAGACGCAAAAGGGGTGATGCTGCAGGAGATCCTTGCCTTCCTGGCCGAGTACTGGCTGACACTCGTATCCGTTCTGCTGCTGATTGCCGCCTCGGCCTTCTTCTCGGGTTCGGAAACGGCGCTGACGGCCGTGTCGCGTGCGCGCATGCACACGCTGGAAAGCAACGGCGATCTCCAGGCCGGGCTGGTCAATCGGTTGATCGAGCGGCGCGACCGGTTGATCGGTGCGCTGCTGATCGGCAACAATCTCGTCAATATCCTCGCTTCCTCGCTCACCACAAGCCTGTTCCTCGGCCTGTTCGGCCAGACGGGCGTGGCGGCCGCCACTGTCCTGATGACGGTGCTTCTCGTCGTCTTTTCCGAAGTGCTGCCGAAGAGCTGGGCCATCTCGACACCGGATCGCTTCGCCATCGCCGTGGCGCCTGCGGTACGCGTTTTCGTTGGTCTTGCCGGTCCGCTCTCGAGTGGTGTGAATGCGATCGTCCGCTTCATTCTCTCCCTGTTCGGGGTCAACCTGTCGCGTGGCATTTCCATGCTGACCGCGCATGAGGAGCTGCGCGGCGCGCTGGACCTGCTGCACAAGGAAGGCTCCTTCATCAAGGCGGACCGCGACCGGCTGGGCGGCCTCCTGGACCTGGAAGAACTGGAAGTCTCCGACGTGATGAAGCACCGCACGGTGATGCGGGCGATCAATGCGGACGACCCGCCCGACGTGGTGGTGCGCGCCGTGCTGGAAAGCCCCTTCACCCGCATGCCGCTGTGGCGCAACTCCACCGAAAACATCATCGGTGTTGTGCACGCCAAGGACCTGCTGCGGGCGCTTGCCGAGCCGGACATGGAGCCGCGCGATCTGGATATCGTGAAGATTGCCCAGAAGCCCTGGTTCGTGCCCGATACCACCAGCCTGAAGGATCAGCTGAACGCTTTCCTGCGCCGCAAGATGCATTTTGCTGTCGTGGTGGACGAGTATGGCGAGGTGCAGGGCATCGTGACGCTGGAGGATATTCTGGAAGAGATCGTCGGCGATATCGCCGACGAGCACGATCTCGAGATCCAGGGCGTGCGCCAGGAGGCCGACGGTTCGATCGTGGTCGATGGCGCCGTTCCGATCCGCGACCTCAACCGCGCGCTCGACTGGAATCTGCCGGACGAGGAGGCCACCACCATTGCCGGTCTCGTCATCCACGAATCCAAGCTGATTCCCGAGGAGCGGCAGAGCTTCACCTTCCACGGCAAGCGCTTCACGGTGATGAAGCGGGAAAAGAACCGCATCACGCGGCTGCGCATCCGCCCGGCCGAAGACATCCCTTTGAAGGCTTGAGTGGCCGACACCGGGGGCCGCGGCTTTCTGCCGCTACCAGCGCGTCGTCTCCCCCGGTGCTGCCGCTTCGATGGCCAGTGCATGCAGGCCCGCATCCAGTTCCGGCTTCAGAAGCGCATTCACGATGCGGTGGCGCTCGACGCGACCGACGCCCGCGAAACGCTCGGACACCACCCGGACCCGCATGTGTGTCTCGCCGGTGCCGGTGATGTTCGGCTGGTGTCCGGCGTGGTGATGGCTTTCGTCGATCACCTCCAGCCGCGCCGGTTTGAGCGCCTCGAAGAGCGTCGTTTCGATGCGGGCGCGCACGGATGGGGTCGGGCTGATCGACTTGCTCATGGGCTGGCTCCGGACTTGCGAAAAGGGGGTCCCAGAAAGCAGCAACAAACCGCTTTGTCAATTCTTGTTGTCCCTGCCGCGGCACCCCATAATCTGCTCGCATGAGACTGGATTCCAAATATTTCGACCGTATCCGCACGCGCCGCAAACGGGAGCAGGACGCGGCGCCGCAGGCGCCTACCTGCCAATGGGACGGCTGTGACAAGCCGGGCGCCCACCGCGCCCCCGTGGGCCGCAATGCGGAGGGTCAGTTCTTCCTGTTCTGCTTCGAGCACGTGAAGGAATACAACAAGGGCTACAACTATTTCTCCGGCCTGTCGGACAACGAGATTGCCCGCTACCAGAAGGAAGCGATCACCGGCCATCGCCCCACCTGGACGGTCGGCGTCAACAAGTCGGCGCGCGAGGCGCCGTTGCATGCCAGCCAGCGTTCCGGTTCGGCGGCGAGCTTCAACCGTGTGAAGGACCCGTTCGGCTTCGTGCGTGACAGCCAGGCCGGCAGTCGCCCCAGCCAGCCGGCGGTTCGGCGATTAAAGACGCTGGAAGCGAAAGCTTTCGACACAATGGGCTTGACCGCAGGCGCCACGGCGGCTGAAATCAAGGGCCGCTACAAGGAACTCGTCAAAAAACATCATCCGGACGCGAATGGCGGCGATCGCGGGTCGGAGGAACGTTTTCGCGCTGTCGTACAGGCCTACCAATTGTTAAAGCAGTCCGGTTTCTGTTAAGCCGTTCTGATGCATGGCAGCAAGGATTGCGGCCGCACCGTCCCGGGTGCGGCGTGGAGTGGTGATGAGCAAAATCGATCTTGATATTTCCAACCTCCCGGATACGACGGTGTCTGTCCGGGACGTCTTCGGCATTGACACGGACCTGAAGGTGCCCGCCTACAGCAATGGCGACCCTTACGTTCCCGACCTCGACCCCGATTACCTGTTTGACCGCGATACGACGCTCGCCATTCTGGCCGGCTTCGCGCACAACCGTCGCGTGATGGTGTCCGGCTTCCACGGCACCGGCAAGTCCACCCATATCGAGCAGGTCGCTGCCCGCCTCAACTGGCCCTGCGTGCGCGTCAACCTCGACAGCCATGTCAGCCGTATCGATCTCGTCGGCAAGGACGCGATCGTCCTGAAGGACGGCAAGCAGATCACCGAGTTCAAGGACGGCATCCTGCCCTGGGCCTACCAGCACAATGTCGCGCTCGTCTTCGACGAATACGATGCCGGCCGTCCGGACGTGATGTTCGTGATCCAGCGCGTGCTGGAATCGTCCGGTCGCCTGACGCTGCTCGACCAGAGCCGCGTGATCCGTCCTCACCCGGCCTTCCGCCTGTTTGCGACCGCCAACACGGTCGGCCTCGGCGACACGACCGGCCTCTATCACGGCACCCAGCAGATCAACCAGGCGCAGATGGACCGCTGGTCGATCGTCACCACGCTGAACTACCTGCCGCACGAGAAGGAAGTCGATATCGTCGCCGCCAAGGTGAAGAGTTTCGGCGCCACCGCGCAGGGCCGTGAAACCGTCTCCAAGATGGTCCGCGTTGCCGACATGACGCGCTCGGCCTTCATCAACGGCGATCTCTCCACCGTGATGAGCCCGCGCACCGTCATCACCTGGGCGGAAAATGCGGAAATCTTCGGCGATGTCGCCTTTGCCTTCCGCATCACCTTCCTCAACAAGTGCGATGAACTGGAGCGCACGCTGGTGGCCGAACAGTACCAGCGCGCCTTCGGCGTCGAACTGAAGGAAAGCGCCGTGAACATCGTTCTCGGCGCCTGAGGCGAATGAGCAGGCAAGCAAGGTAGATCGAAAATGGCAGGCCGGGGTGACAATTCGAAGGCAAAGAGCGGCGGGCCGGTGGATACCGAGCCGCTGCGCCGGGCCATCACCGGCTGCGTCCGTTCGATCGCCGGCAGCAACGAGGTGGAGGTTTCCTTCGCCAACGAGCGGCCGGGCATGGCGGGCGAGCGCATTCGCCTGCCGGAAATCACCAAGCGGCCGACGGCGCAGGAAGTGGCCGTGACCCGCGGTCTCGGTGATTCCATGGCGCTTCGGCTTGCCTGCCACGATACCGATGTGCATGCGACGATGTCGCCGCAGGGCACGGATGCGCGCGCCGTGTTCGACGCGGTCGAGCAGGCGCGCGTCGAATCGCTCGGTTCTCTGCGCATGGCGGGCGTTGCCGCCAACCTCAACAGCATGAATGCCGAGAAATATTCCAAGGCGAATTTTTCCGGCGTCGAGCGCCAGGAGGACGCGCCGATCGGCGAGGCCATGGCCATGCTGGTGCGCGAAAAACTGACGGGCACCGCGCCGCCGGCCAGCGCCGGCAAGGTTCTCGATCTCTGGCGGCCCTTCTTCGAAGACAAGGTGGGCGCCGATCTCGACAATCTGAAGGGCGTGATCGAGGACCAGCAGGCCTTCGGCAAGCTCGTTCGCCACATGCTCTCCTCCATGCAGATGGCGGAGGACTATGGCGACGAGGACAACCAGCCGGAGGAGATGGAGAACGAGAACGACGAGGAGCAGCCGCGCAGCAACGAGACCGAGAATGACGAGGTCGAGGAAGATGCGGGCTCTGATGCGGCACCCGCCGAGGAGAGCCAGGCCGCCGAGGAACAGCTCGACGACGGCGAGATGGACGGCGCGGAAATTTCCGACGACGACATGAGCGACGACGAGGACGACCAGTCCGAGACGCCCGGCGAGACCCGTCGCCCGAACCTGCCCTTCGACGATTTCAACGAGAAGGTGGATTACCACATCTTCACGCAGGAATTCGACGAGGAGATCACGGCGGAAGAACTCTGCGACGAGGCCGAACTCGACCGACTGCGCGCCTTCCTCGACAAGCAGCTGTCGCATCTGCAGGGCGCAGTCGGGCGTCTGGCGAACCGCCTGCAGCGCCGCCTGATGGCGCAGCAGAACCGCTCCTGGGATTTCGACCTGGAGGAGGGCTATCTTGATCCGGCCCGCCTCGTGCGCCTCGTCATCGATCCCATGCAGCCGCTGTCCTTCAAGCGCGAGCGCGATACACAGTTCCGCGACACCGTCGTGTCGCTCGTCATCGACAATTCCGGTTCGATGCGCGGCCGGCCGATCACGGTTGCGGCCACCTGCGCCGACATTCTTGCCCGCACGCTGGAACGCTGCGGCGTGAAGGTGGAAATCCTCGGCTTCACCACCAAGGCCTGGAAGGGCGGCCAGAGCCGCGAGCAGTGGCTGGCCAGCGGCAAGCCGCCGACGCCCGGCCGCCTGAACGACCTGCGCCACATCGTCTACAAGGCGGCGGATGCGCCCTGGCGCCGCTCGCGCCGCAATCTCGGCCTGATGATGCGCGAGGGCCTGCTCAAGGAAAACATCGATGGCGAGGCGCTGATGTGGGCGCATAACCGTCTGATCGGCCGCCCCGAGCAGCGCAAGATCCTGATGATGATCTCGGACGGCGCGCCGGTTGATGATTCAACGTTGTCGGTCAATCCGGGCAATTATCTGGAGCGCCATCTTCGCGCCGTCATCGACCAGATCGAGAACCGCTCGCCGGTCGAACTTTTGGCGATCGGCATCGGTCACGATGTGACGCGCTACTATCGCCGCGCCGTTACCATCGTGGACGCGGACGAACTGGCCGGTGCCATGACCGAGCAGCTCGCGTCGCTGTTTGACGAGAAGACCGGCGGCAGCCCGCGCGGGCGTCTGCGCCGGGCCGGCTGATCGCGCCGCGCATGAGACTGCGGCGCGCTGTCTGCATTCTCGCCCTGATTCTTGTCTCCGTCACCATGACCGCGGCGGAGACCGTGCCAGTGTCGGTCACCGCCCGCCGGATCGAACATTTCCGCGCGAAGTCCGAGGAGCGTCGCTTCGGCGCCTTCGAATTCGTTGGCGGCCTCGAACTCACTTCCCGCCAGCCGCTGTTCGGCTCGCTCTCGGCCATCCGGTTCAGGGCGGATGGGCAGCATTTCGTCTCGGTGCTCGATACAGGCTACTGGCTGACAGGCCGGATCGAGCGCGACGCCAAGGGACATCTCTCCGGGGTTTCGGATGTGCGGATCACCGGCATGCGCGATCAGCGCGGCCGCGAACCGCGCAACAAGGCCGATATCGATGCGGAAGGGCTGGCGCTCAGGGCCGGCCAAGTAGCCGTCAGTTTCGAGCGCCGCCATCGCGTCGATCTCTATCCCGATCCGGGCTACGAGGAGGCAAGACCCCAGCGCAGCCTCGATCTCCCGATCCCCAAGCAAAGCCTCAGCCGCAATGGCGGGCTTGAAACGCTGGTGGCGGCACCGGTGGATGGGCCTCTGAAGGGCGCGCTTCTGACAATTGCCGAAGACAGCACGGATCGCGACGGCCATCTTTATGCGGCCATTCTCGACGGACCGCTGAAGGGGGCGTTTCGGGTGGTACGCAACGATCCCTGGAGCGTGACGGACGGCGCGTTCCTGCCGGGCGGGGATCTTCTGCTGCTCGAGCGTCGCTTCAGCGTGATCGGGGGCGTCGGCATGCGCATTCGCCGCATTGCAGGCAACGCCCTGCGGCCCGGCGCTCTGATCGATGGTCCGGTGCTGCTGGAGGCGGACATGGGGTTCGAGATCGACAATATGGAAGGCATCGACGTCATCGCCGGCGCGGATGGTCATCCGCATGTCATTCTCGTATCGGATGACAACCAGTCGGTCTTCCAGCGCAGCCTGATGCTGGAATTCCGTCTGCTGCAGTAGGCCGATCGGAGACAAGGCATGGCGCGTATTCACATCATGGGAGCCTCCGGCTCCGGCACGACGACGCTCGGGCGCATGCTTGGCGAGCGGTTGCGGATCCCGCATCTCGATACCGACAGCTTCTTCTGGATGCCGACCGAGCCGCCCTTCACGACGCCGCGTCCGGTGCCGGAACGCCTTCAGCTGATCGAGCAGGCGATCGCCGGCGTGCCCAGCTGGGTGCTGTCCGGTTCCGCGCTGAAATGGGGCACGCCGCTGGAGCCGCTTTATGATCTGATCGTCTTCCTGCGACTTGATCCGGAGGTGCGGATGGCCCGCATCCGTCGGCGCGAGAGCGAGCGCTATGGCGACCGAATCCTGCCCGGCGGCGATATGGCCGAGACGAGTCGCGCTTTCCTTGAATGGGCGGCGAGTTACGATACGGCCGGGCCGGAGCAGCGCAGCCTTGCCGCCCACGAGGCCTGGCTTGCCGGCCGCGAGACCCCCGTGCTGCGTCTCGATTCGATGCTTCCCGCAGAGGAACTGGCGGAGGTCGTGCTCCGCCATCCCGTCATCGGGCAGGCATCGTAAGACGGAAGATCAGGCCGCCTTTGCAGGCGGCATCGGCTTCAGAATGCTCATCAGCGCGCCATAGGGCAGCAGCATGACGAGGCCGACCAGAAGTTTGACGGTGAAATCGCCGATGGCCCAGGAAATCCAGCGCGGGGCCTCCGTGGCAAGGATGCCAAGGACCGGAGCCTGGCTGATGGCGAAATCGTCATTGGCGCCCAGGAAGGCGAAAGCCGGCGCGAAGGACAGCGAGAAGAACAGGACCGTATCCAGCATCGAGCCGAACAGCGAGCCGGCCAGCGGCGCCTGCCACCAGGTCTGCCGGCGCAGGCGGTTGAAGACGGAGATATCGAGCAGCTGGCCGACCAGATAGGCGGTGCCCGAGGCCATCGCGATGCGCGGCAGCGAGGTGTAGAAGGAGATCGTCACGCCCACCACGAAGCCGGCCAGCACCACGCGGCGGGCGACCGTCGGTCCGAACTGGCGATTGGTGAGATCTGTGACCAGGAAGGCGGCGGGATAGATGAAAGCGCCCCAGGTGAGCAGATCGCTCAGCTTGATGCCGAACAGGGTGCCGAGAACCGGGAACTGGACAAGGAAATTCGAGGCGACGACGACAAGCGTCATCAGCAGCACATAGATGATGGTCGCGCGGAGATACTGCATTTTTTTACCCTGGGTGATGCCACCAGCAAGAGGAAACGAACGGCAACAGAAAAGGCCTGATCGGCGAACCGTCAAGCCTCTTCGAAGCGGGTGATGGAGGCTTTAGCCTTAGGCGGCTGCAGCTTCTGCGGTCTTCTTGACGATCTGGCGGCGCAGCAGACGAGCGCGCATCGACAGTTCGGTCTCGTCAGCCTTCAGCAGGAAGGCATCCAGGCCACCGCGATGCTCGACGGAGCGCAGGGCATGGGCGGAAACGCGCAGACGGTAACGCTGGCCGAGAGCATCGGAAATCAGCGTGACGTGGCAGAGGTTCGGCAGGAACCGACGCTTCGTCTTGTTGTTGGCATGGCTGACATTGTTGCCCGACTGGACGCCCTTGCCGGTCAATTCGCACACACGGGACATGGGTACACCTTTGTTCTTCTTAGCAATTGAACGGGGATTCGGGCAACGCCCGGCCTGCCGATCCAACTGGTCCTGATTGGAAAGTTGCGGTTCTATAGTCAGTGGGGCCGCGCCCGTCAAGCCAAACATGGTGCAACCGGGCAGATTCCGCCGCGCGCCGTATTTTCTCCCGCTATTTTCTTGCCACACTGCGCAGGTTATAGTGAGCAAGCGTCACTTCACACCCAAGGCCAGACCATGCTCCGCCGGAGCCGTTCCCTTCTTTTGTTGACCGCCTGTCTCGGACTGTTCGCCACCCCGGCGACCACGGCCGGCATCCGTCATCTCAGCGAATACGACATTTCGCTGGGTGTGCTGCCGATCGCGCGGGCATCGTTTTCCAGCGAATTCGATCGCGACGATTACCGGATCAACGGATCCTTCAAGTCCTCCGGGCTCGTCAGTCTGTTTTCCGACATCTCGGCCGATACCAGCGTCAACGGCGCCATTCGCGGGCAGCGGTTGCAGGCACGGGCCTATTCGCTGATTTATCGGCAGGACAGGAAAACGCGGCGCTACGAGATCCGCTACCGCAACGGCGATGTCGTCTCGACCTCTGTCGATCCGGAACCGAAGGCGCGACCTTCCAACTGGATCCCGGTCAGCAATGGCGACCTTCGTTCGGTGCTCGATCCTCTCTCCGGCCTGATATTCCCGGAGGGGGCGAAGATCTGCCCCAGCCGGCTGCCGATCTATGACGGCGAATCCAGGCTCGACCTCATCCTGTCGCCCAAGGGCAGCAAGCCCTTCTCCACCAAGGGCTTCAGCGGGGACGCGATTGTCTGCGAGGTGCGCTATGTACCGAGGTCCGGTTACAAGCAGGGCCGCAGCGATATCGAATATCTGAAGAGCGTCAGCATGGAGGTCTGGTTTGCCAAGGCAGACAAGGTCAATGTATATGCTCCCGTCTACGCCCGCATCCCGACCAAGGTCGGGGACGTCTATGTGACGGCGGTGAAATACGGCGGATAATCGGGGCCGAACCTGTCGGCCCGCATGGTGCTGCAGGGGGCAGATGTGAAGATCAAGGGGACGTTGATCGGCTTTACGGCGATCCTGATGTGGTCGCTGCTCGCCCTGATGACCGCCGCCTCCGGCACCATGCCGCCCTTCCAGCTGTCAGCCATCACCTTTGCGATCGGCAGCCTGCCGGGCCTTGTTTTGCTTGCCGCACGTCCCGGGCGTCTGAAGCTGCTGCGCCAGCCGGCAAAAGTCTGGCTCACAGGGATTGGCGGGCTGTTCGGCTATCATTTTCTGTATTTCACGGCGCTGCGCAATGCACCGGCGGTGGAGGCGGGGCTGATCGCCTATCTCTGGCCGCTGCTGATCGTCGTGGGCTCGGCTCTGCTGCCGGGCGAGCGGTTGCGCTGGCATCATCTCGCCGGCGCGCTGGCGGGTCTTGCGGGCACGGTCGCCATCGTCTCCCGCACCGGTCTTTCCTTCGATGGCGCCTATCTCGTCGGCTATGGCGCAGCCTTCCTCTGCGCCTTCACCTGGTCCGGCTATTCGCTGCTGACCCGGCGGTTCGAGGCCGTGTCCACCGATGTGGTGACGGGTTTTTGTCTGGCGACCTCGATCCTGTCGCTGCTCTGCCATCTGGCGCTCGAGCAGACGGTCTGGCCCGCTGGCGCAGCGGAATGGATCGCCATCCTCGGCCTGGGCCTGATGCCGGTGGGGGCGGCTTTCTATGCCTGGGATTACGGGGTGAAGGCCGGCGACATCCAGATCCTCGGCGCCGCCAGCTATGCGGCGCCGCTGCTCTCCACGCTGATCCTGGTTCTCTTCGGTTTTGCTGAGCCCAGTCTTCGGATCGCGCTCGCATGCCTGCTGATCACCGGCGGTGCGGCCCTGGCCGCCAAGGACATGATCCGCCGCCGGCCGGTCGCCGAGGCGCCCGCGGAATAGGGCGTATCAGGCGCCGGGCTCCCAGCCGGGCGGCGCCATCTCGAATGTCGCAAACTCGAATCCGGGCGCAACCGTGCATCCGACAAGCGTGAAGGCACCGAGCGGTTCGGCGCATTGCCATTCGCCGGCCACAACCACGATCTGCGGCCGCTCGCCCTTTTCAAGATCGAGCCCGAGGATTTCGGCGCGCGCCGCTTCGCCGTCCTTCGCCAGCCGGAGCTTCAGCGGTTCGCCCGCGTAGAAGTGCCAGACTTCGGCGGCGTCCTTCACCCTGTGCCAGTGCGAGCGCTCGCCGGCTTTGAGCAGGTAATAGATCGCCGTGGAATGGCCACGGGGTCCCCCGCCCGCATCGCGAAAGGTTTCCGTGTACCAGCCGCCTTCGGGATGCGGCTGCATGGCGAGCCTCTCGATGATCTCGTCAGCCGTCACTTGAAGTTGTCCTTGCGCTTGCGGATTTCGGCAAACACCTCCTCATTGGTCGCGCCTTCCATCACCAGATGACGGCGGATCGCGGGGTCGGCCACGCGCAGGAAGGGATTGGTTTCCTTCTCCAGCCCCATCATGGTGGGAATCGTGAAGCGCCCCTCGGCGCGCAGTTCATCGATCTGGCGCACCCGCCGCTGCAGGACCTCGTTGTCGGGGTCGATGCTGATGGCAAAGCGGGCATTGGACTGCGTGTATTCGTGGCCGAAATAGATGGCGGTCTCATCCGGCAGCACGCAGAGCTTCTGCAGGGAATGCCACATGTCGGCGGCGCTGCGCTCGAACAGGCGGCCGCAGCCCAGCGCAAACAGCGTGTCGGCGGCAAACAGCAGCTTGTCTTCGGGGAAGCTGTAGCAGACATGGCCGGCGGTGTGGCCCGGGGTCTCGAAAACGCGCACCGGATGTTCGCCGAACAGGAATTCGTCGCCATCGGCCACCGAACGGTCCAACCCCGGGATCGCCACCGCCTCGTTGACCGGGCCGATGATCTCGCAGCCATAGCGCTCCTTCAGCGCCAGGTTTGCCTCGACATGATCGGTATGGTGATGCGTGGTGAAGATATGCGTGATCTTCCAGCCGCGTGCCTCCGCCGCCGCCACGATCGGGCCTTCTTCCGGCGCATCGATGGAGGCCGTCAGCCCGCTTTCCGGATCGTGCAGCAGCACGCCGTAATTGTCGCTGCGACACATAAAGACTTCAATCGCCAGAGTTTTCATCAGTGCTGCCCATTGCGTGTGAACCGTGTTGCCCCAATGTAGAGGCCACCGACTTGAAGTCCAACCACCCTCTGATAGCTTTTCGCCATGCACGCCGATATCGTCGACCTCCGTGAGTTCTACCAGTCGCCGCTCGGCCGCTTTGCCGAGCATTCGATCATCATGGCGCTGTCCTCGCTTTGGCCGCGCCTGCCGGAGGAGCGGCTGGTGGGGCTCGGCTATGCGGTGCCTTATCTCGACCGCTTTCGCGCCGATACCGAGCGCACCTTCGCCTTCATGCCGGCGGGGCAGGGGGCGGTGAACTGGCCGGTCGGGGAATTGTCCTCAACCGCGCTTGTCTTCGATGAGGAACTTCCGCTGCCGGATGCCTGCATTGACCGCGTTCTGATGGTGCATTCGCTGGAATTTGCCGAGAACCCGCGCGAGACGCTGAAGGAGCTGTGGCGCATCCTGGCGCCCGGCGGCCGGCTTGTCATCGTGGTGCCGAACCGTCGCGGGGTGTGGGCGCGCATGGAGCATACGCCGTTCGGCTCGGGTCGTCCCTATTCGCGCCGTCAGCTGACCAATCTGATGCGCGAGACGAATTTCACGCCGTCTGCCGCCGCCGAGGCACTGTTCTTCCCGCCCTCCAAGCTGCGAGCGGTGCTGAAGCTTCGCCATGGTTTCGAGCGGATCGGCCGCAGGCTCTGGCCGGCCTTTTCCGGCGTACTGGTGCTGGAGGCGCAGAAGCGGCTCTATCAGGGCCTGCCGGTGGCGGCGCGCGCCTCGCGGCGTGTTTTCGTGCCGGTGCTTGGCGCGCAAGGGGTTCCGACGACCAGAAGCCGCAGTTGAGGCCTTGCGGCCTCGACAAAAGCGGCCGACAGGATTAAGGGCGATGGATCATCTTTTTCGAAGGTCTTGCCCGATGGATAGCGCCCAGCTGAAGCCCGTTCCCCGCCCCGGAATCCTGGATATCGCCGCTTATGTGCCGGGCAAGGAACATGCGCCGGGTGTCGCGCGCGTCTTCAAGCTCTCCTCCAACGAGACCCCGCTCGGCGCAAGCCCGAAGGCGCTCGATGCCTTCCGCCAGGCGGCCGGCCATCTCGAAATCTATCCCGACGGTCAGGCGATCGAACTGCGCACCGCGATTGCCGAAACCCACCGGCTGAACATCGCCAACATTCTCTGCGGCAACGGTTCCGATGAACTGCTCGGCCTGCTTTGCCATGTCTATCTCGGCGCCGGTGACGAGGCGATCATCACCGAGCATGGATTCCTCGTCTACAAGATCCAGATCATGGGCGCCGGTGCGACCCCGGTGACGGTGAAGGAACAGGAGTGCCGGGTCGATGTGGATGCCATTCTGGCGGCCGTGACGCCGAAGACGAAGATGGTGTTCATCGCCAATCCCGGCAACCCGACCGGCACCTATGTGCCGGCCGCCGAGGTGCGCCGCCTGCATGCCGGCCTGCCAAAGAACGTCATCCTCGTGCTCGACGCGGCCTATGCCGAATATGTGCGTGAAAACGATTACGAATCCGGCATCGAGCTTGTGTCTTCGGCGCAGAATGTCGTGATGACGCGCACCTTCTCCAAGGTCTACGGGCTTGCGGCGCTGCGCATCGGCTGGATGTATGGCCCTGTCGACATTCTGGACGCGCTGAACCGCGTGCGCGGCCCCTTCAACCTCAACGCGCCGGCCATTTCCGCCGGTGCCGCCGCGATCCGCGACCAGGATTTCATCGGCAAGGCCGTGGCGCACAACCAGCTTTGGCTGGCCAAGCTGACGCAGGCCTTCGAATCCTTCGGCCTCAAGGTCACGCCGTCGGTCACCAACTTCCTGCTGATCCATTTCCCCGACGTGGATGGCAAGCGGGCGCCGGAGGCCGATGATTTCCTGACCAGCCGCGGCTTCATCCTGCGCGCCGTCAGGGGCTATGGCTTCCCGAATGCGCTGCGCATGACGGTGGGCTCGGAAGAGGCCAATCGCGGCGTGATCGAGGCTCTCGGCGAGTTTATGAGCAAGGCATGAGTGGCATTCTGTTCGACCGTATCACGCTGATCGGCATCGGCCTGATCGGATCCTCCATCGCGCGCGACATCCGGGACAAGGGCCTGGCTGGCGAGGTGGTGATCTCCACCCGCAGCGAAACGACGCTGAAGCGCGCCGAGGAACTGGGGCTTGGCGATCGCTATCTAACCTCCGCCGCCGAGGCGGTGAAGGGGGCGGATCTGGTGATCGTCTCGGTGCCGGTCGGTTCGTCCGGCATGGTCGCCGAGCAGATCGCGCCGCACCTGAAGCCGGGCGCCATCCTCACCGATGTCGGTTCCACCAAGGCCTCCGTCATCGCGCAGATGCAGCCGCATGTGCCGGAAGGCGTGCATTTCATCCCCGGCCACCCGCTGGCGGGCACGGAAAAATCCGGTCCGGATGCCGGCTTTTCCGGCCTGTTCAAGGGGCGCTGGTGCATCTTCACGCCGCTGCCGGACACCGATCCGGAGGCGCTCTCACGACTTCGCGATTTCTGGGCGGCACTCGGCTCCCGGATCGACGAGATGGACCCGCTGCATCACGACAAGGTGCTGGCGATCGTCTCGCACCTGCCGCACATCATTGCCTATAACATCGTCGGCACGGCCGACGACCTGGAGACGGTGACGGAATCGGAAGTCATCAAGTATTCCGCCTCCGGTTTCCGCGATTTCACCCGTCTGGCGGCCTCCGATCCCACCATGTGGCGGGATATCTGCATGCACAACAAGGATGCCATCCTGGAAATGCTGGCGCGCTTTTCGGAGGATCTCTCCTCCCTGCAGCGGGCGATCCGCTGGGGCGAGGGCGACAAGCTGTTCGAGCTATTCTCGCGCACCCGCACCATCCGTCGCTCGATCGTCGAGGCGGGCCAGGACGTGGATGCACCGGACTTCGGCCGCCACGCGCTGGACCCCAAGAACTGATTGTCCGGCTGCTCGTCCCCGCCCGGCGGGGACCAGGCCTCAGAGCGGCGGAATCTCGCCCACCGCGATGAAGCCGCCGACGAGGATCTTGCCGCGGTTGAGCGTTACGTCGAGGCGGGCGCTGTCGCCGCCGCCGGTCAGTGCCGACAGCATCCTCGAAGCGGTGTCGATGGTCTTGGCAAGCTGCGGGAAATTGCCCGAGAGACGTTCGCGCCAGGCTCCGATTTTCTGCACCTCCAGCTTCAGCTTGCCGGACAGCCGGCCCTGCTCGTCAATGGCGATCGGGCCGCTGATACTGAGGATCTGGCCGTCGCCGAGATCGACACCGAGCTGGCGGATCTCTCCCTTCGAGCCGTAAAGGCCCGTACCGGTCTCGTCATGCCCTTCCAGCAGTCCCGCCTTGCCGGCGACCGTCACATCGGCCACGGCGGTGAAGCGCGGGATCTGCAGCGGCAGGCCTCGGGCGACAAGATCCGTGTTGCGCAGCGTCACCGCAGCATCGAGATCCGCACCGTTCTGGCGGGCATGCACCTCCGTCTGTTCGACCTTGAGGTCGAAGGCCTGGCCTGTCTGCGAGGAGGTGATGGCCGAGGCAAGGCCCTTGATGACTGTCGAGCTGCGCTCCACGCCGCCAGCCTTGGTTTGCAGGCTGGCCTGCAGGTCGGCCCATTGCGCGGTGACGGAGAGGCCGTTGCCGGTGCGCAGTTCCGAGGGACCATCCAGTTCCCAGACAATATGGTTTGGCGCATAGACCTGGGCTGCCGAACGCAGCGCCCCGAAGCTCGCGGAAATGCCCTTGGCGCTGTCGTCCACCGTAACCTTGGAGCAGAACAGGCCGATGCGGAAGGGATAGCCGCGATAGGTCGCGTCGGCGCAGTCGGCGGTCACGCCATGGTCCTGCTGCTTGCCGAGTGCGGTCAGCGTATTGGTCTTCAGGGTGGCTGCCGCATAGAACCAGCCAGCGGTATAGAGCGCGATGACCAGGACGATCAGCGCCGCCAGGGCCAAAATTTTTGCAGAAACGCCGCTTCGGCTTGACGCTGCCATGATGTTCTCCAATGGTGCTCGTTCGAGTGCGTGCGGTTTGGCGTGGGATATGGACGAATTTTGGGTGTTTGGCTACGGCTCCCTGATGTGGAATCCGGGCTTTGACTATGAAATGCGGGTGGGAGCACTGGCCAGGGGCTATCGCCGATCTCTCTGTGTCCGTTCCTTCGTCCACCGCGGTACGCCCGAACGTCCGGGTCTGGTGCTGGGGCTCGACCGTGGCGGCTCCTGCCGCGGCGTGGCCTTCCGGGTGGCCGACGGGAAGCGCGAGGCGGTGCTGGATTACCTGCGCGCGCGCGAACTCGTTACCCATGTTTATCTCGAGCGACAACTGTCCGTGCTGCTGGAGGATGGGCGTCCGGTCCGGGCCGTGGGCTATGTGGTGGACCGCAGCCATTCGCAATATGGCGGCGCGCTCACTGTGGAGGAGGCCGCGCGGATCGTGCAGGTCTCCCACGGCCAGTCCGGCCCGAACGATGCCTATGTTGCCAATACCGTTGCCCATCTCAAGGAGATGGGCATTCGCGATCACTGGCTGGAAGGGGTTGCGGCGCGTGTTGCCGACCTTCAGGCGCGCACGGTAGCGGTTGCCTGATCCTTCAGCTCCGCCACCCGCTTGGCGGCTGTCGGCGGCAGCGGCAGGTGCGGATTGGCCGCCACCTCGTCCAGCAGCAACTGATCGCTCGCCGTCTCCAGCGTCTCCACCAGCCGCGCAAAGAAGGCATCCGGGTCGAGTCCGGGCTCGATGGCGGGCAGGATGCGGACGCGGAAATGGCCGGGATAGCGCAGGGTGCTGCGGCGCGGCCAGAACAGGCCGGGATGCAGCACGATCGGCACCACCGGGACCTGTGTATCACGATAGATGCGGGCAATGCCGTAGCGATAGGCGGGCTCGGCGCCCGGCGGACGGCGTGTGCCTTCCGGATAGATAATCAGCTGCCGGCCATTGTCCATCTCGATCTTCGTGCGGCGCATCACCTCCACCATCACCTTGCCGCGGGCACCGCGATCAACGGGGATCATCCGCTGCTTCATCAGATACCATCCGAACAGCGGGATCCAGGTCAGTTCGCGCTTGAGGATGAAGACGGGATCGTCGATCCAGGGCAGCAGTGCATAGGTGTCCCAGAAAGACTGGTGCTTGGGCGCGAAGATGCAGCCGGTCTTCGGAATATTCTCCAGCCCTTCGATGGTAAAACGCGTTCCGACGATCTTTTCCATCAGCCAGTGGTTGGAGCGCGCCCAGGCCTTCGGAATGGCGAAAGCCTTCTTGCGCGGCAGGAGGAAATAGATCGGCGTCAGCACGATCATGCGCAGGATCAGGTTGGCATAGAAAAGGGTATTGAACAGGACTGAACGCAGGACCAGCATGATGGACTTCCGGAAAGGCATGGGCAGGCTGTGCCTACACCATCCGGAGGCCGGACGGAAGCAGCCTATCGATGCGGTGGTGGCTTCGTGCTTTCCTCGCGGATCTCTTCCTGGGTACGCAACCCCGTGCCCTGGCTGATGCCGAAATAGGAGCGCAGTGTGGCAGCCGCCATCTTGGCATATTCCGCCAGCATGATGCGCAGCACATCCGGCTCGGTGAACCAGGCCTTCCGCTTCAGGTCCGCATTGATGACGGGATAGGGAATGAACTTCGTCTCGTGGTCGAGGACCCTGAGTTCGAGCAGGCTGCGCGGCATGTGGTAGTTGTTGGTCACCACCAGCACCGAGCGATAGTCATGGTCGCGAATCCAGCGGGTGATCTCGTTGGCATTGCCGATGGTGTCGATCGCGCTGTAGCCGACATCGACGCAGCAGCGGAAAAGATCCGCCGAGCCCTGGGTGGAGCGGCGGATCTGGGCCGGAGAGGCAGAGGGATGGGCGCCGGAAATCAGCAGGCGCTTGCCCGCACCGTCCCGCAACAGGCCGAGCGCCTGGTCGATTCGCTGATACCCGCCCGTCAGCACAACGATGGCATCGGCCTTGATGCCTTCCGGCGGTTGCAGCGAGGTAACGGAATCGGCAAACCAGAGAAAGCCACCGACCAGCAGTGCACCCGCCAGCAGAACGGTCATGCCGGCATAGCGCAGGCAGCGCCGGATCAGGCTGCGCCTGCTCCACCAGCCCGGTCCGCCCTCCTTGCCCGGAGGACGGGGCAGCCCTGATTTCCACATGGTCTGGCCAAGGATCATGGCCTCGTCCTTAGCCCGAGTTTCGCCGCAAGAACAGACCCCTCCCGCGGTTCAGCCGCCGGCCAGCCCCTCGGAGCGGGCCGGATCCGAGCGGATGAGGTCGATTTCGTCAATTGTGCGCATGACGGTGATGCGTGCCGTCAGCGTGGTGAGCAAGGCAATAACGATGATTGTGGCAAGAATCCCGAGATAGCCCATGAAGTCGATGGTGAAGGTGCCGAAAAGCGCGGTCGCCTGGTCGGTCTGCGGCGTGGCGCGCGTCTGGCTCTGCAGGAAGCCGGCGGTCGCAAACAGCAGTGCCGCCAGCGCCCCGCCCGCGGCGGACCCCTTCAGGCTGATCTTGAGGAAATGCTTCTGGAATTCGGTCGCCACGAAGGCGCTTTCGGCGCCGACGAAATGCAGTACCTCCACGATATGCCGGTTGCCGGACAGGGCGCCACGGGTGGCGAAGACGACCGTCAGGATCATTGCGGTAAAGACCAGGATCAGCACGCCGGTGCCGATCAGCACCGTGGTATGCGCCATCGAGACGAGCCGATCCACCCATGTCCGGTGGTCATCGAGAAAGGCCTGCGGCACTTCTGAGCGCAGCAGATCGCGCATGGCGGCAAAATCCGGCGGGTGACGCTCATCGATGGTGATGATGATGAGACGCGGAACCGGCAGTTCCTTGAGATCGAGGCCGGCGCCGAGCCACGGCTCCAGCAGGCGGGCGGTTGCGGCATCGTCCATCACCGTGCCGGACTTGGTGCCGACGAAGGTGAGGGCCAGATCCTTGGCTTTCTTCAGTGCCTTGTCCATGTCGAGCCCGTCATCCGGCTTGATCTGGATGGTGATCTCGCGAGAAATCTGGCTTTCCCAGCTGGAGGCTGTGGAACGCACCATGCTGACGGCGCCAAGTGTCAGGCAGGCCAGAAAGGACATGATGGCAATCACCACCATCAGGGCATTGCCCTGGATGTTGGAGGGCGGCAGGATGGGGCCAGTAGGACGCACGCGCATTTCCGGCCGCCGCTGCGGCGCTGCGGCTGACTCGGCAGCGTTCGTCTTCTGCTCCGGCTGTCGGCCGGTGCGGGTGCGACTGATCTCATTCATAGATATCGAGCCGCCCCTCGGTAAGGATCATCCGGCGGGCATCGAGTTGGTCCATCAATGCCAGATCATGGGTGGCGATCACCACGGCCGTCCCCAGCCGGTTGAGTTCCAGGAAAAGGTTCAGCAGCCGGCGCGCCATCGGCGGATCGACGTTGCCGGTCGGCTCGTCGGCCAGCAGAATCTCGGGCCTGTCCATCAGCGCGCGCGCAATCGCCACGCGCTGTTTTTCCCCGCCTGACAGAACCGGCGGCAGCACATTGATGCGCTCGCCGAGTCCGACCCATTTCAGGAGTTCGATGACATCGTTGCGATAGCTCGCTTCCTCCTTGCCGCGCACCCTCAGAGGCAGAGCCACGTTCTCGTAGGTCGTCAGGTGATCGAGCAGGCGAAAATCCTGGAAAACGATACCGACGCGCCGGCGCAGCATCGGAAACTCCGCGCGCGGGATCTGGGACAGATCGCGATCGAACATGCGGATCAGGCCGCGCGTCGGCTGCAGTGAGAGAAACAGCAGGCGCAGCAGCGTGGTTTTGCCCGCACCGGACGGGCCGGTCAGAAATTGAAAGGAACGTCTCGGGATATCGAAGGTCAGATCCCGGAGGATTTCCGGGCCCATTCCGTACCGCAGACCGACATTTTCGAAATGGATCAACGCGTCGTCCAGTCCATTGGGTATTGCGTGAGGGGGCCCTTGGTAAATGGCAAGGGTTTATGGATCCTGAATCTCTCCCGGAAAATTGGGCGTTTCCGGGGCGATTTTGCGAAGCATTAACCATTCGAATTTACGACTGAGCGGGATTCGTTTCAATGCCTGACGTCCACGCGCATGTGGACGAGGCGGGGAGAGACCCATGGCGACCTTCCGCTCGCACCGTCGCAACACCGTCGCCTATGACATCCTGCCGCCGCAGAATGCCTCCGCCGCGTCCCGCCCGGCGCGTCCGCGACCCAGGGCGGATGTGGTGGATGCCGTCTTTGAAACGGTGCGCGAGCCGGCACCGCGTGCCGCCGGCGCCCGGCGGGTGCCACAGGCTGACAATGATACGGTCCGCCGCATCCTCCGGCGCTCCGGTCCGCTGATCGGCGAGCCGGCCTCGCGCCTTGCACGGCTGACGGAGCGGTTCGAGGCCATGTTGATGCAGCTCTCCGCGGATTTCTTTTCGGCGCTTGTTGCTTTCGTGTTCATTGTGGTCTTTGCGCTCTGCGGCGGCTTCTCGCTGATCTCGGGCGAGAAGGCCGACGCGCATGAAGGCGCAAACCTCGACATCACCCATGTGACGCTGACGCCCGGCTTTTCCGCCGGTCAGCCGGTTCTGACGGTCAACGGTGTGGTGGAGAACCGCGCGAACAGGCCGCACGCGGTGTCGCCGATCCGCGTCGATCTGGTGGAGGGGGCTGCGGTCGTCTCGTCCACGGTCATCGCAGCGCCGGTCGCCGTCATGGATGGCGGTCATAGCCGCGGCTTCTCGCTGACCATGCCGCACCCCGGTGGAAAAAACCTGCAACTGCGCCTTTCCTTCGACGGGCAGGGTGCCTCCCGCACCTGAAACGTGGTATCGGCGGGGTTTGACAAGTCCGGGAGACGCCCCATGCCCATCGTGCGCGGCAAAGTTATCGAGCCGCTTTACACCGCAGAGCAGATCGCTCACCGCAACCAGATTCTCGCCCGCGAGATCGCCGAAGGACCGACGAAGGACCTTCTCGTCATCGCGATCCTGAAGGGTTCCTTCATCTTTGCTGCCGATCTGCTGCGGGCTCTGCACGAGACCGGTCTTGCGCCGGAAGTGGAATTCATCACGCTTTCCAGCTACGGCACGGGCACGGTGTCTCAGGGCGTGCGGATCGTGAAGGATATCGATTCGGACGTGAAGGACCGTGACGTACTCCTGATCGACGACATTCTGGAATCCGGCCGCACCCTGAAATTCGCCAAGGAACTGCTTTTCGAACGCGGCGCGCGCAACGTCACCGTTGCCGTTCTGCTCGACAAGCGGATGAAGCGCAAGGAGGCGCTGGAGGCCGAATATGTGGGCTTCGACTGCCCCGATCACTTCGTCGTCGGTTACGGAATGGACGTCGCCTATGCCTTCCGCGAGCTGCCCTTCGTCGGGGTGGTTACCGGAGATGCACCGGCCGAAGGCTGAGGCAGAACGCCCGATACCGCGTGTTAACCATTCGGTTTCAGGGCCTCTGGCCGTTTACTCCTCGCAAAGGAAATCCGGGTCATCTGGATCCCGATTTGATGCATGATGCACGGGAGAAATCTGCCATGGCCAAGATCCTGATCACCGAAGACGAGGATTCGCTGCGTTCCTTCGTGGCACGCGCCCTGCGCCTGGATGGCCATGAGACGCATGAGGCGGCTGATGGCGCGGAAGGCCTCCAGCGCCTGGAGGAATGCAGCTATGACCTGCTTCTGTCGGATATCCGCATGCCGGTCATGGACGGCATCGAACTGGCGCATCGGGCTGCGGCGCAGTATCCGGCGCTGAAGATTTTGCTGATGACGGGCTATGCCGAGCAGCGCGAGCGCGCCGACGACCTGATGGCCAAGGTGGTCGATGTCGTCGACAAGCCGTTTGCCCTGCCGGATATCCGCCGCGCCGTGGCGCAGGCGCTGGCCGTCGCCCCCAAGGCCGCCTGACAGGCCGCGACACCTGCGCGGCCCCGCTCCCGGGGCCGGCATGACCATCGAAGAGTGAGCCGGCGTCGCCTCCGGCCGATCGTCCGGGATCCGCACATGCCGTTTGCAGCGCCCGCCTCCGGATGACGGCGCATAGGGGACGTCAGCGAATGTCCAGTAGCCGTTCGAGATAGCGCCGTTCTTCCTCGCCCGACATCATGTTGCCGAGCCGCTCGCGGATCGCGTCGAGAATTTCGCGGGCGCGCTGCACGTCGATTTCGTCCGGCACCTTGACCTGATCGCCGAATTCCGGCCCGGCAGTGGCGCGCGGGCGTCCCAGCGGGTCGCGGCCGTTCTGGCCGCCCTGCGAGGCCTGGCCTTCGCCCGGCCCCTGTCCCTGCTGGCCACGGCCCTGCTGCATGGCCTGCATCATCTGCTGCATCATGCTCTGTGCGCCCTGGCGAAGCGCATTCAGCGCATTGCCCTGACCTTCGACGGCCTGATCACCACGACCCTTGCCGAGGGCTTCGCCGGCATTGCCCATTTCCCGCTGCGCCTCGCCGAAGCCGTCGCCCGGCTGCATGCCGAGATCCCTCAGGCCCTGCTGCAGCTCCTGCAGCTTCTTGCCGAGCCCTTCCTGCTGGGCGCGCAGGTTCTTCAGTGCCTCGCGCAGCTGCTCCGCTGTCATCTGGTCGAGCGGCTGCTGGCCCTGCTGTTGGCCTGGCTGCTGCTGGCCTTGCGGGTTCTGGCCCTGCTCGTAAGGCTGCTGGTCCGGATCGCCGCGCTGCATGCGGTCGCGCAGGGCCTGATCCATCTGGAACGTCTGGTCCATCAGGCGCTGCTGCTCCTGCATGATCTCGCCGAGCTTGTCGATCTGCTGGCGCATGCGGCTCGTCTGCTGCTGCTGGCCCTGCTGGGGGCGCTGCGGGCGACCCGCCTGCAGGTTGTTCATCATGCGCTGCAGTTCGGAGAGCATCTGCTGGGCCGCATCGCGATTGCCGGAACGGGCGAGATTCTCGATCTGGTCCATCATGTTCTGCAGGTCGCGCTGGCGGATGACGTTCTGCGCCTGCATGTTCTGCTCAGACTGCGGCATGTTCTGCATGCGCTGGGCGAGTTCCGACATGAAATTCTGCATCGCCTCGCGCAGTTCCTTCATCAGGCGGGCGATCTCTTCCTGCGAGGCATTGTTCTGGAGCGCGTCGGAAAGGGCCTGCTGGGCATCGCGCAGCCGCCGTTCCGCCTGCGAAAGATTGCCGTCCTCGATCCCGAGCGCGATTTCCCAGAGATAATCGGCGGTGTCCTTCAGCTGCTGATCGCTGCGGGCAAGCTTCATGCGCTCCAGTGCCGAGCGGATCAGCAGGAAGTGCGAGAGGTTGGGAATGGTTTCGTCGGCGCGCAGCGCCAGCGCCTCGTTGAGCGCGATGGCGCGCGGCATCTTGCGGGTATCGAGCGCGAAGACCTGTCTCTGCTCGGCCACTGCCGCCGCCAGCGGTTCGTTGAAGCGGCGGGCGGGCAGCACCATTTCGACGGACGGGCTGCGACCTTCCTGACCGGCGCCGTCCACGGCCACCAGCGTGATGCGCACCCGTTTGCCGGCGAGCGGATGTTCGGTGAGGTTGCGGCTGGTCAGGCCCTTGATGTCACGCGAATTCTGCCGCGGCAGATCCAGCTTGAACTCCGGCAGCGGGTAGAGCGGCTTGGCCCCGTCATCCTGCGGCTCGACCGGTTCGATCAAGGCGAAGGCCTTCTGGATGCCGTAATCGTCCTTGCCCGTGAAGCCGATTTCCAGCGCGCCGTTGACGGCGCGGCGCGGCTGCCGGTCGAAGGCGATTTCCGGCGCACGGTCGGCAATCACGTCGAACAGCCATTGCTGGCCGTTGACGGTCAGGTCGCCGCTTTCCGCGACCTTCATCTTGTAGGTACGCGGGCCGAGCGGCTGTCCGGTGGCGCCGGCAGGTTGCTGAGCGGCAGAGGCCGGGGCGGTTGCGGCGTCACCTTCTGGTGCCAGCCGCTTGCCCGAAGCACCTTCCAGCGGCGAAAACTGCACCCGTTCGTCACCTTCGCCGCCGGTGACGCGCACCGTCAGCTCGGAATATTGGGGCAGGCGGACGCTGCCGGTCACCGGCGCCTCGCGCCCGGTCAGGAAAATCGGCGCGCGACCGGTATAGGCGGGCGGTGTCAGCCAGGCATCGACGCGCAGGTCCGGATTGACCTTTGCGGCCGGCAGCGACGGTGCAAACACATCCATCGGGCTGCCGCCGCCATTGGAAAAGGAATAGGCAAAGGCCGCAACAAGCAACAGGGCAGGCAGGGCACGCAGGCCGTGGCGGTCGTGGCGGGCGATATCGGGTTGCGGCAAACCGGCATCAAGCGCTGCGATGCGCCGCGCCATTCGAAGCTGGTGTTCTTTCCACAGCGCCCGGGCAAAGGGCGTCTCGAAGGCGGGTTCGTCCTCTTGCACGGCCACCGGCTGGTGCGGCAGGTGGTTGCGCGCCTCCAGCAACCGATCGGCGTCGCTGGCGGCCGGCCAGCGCAGGCGCCCGAACGGCAGAAGCGCGCTCAGGAAGGCAAAGATGAACAGGCCGAAGACGACCCAGCGCAGGATTTCCGGCATGTGCCGGAACAGCCCGAACCAGCCGGTGGCGAGAAACAGGGCAACCACACTGAGCGGAGCCAGAAGGAGCGGGGCCAGCCGTTCGCAGAACAGAACGAAACGTGCCACCGCGCGCTTGGCAGCAACGCGGCGCGCGAGATCCGGGTGCGCTTCGAAGGCGCCTTTCCGGGTGAAGCTCATCCTGTTGCGGCTCATGCGGTCCGTCTCCTGTGCGTGGCGGCGTCAACCGACGTCGGGCACCGCAAAGCGCGAACCCGCTGGTGAGAGGATACCAGCGTTTGTGGCGAAGACGAGGGTGCTGCGGAGAAATGCCCCCGCTTTCTTGCCGTTTCGCTGAAATGTGAACGCGATGCGCGTTCTAGCCGAGCCATGCCGGCACGGAATCGAGGCCGATCAGGTCCTCGTAGCTGCCGCGCGGACGCACCACGTGGAACTCGCTGCCGCGCACCAGCACTTCCGGCACCAGCAGGCGCGAATTGTAGGTGCCGGCCTGCACCGCGCCATAGGCACCGGCCGAGCCGACGGCGAAGAGATCGCCGGCCTTCGGGCGCGCCAGGTCACGGTCAAGCGCCAGGTAATCGCCGGTTTCACAGACGGGACCCACCACATCGGCCTTGATGCGGGGCGTTTCGTCGGACGGCATGATGACCGGGCGGATGCCGTGATAGGCTTCGTAAAGCGTCGGGCGGATGAGATCGTTCATCGCGCCGTCGACGATCACGAAGGTCTTGTCGCCGGCATCTTTCACGTAGAGCACTTCGGTCACCAGAATGCCCGCATTGCCGACGATCAGGCGGCCGGGTTCGGTGACGATCCTGCAGTTCAGACTCTTCAATTGCGCCTTGACGATGCCGGCATAGGCATCCGGCAGCGGCGGCGGATTGTTGTCGTCCTTGTAGGGAATGCCAAGGCCGCCGCCGATATCGACGTGATCGATGCGGTGGCCATCGCCGCGCAGCGTTTCCACCAGTTCGCGCAGCAGCCGGAAGGCATCCTCGAAGGGCTGCAGCTCGGTGATCTGGCTGCCGATATGCATGTCGATGCCGCTGACCGTGATGCCGTCAAGCGTCGCGGCATGGGCATAGACGGCGCGGGCGCGCTCGTAGGAAATGCCGAACTTGTTTTCCTTCTTGCCGGTCGAGATCTTGGCATGCGTGCGCGCGTCCACGTCCGGATTGATGCGGAAGGAGACATGCGCCTTGCGGCCGAGCTTGAGGGCGCGCAGGTTCAGGATTTCCAGCTCCGGTTCGGACTCGACGTTGAAGCAGTAGATGCCCGCTTCCAGCGCCAGATCCATTTCGGCCGGTGTCTTGCCGACGCCGGAGAACATGATGCGGTTGGCGGGAATGCCGGCGGCCAGCGCCCGCCGCAGTTCGCCGCCGGAGACCACATCCACGCCGGCTCCCAGCCGGCCGAGCGTCTTCAGCACCGCCTGGTTGGAATTCGCCTTCATCGCGTAGCAGACCATGGCGTCCACATCCCCGAAGGCCTCGGAGAAGACGCGGTAATGCCGCTCCAGTGTTGCGGTGGAATAGCAGTAGAAGGGCGTTCCGACCGCCTTTGCAATCTCAGGAATGGCAACGTTTTCGGCGTGCAGCACGCCGTCGATATAATGGAAATGGTTCACGGCGAAGGCTCGCGATCAGAGAAGCGGGTCGAGAAGGAAAGGCTTTTCCGCAACCGGCTGCTTTTTCTGCTCGCCGCTCTTGCGGATGTTCTGCTGCTCGACGGGCGTGCTCGGCTTGTCCAGATTCCCCTTGCGGCCGCAGCCGGTGACGGCGACGCCTGCCATGCAGAGCACGATCGCGATACGGGCGAGATGGCGCTGGTTCGACATTCCTGTTCCTTTGTCAACGGCCTGTGGCGCAGGCGGGCGGAGCCCGTTCATAGCGAAGTTCCGCCCGCTTGTGCAGTCAATTCTCGTGATGGATCAGTTGCGGCCGCGCCACCATGCGATCTGTTTGCGCACTTCCGAGGGAGCGGTGCCGCCGAAGCTCACGCGGCTGGCAACCGAGGCATCGACGGACAGCACGTCGAACACCTTGTCGGTGATCGCGGCATGGATCGATTGCAGGTCGGCGAGCGAGAGATCGGCAAGCTCGCAGCCCTTGCCTTCCGCCATCGCCACGGCGCGGCCGGTGACGTGATGGGCATCGCGGAAGGGAAGCCCCGCCTCGCGCACCAGCCAGTCGGCAAGGTCGGTGGCCGTGGAATAGCCGGAACCGGCGGCAGCCCGCATGCGGTCGGTGCGCACCGTCATGTCGCGCACCATGCCGGCCATGGCGGCAAGCGCCAGTTCAAGGTTCTCCGCTGCATCGAAGACCTGCTCCTTGTCTTCCTGCATGTCCTTGGAATAGGCGAGCGGCAGGCCCTTCATGACCGTCAGCAGCGCCACCAGCGAACCGTTGATGCGGCCGGTCTTGGCGCGCACCAGTTCGGCGGCATCCGGGTTCTTCTTCTGTGGCATGATCGAGGAGCCGGTTGAAAACGCATCCGACAGGCGGATGAAACCGAACTGCGGCGTCGACCAGATGACGATCTCTTCGGCAAAGCGCGACAGGTGCACGGCGCAGATCGCGGCAACCGAGAGGAATTCCAGCGCGAAATCGCGGTCGGAGACGGTGTCGATCGAGTTGCGGGTCGGTTCGCGGAAGCCGAGCGCGGTCGCCGTCATGTGGCGGTCGATGCCAAAGCCGGTGCCGGCAAGTGCCGCTGCGCCGATCGGGCTTTCGTCCAGATGGTCGATGGCGTGGCGCACGCGCGCCCGGTCGCGGCCGAACATCTCGACATAGGCCATGCAATGATGGCCGAAAGTGACCGGCTGGGCGGTCTGCAGGTGAGTGAAGCCCGGCATCACGCTGTCCGCATGCTGTTCGGCCTTGTCCAGCAAGGCGGCGATCAGGTCTGTCAGCATGGCTTCGGTCTTGGCCAGCTCTTCCTTTACCCAGAGGCGGAAGTCGAGCGCGACCTGGTCGTTGCGCGAGCGGGCGGTGTGCAGGCGGCCGGCAGCGGGGCCGATCAGCGCTGCGAGCCTCGCCTCGATGTTCATGTGGATGTCTTCGAGCTTGCGGGAGAACTCGAATCTGCCGTCGCGGATCTCTGACAGGATTGTGTTCAGCCCTTCGACGATCTTGTCTTTATCTTCGACCGAAATGATGCCTTGCTTGGCGAGCATTGTGGCATGCGCGATCGAGCCGCGGATATCCTGGGCATAGAGCTTCTTGTCGAAACCGATGGAGGCATTTATCTCCTCCATGATGGCGTCCGGTCCCGAGGCAAAGCGCCCGCCCCACATCTGGTTGGAGGAAGCCTGATCCTTCGTGCCGTCTGCCATGAGTGCCCGTCCTGGAGTTTGATATGCCGAACAAGAGACCGCTGGGTCTGCCGTCCGTCCGCCTGATCCTGATTGCTGCCTTTGCCGGACTTCTGGCCGGCGCCGTGGCGGTATACGTGATGCCGGCCCTGTCTGGCAATGCCGCCGCAACGGCCGATACGGCGTGTGCAGGCGCCGTGCAGCAGGCAAAGACCGTTTCGGAGCTGGCGAAGGGCGAGATTGCCGCGCTGACGGCCACGGCGGAGCCCCGCCGCTTGCAGGCTCTTACCTTCAAGGGCCCGGACGGTGGCGCGCTCAAGCTTGCGAGCTTCGAGGGCAAGACGGTGCTTCTCAACCTCTGGGCCACCTGGTGCGGCCCCTGCCGCGAGGAAATGCCGGCGCTGAACCGCCTGCAGGAACAGAAGGGCGGCGACCGTTTCGAGGTGGTGGCCATCAATATCGATACCGGCGGCGACGAGAAGCCGAAGGCCTTCCTTGATGAGACCGGCGTGCACCATCTCGCCTATTACCGCGACAGTTCGATGGGCGTCTTCAATGCGCTGAAGAAGGAGGGGCTTGCCTTCGGCCTGCCGGTGACCCTGGTCATCAACCGGCAAGGCTGCCTGATCGGGTCGATGAACGGTCCTGCCGCCTGGGACAGCGAGCAGGCGAAGAGCCTGATCGACAGGGTTTCGGCACTCTGAGGCGCCGAAACCGTCCTTCAGTCTTCGGAGTCAGCGGGTCGGAACCGGCACGTCGCCGCGGTAATCATAGAAGCCGCGGCCCGACTTGCGGCCCAGCCAGCCGGCCTCGACATACTTCACCAGCAGCGGACAGGGGCGATACTTGCTGTCGGCCAGACCATCATGCAGCACCTGCATGATCGACAGACAGGTATCGAGGCCGATGAAGTCGGCGAGTTGCAGCGGGCCCATCGGGTGGTTGGCGCCGAGCTTCATGGCGGTGTCGATCGCCTCGACGGAGCCGACGCCCTCATAGAGCGTGTAGATCGCTTCGTTGATCATCGGCAGCAGGATGCGGTTGACGATGAAGGCCGGGAAATCCTCGGCAACCGTCACGGTCTTGTCGAGCTTGCCCACGAAGTCCTTGGCGGCGCGGAAGGTGGTGTCGTCGGTGGCGATGCCGCGCACCAGTTCCACCAGCTTCATCACCGGCACGGGATTCATGAAGTGAATGCCCATGAACTGCTCCGGCCGGTCGGTCGCGGCGGCAAGACGGGTGATCGACAGCGAGGAGGTGTTGGTGGCAAGGATCGCTTCCGGCTTCAGAACCGGGCACAGCTTGCTGAAGATCTTGCGCTTGACGCTTTCGTCTTCGGTCGCCGCCTCGATCACCAGGTCGGCCGGGGCGAGGTCGTTGATGTCGGTGCTGCCGGAAATGCGCGACAGCGCTTCGCGCCGCTCCTCGTCCGTCAGCTTGCCATTGCTGACCTGCCGGGCGAGATTGCCGTTGATGGTGGCAAGCCCTGCCTCGATGCGTTCGCTGGAGAGATCGTAAAGGGTGACCCGATAGCCGGCCTGCGCGCTGACATGCGCGATACCGCAGCCCATCTGACCTGCCCCGACAATTCCGAGATGTGTGATCATAGCGCCCTGTTTCCGCTGGAACTCTGGAGCCACACCGGCACGTTGCGTGCTTCTGTGTGCGGTGCGAAGAAAACCGCCCGTCAAGGGCTCGCACTTCCCTCAAGAGTGATAATGCCCGCCAGTCTGTTTTTCCAGTCCTTAATCCATTCTGTCGCGGCTGAGGCAAGAGTTTGGGACATATAGCCCTTTCATTTTAGCGTTATCTTAAGCGTGTGTCGGCAGCATCTGCCTCACGGCAAGCCGCGGCGCGGAGAAACCGTGCCTGGCATTTGCCGCGGATGCCAATTGCCTGGAGCCCGGAATCGATGCGCATTGCAAGAAAACTGCCGGTTTTCGTGACGATCGTGACCCTTCTCTCCATCGGTGCCGCAAGTTTTGCCGGTCTGATGGAAAGCGGCCGCGTGTTGCGTGAGCAGGCCATGGAAAAGCTGGAGGCGACCGCCGATGGTCGTCGTAACGAGGCCAAGCTCTATTTCGAGAATATGCTGACCAATCTGCGGGCGCTGGCGGGTGTGGCAACCACGGGCGAGGCCCTGCAGAAATTCCGGCGCGACTGGCGCTATCTGGGCGACAATCCGAAGGCGACGCTGACCGAGCGCTATATCACCAACAATCCGAGCCCGCCGGGACAGCGCGCCGATTACGACAGCGCCCGCGTCGATACCTATGACAGCAATCACAATCTCTACCATCCGGTGCTGCGCGCCTCGCTGAAGCGCTACGGCTATTCCGACATCTTCCTGATCGAGGCCAAGGGCACGATCCTGTATACCGTCCAGAAGAACGGCGAATTCGGTGCGAACCTCGCCGACCCGGACCTCAAGGATAGCGCGTTGGCAGAGGTCTTCCGCAAGGTGGCCGAAAGCGAGGACCGCGATCTCTTCGCCATGTCCGATTACGTGCTCTACGGCCCGCAGAAGCAGGCCACCATCTTCCTGGCTCAGCCGCTTTTCATGGGAGACGTGAAGGTGGGTGTCATCGTGGTGGCCGTGCCCGCCGGCCGGCTGAATTCGATGTTCGCCAACCGTACCGGGCTCGGTCAGACAGGCGAGACGCTGCTGGTCAACGCCGCCGGCATGGTGATCACGGACTCGCCGCTGACATCGGAGAAGGATGCGCTTCTCCAGCGGATCGAGGCGCCGGCCATCAAGAGCGCGCTTGGCGGTTCAGAGGCCAGCGGCGTGCAGCAGGGCTATCGCAACACCATCAACTATCTCGCCGCCTCACCACTCTCGTTCGGAGGTCACAACTGGGCCGTTGCCGCCGTCATGGCGGAGGACGAGGCGCTGGCCAGCCTTGTCGGCCTGCGCAACACGATCATCGGTCTTGCCATCGGCATTCTGGTGCTGGCCGTCATCGCTGCCGTTCTCGTTTCCCGCGGCATCACCCGTCCGATCCATGATCTGGTGCAGGCGATGACGCGCCTTGCCGGTGGCGATACCGGCATCGCGCTGACCGGCGAGCAGCGCAAGGATGAAATCGGCGACATGGTGCGCTCCGTTGCGGTGTTCCGCGATGCGGCGCTCGAAAAGATGCGCCTGCAGAGCGAGGCGGAACGCGACCGGCAGCTATCCGAAAGCGAGCGTCTGGCGCGTGAGACGGCGCGTGCCGAAGAGACACAGCGGCTGCAGCATACGGTCGAGGTGCTGGGCGCAGGTCTGCGGCGGCTTGCGGCCGGCGATCTCGGCACCACCATCGACACGCCTTTCATGGAAGGGCTCGACCGGCTGCGCACCGATTTCAACGATTCGATCCGCAACCTTGCCAGCACCATGCAGCAGGTTTCCGGCAGTACCGCCTCTATCAATGACACGGCCAGCGGCATGACGGCGGCGACCAATGACCTGTCGCGCCGCTCCGAGCAGCAGGCGGCGGCGATCGAGGAAACCTCCGCCGTCATCAGCCAGATCATGGAGGCGATCCGCGTGTCGACCGAACGCGCCACCAATGCCCGCTCCATGGCAGCGGAGACGAAGACGTCGACCGACCGGTCGGGCGCGATCGTCAGTTCCGCGGTCGAGGCGATGAGCCGCATCGAGCATGCCTCGCAGGAAATCAGCCAGATCATCAATGTGATCGACGAGATCGCCTTCCAGACCAATCTTCTGGCGCTGAATGCCGGCGTGGAAGCGGCGCGTGCGGGGGAGGCCGGCAAGGGCTTTGCCGTCGTTGCGCAGGAAGTGCGCGAACTCGCCCAGCGTTCGGCGACGGCGGCGCGCGAGATCAAGGAACTGATCGGCAAGTCCAGCGACGCGGTGAAAACGGGTGTCGATCTCGTGCAGAACACCGGTTCGGCGCTCGGCGAGATTGCCGGGCAGGTCACGCAGATCAACGAACAGATCGCCTTGATTGCCGAGGCTGCCGGCGAGCAGTCGGAAAGCGTCCGGGAAATCTCCACCGCCATCCGCCAGATGGAGAACACCACCCAGCAGAACTCGCAGATGGCCGAGCGCACCAATCACGACATGGAGAAGCTGACGCGCAATGCGCAGGATCTCTCCGGCCTCGTGGCGCGTTTCCGCTTTGCCGAAGGGCAGCCGCCATCGCAGGGTTTCGCGTCGTTCGGACGCGACGAACCGCTGCCGGTTTCGGTGCCGCCGCAGCGTGCCCCTGCCGCCAGTGGTCGCTTCGCCCCGGTGAAGCCAGCCAGCGACACCAGCCGTCAGGTGGCCTCTCCCGCCCGTGCGCTGCTCGGCAAGGTGGCCGCCGGCTTCTCGAAATCTTCCGCCGCGCCGCCATCCGCGGGCTCATCCAGCCAGAGCTGGGAAGAATTCTGATCGCCTCGTCCGTGGCGAAAGGCAGATAAGATGACAAAGGCCGCGTTCCCGGCAGGGGCGCGGCCTTTGTGTTTGCGTGACGCCAGTCGGACGAAGGCTCAGAGCGCCTTTTCCAGCTCCGGGATGATCTGGAAGAGATCGCCCACCAGGCCGTAATCGGCCACCTGGAAGATCGGCGCTTCCTCGTCCTTGTTGATCGCGACGATCACCTTGGAATCCTTCATGCCGGCGAGGTGCTGGATGGCGCCGGAAATGCCGCAGGCGATGTAGAGAGCGGGGGCGACCACCTTGCCGGTCTGGCCGACCTGCCAGTCATTGGGCGCATAGCCCGCATCGACGGCTGCGCGCGAGGCGCCGACGGCCGCGCCGAGCTTGTCGGCGAGCGGCAGGATCACTTCGCGGAATTTTTCCGAGGAGCCGAGCGCGCGGCCGCCGGAGACGATGATCTTCGCCGAGGTCAGTTCCGGACGGTCGGATGAGGAGAGCGCATCTTCCACGAAGCTGGAAAGACCGGCATTGCCGGCCGCCGAAACGGTTTCGACGGCAGCCGAACCGCCTTCGCCGGCGCCCTGGAAGGCGGCGGTGCGCACGGTGATCACCTTCTTGGCGTCGGTGGACTGTACCGTCTGGATCGCGTTGCCGGCATAGATCGGACGCCGATAAGTGTCGGCCGAGACGACCTCGATGATTTCCGAGACCTGCATCACGTCGAGCAGGGCGGCGACGCGCGGCATAACGTTCTTGGCGGTGGCGGTTGCCGCCGCGATGATGACGTCATAGGCGCCGGAGAGCGAGACGATCAGGTCCGCCAGCGGTTCCGCCAGACTGTTGGCATAAGCGGCGTCGTCGGCGAGCAGCACCTTGGAGACGCCCGAAAGTTTTGCGGCCGCATCGGCCGCGCCTTGGGCGCCGGAACCGGCGACCAGCACATGCACCTCGCCGCCGATCTGGGTCGCGGCCGTCAGGGCCTTGCCGGTCTGGTCGGAAACGCTTGCGCCGTCATGTTCTGCGAGAAGAAGAATGGCCATTGTCGTGTTCTCCCTGTCGTTCCCTTAGAGGACGCCTGCTTCGGTCTTCAGCTTTTCGACCAGTTCGGCCACGGAGCCGACCTTCACCCCGGCCTTGCGACCGCCCGGCTCTTCGGTCTTCAGCACCTTGAGGCGCGGCGAAAGATCGACGCCGAACTCGGCCGGCGACTTTTTGTCGAGGGGCTTCTTCTTGGCCTTCATGATGTTGGGCAGAGAGGCATAACGCGGCTCGTTGAGGCGCAGGTCCGTGGTGACGATTGCCGGAAGCTTGACCGCGATGGTCTGCAGGCCACCGTCCACTTCGCGGGTTACCTTGGCGGCGCCTTCGCCGATCTCGAGCTTGGACGCGAAGGTGGCCTGACCCCATTTCAGCAGGGCTGCCAGCATCTGGCCGGTCTGGTTCGAGTCGTCGTCGATTGCCTGCTTGCCGAGGATGACGAGGCCCGGATTTTCCGCCTCGACCACGCCCTTCAGGAGCTTGGCGACGGCCAGCGGCTCGACCGTCTCGTCGGTCTCGATCAGGATGCCACGGTCTGCGCCCATGGCAAGCGCGGTACGGATGGTTTCCTCCGCCTTGGCCGGGCCGATGGAGACCACGACGATTTCCGTTGCCTTGCCGGCTTCCTTCAGCCGAAGCGCCTCTTCAACGGAGATTTCGTCGAACGGGTTCATCGACATCTTCACGTTGGCGAGTTCAACGCCCGTGCCGTCCGCCTTGACGCGGATCTTCACGTTGTAATCAACCACCCGCTTTACAGGCACCAGGATTTTCATGACTTCCTTCCTCAGATCGAACCAATTGGGAAAATGCGGCCTCTCCCGCGCCGCTGATTGTCAATGGGCGACATGGATACGCATTTTTGAACCGAATACAAAAGGTTTTCGGCGTCGCACCGGTGTCATTTGGTCATGCCCCCATTCCTGACAAAGCGCAGGACGGCCGCAGGCGAGCGGTGGCGAATCAGTCGTCCCGACGCTCCAGCGCCCGCGGCGCCACGATCTCGCGGTCCAGCAGCGGCACCCCCGGCTGGCGCAGGATGACCACCAGCACGAGACCCGCCAGGATGCCGCCGACATGCGCACCCCAGGAGACCATGCCTTGCCGGTCAACGAGCAGCATCGCCACCTGCTGGCCGATCCACAGAAGAAGCGGCACGAATGCGGGCAGCGGCAGCGGGATACGGAAGAAGACCAGCGTCCACAACCGGACCCGCGGATGCAGCAGAAGATAGGCGGCGACCACGCCCGAAATGGCGCCGGAGGCCCCGATCAGCGGCCCCTCGGAGAGCGGATGGACGAAGCCGTGGAACAGCGCGCCGGCGGCTGCGCACAGGAGATAGAACAGTGCGAAGCGGCCATGGCCGAGCGCATCTTCCACATTGTCGCCGAACACCCACAGGAACAGGAGATTGCTGCCGAGGTGCCATACATCCAGGTGCAGGAAGGCATAGGTGACAATGCTCGCTTCCTTTGGCAGGAAATCGAGCGTCGGCGGCAGCAGCGCATGCTCGAACAGGACTGCTGGAATGAAGCCGCCGGTGATCACGATGACGTCACCGATCCCCGCCGGCAGGCGGGACAGAAGGAGCCAGATGGCGATGTTGATCGCCATCAGCGCGATGGTCACGTATTGCAGTCGGATCCGCTTCAGCCGGTTGACGTCGTAAAGCGGAATGAACATCAGCCTCTCCTCAACAACGGGATCCGGGCCGTGCGCCTAACGGTTCTTGCCCGGCACCCAGAGAATGTCGGCCTTGCCGCCCTCATTGACGTAACGGGAGGCGACGAAGAGGAAATCCGAGAGACGGTTGATGTATTTGAGCGCCGGGGCCCCGACGATTTCGCCCTCGATCTTCGACAGTTCCACCATCAGGCGTTCTGCCCGGCGCGAGACGGTGCGGGCGAGATGCAGATAGGCGGCGGCCGCCGAGCCACCGGGCAGGATGAAGGAGGTCAGCGGATCGAGGCCGGCGTTCAGCGTGTCGATCTCGCCTTCCAGCCGGTCGACTTGGGACTGCACGATGCGCAGCGGCTCCCAGCTGACCTTTTCGCCTGTCTCCGGCGTGGCAAGGTCGGCGCCGAGATCGAAGAGATCGTTCTGGATGCGAAACAGCATGGCGTCGAGGTCCGGCATTGTGCCGGTATGCAGCCGGGCAATGCCGATGGCGGAATTGGTTTCGTCCACCGTGCCATAGGCATCGACGCGCAGATCGTGCTTCAGGCGCCGCGGGCCGGTGACCAGACCCGTCGTGCCGTCATCGCCTGTCCGGGTATAGATCTTGTTGAGCTTCACCATCTCAGCGACCTCCGCCCGTCAGCCAGAGCGTCAGCATGATGAGCGCGATGGCGATTGCCTGCAGCATCACGCGCAGCTGCATCAGCTTGTTGGATTTGTTGGCATCCTTGCCCTGCAGCATGTTGAACAGGCCGCGGATCAGGACAAGGACCACGAGACCCATCACGATCAGGGCCAGAAGGGTGGTGAAGCTGGACATGGAAGCGCCTTTTTCTGATTTTCAGTCCAGCTTACGCAGCAGCCGGTAGAACAGATCGGCCGGCAGCAGCCGTTTCAGCAGAACCCCCTGTTTGGCAGGCTTGGTAACGAGATAATGTGGCCTTGGGCGTGGTGCGGTCAAGGCATGCGTCAGCACCGTATAGACCGCTTCCGGCCCGAGCTTGTGCTTGTTGACCGGCCCCGTGCCCTCCAGCCGGGCCAGCTGGCGGCGATATTCCTCCGCATGGGCCGAGCCTTCCAGATCGATATGGCCGCGGATCGCCGCCAGGGCATTGGCGGTGAAGCGCGTCGCGATCGGCCCCGGCTCGATCAGGCTGACGAAGATGCCGGAGCCGTCGAGTTCCATCCGCAGCGTGACGCTCAGGCCTTCGATCGCGTGCTTGGAGGCATTGTAGGCGCCGCGATAGCGATAGGGCACGAGGCCCAGAATGGACGAGCACTGCACGATGCGGCCTTGTCCTCTTGCCCGCATCAGCGGGATCACCTGCCGTGTCAGTTCATGCCAGCCGAACACGTTGGTCTCGAACTGGTGGCGCAGCACGTCGGTCGACAGGTCTTCGACTGCGCCCGGCTGGCCATAGGCGCCATTGTTGAACAGCGCATCGATGCGCCCGCCGGTGCGGGCACTCACCTCGGTCACCAGCGCGTCGATCGTGTCCTGCCGGGTATAATCCATCAGCAGGGCTTCGATGCCATCCGCCTCAAGGCTTGCCAGGTCCTCCGGCTTGCGCACGGTGGCGAAGACGCGCCAGCCATCGCGCGAGAGGGCCCGTGCGCAGTGGGCGCCTATGCCCGACGAGCAGCCGGTGATGATGATCGTTTTGCGATCCGTCATGTCCCCCCTCCTGTACAATGACTTTGCCTTTCCCATATTTGAGCCCGAGTGACAACGGAGTTCCCCTTGGCAGAGAGCACACCGCCGCACCGCCCGTTCCGGATGGCCTTCAAGGTGTTTTACGACGCCTATTGTCATTTCAACGAGGATGACGGCTGGGCGCTGGCAAGCCACGTGGCGCTGTCGGGGCTACTCGCCCTGTTTCCCTTCCTGATCTTCGGCACGGCGCTGGCGGGCTTTCTCGGCGCCAACAGTTTTTCCGATACCGCCGTCCATCTGCTGTTCGACACCTGGCCCTCCGACATTGCCCAGCCGCTGGCCAACGAAGTGCGGCGCGTGCTCGAAATTCCGCGCGGTGGGCTTTTGACGATTTCCGTGCTGGCGGCGGCCTATTTCGCCTCGAACGGGGTGGAGGCACTGCGCATTTCGCTGAACCGCGCCTACCGGGTGGCGGAAGACCGTGCCTGGTATGTGACGCGCCTGGCGAGCCTCGGCTATGTGATCGCGGCGGTCGCGATCTTCGCGGCGATCAGCATCGTGCTGGTGGCGTTGCCGATTGCCATCCGCTTTGCAGGCTCCCGCCTGCCCTGGCTCAGCGACGAACTCAGCAGCATCGCCAATTTCGGCGTGGTCGGTACGATCATCGTGCTGTTTCTCGGCCTCATCATCTGCCACAAATGGTTGCCGGCCGGCCGCCGCCGGGTGGTGGATGTGCTGCCGGGCATCGTGCTGACGCTGCTGTGCTGGGGCGGTTTTGCGTTCGCCTTCGCCTCCTACCTCGCAACCTTCGCCAATTATGCCGCCACCTATGCCGGGCTTGCCTCGGTGATGATCGTGCTGGTCTTTCTCTACATGGTCGGCGTGATCTTCATTCTCGGCGCCGAGGTGAACACGGCGCTGATGAAGTACCGCGTTCTGCCAAAAGTTTCCCACGCGCTGGCGAAGCATGGCCGGGCGGAGCAGGCAAAGCAGAAAACGGTTTCAGAACCCCAGCATCGCGCGAATATCCGCCGGTGAGGCACCGGCGGCGCGCAGCGTCGCCAGCCCCGTCGCACCCTCGCTTTTCGAAAGTTTGCGGCCGTCGTGACCCGGCACCAGCCGGTGGTGGTGATAGAGCGGTTGCGGCAGACCGAGCAGCACCTGCAGCAGGCGGTGGACGGCGGTGGCGTGGAACAGGTCCAGCCCGCGCACCACATGCGTCACCCCTTGCGCGGCATCGTCCACCACCACCGAGAGATGATAGCTGGAGGGGGCATCCGAGCGCGAGAGAATGACATCGCCCCAGGCCGCCGGATCGGCAGGGATGGTGCCGGTCTCTCCGTCGCCGTCCTCTTGCCATGTGAGGGGCGATTCGAGCGATTGGCCGACCAGCGCAAGCGCCTTTGCCATGTCGAGGCGGATGGCATGCCGCAGGCCGCCGTCCAGAAGCTGCGTGCGCTCGGCCGGGCTGCGGTTGCGGTCATCCGGCGGGTAGAGCGGCGCACCGTCCGGATCGCGCGGCCATGGCCTGCCGGCAGCTTCGGACGCCGCCACGCGCGCCTTCACCTCGCCGCGCGTCAGGAAGGCCGGGTAGAGCAGGTCCAGCGCCTCCAGCTTGCTGAGCGCTGCCTGATACGCCTCGACATGGTTCGACTGGTGGCGCACCGGCTCCTCCCATTCGAGACCTAGCCAGGCGAGATCGCGAAAGATCTCGTGGACGAATTCGGGCCGGCAGCGGGTCTGGTCGATATCCTCGATGCGCAGCAGCAGGCGCCCCCCGGCGCGCTCGGCCATATCCTGGTTGATCAGGGCGGACAGCGCATGGCCCAGATGCAGGAACCCGTTCGGGCTTGGCGCGAAACGGAAGACGGGCTTTTGACGGTCGACGGCGTGCATGGTTTCTTGTGCCACGAATCGGAAGGATTGGCGATGGTTCAGATACGCGGCATGGCGGAGATCGAGGAAGGGCTTGCCGCGCTCGCCCGGCTGGATGACCGTCTGTCGACGGTGATTGCGGCGGCAGGGCCGATACCGCTGCGCCTGTCGCCGCCGGGCTTTGCGGGTCTTTGCGAAATCATTGTATCACAGATGGTCTCGAAGGCGGCCGCCTCGGCGATCTGGAGCCGCATCCAGGCAGCCGGCGCGATGACGCCTGCCGTCTACCTCGGCCATTCCCCGGAGGTCGTGGCGGGTTTCGGGCTGTCGCGGGCGAAGGCGAGGGCGATCGAGGGGCTGGCGGCGGCGCTCGTTGAAAGCCGGTTCGATCTCGACGTGCTGTCCTCGCTTGTGCCGGAGGAGGCGAGGGCCCGGCTCGTGGCGCTGCCCGGCGTCGGCCCCTGGACGGCGGAGGTCTATCTGATGTTCTGCCTTGGCGCGGCGGATGTGTTTCCGGCCGGTGACGTGGCGCTGAGGGCCGCGGTCGGCCATGCGCTTTCAATGGAAGTGCGGCCATCGGTGCCGGAGGTTTCCGAGCTTTCCCTCTCCTGGCAGCCCTGGCGCTCCGTGGCTGCCCGTTTGTTCTGGGCCTATTATGCCCGCGTGTTGCGGCGCGACGCCATCCCGATGACGTGATGGCCTGCGGCGCACGCTGCGTCGTCAGGGGGGCTTCACATTCCTGTAACAACGGTCCTAATATAGAAAGACAGAAGCCGAATCGGTGAGGAGCGTCCGTTGACGATTGCAGTCTCCCCGCAGGCCCTGCCGGCGCTCGTGTTGAACGCTGACTACCGGCCGCTGAGTTATTACCCCTTGTCGCTCTGGTCCTGGCAGGACGCGATCAAGGCAGTCTTCCTCGACCGTGTGAATATCATTGCCGAGTATGACCAGTCCGTATCGTCTCCCACCTTCTCGATGCGATTACCGAGCGTCGTCAGTTTAAAGACCTACGTACAGCCCACGAGAAACCCCGCCTTCACCCGCTTCAACGTCTTCCTCCGCGACAAGTTCGAGTGCCAGTACTGCGGTTCGCACGAGGATCTGACCTTCGACCACGTGATCCCCCGCGCCCATGGCGGCCATACGACCTGGGAAAACGTGGTGGCCGCCTGCTCCCCCTGCAATCTCAGAAAAGGCAGCAAGCTTCCCAAGCAGGCCGGCATGCACCCCGCCCAGACGCCCTACCAGCCCACGGTGCAGGACCTGCACAACAACGGGCGGCTTTTCCCCCCGAACTATCTGCATGAAAGCTGGATGGACTATCTCTACTGGGATACCGAGCTTCAGCCCTGATGCCCTTCCAGTGCCGCCATTAATTTGCAGAGCGCTCGTCGTGACGTGCGGCTGCCTCTGTCTTGCGTACCGGAGCCATCCGCACCGGTCCTCTCGCGCGGAAAGGCCCCGCCGTTCTCACACACCGGCCGGATAGGACGTGGCCTTATCGCTCAGCTGCGCTTTGCGAATACGCCGCGAAAGGCGATGGCGGCGAGGATGAGGGCCGCGACGACATTCCAGCCGGCAAGCGACAGACCGAGGATGCGCAGGGCCGCGACCGTGCAGGAGGGGCCGTGCACGGTGTTCAAGTCTTCCAGCAGGTTCTGTGCGCTGGTGGTGGCCGTGGCGGCAGAGGTTGAGCACGTGGTCGGACCTGGCCAGAAGCCCCATTCGACGCCGGAATGATAGACGCCCATGCCGGCGGCAATCAGCATCATCACGCCGACCACGCCGATCAGCAGGCGGGTCAGCGCCGGCGGCAGGCGAAAGGCTGCGGTTGCAAAGGCGCCGAGCGCAATCGGCACACCCCAGTAATAGGGCTCGCTCTGCCTGCTGCAGCGCGAGCCCTATTACTGGGGT